>NZ_FPCG01000019.1 GCF_900116905.1 Micrococcus terreus | reverse complement strand
CAGTATTAGACCCAGTTTCCCAGGCTTATCCCAGAGTCAAGGGCAGGTTACTCACGTGTTACTCACCCGTTCGCCACTAATCCACCCAGCAAGCTGGGCTTCATCGTTCGACTTGCATGTGTTAAGCACGCCGCCAGCGTTCATCCTGAGCCAGGATCAAACTCTCCGTAAAAAACAAAAAGCACTCGAGAACCATCACCACCAGCGGAAAACCAGCAGCAACAACCCCCAAGCTCATCCCGGCAACCACCACCCACCACACGGGGGTGCAATGAAGTGATGGCAACCAAATAACCAAATACTTGGCATCAACAAACTTGGCACACTATTGAGTTCTCAAACAACAGGCGCTTCCGGCCATTCACGCTGTCGATCTCGACTGCGCTTCCTTCCGGAGCAACTTTTCTAACTTAGATCATCTGGCTAGTCGGTGTCAAATCCGACTCGCCGTGAGTTTCGCCGTGGCGATCCTCGGTGGATCTTCGTCAGGGGCGGTGATGTTTCCATCACCTGCGGCCATTCAGGCTATCAGATCCTCAGCGTTACTGTGAACCTGGCCCGTGCGGGTTTCGGTGGCTTTCGCTTCCCGGCCCCGCGGCACAAGAGAAGACAGTACACCCGGATTTCGGTCCGTGCCAAATCGGGGGCTCTCCGTCGTCAGATCCGCGTGATTCCGGGGCTGCATGGCTCCATCGGCCCCTGAATCACCGCGTCGTCGTCGACATCGTTTCTGTGATGGTCGCCACTCTGATGGGGTCCCGGTCAGGCCTGCGGTCGGAAGTAGACCGTGGCCAGAGGCGGTACGCTGATCTCTGCCGACGCCGGCTGTCCGTGCCACGGGGTCGGCTCGGCCAAGATCTCCGGTCCGTTGCTGACTCCGGATCCGCCATACGCCTCGGCGTCCGTGTTCACCACTTCGGTCCAGGCGCCCTCGCGCGGCAGTCCCAGCCGAACCCCGTGGTGAGGCGATCCAGAGAAGTTCGAGACGCAGACCAGCGGTTCGCCGTCCACCGACCAGCGGATGAACGAGAAGAGATTGCGGTCAGCGTCGTTCTGGTCGATCCACTGGAACCCTGCCGGATCATGGTCCTGGCTCCACAGCTCGGGGGCATTGCGGTAGACCAAGTTCAGATCACGGACGGTCTTCATCAACCCCTTGTGCTGCGGGATGTCCGTCAGCCACCAGTCCAGACCATGGGCCTCGTTCCACTCGGCCTCCTGGCCGAACTCCGAGCCCATGAACAGCAGCTGCTTCCCCGGGTGCGCCCACATGAACCCGTAGTAGGCACGCAGGGAGGCCAGCTGCTGCCAACGGTCGCCCGGCATCTTGCGCAGCAGCGAGCCCTTGCCGTGCACGACCTCATCGTGGGACAGCGGGAGCACGTAGTTCTCACTCCAGGCGTAGACCAGGGAGAAGGTCATCTGGTGGTGATGCCACCGCCGATTCACCGGATCCTCGGACATGTACGTGAGCGAATCGTGCATCCAGCCCATGTTCCACTTCTCGCCGAACCCGAGGCCTCCCGTGCTCGTCGGTGCGGTGACGCCGTTGAAGGCGGTGGACTCCTCGGCGATCATCATTGTGCCCGGATTGCGCTTGTAGGCCGTGGCCGTGGCCTCCTGCAGGAAGCTGATCGCCTCCAGGTTGTGGTTGCCGCCATGGATGTTCGGCACCCACTGCCCGTCCTCCCGCGAGTAGTCCAGGTAGAGCATCGAGGCCACCGCGTCCACCCGCAGCCCGTCGATGTGGAACTCCTCGAGCCAGTACAGCGCGTTGGCGACCAGGAAGTTGCGCACCTCGGTCCGTCCGAAGTCGAAGACCAGGGTTCCCCAGTCCGGGTGTTCGCCCTTCCGCGGGTCCGCGTACTCGTAGAGAGGACCGCCGTCGAACCGGGCCAGAGCCCATTCGTCCTTGGGGAAGTGCGCCGGGACCCAGTCCAGCAGGACACCGATCCCTGCCTGGTGGAGACGATCGACCAGGTACTTGAAGTCATCAGGGGTTCCGAAACGCGAGGTCGGGGCGTAGTACCCGGTGACCTGGTAGCCCCACGATCCACCGAAGGGGTGCTCGGCCACCGGCATGAACTCCACGTGGGTGAATCCCTGCCAGGAGACGTACTCCACCAGCTGCTCAGCCATCTCGCGGTAGTCCAGTCCCGGGCGCCATGAGCCGGCGTGCACCTCGTACACGCTCATGGCCTGCTGGTGCGGATCGGTCTGGGCCCGACGTTCCATCCAGTCCTGGTCCCCGAACGAGTACCTGGACTCCTCCACTCGCGAGCCGGTGGCCGGCGAGACCTCGGTCCACCGAGCCATGGGGTCGGACTTGTCCCGCCAGACCCCGTCCGCACCGCGGATCTCGTACTTGTAGACCGCTCCGGCCTGCACCCCAGGGATGAACACCTCCCAGATGCCGGAGTCGCCCAGCGAGCGCATGGCATGCTGCCGGCCGTTCCAGCCGTTGAAGTCACCCTTGACCCGCACGTTCTGCGCGTTGGGCGCCCAGACCGCGAATGCGGTGCCGACGACCTCGCCCTGAGGAGTCGAGTACCGGTGGACCCGGGCACCGAGCACCGTCCACAGGGTCTCGTGACGCCCCTCACGAATCAGGTGCTGGTCGAGCTCACCGAGGGTGGGCAGGTACCGGTAGGCATCGTCCTGCAGCTCCGGTTCCGCCCCGTCATAGGCGACCAGGATCCGGTAGCCCGGGACGTGCCCCTCCTGCACGGCGGCCGATGTGCCCACCCAGACGCCGTCATGCTCGTGAGTGAGCTCGATCTGGCCGCCCTCGTCCAGGCGCACGGCCACGGAGTCCGCCAAAGGCCGCAGCACGCGGTAGGTGACCGTTCCGGACCCGTCCAGGTGTGCCCCGAGCACCTCGTGGGGCTGGTGGTACTCCCCCCGTGCCACGGCCGAGAGGACCTCGGAGGCGACCGCCAGGGGTGTGGCCCCGGCGTGGACCGGAGACGCAGTCTGTGCTGCATGCTCGGGGGTCGGTCCTGCGGTGCTGGCATCCTGCTGGGACATCTGAGCCTCCTGGTGAGTCGCGTCGGGGTGTGCGGCGCTGGTCCGTTCCACGCTAGCGCGGTCCAGGGCCCGGCGCACGGCGGCGGCCGGCACCTGCACCCAGTCCGGTCGCTGCCGCTGTTCGTACGCCACCTCGTATAGGGCCTTGTCCAGCATCAACGCGGTGAACACCACCGAATCGGTGTCCACCGGTGTGCCCAGAGCCTGGCCGTATCCCGCCAGGAACGCCTGCTGGGCCGCGTCCGTCCACCGCTGCAGCTCACGCCGCGCATCAGTGCGATCCCCGTCGCCGTCCTCTCGGGCGGCGACGGCGCCGGCATAGTCGAAGGAACGGAGCATGCCGACCACATCCCGCAGCGGCAGGTCCATGCCGGAGCGTTCGGCCGCATCCCGCAGGGGTTCGCCCTCGAAGTCCAGCACGGTCCACCGGGTCTGTCCGTCCCGGTCCGGGGCGGCCAGCACCTGCCCGAGGTGATAGTCCGCGTGGATCCGCTGCAGCGGCGGCAGGCCGGCGGCCACGGAGGGATCCTCCAGCTTCTCGACGACGGCCTCCACGGCAGGCGCGCGGTCCTCACCGACCGCAGTGCTCGCCTGACGCCAGCCCCACCGGATCCGCTCGGCCAGGTCGGCCAGGACCTGGGGCCCGTCCTGCGGTCCAGAGGTGTCCGCCGCGCCGCCGGCGGTGACCTCGGAGGTGCCCAGCGATGCGGCCAGTGCCCGGTGCATCCGGCCGGTGGCCTGCCCGATCCCGGCGGCCTGGCCGGTGAAGTCCTTCCTCGAGACGGCGGCGTCCAGGGCCAGCCTCCAGGCGTCCTGAGAGTCGGCCACGAACTCGCGCAGCACACTGACCGCACCGGAGTCCCAATCCTCCCCCTCCGTGCCGGTCCGCCTCCACCCGGCAGTGATCTCGCCGTAGGTCACGGGGACCTCGGTGGAGCCGGCCTCGGTCAGGGCCAGGCCGATCTGCACGTCCGGGTTCTCCCCGGCGGCGATCACCCGGAAGAACTTCACGATCACCGACCCGTCCGGCCCCTCGACCACCACGGAGGTGTTGGACTGCTCTCCGGTCAGCACGCGGGCCTTCATCACTGCGGGCTCGAACCGGGACCAGTCCTGGAACCCAGCGTGGGCGCGTCCCCGGCAGCGGCCGTCGGCCGTGGCCAGTCCCCGGCGCATCATCTCCAGCCAGGCGGCCACGAACGCCGCGTCGTGCGTGCCGTCGTAGACCCAGACCTCATGCAGCTCGCCGGTCTCGCCGTGCGCTGCGGAGGTCTGCCCGATCAGGGCGGACTCGCCTCCCTCCAGCGGGGCGGAGCGCACCGTGACTGGAACGCTCACGGTGACGGGGCCGTCGTCGTGGGCCACCGAGAGCAGGTGGAGCTGGAGGTCTGCCTGGCCCGCCGGGTCCGTCAGGCGCAGACCGCCGACCCGGGTCACCTCGGCGTCCGGCCCGCCCGGGAACCAGCGCTGGGTGGCCAGCCAGGGGCGGAGGAGGTCGAGGATCGGACGCGAGGTGGTCATGGGGTGTGGTCTCTCTGTGTTCAGTTCCGTGCAGCCTGATCTGGGGTGATGATCGGCAGAGCGGAGGTGTAGGGATTGGCGCGGTCCGCCAGGCCCGGATGCTGCTCGGCGACCGCCGGGTTCGCCAGCCCGGGACCGGTGCGCACCCGCAGCCAGTAGAACCCGTGACCGGGCAGGGTGATGGGCAGACGGCCGTCCTGATCGATGTCCAGGAACGCGCGTCCGCCGAAGACGTCGCGCAGCCCGCGGCCCTCGTAACCGGGCACGGTCAGCCAGGTGGCGACGGGGTCCGGAGAGAGGTTGAAGATGCACAGCACCGTCTCCGGGTACAGGTCCTCGTCCTCCGAGGGGGGCAGATCGCGCACGAACGCCAGGACCTGCTCGGCCTCGGCGTCCACCACGGAGAAGTCGCCCAGACCGAAGACCGGGTGCCGCTTGCGCACCGCCAGGGTCTCGCGGACCCAGTGCAGCAGCGAGCCGTTCGAGGCCAGGGCGGCCTCCACGTTGACGTGGTTGTAGTGGAAGACCAGCGACTGGATCACCGGCAGGTAGAGCTTGCCCGGATCGGCCTCGGAGAAGCCGGCGTTGCGGTCCGGGTTCCACTGCATGGGCGTGCGCGAGGCGTCACGGTCCGGCAGCCAGATGTTGTCCCCCATGCCCAGCTCATCCCCGTAGTACAGGAACGGCGACCCCGGCAGGGCCAACAGCAGTGCGTGGATCAGCTCCAGCTCCGAGCGCGAGTTGTCCAGCAGTGAGGCCAGACGACGGCGGATGCCCACGTTGGCGCGCATGCGCGAGTCCGGCGCGTACCAGCCCAGCATGGCCTGACGCTCCTCCGGCGTGACCATCTCCAGCGTCAGCTCGTCATGGTTGCGCAGGAACGTGCCCCACTGGGAGCCGGCCGGGATCTGCGGGGTGTCCTCGAGGGCTTCGAGAATGGCGGTGGCCCGGTGGTCACGCAGAGCGTAGAAGATCTTGGGCATGATCGGGAAGTGGAAGCACATGTGGCACTCCGGCTCCTCCTCGGTGCCGAAGTAGTCCACCACCTCCGCCGGGGGCTGGTTGGCCTCGGCGATGATGACCCGCCCCGGGTACTCCGCATCCACCATGGCGCGCAGCTCCTTGAGGAAGGTGTGCGTGCGAGGGTCGTTCTCACAGTTGGTGCCCTCCTCCTCGTACAGGTACGGGATGGCGTCGGCACGGAAGCCGTCCACGCCCATGTCCAGCCAGAACCGGACCACGTCATACAACGCCTCGATGACCTTCGGGTTCTCGAAGTTCAGATCCGGCTGGTGGGAGAAGAACCGGTGCCAGAAGAACTGCCGGCGCACCGGGTCGAAGGTCCAGTTCGACTCCTCGGTGTCCACGAAGATGATGCGGGCGTCCTGGTACTTCTCATCGGTGTCCGACCACACGTAGAAGTCGCCGTAGGGGCCGTCCGGCTCTGCCCGGGAGGCCTGGAACCACGGGTGCTGGTCCGAGGTGTGGTTCAGCGGCAGGTCGATGATCACCCGCAGGCCGCGCGCGTGGGCCTCGGCGACGAGTCGCTTGAAGTCCGAGACCGTTCCGAACTCGTCCAGCACCTCATAGAAGTCCGCCACATCATAGCCGCCGTCCCGCAGCGGAGAGCGGTAGAACGGCGGGACCCACAGGCAGTCCACGCCCAGCCACTGCAGGTAGTCCAGCTTGTTGATCAGCCCGTCCAGGTCACCGGACCCGTCCCCGTTGCCGTCATGGAACGCCCGGACCAGCACCTCGTAGAACACTGCGGTGCGGAACCAGTCAGGGTCGTGGGAGATCCCGTGGGTGTGGAGCTGGTAGGAGTTCGCCATGGTTCGTGTGCTCTTCCGTCTCGATCCGGCGGGCCGTGTGTGGACGGGCCTGCCGGGTGCTGCGTCTACAGGTCAGGTGCGGCGGATCAGGCCGGGCATGTCCCCTCGGTCAGGAGCGGGCATGCGGGCGGGGAGGGTCAGCCGCGGACGATGCGCAGCACGTGCGCGGGCTCGACATGGGGGTCCAGGCGGATGTAGTTCTCCGCTCCCCAGCGCCACCGCGCCCCGGTGATCAGGTCCTCCACCTCGAACCGTCCCTCGGCATCCAGGTCCTGCGGGCGCAGGTCCAGCGCGCTCAGGTCCAGACGGGCGGTGGCCTCGCGCACCGAGTGCGGATCGCAGGTCACCACCACGATCACCGTGTCCGGTGCGTCCAGCGGCACTCCGTCCGCACCCCGGTCCGCAGCGGCCTCGGCATCCGCGTGCTCGCCCTCCGGCTGCGGCCGACGGGTCTTGGAGAACACCAGGATCTGGTCGTTGTCCGCCGAGTGCAGCGTCAGGTTCTGCAGGTCCTGCAGGGCAGGGTGCTCGCGGCGGAACCGGTTCAGTCGAGTGATGAACGGGGCCAGGGACTCCCCCCGGGCCTCGGCACCGGCGAAGTCCCGGTCCTTGTACTCGTACTTCTCATTGTCGATGTACTCCTCCGCCCCGGGGCGGGCCACATGCTCATAGAGCTCGTAGCCGGCGTACATGCCCCACAGCGGATTGGACAGGGCTGCCAGGACCGCACGGATCTTGAACGCCGCCGGTCCTCCGAACTGCAGGTACTCGGTGAGGATGTCCGGGGTGTTGACGAAGAAGTTCGGGCGGTAGAACGCCGGGGTCTGCGCCGTGACCTCATGCAGGTACTCGGCGATCTCCTCGCGGGTGTTCCGCCAGGTGAAGTAGGAATAGGACTGCTGGAAACCGGCCCGGCCCAGGGCGTGCATCATGGCCGGACGGGTGAACGCCTCAGCCAGGAACACGACCTCCGGGTGGCGGCGCCGCACCTTGCCGATCAGCCACTCCCAGAACCACAGCGGCTTGGTGTGCGGGTTGTCCACCCGGAAGATCTTCACGCCGCGGGAGACCCACAGCTCCACGACCTTCAGGACGGCCCGGCGCAGTCCGCGCGGATCGTTGTCGAAGTTCAGCGGGTAGATGTCCTGGTACTTCTTCGGCGGGTTCTCCGCGTAGGCGATGGTCCCGTCCACGCGGGTGGTGAACCACTCCGGGCGCTCGGCCACCCACGGATGGTCCGGGGCGCACTGCAGGGCCAGGTCCAGGGCCACCTCGAGTCCGTTCCGCTCGGCCTCGGCCACGAAGTGGGCGAAGTCCTCGGGGGTGCCCAGGTCCGGGTGGATGGCGTCGTGTCCGCCCTCCTCCGCACCGATCGCCCACGGCGAGCCCGGGTCGTGCGGGCCTGCCACCAGGGTGTTGTTCGGGCCCTTGCGGTGAGTCCGCCCGATCGGGTGGATCGGGGGCAGATAGATGACGTCGAAGCCCATCTGCGCCACCGCTGGGAGGCGCCTGGCCGCCGTCGTGAAACTGCCTGAGGTCCAGGTGCCGGACTCCGGGTGGTACTGCGCCCCTTCGGAGCGCGGGAAGAACTCGTACCAGGCGCCGCGGCCGGCCAGGCTGCGCTGGACCTCCACGGGATAGGACGACGACGGCGACACCAGATCCCGGAGCGGACGTGCGGTGAGGATCTCGGTCACCTCGGGGGTCTCAGCGGCAGCGAGTCGCTCCTGCACGCTGAGGGACTGATCTGCCAGGACACGTGCAGTCTCGGCGAAGACGGCCCGGTCCTGCTCGGTGCGATCGCTGTCCTCGGCGGCGGAGGCGAACAGTGCCACGCCCTCTGCCAGCATCAGGTCCACGTCCACGCCGGCGTCGATCTTGACGGTGGCGGCATGGTGCCAGGTGCCGAACAGGTCCGACCAGCCCTCGACCACCAGCGAGTGCATCCCGACCTGCGTGGGGCGCAGGGTGGCCAGGTACTCGTCCAGTCCGGGTGCGCCCTCGTGCATGCGCACTCTGTGGACGAGCGCCCCGTCCGGGCCGTAGAGCACGGCGGTGGCACCGACACGGTCGTGGCCCTCCCGGAAGACCCTGGCGCGGACGGGGATGTCCTCCCCCACCACCGCCTTGGCCGGGTGCGCGCCGTGGTGCACGGCCGGCTGCACATCCGTCACGGGGATGCGGCCGACCTTCAGCTCGGTGCGGAACAGCGGGGACATGTTGGCGTTCTTGATGGCTCCCACGAGTTCGACGTTACCGGCACGCCGGGTGAATGGCTAACCTCTTTCCGTCCGCTCCACGGTGCGGCAGATCAGGACCCGATCACTGCAGCAGGGCCTTGTCGTCCAGTTCGGCGCCCTTGATCTTGGCGAACTCGCCGAGCAGGTCCTCCACGGTCTTGCCGCGTTTCTCCTCCTCGTGCAGGTCCAGGATGATCCGGCCTTCGTGCATCATGATCAGCCGGTTGCCGACCTCCAGGGCCTGGGCCATGTTGTGCGTGACCATCAGGGTGGTCAGGTTCTGGTCGGCCACCACCTTCTGGGTCAGCTCGGTCACCAGGGCCGCACGCTGCGGGTCCAGTGCGGCGGTGTGCTCGTCCAGCAGCAGGATCTTGGGACCGGAGAAGGTGGCCATCAGCAGGCTCAGCGCCTGCCGCTGGCCGCCGGAGAGCAGGCCGACCTTGGTCTTCATCCGGTTCTCCAGGCCCAGCTCCAGGACCTTGAGGGCCTCGTGGTACTCCTCCCGGCGGGCCTTGCCCACGCTCAGGGACAGTCCACGGGTCTTGCCGCGACGCCCCGCCAGGGACATGTTCTGCTCGATCGTCAGGTTCGGGCTGGTGCCGGCCATCGGGTCCTGGAAGACGCGCCCGACGAACTCGGCGCGCTGGAAGTCCTTCAGCCCGGTGACGTCCTTGTCGTCGATCCGCACGGTGCCCGTGTCCGGGGTCAGCTTGCCCGCCACGGTGTTCAGCACGGTGGACTTGCCGGCGCCATTGGAACCGATCACGGTCACGAAGTCGCCCGGGGCCAGGTGCAGGTCGATCCCGACCAGCGCCCGACGCTCATTGACCGTGTTCGGGAAGAACGTCTTGTGGATGTCGGTGAGCTCAAGCACGGTCTGCCTCCTGGGATGAGCCGGTACGAGTGGATTCGGCGGCCGGTGCGGCAGAAGCCCCGCTGGTGGCCAGCGCCGGGGCTGCCTGAGGGCCACCCGCGGCGATGTCGGAGACCACGCCCCGGTCTCGCCTGAGGCCGCCCAGCTTCCGGAAGATCTTCCACTGGGGCAACAGCAGCGCGGCGACCACCAGCACCGCCGAGATCAGCTTCATGTCATTGGCGTTCAGACCCGCAGTCAGGGCGAAGTAGATGGCCAGGCGGTAGATCACCGCGCCGACGATCACGGCCAGGGTGGCGATGAACACGGTGCGGGTGCCCAGCAGTGCCTGGCCCACGATCACCGAGGCCAGTCCGACCAGGATCAGGCCGATGCCCATGCTGATGTCGGCGAAGCCCTGCTGCTGCGCCACGACGGCGCCGCAGAGGGCCACCAGGCCGTTGGAGAGCATCAGGCCCAGGATCTTCATCCGATCCGTGGAGACGCCGAAGCTGCGGATCATCTCCTCGTTGTCTCCGGTGGCCTGCAGGGACAGTCCCAGGTCGGTGGAGAGGAACCAGTCCACGATGAACTTCAGGACCAGGATCAGTGCCAGCAGGATCGCGATCAGCGCCCAGCTTCCGCTGGAGGCCCCGAGGGTTCTCATGAAGGCGAACGCGGTGTCCTCGCCCAACAGCGGGACGTTCGCCTTGCCCATGATGCGCAGGTTGATCGAGTACAGCGCGATCATGGTCAGGATGCCGGCCAGCAGACCGTTGATGTTGCCCTTGGTGTGCAGCAGTCCGGTGATGAGTCCGGCCACCGTGCCCACGGCGAAAGCCGCGGCCATGGCCAGGATGAAGTGGACGTCATTGACGATCAGCACAGCGGCCGTGGCGCCGCCGGTGGTGAAGGATCCGTCCACCGTCAGGTCCGGGAAGTCGAGGATGCGGAAGGTCAGATAGACCCCGATGGCCATGATCGCGTAGATCAGACCGAGTTCGATGGCGGTGTTCATGAGCGTGTGGTGCCTTCGTGGGAGGGGAAGCGGATCAGCGGGGCCGGGCCGGCGGTGCGGTTCCCGTCAGTGCCGTGCCGGCCGTCAGGAGGGACGGCCGGCACGGGTCGTGGTCGGTCGAGGGGCTCAGCGCCGGCAGTGGATCAGCCCTCGGACTCCTCGGCGTCAGCCGCGGTCAGCTTCTCTGCCTCGGCGAGCATGTCCTCCGGGATGGTGACGCCCATCTTCTCGGCGGCCTCCTCGTTCACGTAGAGCTTCAGGCTGTCCTCCGGGGCACGCTCAGCGGGCAGGGAAGCCGGGTCAGCTCCCTCGGTGAGGATCTTCACGGCCATCTCGCCGGCCTGCTTGCCATGAGCGGTGTAGTCGATGCCGAACGTCGCGACCGCACCGCGAGCCACCGAGTCACCCTCGGCAGCGATCACCGGGATCTTCTGGGACTCGCCGTAGGCGATCACCGACTCCAGGGCCGAGACCACAGCGTTGTCGGTGGGGACGTAGATGGCATCGACATCACCCAGCGCCTGGACGCCCTGCTGGACCTCAGAGCTGTTGGTGATGGTGGTCGTCTTGATCTCCATGCCCAGCTCAGCGGCTGCTTCTTCGGCCTGCTTCACCTGGACGGCAGAATTCGGCTCACCGGAGGAGTAGACGATGCCCACGGTCTTGGCATCCACCCCCAGCTGGTTGAGCAGGTCCAACTGCTCCTTGACCGGGTTCATGTCCGAGACGCCGGTGACGTTGCCGCCGGGGGCCTCCCAGTCAGCGATGATCTTCGCGTCCACCGGATCGGTGACGGCCATGAACACGACGGGCTTGTCCGTGATGGCCTGGGTGGCTCCCTGGGCGGCCGGAGTGGCGATGGCCGCGACCAGGTCCAGGTCGGCAGTGGCGAAGGAGCCGACGATGCTCGTCACGGTTCCGGCATCGGCCTGGGCATTCTGCTCATCCCACTCCACCTCGACGCCGGCCTCCTCGAAGGCGGACTTGAAACCGTTCTTGGCCGAATCCAGGGCGGGATGCGTCACGAACTGGGCGATGCCGATCGAGTAGGACTCTGCGGCTCCCTCCCCGGCGGGGCTGGTGCCGTCTCCGCTGCCTCCCCCATTGGAGCCGCAGGCGGTGGCGAACAGGGCGGTGGCGGCCAGGGCCGCCGTGAGACGGGCGGTGGTGGACTTCTTCATGGTCTCCCTCGAATCATCAGGTGGTGGTGCAGGCGGGCATCCGAGGACGCCTGGAGACGGATCAGCCGCGGGGATGCGACAGCCACCCGTCCATCAGTGAGCATTTCGTATCTCAATAGTCAGTGTGATCCACCTTACATTCAACACGAGCGGCGCATGCCAGACGATCTGTGATGACATCGACGCCCCTGTGGACGATCTGTCCTCCTGCAGCTCCCTCCTCGGCCGGCTCACGCCAGCTCACGCACGTGAGCGAGCCCACGGAGCGTCATTCACCGGAACGACTCCTCCTGGACCCCCTCCCCTAGTACCGTGGGGGTGTGAAGGCAATCCGCAGATTCATCGTCCGTACCCACCTGCCCGAGGAGATCTCTGGCCTGAGCCGTCTGGCCGCGAACCTCCGCTGGTCCTGGCACCCCCAGACCCAGGCGCTCTTCCGCGACCTGGACCCCGCCGCCTGGGAGGAGCTCGGCCACGACCCCGTCGCCCTGCTCGGCTCCTTCGACCGGCAGCGACTGACCGAGCTCGCCGCTGACAGCCAGCTGGTCCAGCGCGTGCAGGAGGCCACCGCTGACCTCGACCGGTACGTCTCTGAGGACCGCTGGTACCAGAACGAGTTCTCCGCCGGACAGGCGCCGAGCTCGATCGCCTACTTCTCCCCCGAGTTCGGCATCACCGCTGTGCTTCCCCAGTACTCCGGTGGTCTGGGCATCCTGGCCGGCGACCACCTGAAGTCCGCCTCGGACCTCGGCGTGCCGATCATCGGCGTGGGCCTGCTCTACCAGGCCGGCTACTTCAAGCAGTCGCTCTCCCGTGACGCCTGGCAGCAGGAGACCTACCCGGTCCTGGACCCGGACAATCTGCCCCTGACCCTGCTCAAGGAGTCCGACGGGACTCCTGTCCAGATCTCCCTGCCCATCCCTGGAGGCCGCACCCTGCATGCCCAGGTGTGGCGGGCCGACGTCGGGCGTGTTCCTCTGCTGCTGCTGGACTCGGATGTGCCGGCCAACGACGACACCGCCCGCACCATCACCGACCGCCTGTACGGCGGCGGCGGGGACCACCGCCTGCAGCAGGAGCTGCTGCTGGGCATGGGCGGCGTGAAGGCCCTGCGCCAGTACGCGCGACTGCAGGGCATCGAGGCACCCGAGGTCTACCACACCAACGAAGGCCATGCCGGGTTCCAGGGGATCGAGCGGATCCAGGAGCTCATGGAGCAGGGCCTGAACTGGGAGGAGGCGCTGACCAGCGTGCGTGCCTCCACCGTGTTCACCACCCACACCCCGGTGCCCGCCGGCATCGACCGCTTCGACCGTTCCCTGGTGGAGCAGTTCTTCCAGGCCGGGCTGGCACCGGCCGTCCCCGTGGAGAACGTGCTCGCCCTGGGCGCCGAGGACTACGACGGCGGAGACCGCGGCGTGCACAACATGGCCGTGATGGGTCTGCGTCTGGGCCAGCGGGCCAACGGCGTGGCCCAGCTGCACGGCGTGGTCTCCCGCGAGATGTTCCAGGGGCTCTGGCCGGGCTTCGACGCCGCCGAGGTCCCGATCACCTCGATCACCAACGGCGTCCACGCCCCCACCTGGGTGTCCGAGACCGTCTCGGAGACCGCCATGACCATGTTCGGTGCCGCTGCGGTGGCCGGGCATGACTGGGACAAGGTCTGGGAGGTGCCAGATCAGGAGCTGTGGAACGTGCGCCGTGAGCTGCGCCGAACCCTGATCCAGGACGTGCGCGCCCGTCTGAAGTCCTCCTGGCGCAAGCGCGGTGCGTCCGAGGCCGAGCTGGCCTGGACCGACTCGGTGCTGGACGAGAACGTGCTGACCATCGGCTTCGCCCGCCGCGTGCCCACCTACAAGCGGCTGACCCTGATGCTGCGCGACCCCGAGCGGCTCAAGCGCCTGCTGCTGGATCCCGAGCGGCCCATCCAGCTGGTGGTGGCCGGCAAGTCCCACCCCGCCGACGAGCAGGGCAAGCGGATGATCCAGGAGATGGTGCGCTTCACCGACGACCCCGAGGTGCGTCACCGGATCGTGTTCCTGCCCAACTACGACATCCGCATGGCCTCCACCCTGATGCCCGGCGTGGATGTGTGGCTGAACAACCCGCTGCGCCCGCTCGAGGCCTGCGGCACCTCCGGGATGAAGGTGGCCATGAACGGCGGCCTGAACCTGTCCGTGCTGGACGGCTGGTGGGATGAGATGTACGACGGCGAGAACGGCTGGGCCATCCCCACCGCGTCCTCCGCCGCCTCCACCGAGGAGCGCGACGACCTCGAGGCCGCGGCGCTGTACGACCTGCTGGAGAACGAGCTGACCCCGCGGTTCTACGGGGCGGAGGCACCCGCTGCGGCTGGCGCCGCCGGACCGTCCACCGTCTCGGCAGGGCACGACGACGGCCTGCCGCTGCAGTGGATCGAGATGATCAAGCACACCATCGCCACCCTGGGCCCGCAGGTCTCCGCCGACCGTATGGTCCAGGACTACGTCAACATCCTCTACCGTCCGGCCGCCGACGCCGGCCGGATCGCCGATGCCGACGGATATGCCAATGCGCGTGCTCTGGCCGCCTGGAAGACCGCGGTCCGGGAGCAGTTCCCGGGCGTGGTGGTGGAGCACGTGGACTCCCTGGGGGTCTCCGACGCGCCGCAGATCGGGGACGAGCTGGAGGTGTCCGCCTACGTCCGACTCGGTGGGCTGACCCCGCAGGATGTGCTGGTCCAGGCCGTGTACGGCAAGGTCTCCGCCGGTGAGGATGCGTCAGTGTCCGAGGACGAGCTGACCGAGACCGGCCAGCTCACCCTGGTGCCCTCGGAGGATCTGGGTGACGGCCGCTACCGGTTCTCCGGCACGCTGCTGATCGACCGCTCGGGCTCCTTCGGGTACACCGTCCGGGTGCTGCCGCAGCACTCGCTGCTGGCCTCGCCCGCTGAGATGGCGCTGGTGGTCAACGCCGGCTGATCCGGAGTTCCCTGTCCCCTCACAACTGGAGGTCAGTTATCACTGGCACTCGCCCGTTTCGACGGGTGTCAACCTGTTGTGAACCGTTAGTGGGATATGAGGGTGTGAATGGTCGGGGGTAGCTTCAGTCGGGAGCCGTCGTTGGCGAGAT
>NZ_FPCG01000001.1 GCF_900116905.1 Micrococcus terreus | reverse complement strand
CAAGACCAATAAATCTTTCCACCCCCCACCATGCGGTGAGAAGTCATATCCAGTATTAGACCCAGTTTCCCAGGCTTATCCCAGAGTCAAGGGCAGGTTACTCACGTGTTACTCACCCGTTCGCCACTAATCCACCCAGCAAGCTGGGCTTCATCGTTCGACTTGCATGTGTTAAGCACGCCGCCAGCGTTCATCCTGAGCCAGGATCAAACTCTCCGTAAAAAACAAAAAGCACTCGAGAACCATCACCACCAGCGGAAAACCAGCAGCAACAACCCCCAAGCTCATCCCGGCAACCACCACCCACCACACGGGGGTGCAATGAAGTGATGGCAACCAAATAATCAAATACTTGGCATCAACAAACTTGGCACACTATTGAGTTCTCAAACAACAGGCTTGTGATAACTCTTCCCGAGGTTCTCGATTTCTTCGAGCTGTTTTCTCGTCTTTCGTTATCCAGCGATTTTCAATCTTAGACCGCGTTCTTCGTGGCTGTCAAATCGGCTGAACCGTTGATTTCCATGAAGTTGTGGTCTGTCCCGATCCTCGACCGGCCCCTTACCGTAGCACTTGTGAGCGCGACAGTCCAGGGTCTGAATTCTCAGTTCGGGGTTGGCCGCCGATGTTCCCGCTTCCGCGGCTGGCGACTCGAGAAACTATACACACACTTTTCGGAGGGTGCCAAATCGGCCGTCCGGCTCTGTCGGATGCGTCCGGTCAGGGGCGACAGTGAGGTGTCCGGAGTGCCGAAGAGGGCCGGAATCTCGCGGTTCTTGCGATGATGCCGACCCTCTTCGGGCTGTGCTGCCGCGCGCTGCCACCGTGCACAGAGGTGGAGGTCACCGCAGATCTTTCCGTGTGGTGCTGGTCACCTCTGGAGGTCGACCATGGCCATCTTCTTCTTGCCTCTGCGGACCAACAGGTACCGGCCGTGCAGCGCCTGGTCTGGTCCGAAGGTCGCCTCGACGTCACTGACCTTGATGTTGTTCACCGACGCGCCGCCGTCCCCCACCGTGCGGCGAGCATCCGAGTTGGAGGTGGCCAGCTTCGTGGCGACCAGCAGATCCACGATGCCGACGGGGCCGGCTGCACCCAATCCCGGGGCCGCCGTCGGGAGTTCCGCCGTGGCTGAGGCCAAGGTGGACTCGTCGATGCCGGCCAGGTCTCCGCCGCCGAAGATGGCTGCCGATGCGTCGACCACCTTCTGCGTGGCATCTTCGCCGTGCACCAGGGAGGTGACCTCCCAGGCCAGCGTCTTCTGGGCCTCGCGCCGGAACGGCTCAGCCTCGACCTTGGCCGCCAGCTCTTCGATCCGGTCCCGGTGCAGGAAGGTGAAGACCTTGAGCCGGGCGACCACGTCCTCATCCGAGGTGTTGAGCCAGAACTGGTAGAACGTGTACGGCGAGCACAGCTTCGGATCCAACCAGATGGCGTTGCCCTCCGACTTGCCGAACTTGGTGCCGTCCGCATTGGTGATCAGCGGTGTACCGATGGCGTGGGCAGCGACGCCCTCCACCTTGCGGATCAGGTCCGTGCCAGAGGTCAGATTGCCCCACTGGTCCGATCCACCGGTCTGCAGGATGCACCCGTGCTCGCGGTACAGGTTCAGGAAGTCCATCCCCTGCAGCACCTGGTAGGAGAATTCGGTGTAGGAGATGCCCTCGTCCGAATTCAGCCGTTTGGCGACCGTCTCCTTCTTGATCATGGTGCCCACTCGGTAGTACTTGCCGACCTCCCGCAGGAAGTCCAGTGCACTCATCGGGGCGGTCCAGTCCAGGTTGTTGACCATGCGCGCTGCATTGTCGCCGTCGAAGGAGAGGAAGCGCTCGATCTGGCCGCGCAGGTAGCCGACCCACTCGTTCACCCTCTCCTTGGGGTTGAGCACCCGCTCGGCGGTCTCCTTCGGATCGCCGATCAGACCGGTGGAACCCCCGACCAGCCCCAGCGGACGGTGGCCGGCCAGCTGAAGCCGACGCAGCACCAGGATCTGGACCAGGTTGCCCAGGTGCAGGGACGGGGCGGTGGGATCGAAGCCGCAGTAATAGGTGACCGGGTCACCAGCGAGCAGCTCCTCGAGAGCCTGCTCGTCCGTGGAGACATGGACCAGTCCGCGCCACTTGAGCTCCTGCCAGATGTTGGCGAAGGACGGGTCATTGGACTGGGTGGCCAGCACCGGGTTCACCGGGCTGGAGGTCGAGGCATCAGAAACGGTGGTCACGAAGCGAACCTATCAGGCGTCCGAGCCGGATTCCGCCTCATGGACGGGGTGTTGCACAGGTGCCCTTGGGCAGAGATCACTCGGTGGGGGTCAGCCCGTCAGGCAGGCCACCTGTACACAGTACGCGCAAGGTCTGCGTGGCCCGTGTCATGGCCACATAGAGGTCACCGACCAGCCCGCCCGCCTCCTCCACCAGAACGACAGGGTCCACGATCACCACGGCGTCGAACTCCAGCCCCTTGGCCTCAGCCGCAGTGGTGACGACGATGTCCTGCCCCGCTCCCCCGCTGCCTGAGCCCACCCGTTCTCCGTACGTGCTCGTGAGCAGGGTGGCCACCGCGACCTCACGACCACGAGGGACGATCACGGCCAGCAGTCCCCCATCGATGCGTCCCAGGTCCTCCCGAACCCCGTCAGCCAGACCATTCTCCAGTTCCGACTCCGCCAGGCACCGGATGATCGGCTCCCACTCGCCCTCACGCACCGCCTGTGGAGTGGAGACCCGCAGTCCAGCAGCCTGGGCGACCTGTGCCGCCAGAGTGGTGATCCGCGACGGGGTCCGGTAGTTGACGGTGAGCTCCACCAGCTCGTAGCGGGACCCGGTGAACGGCTCCAACGCTGACCGCCACGAAGCGGCTCCGGCAGCCGACGAGGCCTGAGCGATGTCCCCGACGATCGTGAAGGACTTCATCGGGCAGCGCCGGAACAGCAGGCGCCATTGCATGGGTGAGAGCTCTTGGGCCTCATCCACCACCACATGGCCGTAGGTCCAGGTGCGATCAGTGGAGGCACGTTCGGCCGCCGAGACCCACCGTTCAGTGGCCTGGTTGGCCTCCATCAGCTCTTCAGCGGTGATGGAACCGTCGACGCCGATCTCCTCCAGCGCGGCGTTGACGTTCTGCAGGGTGGCCTCAGCATTGGCCAGGTCCCGCTTGCGCTGAGCCTCCAGCGCGGCCTGGGTCCGCTCAGCGCTGGGGTCCAGATCACCCAACAGCTCGGCGGCCTCGTCCAGCAGCGGCACGTCGGCCTCGGTCCACGGGGCATCCGCGTCACGGATCAGCAGGGACCGTTCGGCCTCCGTCAGCTGCGGTGCCGCGGCGGCCAACAGGTCCGGCCGAGCGAACAAGTCCGAGAGCAGCTTCTGGGGTGTCAGGGGCATCCAGCACAGGTTCAGGGCCACCCGCACATCGCGTGCACTGCGCACGTCCTCGGCCAGATAGGACCGATCAGCCGTATTGCCAGTGCCGGATGAGGCCTCCAGCTCCTCGCGCAGCTGATCGGTCAGCTCGCGCAACAGGATCTTGACAAAGGTGGCCCGGGCCTCGTTGTGCGGCTTGCCGGTGGCGCGGGCTCGGTCCCTGGCGCGCTTGACCTGGTTCGGACGCAGCGTCAGAGGCGTCCCGCCGACCATCATCCGACGCTTGCCCTGGGGCAGGCGCTGCCGACCGGCAACGGCGGCCGCGATGATCTGTGCCATCTCCAACCGCCCCTTGATCTCGGCCACCCGGCGGTCATGCTCGGCCACCGCCTTCACCCCGGGCATCAGCCGACCCAGCGAGGACATGACCACGCCGGTCTCCCCCAGAGACGGCAGCACACGGTCGATGTACCGCATGAAGGACTGCGACGGGCCCACGAGCAGCACGCCGGCCGACTTCAGCCGGTCCCGGTGGGTGTACAGCAGGTACGCGGCCCGGTGCAGTGCCACGGCGGTCTTGCCCGTGCCCGGACCGCCCTGGACCACCAGCACGCCCTTGAGGGGTGACCGGATGATGGCGTCCTGCTCGGACTGGATGGTGGCGACGATGTCACCCATCCGTCCCGTTCGCTTGGCGGTCACGGCAGCCAGCAGGGCCCCGGAGCCGTGGGTCTGATGAGCGCCGTCCTCCAGCAGAGTGGCGTCCAGGATGTCGTCCTCGAGGTCCACGACGGTGCGCCCTCGCAGCATCAGGTGCCGGCGCAGCCGTACGCCCAGGCGCTGGTGCGCGGTGGCCTGATAGAACGCGCCCGCCTCCGGTGCACGCCAGTCCACCATCAGCCGGTGCTGGTCCTCATCGGTCAGACCGATGCGGCCGATGTACCGTTCATCCCCGCTGTCCAGGTCCAATCGGCCGAACACCAGCCGGTCGTCCACCGCATAGAGCTGTGCCAGACGGTCCTCGTAGAGAGAGGCGAAGGCGTCCCGCTCGGACATGTTCTGCAACGACCCCTGCGCGCCAGACTTCCGGACGCGTGCCAGCTGCTGCTCCTTCTCAGCACGCAGCTCGTCCAGCCGGGTGTAGAGCCCGGCGACGTA
Organism: Micrococcus terreus; assembly: GCF_900116905.1. GTDB lineage: Bacteria > Actinomycetota > Actinomycetes > Actinomycetales > Micrococcaceae > Citricoccus > Citricoccus terreus. The sequence continues at coordinate 522,699 of NZ_FPCG01000001.1, read as the reverse complement.
CGCACGCTCATGCTCCAGGTCGTCGTGTTGGACAGGAACCACATCAGTCATGCTCAGCGTGCCCTCGGCTCACCCTCGGTTCGGACGCCGACGCTCCACATCCCCCTCTGCTGGAGAGGTCTTGGACCGCCGGTACGAATGACCATCCATGGTACAGCGACCTCGGTGAACCGGACGTTACGAAGGTCAGCTCTGGACGGTTCCGGGACGGCGCCGCGCAGCTGCCGCCCGGTAGGGAGAGACGCTGGGCTCCCCCGGGTGCCAGAACCGCCAGGGGAACTCGCCGCTCCCTCCCGCACCGGAGACTCCGGTGCGGGGCCCGGTCAAGGTGCCTGGCCGTCGTCGGGAACGGACTCCGCTCAGCCACACTCCGTCCGGGAGCGGAACGCCCTCGGTGACCGAGGGAGCCGGGCCTGAGAGCAGGACGGTGCCGTCGTCCCCGGCGCCCAGGCCCAACGCCTGGGCCAGCCGTGCCGGACCTGAGGCCAGCTTGGGGCCCGGGAGGGCACCACGGCGCCCGACGGCGGCGTCCACTCCCGCGGTCACCTCGCCGGCGCGCAGCAGGACCGCCGAGCTGGTCCCTGGGGTCCCGCAGACGATGTTGGCGCACCAGTGCATGCCGTAGGTGAAGTAGCAGTACAGATGCCCCGCCGGGCCGAACATGGTGGCGTTGCGCGCGGTCTGCCCACGGTAGGCATGTGACCCAGGGTCGCGTTCGCCTTCGTAGGCCTCGACCTCGGTGATCCGGACCGTGACCAGCTGACCGCTGCGGGCCACCGAGAGCGTGGCACCGAGCAGCAGTGGGGCGGCGTGAAGCGCGCCTCGCTCCAGGGTCTGCATCCACTGGGGACGGTCTGCCCCAGCAGGGTCGGCATTCACTGTCCTGCGGGGACCTCACCCAGGAGCGGAGGCGCCGAGGCGTAGTCACGCAGGGGCGCCAGCTGCTGCTGGAGTTCGGCCAGCTGGGCCTGGACTGCTTCCGGCGCGGTGCCGCCCTGCGAGCTGCGCGAGTTCAGCGACCCCTCCGTGGACAGGACCGTGCGGACCTCGGGTGTCAGGTGGGGCGAGATGGCGGAGTAGTCATCGTCGCTCAGGTCCCAGAGCTCCACGCCCCGGGACTCGGCCACCTTGACGGCCTCGCCGGAGAGCTCGTGGGCCTCCCGGAAGGGAACCCCCTGCCGGACCAGCCACTCGGCGATGTCCGTGGCCAGCGCGAAGCCCTGCGGGGCCAGTTCGGCCATCCGTTCGGTGTTGAAGCGCAGGGTGGCGATCATCCCTGACACCGCCGGCAGCAGCAGCTCCAAGGTGTCCGCGGCGTCGAACACCGGCTCCTTGTCCTCCTGCAGGTCCCGGTTGTAGGCCAGCGGCAGTCCCTTGAGGGTGGCCAGCAGCCCGGTGAGATCTCCGATCAGCCGCCCCGCCTTGCCACGCGCCAGTTCCGCCACATCCGGATTCTTCTTCTGCGGCATGATCGAGGATCCCGTGGAGTAGGCATCATCCAGGGTGACGAACGAGGCCTCCTTGGTGGCCCAGAAGATGATCTCCTCGCTGATCCGGGACAGGTCCACCCCGGTCATGGAGGCCACCCAGGCGAACTCTGCGTAGACGTCACGCGAGGCCGTGCCGTCGATCGAGTTCCAGGCCGCCGAGTCGAACCCCAGGTCCGCGGCCACGGCGTTGGGATCCAGGCCCAGCGAGGACCCGGCGAGTGCCCCGGAGCCGTAGGGCGAGACCGCCGCGCGCCGGTCCCAGTCGACGAAGCGCTGCAGGTCCCGCACGAACGCCCAGGCATGCGCCAACAGGTGATGGCTCAGCAGCACGGGCTGGGCGTGCTGGAGGTGGGTGCGTCCGGGCATGGGCGCGTACGGGTGAGCTTCGGCCTGGCCGATCAGGGCATCCACGGTGTCCACCAGTCCGGCGGCGATCAGCCGTGCGTGGTCACGCAGGAACATTCGTCCCAGGGTGGCGATCTGGTCGTTGCGTGACCGCCCTGCACGCAGCTTCCCGCCGAGCCCGGGGCCTGCACGCTCGATCAGTCCCCGTTCCAGGGAGCCATGGACGTCTTCATCGGACTCGGCGGCCACGTAGGCCCCCGAGACCACATCGGCCTCGAGCCGGTCCAGAGCACGCAGCATCCCGGACAGCTCCTGCTCATCCAGCAGGCCGGCGGCGTGCAGGACCCGGGCGTGGGCCCGCGATCCGGCGATGTCATACCTGGCCAGGCGCCAGTCGAAGTCCGTGGACTTGCTCAGCGCCGCCAGGGCATCCGCCGGACCGCCGGCGAACCGACCGCCCCACAGCGAGCCCTCATTCGTACCGTGCCTCGGGGCACTCTGGTGGGTGGCGTCGTCGTGGTTGCTCATGCGGTGCTCTCTCCCGTTCCTGCTCTCCGTGCCTGCTGCCGTGCTGCGTCTGGGCCGCCGGGCTCAGTCCTGCCGGGACAGGGGTGCGACGTCGTCTAGCGACTCCAGGCCCTGCACCCGCTGATCGCGCTCGGTGGCGACCTTGGAGGACAAGCCGAAGATGTCGATGAAGCCACGGGCCGAGGACTGGTCGAAGGCATCGCCGGTGTCGTAGGTGGCCAGGTTGAAGTCGTACAGCGACGTGTCCGAACGGCGTCCCTGGACGGTCGCACGGCCGCCGTGCAGCTCCATGCGGATGTCGCCCGAGACGTACTTCTGGGACTCGTCGATAAACGCATCCAGGTTCTTCTTCAGCGGCGAGAACCACTGGCCGTCGTACACCAGCTCGGTCCAGCGCTGGTCCACGGTCTTCTTGAACCTGGCCTGCTCCCGCTCCAGCGTGATGTTCTCCAGCTCGCGGTGCGCGGCCATCAGGGCCATGGCGCCCGGAGCCTCGTAGATCTCCCGGGACTTGATGCCGACCAGGCGGTCCTCGACGATGTCGATCCGGCCGATCCCCTGCACGCCGGCACGGCGGTTCAGCTCTTCGATGATCTGCAGCGGCGACAGAGAGCGGCCATCCAGTGCCGTGGGCACGCCCTGGTCGAAGGTGATGGTCACCACGTCCGGCGCCGGCGGGAAGGCCGGGTCATCGGTGTAGTCGTACACGTCCTTGGTGGGGCCGTTCCAGATGTCCTCCAGGAATCCGGTCTCCACAGCACGGCCCCAGACGTTCTGGTCGATGGAGAAGGGGTTCTTCTTCGTGGTGGCGATGGGGAGGTTGTTGCGCTCGGCATAGTCGATCGCCTTGTCCCGGGTCAGCGCCAGGTCGCGAACCGGGGCGATGCACTTCAGGTCCGGGCCCAACGTCTGGATGCCGACCTCGAAACGGACCTGGTCGTTGCCCTTCCCGGTGCAGCCGTGGGAGACGGTGGAGGCACCGAACTGGCGTGCGGCGGCGACCAGGTGGCGCACGATCACCGGACGAGAGATCGCCGAGACCAACGGGTACGCGTCCATGTACAGGCCGTTCGCCTTGAGCGTGGGCATGCAGTACTGCTCGGCGAACTCGTCGCGCGCGTCGGCGACATAGGCCTCGACCGCACCGCAGTCCAGTGCGCGCTGACGCACTGTCTCCAGTGACTCACCACCCTGTCCCACGTCCACGGCCACCGCGATGACCTCAGCACCGGTGGCCTCGGCGATCCAGCCGATGGCCACGGAGGTGTCCAGTCCGCCCGAGTAGGCCAGGACGATCCGTTCCTTGGTGGTGGGTGTAGCTGTCATTGCTGCCTCCTGCATACATGGGGCGGGGTGTCCATCCGGTCGGTTCGGCGGTCACCACGGTCTGTCAGAGCGTGTCTATGCAACACTCTACATATTTATGCAGACGGAAGCGACCCCCTGCCCTACGCTGAAGACATGAGCGAGCAGACACCTCCCCCGCTGACCGATGAGCAGATCGAGTTCCTGAACTCCGTCTTCGACATGGCCCGCGACGGGCGCACCGACGAGGTGACCTCCGTCATCGACCAGGGCATCCCCGTGGACCTCACCGACCACAAGGGCGACACCCTGCTCATCCTGGCGACCTACAACGGACACCCGGACCTGGTGCTCGAGCTGCTGAAGCGCGGAGCGGATGTGCACCGGGTGAACGCTCGCGGGCAGTCCGCGCTGACCTGCGCCGTCTTCGTCCAGGACGAGCGGTCCACCCGCGCCCTCCTGGAGGCAGGTGCCGATCCGGACGCCGGCGCTCAGAGCCCCCGGGCCGTCGTCGAGATGTTCGGTCTGGACGCCATGCGCGCCCTGCTGGACCACCGCCGGGAATCCTCGGAATGACCCACGCCAGCAGTGGTGTGATCCGATTCACAGAAATCTCCCAGCGTCGAAAGATCACGGAACGATTACGGCGAGATCACGCGGATGACACGAAGTGATGCACGTCACTGAACGGCGTACGGCGCGTCGAGTGGCACCGATCCCGCTTGACGTGACCTGCTCGATGTTATTCACTGTTCCCGCACCCGCTTTGTGATCTTTTCGTGATCTAGGGTGTCTGCGGAACTCCCCCACCTGCACCGTCCCCCGGGAGTTCTGCGCCGTGTACTTCTTCACGGACGGCGGACGGTGCTGCACGGACGGCCGGGGACGGCTCGAGCAGAGGTGGGCCGAAACCAACTACGTCTCATGAAGCACACCGCGAACAAGACCATCGTCCGCCGCTCCGCCGCTGGCCTCGCCGGCGTCGCCCTGGCCGGCGCAGGCCTGGCCGCCGTGGCCACCCCCGCCACCGCCGCACCGACCTCCACCTGGGACGCCCTGGCACAGTGCGAGTCCACCGGCAACTGGTCCATCAACACCGGCAACGGCTACTACGGCGGTCTGCAGTTCTCGCTGTCCACCTGGCGCGCCTTCGGCGGCTCGGGCATGCCGCACCACGCCTCCAAGGCTGAGCAGATCCGCGTTGCCGAGAACACCCTGGCCGGCCAGGGCTGGGGCGCCTGGCCCGCATGCTCGGCCAAGCTGGGCCTGTACGGCAAGCCCGCTCAGACCAAGGTGACCACCGCTCCGATCGAGCGCACCGCACAGGTCAAGAAGACTGCTCCTGTGCAGAAGGCCGCTCCGGTGCAGAAGGCTGCCCCGGTCAAGAAGGCCGCTCCGGTGCAGAAGGCTGCCCCGGTCAAGAAGGCCGCTCCGGTGCAGAAGGCTGCCCCGGTCAAGCAGGCCGCCCCGGTCAAGAAGGCCGCTCCTGTCCAGCAGGCCGCCCCGGTCAAGAAGGCTGCCCCGGTCCAGCAGGCTGCCCCGAAGCGTGCAGCCGTGGTGTCCCCCACCGTGGAGCGCTCCGGTGAGACCATCACCGTCAAGCCCGGCGACACCCTGTCGAAGCTGGCTGAGGCCCACAACATCGAGGGCGGCTGGCAGGTCCTGCACGGTGCCAACAAGGACACCGTGGCCAACCCGCACCTGATCTTCGTCGGCCAGACCCTGCACCTGCCGGCCAACTGATCATCGGCACTGCCGCGCGGCATAGCCACACACCCAACGCGCCGGATGGGGAGTTCTCCCCATCCGGCGCGTTGTCGTTATCGAGCAGGTTCCCGTTAGGCTGATTCCGACCACCGAACAACACACTGAACATGAAAGTCAGAGGGGATTCATGACCATCACCGCTGTTCGCACCCGCCGCCTGGCCGGCATCACTGCCCTGGGCACCGTCACCGCACTGGCACTGTCCGCCTGCGGCTCCTCCGTGCCCAAGCTCGAGGAGGTCTGGCCGGAGGTGCGCGAGGGCATCCAGAATGCCTCGTCGGTGAAGATCGTGGGTGAGATGGATCAGGACGGCCAGAATGTCAGCCTGGACATGGCCGGACAGACCGACGACTCCTCGTTCGGAGGCAAGGTCACCGCAGACGGCATCTCCATGGAGCTGGTGGGCAACAAGGAGTTCACCTACATCAAGCCGGACGCCGCCTTCTGGGAGCAGCAGGGTGCCGCCGCCATGCAGGAGATGGCCGGCGACAAGTGGATCGAATCCCCTGCTGACATCGGAATGAACATGTCCTCGTTCTACGAGGGCTTCCGTGATGAGAGCCCCGAGGCCGATGAGTTCGCTGACACCGAGTACACCTCGGAGGAGGTCGAGCACAACGGCCAGCAGGTCTACAAGTACACCGGCACCGACAAGGACTCCGGGGATCCGATCGTGGTGATGATCAACAAGGACAACCAGCTCGTCCGCATCGAGAGCCAGGGTGACTCCGAGGACTCCGGCATCGGGGCCATCGACTTCTCCGAGTGGAACGCCGTCGAGCCGTTCGAGATGCCTGCCGATGAGGAGATCTTCTCCATCCCGGGCATGTGATGCTCCGCCGGTCCAGCCGGCACCAGAACCGCCGACGGCGGGCACCCAGCTGGGGTGCCCGCCGTCGTCATGTCTGTGTACTGTGGTCGCCTCACCCGGCCAGTTCCAGGAAGGTCCCGGCCACCGCCGCCCCGCCGTCAGGCGCTCGTGCCACGACCATGATGGTGTCATCACCGGCGATGGTGCCCAGCACATCGCCCATCCGCGCCTGGTCCACCGCGCTGGCCAGGAACTGAGCCGCACCCGGCGGGGTGCGCAGGATGACCAGGTTGGCGCTGGCCTCGGCAGAGATGAGCAGGTCCCGGCACAGGCCGGCCAATCGGGACAGTGCGCTCTCGGAGGTCCGGTAGGTGGAGGACTCCTGGCCCACCGGCCCTTCCGGGGGCACCGCATACACCAGTTGCCCTGCCTCCGAACGTACACGTGAGGCGCCGATCTCCACGAGATCACGCGAGAGCGTCCCCTGGGTCACCGAGACGCCCCGCGCCTGCAGGACCTCCAGCAGCTGCCCCTGGCTGTGGATCTCTCCGGAGTCCAGCACTTCACGGATGGCCGCCTGGCGGGCTGTCTTGGTCGAGGGCACGGTCATCGACCGTCACCTGCCTCCGGTGGGACGGCGAGCCCGGAGCGGTACAGCAGCCAGGCCATGAGTGCCTTCTGCGCGTGCAGCCGGTTCTCGGCCTCGTCGAACACCACGGACTGCGGGCCGTCGATGACCTCGGCTGCCACCTCCAGTCCGCGGTAGGCGGGCAGGCAGTGCAGGAAGATGGCATCCGACGCTGCCAGGGCCATGGCAGCCTCATCGACCGCATAGTGCTTGAAGAGGACCTGGCGCTCTTCCTTCTCCTCTTCCTGCCCCATGGAGATCCAGGTGTCGGTCACGACGACGTCCGCTCCGGTGAGTGCCTCCGTGGAGTCCTCGGTGATCAGCACTGACCCGCCGGTCTCGCCAGCCCGTTCCTGTGCAGCGGACACCACGGACTCGGCGGGCAGGTAGCCAGCCGGCCCGGCGATGCGCACGTGCATCCCGGCAGTCACGCCGGCCAACAGATACGAGTTGGCCATGTTGTTGGCGGCGTCGCCCAGGTACGTCATGGTCAGGCCCTCAGTCCGGCCCTTGTGCTCCCGGATGGTCAGCAGGTCCGCCAGCAGCTGGCAGGGGTGATAGTCATCCGACAGGGCGTTGATGACAGGGACCCGCGCGTGCTGGGCCATCTCCTCCAGGCCCGACTGGGCATAGGTGCGCCAGATGATCAGGGAGACCATCCGCTCCAGGACCCGGGCCGTGTCCGAGATCGTCTCCTTGTGCCCCAGTTGAGACTCACCGGGGTTGACGATCAGCGGCTGCCCACCCAGGTCAGCGAGGCCGGCGGCGAAGGACACCCGGGTGCGCGTGGAGGTCTTGTCGAAGAACACGATGCCGGTCTGCGGTCCGGCCAGCGGCCGGTGCAGCCAGCGGTCGGCCTTCATCTGCTCCGCCAGGTCCAACACCTCGGACTGCTCGGCGGGTGTCAGGTCGGTGTCCACCAGGAAGTGGCGGATGGGGGTGCTTCCAGAGTTCGGTGTGGAGTTCACGGTGTCCGGTCCTGTCGGTGAGAGTCGGTCGGGGCGGGCGATGAGGGTGAGCCCGCGAGTGCTTCACGCACCAGCTCCGGCAGCTCCTGGACGAATCGCTCCGCCTCATCGCGGGAGAGGATCAGCGGCGGTGCGAGCCGCAGGGTCTGCGGCCCCGTTGCGTTGAGGATCCAGCCGTGCTCCACGCCGCACCTGACCACGGAAGGTGCCAGGCCGCCGTCGGGAACGCTGTGCCGGTCTGCTGGCACGGCGAGCTCGATGCCGATCAGCAGGCCGTACTGGCGCACCGCGCGGACCTCCGGCAGTACGCGAAGCTGCCCTGCCAGGTGGGCGCCGAGCATCTGCGCATGGGTGAGCAGATGCTCGGCCTCGATGGTCGCGATCACGGCCAGTCCGGCGGCGGTGGCCAGAGGATTGCCGCCGAAGGTGGTTCCGTGCTGGCCGGGGGTGAGCAGCCCGGAGACGTGGGGGCCGAAGCTGATCAGCGCGCCGATCGGGACGCCCCCGCCCAGCCCCTTGGCCAGGGTCATGGCGTCCGGCAGGACCGGGGCATCCTGACCGGTGACGGCCGGGTTCTGATGGGCGAACCAGGTGCCGGTGCGGCCCATGCCCGACTGCACCTCGTCGAAGATCAGCAGTGACCCGTGACGATCGCACAGATCCCGTGCGCCCTGCAGGTAGCCGGCGGGCCATCCGTGCACCCCCGACTCGCCCTGGACCGGCTCGATGACCACGGCGGCCACCGTCTCGTCCATGGCCCGGGTCAGCGCGTCCAGGTCCCCGGCGGGCAGGTGCTCCACGCCGCCCGGCAGGGGCTCGAAGGGCCTGCGGTACTGCTCCTTGAAGGTCAGTGCCAGCGCCCCCATAGTCCGTCCGTGGAAACTGTGCTCCAGCGCCAGGATCCGGGTGCGACGTCCGCTGGGGTCCTCCCCGCCATGCCGCCGGGCCAGCTTGAACACCGCCTCGTTGGCCTCCGTCCCGGAGTTGGCGAAGAACACGGTGGATCCGGCCGGCGCCTGAGCCAGCTCGAGCAGGCGTTCGGCCAGGGCGATCTGCGGCGGCGAGGTGAACAGGTTGGAGATGTGACCCAACGTGCCCAGCTGCTCGGTGACCGCCTGGATTAGCCGAGGGTGGGCATGGCCCAGCACGTTCACGGCGATCCCGGCCAACAGGTCGGTGTAGGCCTGGCCGTCCGCGTCCCAGACGGTGGCGCCCTCGCCCCGGACCAGGACCCGTGAGGGCTGACCGAACACCCCCGTGAGGGACGCCCGGTAGCGGTCCAGCAGGTCGGCCCCGGTGGAGTCCGGGGTGACTGCGTTGACAGCGGTTGAGTCGTTCATGACTGCTCCTCCGGAAGCACCTGGGTGCCCACACCGGCGGTGGTGAAGACCTCCAGCAGCATCGAGTGCGGGGCGCGGCCGTCCACGATGTGGGCCTGCGGGACGCCGCGATCCACGGCGTGCAGACACGCAGACATCTTGGGGATCATCCCGGACTGCAGGGTGGGCAACAGCTCCCGCAGCCGGTCAGCCGTGATGGAGGAGACCAGTGAGTCCCGATCCGGCCAGTTCGCATACAGCCCCTCCACGTCCGTGAGCACCACGAGCTTGGACGCTCCGATGGCGGCGGCCAGGGCTGCGGCGGCGGTGTCCGCATTGACGTTGAGCACCGATCCGGTGGGCTGTCCGTCCGCATCCACTTCCGGGGCCACCGAGGAGACCACGGGGATGCGTCCGTTGTCCACCAGGTCACGGATGGCGGCGGGGTTCACCCCGGTCACCTCACCCACCAGTCCCAGGTCCACGGCCACCCCGTCCACCTCGGTCCCGGTGCGCTCAGCCTGGAACAGGGCTGCGTCCTCGCCGGAGAGTCCCACAGCGTAGGGTCCGTGGGAGTTGATCAGGCCCACGAGCTCACGCCCGACCTGCCCGGTCAGCACCATCCGCACCACGTCCATGGCCTCTTCGGTGGTGACCCGCAGTCCGCCCTGGAACTCGGAGGCGATGCCCAGCCGGTCCAGCATGGTGTTGATCTGGGGTCCCCCGCCGTGCACCACCACGGGGTGGATGCCGCAGTGGTGCAGGAGGACGATGTCCTCGGCGAAGGCCTGGCGCAGCTCCTCCGAGACCATGGCGTTGCCGCCGTACTTGATCACCATGGTGGTCCCGGCGAACCGCTGGATCCACGGCAGGGCCTCGATCAGGACTTCGGCCTTCGCCGTGGCGCGCGTGTGCTCGATCATGGGTTCCTCTCGCTCAGCTGGAGTAGGCCGAGTTCTCATGCACGTAGTCGTGCGTGAGGTCGTTGGTCCAGATGGTCGCCTCGGCGTCACCGGCGTGCAGGTCGATCTCCACGGTGACCTCGCGCCCGGACAGGTCCACCAGGTTCCGGTCCTCCCCCACTCCGGCAGCCCGGCAGACCTGGATCCCGTTGAAGGTCACATCGATCGCGTAGGCGTCGAAGGGAGCCACGTCCTCCGGGACGGTCCCCACGGCGGAGATGACCCTGCCCCAGTTGGGATCCTGGCCGAACACGGCGGTCTTGAACAGGTTCGAGCGGGACACCGCCCTGGCCACGGCCTCGGCGGCCTCCTCGGTGCTGGCGTTGACCACGCGGATGGTGATCTCGTGCGCAGCGCCTTCGGCGTCCGCGATCAGCTGCCGTGCCAGGTCCTCGCACACGGCACGCAGCCCCTCCTGGAACTCCGCCGGCTCCGGAGCGGCCCCGGAGGCGCCGGAGGACATCAGGACCACGGTGTCGTTGGTGGACATGCAGCCATCCGAGTCCGCGCGGTTCAAGGTGGTCCGCACGGCCTCCCGCAGAGCGGCGTCCAGCTGTTGCGGCGCCACCACGGCGTCGGTGGTGATCACACAGAGCATGGTGGCCATGCCGGGGGCCAGCATGCCGGCACCCTTGGCCATTGCGCCGATCGTGTAGCCCGGCCCCTGGTGCTCGGAGGTCTTCGGCACGGTGTCCGTGGTCATGATGGCCTCGGCCGCGTCCGCCCCACCGTCCGCGCTGAGCTTCCCGACGGCGTCACTCACCCCCGGCAGCAGCCTCTCCATGGGCAGCGGCAGACCGATCAGTCCAGTGGAGCACACCACGACATCCCCCGCGGAGACGCCCAGCTGCTGCGCGGCATGTTCGGCGGTGGCGTGGGTGTCCTGGAAGCCGGGGTGACCGGTGGCCGCGTTGGCTCCTCCGGAGTTGAGCACCACGGCGTCCACGCGCCCGTCGGTGAGCACCTGACGTGACCACAGCACGGGGGCGGCGGCCACCCGGTTGGTGGTGAACACGGCGGCCGCATGGCGGTCCGGACCATCGTTCACGACGACGGCCACATCCGGCTTGCCGGAGTCCTTCAGTCCTGCGGTGGTTCCGGAGGCCCGGAATCCCTGGGGCACGGTGACGCTCATGGTGCGGTTCCTTGCTGGGTCAGCCCGGCCTGCTCTGACAGGCCGAGGGCGATGTTCATGGACTGGATGGCTCCGCCGGCGGTGCCCTTGGTGAGGTTGTCCAGCGCGGCAGTGACGATCACCCGGCCGGCGTGCTCGTCCACGGCCAGCTGCATCACCACGTGGTTTGAGCCGAGCACGGCCTTGGTGGTGGGCCACTGTCCCTCCGGCAGCAGATGGACGAACTCCTCCTGGGCGTAGGCGTCCTGCCAGGCCTGACGGATCGCAACCGGGTCCGTTCCGGGAACGTACCGAGCGGTGGCCGTGGCCAGGATCCCCCGTGCCATCGGCGCCAGGGTGGGGGTGAAGGAGATCGTCACCGGCTGGCCGGCGGCCTGACTCAGGCCCTGCTCGATCTCCGGGGTGTGGCGGTGTCCTCCGCCGACACCGTAAGGGCTCATCCCGCCCATCACCTCACTGCCGAGCAGGTGGGGCTTGACCGACTTGCCGGCCCCGGAGGTGCCGGAGGCGGCCACGATCACCACGTCCTGCGGTTCCAGCACGTCTGCCGAGAACCCCGGCGTCAAGGCCAGCAGGGCCGTCGTCGGGTAGCAGCCGGGGACGGCGATGCGGCGGGCACCGGCCAGCCGTTCGCGCTGGCCCGGCAGCTCCGGCAGGCCATAGGGCCAGGTGCCGGCATGGTCGGTGCCGTAGAACCGCTCCCAGGCCTCAGCGGACTCGAGCCGATGGTCAGCGCCGGCATCGATCACCAGGGTGTCCGGCGAGCGTTCGGCGATCTGGGCGGCCAGGGCGCCGCTGGCTCCGTGGGGCAGGGCCAGGAAGACCACGTCGTGCCCGGCGAGGGCCTCGGCGGTGGTGTCCTGAAGGACACGGTCCGCCAAGGAGTGCAGGTGCGGCTGCAGTGCCCCCAGGCGCTCGCCGGCGTTGGAGTGGGCGGTGATGGCACCGATGGTCACGTCCGGGTGGGCGGTGAGCAGGCGCAGCACCTCACCCCCGGCGTATCCGCTGGCTCCTGAGACGGCGACTGTGATGCTCATGCCGCCATCCTACGGCATTCATGCAGTGGTTGGAATATTTATGCATAGTGAGACCCGGTGGCGACTACAGTGGACCCATGACCGAGAACCTCCCGCAGACCCATCACGCCGTGACGATCGACCAGCCTGGCGGGCCGGACGGACTGACCTGGTCCGAGGTGCCCGCTCCCCAGCCCGGCCCCGGACAGGTCCTGGTGCGCACCGCGGCGGCCGGACTGAACTTCATCGAGACCTACCAGCGCTCCGGGGTGTATGACGTGGACTACCCGTTCACGCCGGGCTCAGAGGGATCGGGCACCGTGGTGGCACTGGGCGAAGGCGTGGAGGGCGTGGAGGTGGGCGACCGGGTGGCCACCGCCGCCGGAACGGGCACCTACGCCGAGCACTTCGTGGCACCGGCCGAGCAGCTGCTGCCCGTTCCGGAGCAGATGGACCTGCAGCAGGCCGCAGCCGTCCCTCTGCAGGGCATGACCGCGCACTACCTGTGCCGTTCCACCGTGGAGGTGGGGCCGGACCACACGGTGCTGATCCACGCGGGCGCCGGCGGGGTGGGCCTGCTGCTGACCCAGCTCTGCGTTTCCCTGGGGGCCACCGTCATCACCACTGCCTCGACCGAGGCCAAGCGCGAACTCTCCCGTCAGGCCGGCGCCGCCCACGTGCTGGAGTACGAGGGCTTCGCCGAGAAGGTGCGCGAGCTGACCGATGGCCAGGGTGTGGACGTGGTCTATGACGGCGTGGGCAAGGACACCTTCGACGCTTCCCTGGAGTCCTTGCGCGTGCGGGGCACCCTGGTGCTCTTCGGCGGATCCTCCGGGCAGGTTCCGCCCTTCGACCTGCAGCGCCTCAACGGGGCCGGCGCCCTCTACGTGACCCGGCCGTCACTGGCGTTCTACACCCGCACTGCCGAGGAGACGGCATGGCGGGCCGGGGAGCTGTTCGAGGCGATCGCCGCCGGGACCCTGGACCTGAGGATCGGCGCGCAGCACCCCCTGGCCGAGGCCGGACGGGCCCACGCAGATCTGGAGGAGAGGAAGACCACAGGCAAGGTGCTGCTGGTTCCCTGAGATACTGACAGGTGGAGATCGGACGCCGTGCCCGGTCAGCGTGGTCATCGAAAGCAGGACTGACATCGTCGTGAGCGCTCCCCACCTTCCCCAGTTCCCGGCCTCCCACCTCGCCCCACCGGCGCGGACCCTGATCGACATCCTCACCGCCAGCGCCGAACAGCACCCGGAGGCCCCTGCGCTGGATGACGGCGAGACGGTGCTCTCCTACGCCGAGCTGCTGGACGAGGTCAAGGCCACCGCCCGCACGTTGCATCTGCGCGGGCTCGGGGCCGGGGATCGGATCGGCATCCGGATCCGCTCCGGCACGGTGGAGCTCTACGTCTCCATCCTCGCCACCCTGTACGTCGGCGCGGCCTATGTCCCCGTGGACGCCGATGACCCGGACGAGCGGGCCAGGTTGGTGTTCACCGAGGCTCGGGTGGCCGGCGTGCTGGAGAGCGAGGGGAAGATCCGCACGGACCAGCGCCGTCCCGCTCCCCATCCCTCGCCGCGTCCGCCCGCACCGGAGGACGACGCGTGGATCATCTTCACCTCCGGCTCCACCGGCACCCCCAAGGGCGTGGCGGTGACCCACCGCAACGCGGCTGCATTCGTGGACGCCGAGGCCCGGATCTTCCTCCAACAGGAGCCGTTGGGCCCGGGAGACCGGGTGCTGGCCGGGCTCTCCGTGGCGTTCGACGCCTCCTGTGAGGAGATGTGGCTGGCCTGGCGGCACGGCGCCTGCCTGGTCCCAGCCCCCCGCTCCCTGGTCCGCTCGGGCATGGACCTGGGTCCCTGGCTGGTCTCCCGGTCGGTCAACGTGGTCTCCACCGTCCCCACGCTGGCCGCGCTGTGGCCCCCTGAAGCTCTAGAGAACGTGCGTCTGCTGATCTTCGGCGGCGAGGCCTGCCCCCCAGAGCTCGCCGCGCGCCTGGCCGAGGAGGACCGCGAGCTGTGGAACACCTACGGCCCCACGGAGGCCACCGTGGTGGCCTGCGCGGCCCCGATGGACGGGATCGGACCCATCCGGATCGGGCTGCCTCTGGACGGCTGGGACCTGGCCGTGGTGGACCCGGCCACCGGGATCCCGGTCGAGCAGGGGGCCACCGGCGAGCTGATCATCGGCGGTGTGGGGCTGGCCCGGTATCTGGACCCGGCCAAGGACGCGGAGAAGTACGCCCCGTTCCCCTCCCTGGGGTGGGAGCGGGCCTACCGCTCGGGCGACCTGGTGGTCTATGACCCCGAGGGCCTGCTGTTCGTCGGCCGTGCCGATGAGCAGGTCAAGCTCGGTGGACGCCGGATCGAGCTCGGCGAGGTGGACACTGCCCTGCAGGCCCTGCCCGGGGTGGCCGGCGGTGCCGCGGCGGTGAAGACCACCCCGGCCGGCACCCAGCTGCTGGTGGGCTACCTCGGAGTGCCGGAGGGCTCCCCCGAGCCGGACCTGACGGCGTTGCGGGCCGAGCTGGAGCGCGTGCTGCCGGCCGCGCTGGTGCCGCGCCTGGCCGTCGTCGAGACCCTGCCCACCAAGACGTCCGGCAAGGTGGACCGCGACGCCCTGCCCTGGCCCCTGCCCGGCATGGGCGGGGGTTCCGGCACGGCAGATCCCGACGGCGGCCTGCCCCTTCCCGAGGACACGCCCGGTGGGTGGGTGCTCGCCCAATGGCGCGATGTGCTCGGCGCACCACCGGCAGATCTGGACAGCGACTTCTTCTCCTCCGGCGGCGGCTCACTGGCCGCGGCCCAGCTGGTCTCCCGGCTGCGCACCCGCCACCCCATGGTGACGGTGCGGGACGTGTACGCCCACCCGCGCGCCGGCGCCCTGGTGGAGGCGGTCACGGGCGACACGGCCGACGGGTCCGGCCAGCCGCAGGAGCCGGTGGAGCCACGCCCGGTGGTCCGCACCGCTCGCAAGGCCCAGGTGTTCCAGACTCTGATGGGCATTCCGCTGTTCATCCTGGTGGCGATGCGCTGGGTGGTCTATCTCTCCGCCGCGTCCAATCTGGCCGCCGCCTGGGGCATCCTGCCGGAAGCTCCCACGGTCTCCTGGTGGTGGGTGCTGGCCGGGTGGCTGGTCTTCGTCTCCCCTCCCGGTCGGATGCTGCTCTCCGTGGCCGCCGCGCGGCTGCTGCTCAAGGAAGTGGGGCCCGGCTCCTATCCGCGCTCGGGGAAGGTCCATCTGCGGCTCTGGCTGGCCCAGCACATCGCAGACCTGGTGGACCCCGTGTCCCTGGGCAGTGCCCTGTGGGTCCCCACCTATGCGCGTCTGCTCGGCGCCCGAATCGGGACCGGAGTGGATCTGCACTCAGTGCCTCCCGTCACGGGTCTGCTGGAGCTGGGCGACCATTCCTCGGTGGAGCCGGAAGTGGACCTGTCCGGCTACTGGATCGACGGCGACGTGGTGCACATCGGGCCCGTCAGCATCGGTGAGGGGGCCGTCGTCGGGTCCCGCTCCACCCTGATGCCCGGCGCCAGCATCGGGGACGGGACCATCATCCAACCCGGCTCCACCGTGACCGGCAAGACCAAGTCCGGCGTGGACTACGCCGGCTCCCCCGTGAAGCGCCGCGGCAAGGCCAAGGCCGAGGGACCGAACATCGCCCCTCCGAAGGCCACCGGCTGGCTGGTGCTCTCCGGACTGGGCTCGGGGGTGCTGGCCCTGCTTCCGGTGCTGGCCGCAGTGCTGGCCGCCCTGGTGGGACTGTGGTCTCTGACCTGGTGGCCGGACTGGTCCGCCGATCCGGCCCTGAGCACCGCCCCGGGCACCCTGTTCGGTTCGGCCTGGCGCCTGCTGCTGGTCTCCCCGCTGATGGCGCTGGTGTGGTTCGGGGCCAATATGGCCTTCACTGTGGTGACCGTCCGACTGCTCGCGGTGGGGGTCACCCCCGGCCACCACGCCGTGCGGTCCCGGGTGGGCTGGCAGGTCTGGGCCACCGAACGCATCCTGGACACCGCCCGGGACCTGCTCTTCCCGCTCTACGCCGGCCGGTTCACCCCGGTCTGGCTGCGCTGGCTCGGTGCTCGCGTGGGTCAGAACGTGGAGGCCTCCACCGTGATCCTGCAGCCCTCGTTGACCGAGATCGGTGACGGCGCGTTCCTGGCTGATGACACCATGGTCGGCTCCTACTCTCTGGCGGGCGGCTGGATGTACGTGGACGAGGTCAAGGTCGGCAAGCGCTCGTTCGTGGGCAACTCCGGCATGGTCGCGGCCGGACGCAAGGTCTCCAAGAACTCCCTGGTGGCGGTGCTCTCGGCCGCCCCCAAGAAGTCCAAGGCCGGGTCCTCCTGGCTGGGCTCACCCCCGGTGCGCCTGCGCCGGACCGAGGTGGACGCGGACGATGCCCTGACCTACGCCCCGCCGGCCCATCTGAAGCGGGCGCGCACCGCCTGGGAGTGCCTGCGCATGGTGCCCGTGTGGGTCTCCGTGGTGATCGCCCTGGGTGTGGCGCTGGCCCTGGACGGGCTGGCGCAGCTCGGCGGCGGCTCTTCCGGTCCGTCCGGTGACCCCGGCGTCGGTGCGGATCCGGGAGGCTGGTGGCTGGCCGCCCTGCTCGGCGGTGCCGTGCTGATGGTGGCCGGAGCGGTGGCCGCCGGGTCCTCCGTGGTGGCCAAGAAGCTGCTGATGGGACGCATCCAGCCCGGGGAGCACCCGCTGTGGAGCTCGTTCATCTGGCGCAACGAGGTGGTGGACACCTTCATCGAGATGGTCTCTGCACCCTGGTTCGGCCGCGCCGCCTCCGGCACGCCGTCCCTGGTGTGGTGGCTCAGGGCGCTGGGAGCGCAGATCGGCCACGGCGTGTGGTGCGAGTCCTACTGGCTGCCGGAGGCCGATCTGGTCCACCTGGGCGACTCCTCCACGGTCAACCGTGGCTGCGTGGTCCAGACCCACCTCTTCCACGACCGCGTGATGTCCCTAGACACCGTGGTGCTGGAACCGGGTTCCACGCTCGGCCCCAACTCGGTGATCCTGCCGGCCGCCGGGATCGGCGAGTCCGGCACCGTGGGCGCCGGGTCCCTGGTGATGCGCGGCGAGTTCGTCCCGCCCCACTCCTGGTGGATCGGCAACCCGGTAGGACCCTGGAAGGGGCCCAAGGTGAAGGGACGCCAGGCGGCGATCGAACGCCTGGAGAGACGAGAACAGAAGGAGCAGGAGCAACAGGAACAGGTGAGACCATGACTCCCCGCAGCGCCAGCGCCGGCACCACCGCCGGACCCGCCACCCACGGCTCGCACGGCCACTCCCCCGCCCTGCCGGACCCCTACACCCCGGGCAACGGCACCCCGGACTACACGGTGCGTCACTATGAGCTGGACGTGGAGGTCAAGCTGGCCGCCAATCGGATCTCCGGGCGGGCCCTGCTGCACGGCACCGTCCAGCACGCCACGCGGCGGATCGAGCTGGATCTGCACACCCCGCTGCGTCCCGGGACGGTCACCGCCCGTTCCTCAGCGGGCACCGTGCGGGTCCAGAAGGCCGTCAAGCGACGGGATCGACTGGTGATCGAGCTCTCCACGGAGCTGCCGGCCGGGACGGACCTGGACCTGGAGATCCCCTACTCCGGCACCCCCACCTTCCGCCGGGGCACCTGGGGTGAGGTCGGCTGGGAGGAGCTGACCGACGGCGTCCTGGTGGCCGCCCAGCCCAACGGCGCCAGCACCTGGTTCCCGTGCGTGGACCACCCCTCGGTGAAGTCCACCTACCGCTTCAGCATCACCACGGACGCGGGCTACCTGGCGGTGTGCAACGGGGTTCCGTCCGGTCACCGGCGCCGCTCCTCGCGCGAGCAGTGGGACTGGGAGCTGACCGCTCCGGTCCCGGCGTACCTGGCCACGGTCCAGATCGGCCGGTACCAGCTCACCGAGCTCTCCGCGGGGTCCCGACGACGACCCCTCACGCCCCAGCGTCAGGTCGCCTCACCGGTGTTCATGGCGGTCAGCCCGGCGCTCAAGCGCCAGGCCCAGGGGGCGCTGGCCCTGCAGAACGAGATGATGGCCTGCTTCGAGCGGCACTACGGTCCCTACCCCTATGAGCGGTACACGGCGGTGGTGACCGATGACGCCTTGGAGATCCCCCTGGAGTCGGCTTCGCTGTCCATCTTCGGGGCCAATCATCTGGACGGGACGTGGGCCTCGGAGCGGCTGATCGCCCACGAGCTGGCGCACCAGTGGTTCGGCAATGCCCTGACCGTACGGCAGTGGAAGGACATCTGGCTGCACGAGGGCTTCGCCTGCTACAGCGAATGGGTCTGGAGTGCCGACTCGGCCCACGCCACGCTCCGGGAGCAGGCGCAGACCGCCTGGCGCAGGCTGGCCGCCCAGCCCCAGGATCTGGTGCTGACCGATCCCGGCGCCCAGCTGATGTTCGACGATCGGATCTACAAGCGCGGCGCCCTGGCCCTGTACGCCCTGCGGTGCACGGTGGGTGCCGAGCTGTTCGACGCCCTGCTGCGGGCCTGGGTGCAGGAACATCTGCACGGAAGTGTGGACACGGAGATGTTCCTGTCCTGTGCCGAGCGTTTCCTCTCCACGGCAGGCATCCCGGAGGGGCGGGTCCGCGAGGTCATGCACCCCTGGCTGTTCGTGAAGGCCCTGCCCGGCTTCCCGGAGGACCTCAGCCCACGCTGAGCAGGACGACCGCTCCGACCTGGCCTTCCGGCAGCTCCCCGCCGGGCCAGTCGGTGCCCAGCACCACCACGGCCTCCGGGTGATCGGGGACCTCGAGTCTGAGTCCGCCCGTGGCAGGGTCGGTCCGGGCCACCGTCAACTCGGACGGGTCGGCCCGGAATCCGGTGCCCAGTGCCTTGACCACGGCCTCCTTGACGGCCCAGAGGGTGGCGCGGACGGCCGCCTGCTGGCCTTCGGGCAGCCCCGCCACAGCCTGCTGCTCGGCACCGGAGAACCCCACTGAGCTCTCCGCCGGGCCCAGTCCGTCTGCAGTGGCGAAGGCTGGGCCGGTGACCACCTCGATGTCCACTCCGATGCGCCAGCCGGTCTGAGCCGCGTCCGGTTCCAGCCACGCCGTGGCCAGCCAGCCACCGGCCCGGCTGAAGCTGACGCAGGGAACCGGCGTGGCGTCGTCGGGAAGGCCGGTGCCGTGGCGCCTGCGCGCCAGGGAGGTCAGCCGCAGCGAGGGGGTGCCGTGCTGGTCGCTGCCGCACTCCGGGCACTGGTGGACCGCGTCCCAGGTGCCCGGGCGGAACCCGCGCGAGACGGCCAGGAAGTCGAGCGCCTCACGGCGCTGGTCCGGGGTGCGGGGGCCGGTCAGGACCACATGCCAGGACGGAGCCCCCGGCGTGGAGGCTCCGTCCTTCTGCTCGTGGCGATGGTGCCGGTCCGCACTCATGCTCAGCGCTGCACGGCTCCGTGGCGCTCGGCGGCCAGTGCCGTGGCGGCGGCACGCGCCTCGGAGGCCTCGTCCGCGGTGAGCGTGCGGTCCGGGGCACGGAAGCGCAGGGTGAAGGCCAGGGACTTGCTGCCCTCGGGCACGCCGGTGCCGGTGTAGACGTCGAACAGGGCGATGTCCTCCAGCAGGTCTCCGGCGCCCTCGCGCAGGGTGGCGAGCACGTCCCCGGCCACGGTGTCCGTGTCCACCACGAGGGCGACGTCCTGGCTGGTGGCGGGATAGGTGGAGATCGGTCCGGCCACCACGACGTCCGCGGCGGCGGCCATCAGGGCGTCCAGGTCCAGCTCGAGCGCGACCGTGCGTGCAGGCAGGTCCGAGGTCTCCAGCAGCTTGGGCAGCAGCTCGCCGGCCACGCCGACCGCCGATCCGTCTGCGAGGCGCAGTTCTGCGGTGCGGCCGGGGTGGAACGCCTGATGGGCGCCCTGGGCCACCGTCAGCGGGACACCCAGGATCTGGGCGATGTCCAGCGCGGTGCCCACGGCGTCCTGCCAGTCCCAGCTGCGCGGGGCATGGCCGGCACCGGGGGCAGAGTCGTGTCCGGCGAACACGGCGGCGATCCGGCGCGGCTGGTGCGGGATGCCGGCGTTCAGGTCTGCCAGCACGTCCTCACTCGGGCGTGCCCCCAGCGGCGGGATGGAGGCGCTGCCGAGCTGCTCACTGGGCAGGAAGACCAGCCCGGACTCGTAGAGCGCCAGGTCGCGGAACCCACGGGAGTGGTTGCGGCGCAGGATCTCCAACAGGCCCGGCAGCAGCGAGGTGCGCAGGTAGCCGAACTCAGCGGAGATCGGATTGGCCAGGTGGACCATCCGCTGGGCGGCGCCCTCCTCAGCGGTGACGGAGCCGAACAGCCGGTTCTGGGCCTCGGAGACGAACGGGTAGGCCAGCACCTCGGTCAGCCCGGCATCGGCCAGGCCCTGCAGGACACGGCGACGCTGGGACTGCTCGCGGGTCAGCCCACGGCCCGGCGGCGCCACCGGCACCTCGGACGGGATCTGGTCGTAGCCGACCAGACGGGCGATCTCCTCGACCAGGTCCTCACGGATCTCCAGGTCGGAGCGCCAGGACGGGGCGGTCACGGTGTAGGTGGTCTGCCCGTCAGCATCCTGCCCACGCTCCACGGTGGCACCGAGGTCGGTGAGCACACGCTCGATCTGCTCCTCGGTGTACTCCACCCCGGTCAGGGCGGTGGGGAACCCGGCGGGAAGCTGCACCACAGAGGGGTCCGGGCGGGTGCCCACATCGGTCACACCGGGCTCGGCGGTGCCGCCGGCCAGCTCGACCAGCAGCTGGACCGCACGTTCGGCGGCCTCGTCGGCGATCTCCCAGTCGACTCCGCGCTCGTTGCGCTTGGACGCCTCGGAGGGCAGTTTGTGCCGACGGCGGGTGCGGCCCATGCTCACCGGGTCGAAGTGGGCGGACTCGATCAGCACGGTGGTGGTGGCGTCGGTGACCTCGGTCTCGGCACCTCCCATCACCCCGGCCAGACCGATCGGTCCGCGGTCGTCGGTGATCAGCACGTCCTCGGTGGAGAGGGCACGGTCCTTGCCGTCCAGCGTGGTCAGGCGCTCACCCTCATGGGCGCGGCGGACCACGATCGGCCCATGCAGCTTCTCACGGTCATAGAAGTGCAGGGGCTGCCCCAGCTCCCACATGACGTAGTTGGAGATGTCCACCGGCAGGGAGATCGAGCGCATCCCGGCCAGGCGCAGGCGCGCGCTCATCCACGCCGGAGTGGGCGCGTTGGGGTCGATCCCGGTGACGGTGCGGGCCACGAACCGGTCGCAGCCGGGGACACCGTAGATCGGCGCCTGGTCCTCGAGTCGGACCTCGTGTCCGTCCTGGTTCGCCTCCGGCGGGGACACCAGTGAGGCGGGGTCGGTGAACTCGGTGCCGGTGGCGTGGGCGTACTCGCGGGCCACACCGCGGATGGAGAAGGCGTAGCCGCGGTCGGCGGTGACGTTGATCTCGGCGGCCTCGTCGCGCAGGTGGAGCAGCTCGAGCACGTCAGTGCCGATCTCCGGGTCCAGGCCCATCCGGGAGAGCACGATGATCCCGTCATGATCCTCCCCCAGACCCAGCTCCCGTGCGGAGGCGATCATGCCCGCGGAGACATGTCCGTAGGTCTTGCGCGGGGAGATCCGGAAGTCACCGGGCAGGACGGCACCGGGCAGGGTGACGATCACCTTGTCCCCCACGGAGAAGTTGTGGGCACCGCAGACGATCCCCTGCACGCCGGAGGGATCGATCCCCTCACCGGTCAGTGTCTGCGGCTGTCCCTCGGGGGCCACGCGGACCTGGCACCAGTTGATGGTCTTGCCGTTGGACTGGGGCTCGGGGACCATCTCCAGCACCTGGCCGACCACGATCGGACCGGACATCTCATCGAGGGGGCGGTGGACCTCCTCTTCTTCGAAGCCGACCGTGACCAGGTCGGCCATGACGTCCTCGGCGGTGGCGTCCGCCGGGACCGGGACGAATTCACGAAGCCATGACAGCGGGATGCGCATGGGTGATCAGATCTCCATTCCGAAGTGCTGGGAGAAGCGGACGTCGCCCTCGATCATGTCTCGCATGTCCGGGACCTCGTTGCGGAACATCAGGGTGCGCTCCACGCCCATGCCGAAGGCGAAGCCGGAGTAGACCTCCGGGTCCAGGCCGGCGGCGCGCAGCTCGTTGGGGTGGACCATGCCGCAGCCGCCCCATTCGATCCAGGCCGGGCCGCCCTTGGCTCCGGGATGCCAGATGTCCATCTCGGCGGAGGGCTCGGTGAAGGGGAAGAAGTTCGGGCGCAGACGGATCTTGGCCTCCGGCCCGAACATCTGCCGGGCGAAGTACTCCAGGGTGCCGCGCAGATGGGCCATGGTCAGCCCCTTGTCCACGGCCAGGCCCTCGAACTGGTGGAACACCGGGGTGTGGGTGGCGTCGAGCTCATCGGTGCGGAAGGTCCGCCCGGGGCAGAGCACATAGACCGGGGCGCCGCGCTCGAGCATGGATCGCATCTGCACCGGGGAGGTGTGGGTGCGCAGGAGGAGGTGGGACTCGGGCGGGTCCACGAAGAACGTGTCCTGCATCTCGCGGGCCGGGTGGTCCGGCTTGAAGTTCAGGGAGTCGAAGTTGAACCACTCCGACTCGACCTCGGGGCCCTCGGCGATCTCCCAGCCCATGCCCACGAAGATGTCCTGCACGCGCTCGCTGAGCAGGGTCAGGGGGTGGCGGGCGCCGACCTGGCGGCGACGCACGGCCTGGGTGACATCCACGGTCTCCTCGACCAGCATCCGTGCGGCGTGCTCCTCCTCGAGCACCGCGGTACGGGCCGCCAGGGCCTTCTCCATCCGCCCGCGAGCGCCGCCCATGAGCTTGCCGGCCACAGACTTCTGCTCCTTGGGCAGCTTGCCGATTCCCCGGTTGGCCAGGGTCAGCGGGGCCTTCTCCCCGGTGTGCGCCAGCCGTGCGGTCTTGAGCTCCTCGAGGGTGCCGGCGGCCTGGAAGTCGGCCAGCGCACGCTCGACAGCGGCCTGCACCGCGGTCTCGTCAGCCGGTGAGATCTCCTGATCGGGCCTCTGCCCGGGAGCCTGATCCGTGGATTCGGTCATAAGACTGCATGCCCCTGTGGTGGTCTGGACTCGTGTGGGCCCCGCTTCACCAGGGCCTCATCCAGTCTAAGTGCCCTGCCGGACGCGTTTGCCCCGTTGCACACTGCACCCCGAGTCTGCGCGACCCGTACCCTGCTGACATGGACCCGCTTCTCCATCCCGACGACGGCCCCTCGCCGAAACCTCCCGGCTCGCCTGAGCGAGGGTTGAGGTGGGCTCTGCGCGTGCGCCAGATCTGGAACGCGGCGAACCTGTCCAGCGTGCTGGGCCTGGTGGGCGCCCTGTGCGCCGGGTGCCGGATCGAGCGGGGACCGGACGGCCTGATCCTGGCGCACGGCTACCGGTGGTCGTTTCCAGACGGCGGGGCGTTCACGGTGGGCAATGTGGTGTTCTTCCGCCCGCGCACCCGGATCACGCCGCTGCTGCTGGCCCATGAGGCCCGTCATGCCACCCAGTGGGCGTGGTGCCTGGGACTGCCCTTCCTGCCGCTCTACGGCCTGGCGGTGGCCTGGTCCCTGCTGCGCACCGGGGACACGGCCTCGCGCAATCTCTTCGAGCGGGGTGCCGGCCTGCAGGCAGGCGGTTACGCGGAGCGTCCGGTGCGGTGGCCGAGTCGTGGCCGGCGGTTCCCCGTGGACCGTGAGGGGCCGACCGCTCCGTCGGGTCCGTCCGGAGGTCACCTGGCCTGAGCTCACGGGAGTCCGAACCGGGTCAGTGCAGAGTCCCCTCGGGGGTGTCCAGGTCCGGCGCAGGGTCCAGGGCCTGGAAGGCGGCCACGGCGAGCGCTCGGGCCAGCTGTTCGGCGGGCAGGGTCTGGGTGATGCCGTCCGGGGCGTGCTCTGCGTCCCAGGGCACGTGGATGAAACCGGCACAACGCACATCATGGGCAGGAGCACTGCTCATCAGGTGCGCGAAGACGTGGTTGCAGACGAAGCTGCCGGCGCTCAGGGAGAGCTCCGCAGGGATCCCCTCGCCCTGGATGGACCCCGCCACGCGCTTGACCGGCAGGGTCGAGAACCAGGCGACCGGGCCGTCGTCGACCACCGCCGTGCCAGCGGGCTGATGCCCTGCGTTGTCCGGGATACGTGCGTCCTGCAGGTTCACCGCCACCCGTTCCACGGTGACCGCCGCCCGCCCACCCGCCAGCCCACAGGCGATGACCACCTCAGGCTGATGCCGGCGCAGCGCCTCGTCCAGCACTGGCCCGGAGGCGGCGAACTCGCAGGGCAGCAGTGCTGCGGCTGCGGCCACCCCGCGCTCCTGCAGCAGCGTGGCCGCCTCCTGCGCGGCGGGCCACGAGGGGTTGTGGGCGTCCCCGCCGAAGGGCTCGAATCCGGTGAGCAGGACATGGACGGGGGCGTCGGCATTCAGCATGGCTCCACGCTACCGGCCGACTCGAGGTTCCTTGCACAGGAGTTCGAACATGTGTTCTAATCAATCCATGCGATGGGAAGCGCAGACTCTGCAGGCCGGGAGCGGCACCGAGCAGGACGGCGGCGGCACTCCAGCCGCGCCAGCCGCACTGCTGCCGCTCTCCGGCCTGCAGCGTTCCATCACCACCCCGGACTTCGCCGGCACCGTCTTCCATGAGGTGGTCGCCAAGTCCGCGCTCAACAAGGTCCCCGAGTCCTCGTCCATGCCCTTCCGGTGGACGGTGAACCCGTACCGGGGCTGCACCCACGCCTGCCGCTACTGCTACGCCCGCGGCACGCACACGTATCTGGACCTGGACGCCGGAGAGGACTTCGATCAGCAGATCGTGGTGAAGGTCAATGCCCCGGAGCTGCTGCGCCGGGAGCTCTCACGCCCCACCTGGAGGCATGAGCCCGTCGCCCTGGGCACCAACACCGACCCGTATCAGCGCGCTGAAGGCCGCTACCGGCTCATGCCCGGCATCATCTCCGCCCTGGCGGACACCGGAACTCCGTTCTCGCTGCTGACCAAGGGCACCCTGCTCTCGCGGGACATCCCCCTGCTGGCCTCCGCCGCACGGCAGGTGCCCGTCCAGGTCTCCGTGTCCCTGGCCCTGCTGGACCCTGTCCTGGCCCAAGCGGTGGAGCCGGGAACACCTTCACCGGCGGCACGGCTGCGGCTGATCGAGAAACTGGCTTCGGCCGGCGCCGTGGTGACGGTGATGGCCATGCCACTGCTGCCCTGGCTGACGGACAGCGACTCCGCGGTGGACCACCTGATGTCCGCAGTGGCCTCCGCCGGAGCCCAGTCAGCCCTGGCTGGCGCCCTGCACCTGCGCCCGGGGGCACGGGAGTGGTACCTGTCCTGGATCAGCGAGCAGCACCCGCAGCTGCTGGACGGTTACCGCCAGCTGTACCGGCACGGCTCCTACGCCCCTGCCTCATACCGGCGGGCACTGGCTCGGCGCACCGCTCAGATCATCCGGCGGCACGGACTGGACCGGCACGGCGCCCACCGCCTCACCGAACCGGACGGCACGGCCCCGTCTGCAGCATTGACCCGCGAGCAGGATGCGCTGCCCGTCCAGCGCCCTGCCCCGCGAGATGCGGTCGGGGCATCCACGCGTCAGCTCGCCCTGTTCTGAGCGGACATGGCTAGGCCGTGCTGAGCCCCACCTGGTCCAGCAGTGCATCCACGATCGGCCGATCCGCGGGGATCCAGTCCAGTGCGTGCAGGTCCCTGTCCGTCAGATCAGTCCACTCCAACCGGTCATGGTCTTCGAGCGGACGGGGCACACCCGAGGCGATGACCGCCAGGAACACCCGCATCCTCGCCCCGTTGGCCAGCAGCCAACCCTCAGGGTCAGGGGCCGCGATCTCGGCCCCCAGCTCCAGCTCCACCCCGAGCTCCTCGCGCACCTCGCGCAGCAGTGCCTCTCGAGGCTCCTCCCCGGCTTCGACCTTGCCCCCGGGGAACTCCCACAGGCCTCTGAGCGACTCCGGAGCACTGCGTCGAGCGGCCAGCAGACAGTGCGGCGCGTCCCACTCGTCCAGGATGGCAGCCCCCACCACGGGCCTCTTCGCCGGAACTGCGGTGGAGGCACCGTCATCGCGGGATGCAGCAGCGGTGGGATTCGTCATATCCCGATCCTAAGGGCGCCTGACGGGCCGTAGTCTGGTTCGGTGCCGACCCCCTCCACCACTCGACAGCGCTCCCTCCTGGCTGGCGTCCTCGCCCTGTCGATGGGCGGCTTCGCCATCGGCACCACCGAGTTCGCCATCATGGGCCTGTTGCCCCAGGCCGTGGAGGACTTGGGCGTGGACCTGCCGGCGGGAGGCGTGCTCATCTCCGCCTACGCCCTGGGTGTGGTGGTGGGCGCCCCGCTGCTCGCCGCGGGCATGGCACGCGTGGACCGGCGCACGTCAGCCCTGTGGCTGATGGCGCTGTTCGTGGTCGGCCACGCGATCAGCCTGTGGGCACCCACCTACGAGTCCATGCTGGTGGCCCGCTTCATCTCCGGACTGCCGCACGGCGCCTACTTCTCAGCGGCCGCACTGGCGGCAGCCCACCTGGCCGGTCCTGCCCGGCGCGGCCAGGCCATCGCCTGGGTCATGGCGGGCCTCTCGGTGGCCAATCTGCTCGGCGTCCCCCTGGCCACGTGGCTGGGCCAGGAACTGGGCTGGCGCTCCATGTTCGTGGTCACCGGGGTCTTCGGGCTTGCCACGGTCCTGGCCGTCGCCGTCTGCGTCCCGACGATTCCCGCCCCTGAGGGAACCTCGATCCGGCGCGAGCTGGGCGGCATGGCCTCCCCTGCGCTGTGGAAGGCCGTTGCCGTGGGGATCGTCGGCTTCGCCGGCATGTTCGCGCTCTACACCTACATCGTTCCGGTCATGGTGGAGGTGGGCGGCATGCCCCTCTCCCTGGCCCCGCTGGTGATGGGCTTCTACGGGGTCGGCATGGTGGTGGGTACCCTGCTGGGCGGCTCCTGGGCCGACCGCTCCGCAGTGCGCACACTGCAGTGGTCGCTGGGCCTGGTCGCGGTCTCGCTGGCCGCCTTCAGCCTGGCCGCCCCCTGGTGGTGGCTCTCCCTGATTCCGCTCATGGCCGCAGCCATCTGCGCCTCCGCCCTGGTGCCCTCGCTCCAGGTCCTGCTGGTCGACTCTGCGCCGCAGTCGCCCCAGCTGGCAGGCGCGCTGAACCACTCAGCCCTGAACCTGGCCAATGCGGCCGGCGCCTGGGTCGGGGCGGCCGTGATCGCAGGCGGAGCAACCCTCCAGGTCCCCGCCGCCGCCGGCGCCGTCCTGGCGTTCCTGGGACTGGCTCTGAGCTGGATCCTGCTGCGGCGTACGAACCGCCTGTCCCCGTGACGTCGGCGCCCCGATCGCGACACGCGCACAGCCGACACGCCGACGATCGCAGCTCGTCCACCCCCGCAGCATTCCACCTCAGGCCCAGAACCCCACTCTGACCTGGGACTTCGCTGACTGCGTCACAGATGAGAACCTCGACGCTCGAGGCATATACTGAGATGTTTGACACGACGCGCCCAGAATCGTGCCCTTCCTGGAAGTTCGCTGATAAGTTGTTCTGCAGCTGGGACTGTCCGCAGGCGCACCTGTGGGCGCAACGGTCCCGCCGCAGTGCGAAGACACCCCTCGTGCTGTACATCCCAATCCAGAAGGGGAAATACCAATGGGCATTATCGGCTGGATCGTTCTTGGTCTCATCGCTGGCGCCATCGCACGTCTGATCCTCCCGGGTCGTCAGGGCGGCGGCTGGCTCGGCGCTCTCGTCACCGGTATCCTCGGTGCACTTCTCGGTGGCTGGATCGCCTCGGCGATCTTCAACATCGATGTCAACAACAGCTTCTTCGAGCTCAGCACCTGGATCTTCGCGATCCTGGGCGGTGTGATCGTTGCCTTCATCTGGCAGTGGATCTCCTCGCGCTCGGGCAACCGCGCCTGATCAGCTGGACCTGATGCGGTGACCACCGCATAGACCAAGGGCGTCTCCCCATCGGGGAGGCGCCCTTCGTCGTTCGGCCACATCAGGCGACCGAGTGCATCATGCTCCCTGGTGCTGAGCCATCGCCGAACCGTACAGGCACACGGTGGCCGCAGTGCCCACATTCAGGGACTCAGCCGCACCGTACAGGGGCACCGCCACACGATGCGTGGCCAGCTCGCGTTCTGCCTCGTCCAGCCCCTGCGCCTCGTTGCCGAACAGCCAAGCCGAGGGCGCCTCAAGAAGTCCCTGCGGCGCTCGGTCCAGGCGCACCTCGCCGTAGCCGTCTGCGGCCAGCAGCTGCATCCCACGCTCCCCCAGCACCTGCGCGGCCAGCTCCACGTCGACACCTGAGGCCACCGGAAGGTGGAACAGCGAGCCTGCCGTAGAGCGCACCGTCTTGGGGTTGAGCACATCCACCGAACCGCCGGTCAGCAGCACGGCGTCGGCCCCGGCGGCATCGGCGGCACGGATGATGGTCCCGGCGTTGCCCGGATCCTGCACCCGGCACAGCACAGCCACCAGCCGCGCCGTCTCCGGCACCACGTTCTCCACCCGTTCCCTCAGACGATCCGAGGAGGCATGCCGGTCAGCCGAGCGCAGCGCCTGCGGCACTCGGCAGACTGTCACGATCCCCTGGGGACTCACGGCATCGCTCATCGCGGCCAGCACCTCAGCCGAGGCGCGCCGCACCGGCACCCGCAGCGAGACGACCTGGTCCACCAGGGCCGCCAGGCCGTCGTTGTGCCCATCCCAGGACTCCGAGACGTACACGGACTCCACCACGGACCCGTGCCGCCAGGCCCTGGCTGGCAGCTCGCCCAGGTGCAGCCGCAGCGCCTCGCGGGAGGACTGCGGCCCCTCGGCCAGGAACAGTCCCTCCCGCAGACGCGCCGAGCGCCCCGCCAGGCGTGCGACCCTCTTCACCCGGTCAGCCCGGGGGTTGGTCATCACGTCCTGATCAGGGCGCTCGGTGTGCATGCGATCGCGGGGATCTGCTGGCCGGACCTCACGTCCGGCGGACATCACTTGGCCGGAGCGGCGTTGACGTCCGAGGGCAGGGCCTCACGGGCGGACTTCACCAGAGCGGCGAAGACCGTGGCGTCGGAGACGGCCAGCTCGGCGAGCATGCGGCGGTCCACCTCGATGCCGGCCAGCTTCAGGCCCTGCATGAAACGGTTGTAGGTCATGCCGTTGGCACGAGCCGCAGCGTTGATGCGGGTGATCCACAGGCGGCGGAAGTCGCCCTTGCGCTTGCGGCGGTGCTGGTAGTTGTACACATACGAGTGCAGCAGCTGTTCCTTGGCCTTGCGGTACAGGCGCGAACGCTGACCGCGGTAGCCGGATGCTCGGTCCAGAAGGGTCCGGCGCTTCTTGTGGGCGTTGATCGCCCGCTTCACACGTGCCACGTGCGTACTCCTTTGAAATCGTGCCCTGCTGCGTCAGTGCTTCTGCGTCAGCGGGCTGGCTGGTCTGGATGCGGCCGAGGCCGCGGGCGATCAGATGCCCAGCATCCTCTTGATGGTCTTGACGCTGGACTTGGCGACCAGCTGATCGCTGGCCAGACGGCGGGTCAGCGTGGAGGGCTTGTGCTCCAGGTAGTGACGACGGTTGGCCTGCTGACGCATCAGCTTGCCGGAGCCGGTGACGCGGAAGCGCTTCTTGGCACCGCTGTGGGTCTTCATCTTCGGCATGGCTGCCGTTCTCCTTCGTGTCGGCCGGCCTCCGATGGGAGGCCAGTGCTGTGTGGACCCTGTCCGGACGAGGTCCGGTCACGGTCAGACGGTGTGGGCCGTCTCCGGCCCGAGCTGGTGGGCTACTTGCGGCCGCCGGGCTTGGGTGCTCCCGGCTTGGGAGCTCCCGGCTTCGGCGCCGCAGGCTTGGGTGCCGATCCCGGCTTGGGTGCTGCAGGCTTGGCCGTTCCCGACGACGCCGCAGCCGGCTTGGCAGGCGACGCCGCAGCGGGCTTGGCGGGAGCCTTGGGCGCAGCCTTGGCGGGAGCCTTGGCGGGAGCCTTGGCGGGAGCCTTGGCGGGAGCCTTCGGCGCTACAGGCTGCTCCGTCGGCGCAGCCTCGGTCTGGGGTGCCTCTGCCTTCGGCGCCTCGGCCGGGGCTTGAGGCTCCTGGGCCAGCTTCTTCAGCTCCTCCGGCATGGCGTCGGACATCGAGCTGGAGAGCGGCCCCGACGACGTGTCAGCGGCGACCTTGGACTTGGCCTCACGGGCTGCGATCTCCCGACGAGAACCGCCGGAGCGCTCCGGCTTGGACTGGCCCTTGCGTGCTTCACGCATGGCCTCAGCCTTGTTCTTCAGCGGACCGACCACCATGACCATGTTGCGGCCGTCCTGGCGGGGCGTGGACTCCACCGACCCAAGGTCGGCGACGTCCTGCGCGAACTTCTCCAGCAGGCGGATGCCCAGCTCAGGGCGCTGCTGCTCGCGGCCACGGAACTGGATCATGGCCTTGACCTTGTCGCCTGCGCCCAAGAACTTGCGGGCGTGGCCGACCTTGGTCTCGTAGTCATGGGTGTCGATCTTGAGGCGGAAGCGGACTTCCTTCAGCACCGTGTTGGTCTGGTTCTTGCGGGCCTCACGGGCCTTGACCGCAGCCTCGTACTTCCACTTGCCGAAGTCCATGAGCTTGCACACGGGCGGCTTGGCCGCCGGCGCCACCTCAACCAGGTCCAGGTCGGCCTCGGCTGCCAGACGCAGCGCATCCTCGATGCGCACGATCCCCACCTGCTCGCCCTGAGGGCCGACCAGGCGCACCTCGGGCACGCGGATCCGTTCGTTGATTCTTGGCTCGCTAATCGTGCAACTCCTGTACATCGGTGACGGTGGACGGAGGTCGCGGTCCCCGCGCGACTCCTCATGCCTGCACACGAGCCATCAGAAAAGGCCCCCGTGCTGAGCAGACGGAGGCCTCGGCCGACGGCATTGGTGCCCTCAGACCCATCGATCCAGGATCCGCCGAAGCGTACCCTGACCGGTGACCCGGCAACTCGGCCCGGAGAACCGGACATGCTGCTGACGCGGGTGGGAGTGGCCTCCACTTTCAGAGATCAGACCACAAGAGCTAGCCCTCGCCGAGGCGTGGACGTGCACAGTGGACCGATTGGTCTGTGAGAAGCTTACCAGCATGACTGACGCACAGCAGAATCACACGCCAGACGAGGTCCGCGAGGCCGTGGAGGACCGGGTCCGCGACATCCAGGAGGTCCCCGCCGTCGAGGTGATCGTCACCACCGCCGTGCACCTGATGTCCGCCGCCGCCGTGAAGTGCGGACTCTCCGAGGGACCGGACGCCGAGGAGCAGAAGGACCTGGATGAGGCCCGCAAGCTGATCATCGCCCTGGCCGGCCTGGTGACCGCCGCCGCGCCCGAAGTGGGCAGCCAGCACGCCGGCCCGCTGCGTGACGGGCTGCGCAGCCTGCAGCTGGCCTTCCGCGAGGCCTCCCCCTACCCCGACGCCCCCGGCAAGGGGCCGGGCGAGAAGTACACCGGCCCCGTCAACTGATCCATCAGCGTTGGGCAGCGCCGGAGAGGTGCTGCCCGACCGGGGCGCTGAAGAGCATCACCAGCACCGCAGCGGCCGGCACCAGGAAGGCCGCCGCGATCAGCCAGTTCCCGGCAGAGAGGTAGCTGACCGAGAGGATCACCGCGAACAGCTCCACCACGGTGGCCGCCGAGCGGCTCCAGGCCCCACCTCTCCACACGCCGATCGCGACGGCCACGAGCCACACCCCACCCAGGGCCACCAGCACCACGAGGAAGATCTGGCCGCCCAGGTTCAGAGCCACTCCCGTGCCCAGGTCACGGGCGAACCGCACCGCCGTCCACAGCACGGCGGCCGCCTGCAGGAACAGCACGAGGACGGCCGCCACCACCAGCGGGTGACGCAATCCCACAGCAGGGGTCGAAGCGGGCACAACAGGTCCTTTCGCTGGTGCGGCGGTCAACGTTGAGGGCTTGTCACAGTTCGCGCATGTGACCAATCCCTCAGCTCAAAGCGCACTTTGGACACATCAGACCCTTGTGGCGCCGGGCAGACCGTGGAAAACTAACTCGAGATTGTTCTGCGGGGGTCGTCGCTCGGCCCCCTTTCTGTTGCCATCGGCTGAACAGGGAACCCCGGGTGTCCCGCACGGTCCTTCCACCAGAGGGGACCGTGACCTCGTTCGGCCAGTATAGAGCCGCTGCACCACTGGTGCAGCGGCTGTGAAGGAGTGAACCGACAGCATGGATTGGCGTAGCCGCGCAGCCTGCCTGGACAAGGACCCGGAGCTGTTCTTCCCGGTGGGGAACACGGGGCCGGCCCTGCTCCAGATCGAGGAGGCGAAGGCCGTGTGCCGCACCTGCGAGGTCATCGACACCTGCCTGCAGTGGGCCATCGAGTCCGGCCAGGACTCGGGTGTGTGGGGAGGCATGAGCGAGGACGAGCGTCGCGCACTGAAGCGCCGCGCCGCTCGCGCCCGCCGCGCTTCCTGATCTCCAGCTCACCGACCAGATCTGATCGTCCCCGGTCCCCCTCGTTCCGCGAGGGAGGCCGGGGACGACGGCGTTCAGGGATCGGTTCAGCTCAGGGCCGCATCCACGGGCAGATCCAGCGTGACCTCAGTGCCACCGCCGGCACGAGGCGCCCAGTCGATGGTGCCCTGCAGGTCGACCTCCACCAGGGTGTGCACGATCTTCAGCCCGAGGCCCGTGCCGCTTCCTGGCATCCCTCCGTCCTTGACGGCCGGTGCCGGTCCTGTGCCGCCGGAATCCCACAGCACCACCCGCAGTGTCTCGTTCCCTCCCACCTGGCGGCGTTCCGCACGCAGGCCGATCTCGCCAGGAGCCCCGGCCAGTCCGTGCTCGATCGCGTTGGCGGCCAGTTCGTTGATCACCAGCGCCAGCGGGGTGGCCAGGTCACTGTGCAGCTGGCCGAATCCTCCGTCGAAGCGTGTGTGGACCTCCGCCTGAGGCTGGTCACCTGAGATCTCCACCGCCAACCGGAACTGGCGTCCGATCAGGGCATCCATGTCCACCTGCTGATCCAGCCCCTGGGACAGGGTCTCGTGGACCAGGGCGATCGTTCCCACCCGTCGCATCGCCTGCTCGAGTCCCTGTCGAGCCTCGGGCGAACTCATCCTCCGGGACTGCATGCGCAGCAGTGCCGCCACCGTCTGCAGGTTGTTCTTCACCCGGTGGTGGATCTCCCGGATCGTGGCGTCCTTGCTGACCAGCTGCTGCTCCCGGCGACGCAGCTCGGTGACATCGCGCAGCAGCACGATCGCTCCCGCGCGCCCCTGTTCATCCCGCAACGGCACGGAGCGCAGCGTGACATTGACCGACCGGATCTCCACATCGGCGCGGGCAGTGGCCTTGCCCGTCAGCACGAGGGGCAACGACTCGTCCAGGGGCCGACGCTGGTCCTGGAGATCGGTGACGATGCGGGCCAGCGACTTCCCCTCCAGGGAGTCGTCATACCCCAATCGCCTGAAGGCTGAGACCGCATTGGGTGTGGCGAATTCGACCACCCCCTGGGTGTCCAGCCTCAGCAGTCCGTCACCCACCCGCGGCATCCCTCGGTGGCTGCTGCCCACATGGTTCTGCGGATCCGGCCAGTGCCCTCTGGCCGCCATGCCCAGCAGATCCTTGGCGCTGCGGCGATAGGTCAGCTCCAACCGCGACGGGGTCCGGTGGCCGGTCAGGTCCTGATGCACCGTGATCACCGCGATGGTCCGACCGCGGTGCTGCACGGGCCAGACCGAGACGCGCATGGCACTGTCCGGGGCGAAGGCACTGGGCGCGGTCCACTGCGGTTCGCCCGTGGACCAGGCCTGGTCCACCAGGGACCGGAGGTCGGCACGCACCCGGCTGCCCACGATGTCCCGGTGCAGCGAGGTCTGCGAGGTCGGGGGACGGGCCTGGGCCAAGGCCACGAAGCTTCGGTCACCGGAGCCTGCAGGGGATGATGCCGCGTCCACGGGGAACCACAGGACCAGATCGGCGAAGGCCAGATCCGCCACCAGCTGCCAGTCCCCCACCACCAGGTGGAGCCATTCGACGTCACCGTCCTGCAGGGCGGGATGCCCCACCAGGGGTTCGGTGTGCAACGCCATGGGCCCAGCCTACCCGCGGCGACCTGAGCGTCCGTGGCTAGAGCTGGGCCCGTCGAGAGGGGTCAGTCGCGCCCACTCTGGCGTGAGGTGATGGCGCGCATCTGGCGCAGGGCCACCGTCATGGTGGCGATGTCGTCCTCTGCATCGGAACGCTCCATCTCCTCCAGGAAACCGCGCGCCCGTGCCAGGCGAGACTCATTGTTCCGGTACCAGGCATCCAACCGAGCCGTGGCGTCAGCGGTGCCGGCCGTCGTCGTGGTCTGCTCCTCCGGATCCGTGTCCAGGACCGCGGCGACGACGTCCGCCAGCAGGGCGTAGAGGTCCTCCCGCAGGGCGGCGCGGGCCAGGGCCTGCCACCGGTCCTCCCGGGAGAGGGCCGTGATGCGCTCGAGCAGGTCATCGATGCCGAAGCAGGCGTAGAGGTTGAAGTAGACCTCGGCGACCTCCTGCAGCTCGTGCCCGGACTGCCGGGCCAGAAGCACCACATCCAGCAGACCGTAGGACTCGAACTGACCGGCCCGTCGACGCGCAAGCGGTTCGGGCAGCCCGTCCTCCAGGGCCTCCTGATACCAGGACTGGAACCGTTCGGCGTCCTGACCTGTCAGCAGATCCGAGAGCCGCTCGGTCATCGCCTGGACGTGCTCGGCGAACACCTCGACCTCGTCCCCGATCCGGGTGAGATCAGCACGGTGATGGATGAACCAGCGCACCGCGCGGTCCAGCAGTCGACGAGCGTCCAGGTGCGTGCGGGCCTTGACCTCGCCCGCCACAGTGGCCGGGACCTCGCGCATCTGGTCGGTGAACCCGCCGATGTCGAAGATCTCCTTGACCGCGGCGTAGGCCGCCACGATCTGCTCCACGGGCGCACTGGTCTCCTCTCCCGCACGGAACACGAAGGTGATGCCGGCGGTGTTGACCACGTCATTGGCCACCAGCGTGGCGATGATCTGGCGACGCAGCGGATGCTGGCTGATGGTCTCGGCGAACCGCTCGCGCAGCGGTTCCGGGAAGTACTGCTGCAGCCGGGACTCGAACCACGGGTCATCGGGCAGATCCGTCTCGAGGAGCTGTTCGGAGAGGTTGATCTTGGCGTAGGCCGCCAACACCGCCAGCTCGGGCGTCGTCAGGTTCGTCCCCTCCTGCTGGCGCTGGGCCAGGACCGACTCGCCGGGCAGGAACTCCAGGTCCCGGTCCAACCCGGCGTGCTGGACCAGCCAGTCCATGTGCCGCTCGAAGCTGGGCAGCCACTCGGCCACTCGCTGGGCGTCATTGCGCAACAGGATGTTCTGATCGATGTTGGTCTCCAGGACCAGGTGCGCGACCTCGTCGGTCATCGACTCCAGCAGCTCGGTCCGCTCCTGCGCGGGGAGCTGGCCGGTCTCGACCAGCTGATCCACCAGGATCTTGATGTTGACCTCATGGTCCGAGCAGTCCACCCCGGCGGAGTTGTCGATGGCATCGGTGTTGAGCAGCACGCCGTTCAGCGCGGCCTCGATCCGTCCACGCTGGGTCATGCCCAGGTTGCCGCCCTCGCCCACCACGGTGGCCCGCAGTTCGCCGCCGTCGACCCGCACCGCGTTGTTGGCCCGATCCCCGACCTCGGCGTGGGTCTCCTCGGCCGCCTTGATGTAGGTGCCGATGCCGCCGTTGTAGAGCAGATCCACATCGGCCCGCAGGATCGCCTGCACCAGCTCGTTCGGCGCCAGGGAGTCCGTCCCGTCCGGCAGACCCAGCAGGGTGCGGATCTGATCGGTCAGCCGGATCGACTTGGCCTGGCGGTCGAAGACCCCGCCACCCTCGCTGATCAGCGACTCGTCGTAGTCCGACCATGAGGATCGGGGAAGCTCGAAGAGCCGCTTCCGCTCAGCGAAGGACGTGGACGGGTCCGGATCGGGGTCGATGAAGACGTGCAGATGGTTGAAGGCCGCCACCAGACGGATGTGCTCAGAGCGCAGCATGCCGTTGCCGAAGACGTCACCGGACATGTCACCGATGCCCACCACGGTGAAGTCCTCCGACTGGGTGTCTCGGCCCAAGGAGGCGAAGTGGCTCTTGACCGACTCCCAGGCGCCCCGGGCGGTGATGCCCATCGCCTTGTGGTCGTATCCGACCGACCCGCCGGAGGCGAAGGCGTCCCCGAGCCAGTGTCCGTAGTCGGCAGAGATCTCATTGGCGATGTCCGAGAACGAGGCCGTGCCCTTGTCCGCGGCAACCACCAGGTAGGCATCGGGACCATCATGGCGGATCACCTGATCACGCGTGGTGTACTCCGTGCCGGAGGCCGTGATGCGCTGGTTGTCGGTGATGTCCAGCAGGCCGCGGATGAAGGTGCGGTAGGCCTCCTGGCCGGCCTCCATCCAGGCGCCGCGGTCCGCCGCAGGATCCGGCAGACGTTTGGCGAAGAACCCACCCTTGGCGCCGGTGGGGACGATCACCGCGTTCTTGACCTGCTGGGCCTTGACCAGTCCCAGCACCTCGGTGCGGAAGTCCTCTCGGCGGTCCGACCAGCGCAGTCCTCCGCGGGCGACGGATCCGAAGCGCAGGTGCGTGCCTTCCACCTCCGGGGAGTAGACCCAGATCTCGTGGGCGGGTCGTGGCTCCGGGGCGAAGGGGATCCGCTGTGGTGCGAGCTTGACGCTGAGCCGCTCATGCCCCTGGTAGAAGTTGGTGCGCTCGGTGGCGGAGATGACGGTCAAGAACGCCCGCAGCACGCGGTCCGCGTCCAAGGTGGGCACCTTCTCCAAGGCCAGTTCCACCGCCTCCCGGCGACGTTCCGCCTCGGCGATCCGGGCCTCCCCGGCGACAGGGCCGTCGTCGTCGGCCTGGTCCAGGTGTGGGTCGAACCGTGCCTGGAAGTACCCGACCAGCCCGGAGGTCACCTCCGGGTTATCGGCCAGGGCGGCGGCCATGAACCCGAAGGAGTTGGCCACTCCCAGCTGACGCAGGTACTTGGCATAGCCGCGCAGCATGGCCACCATCCGCACCGGCAGCCCCACGCTGAGGATCAACCGGTCGAAGGCATCCGACTCCGTGGCGTCGATGGCCACCGAGGTGACGGCATCGGCCAGCAGATCGGAGACCTGCTCGGGATCCTGCCCCTGCGGGAAGCGCAGACCGAGATCGTAGAGGTAGAAGCGCCGGCCGTCGTCGGGCGTGATCTCGTAGGGCCGTTCGTCCAGCACCTCCAGCCCGAGGTTCTGCAGGACCGGCAGGATCTCGGTGAGGGTCCTCGGACGATCGGAGTAGAGCTTCAGCCGGGCCGTACGAGCCTCGTCCTCCTCCGGCGCGCTCGGGTCCAGATGCACATCCGGTGTGCCGTCACCGGGCAGGGCGTTGAACCGGGTGATGTCCTGGAGGGCGTCGTCGATCTCGTAGGCGACCCGGTACTCGGCCGGGAACGCCTCATCCCAGAGCTTGGCCTGCTCCAGTCCGGAGTCCTCGCCGAAGGCGACCACAGCCTGCTGGTCCACGCCCTCCTTCCAGGACCGGACCGTGTTGACCAGACGGGCCTCCAGGGCCGCCGCATCCACGGCCGGCCCCATCTCACGGTGTCTGGGCATGCGGATACGGAACGTCAGCCGGGCCAGGACGGATTCGGTCAGGCGCACCTGGAAGTCGATCGACTCCCCCTCCAGCGCCTCCATCAGCAGGTCCTGGATCCGGCCGCGGACCGAGGTGTTGTAGCGGTCTCGGGGCAGGAAGACCAGGGCGTTCATGAACCGGCCGAACACGTCGGGGCGCAGGAACAGACGGGTCCGACGCCGTTCCTGGAGCTGCAGGATCTGCCGACAGATGTCCCAGAGCTCCTCGACACCGATCTGGAACATCTCATCGCGCGGATACGTCTCGAGGATCTGCTGCAGCTCGGCACCGGAGTGCGAGTCCTGAGGGAAGCCGGCCAGCTCCATCACGGCCTGGGCCTTGTCCCGCACCAGCGGGATGTCTCCGACCGGGGTGGTGTAGGCCCTGGCGTCCCACAGCCCGAGGAATCGGTGCTCGCCGGTGACCCTTCCGTTCTCGCCGTAGGTCTTGACGGCCACATAGTCCAGGTAGACCGGTCGATGGATCCGTGAGCGGGAGTTCGCCTTGGTGATCACCAGCGGCGAGGGCGCCTCGATCTGGTTGCGTCCGGCCGTGGACAGGGGTGCTGGCGGGCGGTGGTCCTCGGCGCGCAGGATGCCCAGTCCGGTCCCTTCGACCGGCACCAGGACCTGTCCGTTGTCCCCGTGCTGCAGCGTGTACTGGCGGTAGCCGGTGAACGTGAAGTGCCCGGCCTGCATCCACTCCAGCAGCTCGGCGCTGGCACGCACGCCCTTGACGTTCTGCGGAGCGTTCTGGACCAGGGTGTGGGCCGCGGTGATGGCCGAGGCACGCATGGAGTCCCAGTCCTTCACCGCTGCGCGGACATCGTGCAGCGCACGGGAGATGCCCTCGGTCAGCTCCCGCGCCTGCTCGTCGGTGAGCGCGTCCGTGGTCTGGATCCCGATCCACGACTCCACCCCGGCACGCTGTCCGGAGGAGGCCATCAGGGGGCCGAGGTCGGTGAGCGAGGCGGTGGTGTCGCCGCTGGCCATCCCCTGACGCGAGGGGACCGCATGGACCGCTCGGAGGGTTCCACCGTCGGTGTCGCGGTGGGCGATGACGACAGGATGGGCCACCAGGCCGATGGAGTGTCCCTGCCGGGTGAGTTCACCGATCACCGAGTCCACCAGGAAGGGCATGTCCTCGTTGACGATCTGCACCAGACCGCGGGACCGACTGGAGCTCACCCGCACGGCGGCCTCACCGTGAGGACGTTCTGCGGCCAGCTCCAGCTGACCCTCCACCAGGGCGCGACGCAGGTCGTCGTCGACCTCGGCCAGGTCGGTGTCCGAGACGTGTTGGAAGTAGGCCTCCGTCAGAGCGGTCAGTCCTCGCGAGGAAGATGCGGGCTGATCGGTCCACAGGGGTGTCGATGCTGACATGTCGGGTGGTGACCTCTTCCATAGCAACACGAAGCCCGGACTCAGCGGTGGCTTCTGCCCGGGTGAGGCGCCGTTGCCTCTGGGGGACACACTATCGACCGGCCCCCAGGGGTGCGAACTGACAGATGCACAGTGCCGAGGGTGTGTCGGTGGGCAGACGTCCAGCCTCAGGCCGGGGTGGCCCAGCGGCTCAGAGCCTTGCGCAGCGCACTGTTCGGGGCAGCCTCGGCGAGCACTTGTCCGCCCAGCAGGGCACGGTCCAGGGACTTCCGGTCCCAGGGCAGGAACCCGGCGATCTCGCGCTCCGGTCCGAACCGCTCCCAGACCGCCCGGACCTGGGCCTGAGGGGCGACTCCGGAGGAATCGGCACGGATCTGGTTGAGCACCACCTCGATCACCGCTGTGGTGCCCGTGGACTCCAGTTCGTCCAGCCCTCGGATCAGGCGGGGCAGGCCGACCGGGTCACCGGTGCCGACCGCCAGGATGCGGTCGGCGGCCATGACGCCCACGCGGGTCGCGGCGTTGCGCTGAGGGGCCGGGACGTCGAAGCTGAGCTCCTCGTCCTCTTCCAGACAGAATCCGACGTCGACCACGATCTCCTGCCATTCCTGTCTGGCGATCTCCAGGACGGTCTCCACGGCAGGACGGCGCAGCTCCGGCCATCGGTCTGCTCGGGTCAGGCCCGTCAGCACGTCCAGTGCTCCCCCGGCCACGCGTGCTGTAGCGGCTGCGCGACGCAGGGACGCCCCACTCAGTGTTCCCTGGTCTGCGGCATGACAGGCCCGGGCGATGCCTGCGGTCTCCTCCAGCAGACCCAGGTGCACGGCCGCCGCGGACGCGTAGGTGTCCAGATCGATCAGCAGTGTGGACCGTCCCTCCATCACCATCTCCACGGCCAGGTTCACCGCCACCGTGGTGCGTCCCGGGCTGCCGGCCGGACCCCAGACCGTGGTGATGCGAGGGCCGCTCCCCTCCCCGCCCTGGGTCTCCGTTCCGTCCGGTCCAGCGCTCTCGGTCGACTCAGCGTTGGAGGAACGGCGACGGTTCAGCAGGCGTCGCCAGACTGTGCTGCGCCCGTCCCCCGGGCCGGAATGGCTCTGATCTGCATCAGCCAGGGACTCTGGGCCGTCGCCGTCGCCCCTTCCCGGCGCCGCGGTCGACTCCCTGACTGCCTGACTGACAGACGCCGTCTGGCTGGTGCCGCCCGAGAAGAGGGCGGCAGGTCCCACGCTCAGCCGTTCACACGACGAGGAGGCCTCCTCTGTCGCCCCGTGATCATCGTTGACGAGGGCCTGGTCCGACTCCTCGTCTGCCACCGGATCGGAGGACAGCTGCCGTTCCAGATGTGCGATCTCCCGGGAGACGCTCGAGTCCCTTGCCGTGGCCGGTCGCCAACGAGCCGATCCCGTGGCGCGGGTCTGCTCCACCGACTCGATGACGAGATCGGCCACTTCCTGGGCAGGCGCGTCGGAGGCCAACACCGGCACCCCCAAGCCCGCCAGCCGGTCACGTTCGGCTGGGCTCGGGGCCAGGGCCACCACCGCTATCGGACGATGTGTTCCGGCGTCCAGGCTCTCCAGGAAGGTCAGGGTCAGCAGGTCGACATCGCCAGCCACGAGCACGGCCTCGGCCAGTCCGGCACGCGCGACCGAGACGAGCTCAGCCAAGGACTCACAGCGCCGGATGACCGTCACCGGACCCCGCAGCTGCTCCAACGCCGTGACATGGTCGTGTTCCGGCGACACCGTCGTCGCGACAGGGACGTGGCGCATCAGCCCGCCGTCCCTGCGCCCACGGAGGGCACCACGCTGATCTTCGCACCGTTGGCCTTGGCCTCCAGCACGGTGGGCAGCTGCTCCGGGCCCAGCAGGATCTGTACGACGATGTTGGTGCTGGCTCCGAATGCTCCACTGGACTCGCCGACCTCGGCCAGTTCAGCGGACTCCGCCACCAGCACCGGCGTGGAGTACTCCTGGTTCTGGACCGCCTCTGCGATCCACAGATCCACCCGATCGCCAGGCTCCACACCCGCTGGCAGAGGGTCCTGCAGCGAGACGGCGACCGGCTGACGTCCGGCCGGGTCGACCTCGGCCACCGTCTCCGAGGGCAGCAGTTCACCGCGTCGCACTGCTCCCTGGACCACCGAGCCGACGGGAGCGGGCTCGTCAGCACGGAGGTACAGACCCGCGGCGTCACCCAGTTGGGCCTGGACCACGGTGAGCTGGTCCTGGGTGATCTCCCGCCCCGGGACCAGGTCCTGGGAGGCGACCCAGTATCCCACTGAATGGTCGACTGACCTGACCAGCATCACCACGCCGACCACAGAGAGCACCACCAGGAGAATTCCGGCCACCAGGCGCGGGTCCTTCCAGCTCGGTCTGCGCAGTCGCGGCGTCTCGTCGTTCTTCGCCTCCATGGGCACCTCCTCGTCGTCAGCCCATGGAGCAGGGATCCCTACCCGCCCATGCGCAGCTTCGACCATGTCGTCAAGTGGACTTCACGCCCCCTCAGGACGCCGGTCCAGCCTAATCAGTTCCGAGGTGGGAATGCGGCCCCGCAGGCTTGACTGTGGACAACGCGGCGGCGATGGGCCGCGCAGATGCGAGAA
The DNA here is from genome assembly GCF_900116905.1 of Micrococcus terreus. GTDB lineage: Bacteria > Actinomycetota > Actinomycetes > Actinomycetales > Micrococcaceae > Citricoccus > Citricoccus terreus. Next base: position 480,771 of record NZ_FPCG01000001.1, on the reverse strand, counting down.
TGGAACCATCAGATACGACCTGGGGACCGGCACCCGGGCTCACTGCCACTGCACGATGGAGGACCGATGCCCCGCTTCCTCACCCTGACCGATGTCGCCGAGACCCTGCAGATCTCCATGGCCCAGACCCGGGCTCTCGTCCGCAGCGGTGAACTCCCGGCGATCCAGATCGGCGGGCGCGGACAATGGCGCGTGGATCAGGTGCGCTTCGACGAGTTCATCGAGCAGAAGCACCATGAGCAGCAGGACAAGGCGCGGTCCCGTGCTGCCGAGAAGACCCCGGTCGATCAGAGCTCGGACGCCTGAGCTGACCGGACGTAGCCGATGGCGTCGAAAGCCACGACGCACACACCGCGCACAGCCTGCCGTCGACGCAGTTCGTCGCGGGCGTGCAGGGCCACGTCGAGGTGGTCTGCACCCACACGGTCGATCGTGCCCTCAGTGAGCTGACGTCCGTCCTGCCCCACGATCGCCAGCGGCACCCTGGCCCGCGCCATGGTGCGGTACACCGCCCCGATTCCCAGGGCCCGGGCGCTGGCCGACCGTTCCGGTGCCACCATCGGGAGACGGTGATCGACGCTCCGGATCGAGGCCAGGGGCACCAGGACGCCACCGGCGTGATCCGTCCCTCCGACCCACGCTGGCCCCACAGTGGAGACCTGGACCTCCACCCTCAGATCCCCTCCCAGGCGCAGCACGAGCCGGTGCCCCACGGCACCTCTCAGTCGATCGACCAGGTGCACCGACGCCGCCTCCCCACGGGTGAGCTCGGCCGCCTCTGCTTCAGTCTCCCGCCAGGCAGCCTGGGCCAGCTGTGCCTCCAGATCTGCGAACAGTCCATCCCACCTCATGACCTCGATCCTAGAGACACCTGGGCCACCTGGCCTGTCGATCTGCCCGGAGAGCCGACTCTGCGGCGCGAATCTCGGATCTGCCCTGCTCACACCCTTTGATGTCATTTAATGTCAGTTGATGTTGTCTCGTATCTTTTCCAGTCTCTTGACACTGGTTGCTGTGCACTGATAGCAATGGTGCAGGACATGCCGTACGGGACGGCCTGACGAGGGAGTGACGATGATGACCGATCACACAGCACGACTTCGGGCGGAGGACGTGGTCCTCACTGTGCTCTGCACGCTGTCAGGGCCGTTGTTCTGGTGGGCTGGAGTCGGCCTCACGGCAGGGGCCCGCACCGCCAGCCCGCTCCACACGGTGGAGCAGTGGCTGGCAGGAGGACTGGCTGCGCTCGGTGCGCTCATCGCCCTGTGGTGGATCGTGGCTGTGGCCGGCGCCCTGCTCGCCGCGGGGGGCACTCGGGCGCGCAGCTCCGTCCTGGCGTCCTGGGGCCGTCGACTCTCCCCGGCGTTCCTGCGGCGCGTGGCGGCGGTCGCCCTGGGTGTCCAGGTGGCCACGGCTGGCGGCGCCTGGGCCGCACCCAGCCTCGACACGGGCGGCACGGATCGGGCGGCAGCCGTCAGTGTCCGCGAGACGCCTCAGTCAGACTGGGCCGAGCAGCCCACGCCGAGGTGGACGCATCAGGTCGCTTCGATGCCTGTCTTGGTCTCTGCAGAGGGCTCGGACGCCCCGAGGCCTCATGGGCCTGACGATTCCGTGGAGCCTCCGTCACCGGGTTGGGCCCCTGCCCCTCCGCAAACGCGCCCCCTGGGATCCACGACCCGCGCCACCGCGGACGCCCCCACGGTCACCGTCCGGCAGGGCGACTGCCTCTGGGACATCGCCGCCGAAGAGCTGGGTCCTCATGCCACGGACCTGGAGATCGACCGTCGGTGGAGGGCGTGGCACCGGGCCAACCTCGAGACCATCGGTCCAGACCCCCATCATCTGGTCCCCGGGACCGTGCTGACCAGCCCGGCGTGGACCTGACCGCCGATGCATCCAGGGATGCCGACCATGACGACCGATGACCCACACGACGACCGCCCCGACCCCACCCAGACCTCTCCAGGAGCAGACATGACCATCGCCACCGCCACCCCGTCCGAGGCCACTCACACCGCCGTCGGCCCAGGACCCGGCGTCATTCCGTCGGCACTGCGGACCCCGACTGGTCAGTTCACCCCGCACCGCTCACTGCGCGAGGAGGGACTGCGGCAACGAGAACTCGAGCTGCAACGGCATATCCGCAGCCTGGCAGGCATCGTCGCCCAGGCCTGCGTGGAGGCCGAACGGGGCCTGAGGCCGGCCCGTCAGCTGGCGGCATGGCTGGATCTGGAGACGTACGGCAAGATGGCCCGCCGGGCTGACCTGGCCGAGCGCACCCGCACCGACCGTTCCGCCCAGACCTCCCCCCGCACACTGCAGGCGCGGTGCTGCCAGGTCAGCCCCACCGTCTTCGAGGCCAGCGCCTCCGTGCGCTGCGGTGGACGAGTCCGCGCCCTGGCCATGCGCATCGAACTCCGCCGCGACCGGTGGAAGGTCACCGCTGTCGAGATGGGCTGACCCGTCCGGACGGACGACGGCAGGAGCGTCAGCGGCGCTTGCGCTTGCCGCGTCCCTTGCCGCCGGACGGCGCGTTCGGCGCCGCCCCCTCCTGGTCCTTCTCCGCGGCGGTACCGGTGCGACGCACCTGGGTGGTCACCTCGCCGGAGTCCGACGGGGCGGAGAACCGCAGCGTGGCCGGCTGCCGCGGAGCCTCGAGCCCCTTCACATTCAGCACCGGGGTCATGGTGGCCCCACGGCCGTCCTGCACCCCGGGCAGCGAGGTGGCCGGCTGCTGAGCCTGGACCTCCAGGTTGAACAGATAGCCCACCGACTCCTCGCGAATGGCCTCCATCATGGACTGGAACATGATGTAGCCCTCACGCTGGTACTCGACCAGGGGCTCGCGCTGAGCCATGGCGCGAAGACCGATGCCCTCCTTGAGGTAGTCCATCTCATGCAGATGGTCCTGCCACTTGCGGCCGATCACCGAGAGCACCACACGACGCTCCAGCTCACGCATGGCCTCCGAACCGATCTGAGCCTCGCGATCCTCATAGGCCAGCTTGGCGTCGGAGACCAGCTCCCGCTTGAGGTCAGCCGGCTTCAGCCGGCCCAGGCCCCCGGACTCCTCCAGCACATCGTCGATCTCGATGCCCACCGGATACATCTGCTTCAAGTCGGTCCAGAGCTGCTCCAGGTCCCAATCCGTGGGCGAACCGACTGCGGTGGTCTCATCCACCATCGTCCCGATGGCGTCCTCCAGGAAGTTCTGAGTCTTCTCGTGCAGGTCGTCGCCTTCGAGGATGCGACGGCGATCCGTGTAGATCGCCTCGCGCTGGCGGTTCATCACGTCGTCGTACTTCAACACGTTCTTGCGCTGCTCGGTGTTGCGGGACTCGACCTGGGACTGTGCGTTCTGAATGGCCGAGGAGACCATCTTCGACTCCAACGCCATGTCATCAGGCACCGAGGAGGAGTTCATGATCCGGGAGGCCGCCGCCGGATTGAACAGGCGCATCAGATCATCGGTCAAGGACAGGTAGAACCGGGACTCCCCCGGGTCTCCCTGGCGACCGGAACGTCCACGCAGCTGATTGTCGATTCGGCGCGACTCATGCCGCTCGGTGCCCAGCACGTACAGTCCGCCCAGTTCACGGACCTCGTCGTGCTCCTTCCTCACGGCTGCTTTGGCCGCCTCCAGCACCTCCGGCCAGACCTGTTCGTACTGCTCCGCGTTCTCCTCGGGGTCCAGCCCACGACGCTGCATCTCGGCCACGGCATCGAACTCTGCGTTGCCGCCGAGCATGATGTCGGTGCCGCGGCCGGCCATGTTCGTGGCCACGGTGACCGCACCCTTGCGGCCGGCCTGGGCGACGATGGCCGCCTCACGAGCGTGGTTCTTGGCGTTGAGCACCTCGTGGCGCACACCAGCCTTGGCCAGCAGCTTGGAGAGGTACTCGGACTTCTCCACCGAGGTGGTGCCCACCAGGACGGGCTGTCCGGCTTCGTGCCGTTCGACGATGTCCTCGACCACGGCGTCGAACTTGGCGACCTCGTTCTTGTAGATCAGGTCCGTCTTGTCGATGCGGTGCACGCCCTTGTTCGTGGGGATCGGCACCACACCGAGCTTGTAGGTGCTCATGAACTCGGCGGCCTCGGTCTCGGCCGTGCCGGTCATGCCGGAGAGCTTGTCGTAGAGGCGGAAGTAGTTCTGCAGGGTGACCGTGGCCAGGGTCTGGTTCTCGGCCTTGATCTGCACGCCCTCCTTGGCCTCGATGGCCTGGTGCATGCCCTCGTTGTAGCGGCGTCCGGCCAGCACGCGACCGGTGTGCTCGTCCACGATCATGACCTCGCCGTCCATCACGACGTAGTCCTTGTCCTTCTTGAACAGCTCCTTGGCCTTGATGGCGTTGTTGAGGAACTGGATCAGCGGGGTGTTCGCGGACTCGTACAGGTTGGTGATGCCCAGCCAGTCCTCGATCTTCTCGATCCCGGGCTCGAGCACACCGATGGTCTTCTTCTTCTCGTCGACCTCATAGTCGGTGTCCTTGGTCAGGCGCGGGACCAGTCCGGAGAAGACGGTGTACCAGCGATTGGCATCGCCCTGAGAAGGTCCGGAGATGATCAGCGGGGTGCGTGCCTCATCGATCAGGATGGAGTCGACCTCATCGACGATCGCGAAGTGGTGGCCTCGCTGGACCAGCTCGTCCAGCGACCAGGCCATGTTGTCCCGCAGGTAGTCGAACCCGAACTCGTTGTTCGTGCCGTAGGTGATGTCCGCGGCGTACTGCAGGCGCCGCTCGGCCGGGTCCTGGTTGGAGAGGATGCACCCGGTCTCCATGCCCAGGAACCGGAAGACACGGCCCATCAGGTCCGACTGGTAGCTGGCCAGGTAGTCGTTCACAGTGATCACGTGCACGCCCTTGCCGGTGAGAGCGTTCAGGTAGGCCGGGGCGGTGGCCACCAGGGTCTTGCCCTCACCGGTCTTCATCTCGGCGATGTTGCCCAGGTGCAGGGCGGCACCACCCATCATCTGGACGTCGTAGTGGCGCTGGCCCAGGGTGCGACCAGCGGCCTCTCGCACAGCGGCGAAGGCCTCCGGAAGCAGCGAGTCCAGGCTCTCGCCGTCGGCAGCCCGCTCCCTGTAGCGGTCCGTCTCGGCGCGCAGGTCGGCGTCGGTGAGCTCCCGGTACTCGTCCTCCAGGACATTGATGGCGTCTGCGAGCCCCCTCAACTGCTTGAGGATCTTCTTGTCCCCGGTCTTGAGGATGCGCTCGATGAAAGATGCCACGTGTGTCGACTCCCTGTCGCCTGCGAACCGGCATGCCGGCGTTCTTAGTGCTCGTCGTAGATCGTCCCGACGCCGTGGGTCCGGGCCGGGCACCCGCTCAGTCTACGGTCTGTTGCCTGAGAGCTCCCTCAGTGCCCTGGTCACCTCCGGCACCAGGTCCCCCGGCGCCTCCGGAGCCATCACCACCTCACCCAGGCCCAGCCATCCGGCCAGCTGCGCCAACTCCTCCACCAGCTCCCGGGAGATCTCCCGCAGAGGTGACCGGCCGTCGTCGGGACCGGTCTGCTCGGACCAGACTCCGCGCACGCTCAGCCGGCCGGCCGCGCGCTCCGCTGCCAGGTCCACCTGCGCCACCAGGTGCTCGCCGAGCAGGAACAGCAGCGGGTAGTAGCCGCGGGTGCGCTGGGCGGCCGGGGTGTAGATCCCGATCCGGTAGCGCACCCCGAACAGCTCCTCCACGCGCGGCCGGTGGAACACCTGCGGGTCGAAGGGGTTGAGCAGGGCGCGGGCCGTCACCGTGCGGGGCGTGCGCGCCGCGGCGTGTCGCCAGGCAGGACGCTCGGTGCCGCTCCAGGTCTGCAGGCGCACCGGTTCCAGTTCTCCGGTGCCCTCCAGGATCCCGACGGCGCCACGCACCTGGTCCTGCCGGATCCGGTAGTAGTCGGCGAGGGAGGCCAGGGTGGCCACGCCCAGGGCAGGTGCGGCGGCGCGCACCAGCTGCAGTGCCGCCTCCTCGGCGGAGGGCAGCCCCGCCGGGCCGGGCAGGGCGTCCGGGACAAGCACGCGTTCGGCCAGTGCGTAGCGGCGTTCGAACTGTGCGGTCCGTCCAGCGCTGGTCACGACGCCGTCCACGAAGAGGTCCTCGAGCACGCGCTTGACGTCCGACCAGTTCCAGCCCCAATGGCCGGTGGACCGTGCCCCCGACTGCACCTTGGACTCCAGCTGGCGGGCGGTCAGCGGACGCGATGAGCGCAGCACCTCGATCACCTGTGCGGCGATCTCCTCTCGCCGGGACTCCTCCATCCGGTGGGCGCGCATCCACTCACGCCGCTGGAGGGTGATCAGCGCCGGCCGCAACGGACTGGGCACCAGCGAGGCCTCATGGGCCCAGTACTCCGTCCAGGTGCGCGGACTGCGCTGCCAGCGTCGGGTCAGCGCCTCCACGGGGTACGGGCCGAGTCGGGAGTACAGCGGCATCAGGTGCGCCCGGGCCAGCACGTTCACGGAGTCGATCTGCACCACCTGCAGGCGGTCCAGGATCCGTCCCAGATGGCGCCCGGTGGTCCGCTCCGGCCGCGGCAGGTGGAGGTGCTGGGCGGCCAGGGAGGTGCGCCGAGCCTGGGAGGCGGTGATCAGGGGTGTGCTCACGAAGGTGCTCCTGAGGGGTCCAAAGGGCCTGACACGACGGTGCCCGCCCCGAGCGGGGCGGGCACCGTGTCTGCAGGACCCAGAAGGGTCAGACGGCGGCGCGGTATCCGCGCTCGACCTCCTGGGGTTCGGCGTCCTGGTGGTCCGGGTCCAGGCTGATCACTCCGTAGCTCCAGCCGTGACGCCGGTAGACGGCGGAGGGGCGCTGGGTCTCGGCGTCCACGAAGAGGTAGAAGTCATGTCCGACCAGTTCCATGGCGTCCACGGCGTCGTCGGCGGTCATCGGGGTGGCGGGGAACACCTTCTCGCGGATGCGCACCGGTGCATCGGACTCGGCCTCCTCCGCGGCATCCTGCTCCTGCTGCTGCTGTGCCTGCAGGACCTGGTCCACCAGGAGCGTGCCGGTGTCTGCCGGCGGCAGATCCGCAGTCGCCTGACCCACGGAGCCCTGGCCCCGGCGGTGGTCCTTGCGGCGATCACGCAGACGACGCAGGCGCTCCAGCAGCTTGCCGAAGGCGGTGTCGAAGGCGGCGAACTTGTCATCGGCCTTGGACTCCGCGCGAATGACCTTGCCCTTGCCCACCACGGTGAGCTCGACGGTCACGTTGCCCTCGGAGTGCCGGTGATGGGCCTCCTTCACCACCTTGATCTCCAGCCGCTGAGCACGAGTGGAGAGCTGCTCGATCTTGTCGAACTTCTCTTCGGCGTACTCCCGGAAACGGTCCGGGATGGCGATGTTGCGGGCAACGTAGTTGACGTCCATGGTCATTGTGTCCTCCTTGGCGCCTGTCGGCTCTCGAAGAATCCCAACCCGTGCGGGCCGGCACTGAGCCGGTGCTTAACGCACGACGGCGGCTGGAAGAAGTCCTCCTTCCCGCCGCCGGCTGGACGGATCCGCATCCGAATCCGTGATTCCACACTAGCCCTTCCGTCACCTGGAGTTAAGCCCCAGATCATGTTCGGTCAGACTGGCGTTCGTCCTGGTCGGCAGGCGGTGAGACGGCGGCCAGCACCACGGCACCGACCGGGACCAGGCCGGTCGAGGCCAGCGCCTGGACCGCGGCGGCGAGAGTGGAACCGGTGGTCATCACATCGTCCACCAGCACGATCGGCGGGACGGGTGCCGCCCTGCTGTCCGAGCTCAGCTGGATCGCCGCACGGGTCGGCCGGAAGCGACCCTGCCCCTGACGGCGACGGCCGGAGACGGTGGCCCCGGAGTGGCTTGCGCGCCCTGTTCCACCGGACCGCAGCAGTGCGACGATCCCCTGCGGCGGGCTCCTCCGCGGAGCGAGCAGACCGGGGCGCAGCTCCCAGCCGTGCGGGAGCGGGCCGGCCAGCAGTTCGGCGAGTGGATCGTATCCACGACGGCGGAACCCTGCGGCACGGCCCGGCATCGGCACGAGCAGCACCCTGGGCCACCGACCGCGAGGATCCCCACCGATCACGCCGGGGACCAGCTGCTCAGCGGCCACCATGGCCCGATGCAGTGCAGGACGCAGCACCACGGAGAGTCCGGTCCGACCGTGGTCCTTGAAGGCGAGCAGGGCCGCGGCCACCTCATTCCGGTAGGGCGCTGTGGCCACGACCGGGAGCGGCAGCAGATCCTGGCCCAGCAGAGGCAGAGCAGCGGCTCCCTCCTCCGCCCGGTACGGATGCAGGAGTGCGGCACGCAGCCGTGGCTCACAGTCCCGGCACAGGGTGCCCGGCGGACGCGTGCAGACAGCACACAGCGAGGGCAGCAGCAGGTCCATCAGGTCCGCGCAGGCCCCGCCGATCGCGCGGGCTGCTACGGAAGTGACCACGCGGTCCACCGCCTGGGCCCACCCCGTGGATCGGCGAGATCGCCTGCCCACCGCGCTGGCCGTCGTCGTGCCCTGTCCCATGGTTACAGTCCACCAGGGCGCCCAGGGGACCGAGGGTGCCGCGGCTCCTTCTGGAGACATCCCGCCGATCTGGGTCAGCTGTGCAGGAGGGCGTGGACGGCCGTCCGCCCGGACCTCAGCCCGGGTAGGACAGGTCCGAGGCCTGGCCGGACTGGGCGCGCCAGTTGGTGCCCAGGCGCATCCAGACGGCGTCCTCCGTCTCGGCGTAGATCGAGTTGTCTCCCGGGGCAGCGGAGAACCCGGTCATCCCCAGCAGCGGCTTCAGGGTGGTCTGCGAGCCGTCCAGCCCCAGGAGCTGGGCCTCCACCGGGTCGGTCTCGCTCGGTGCGGCGACGAGCAGCTCCCGCTCCGAGGACCAGTCGACCTCTGAGACTGGGACGCTGGCCTGGAGCCGGATGGGCGTGCCCAGGCCCCGGGGCACCCCTTCCGAGTCCCGGACCACACCGGCCACGAAGACGCTGGCCGACTCCGAATCGCCGGTCACCACGGCGGCCCGTGTTCCATCACGAGAGATCCGCAGGGCGTGCACCTGACGATCCCCCAGCCACTCCGCGCTCAGCTCCCGCCGGTCCTGGCCTCCGCTGCCCGCGCGGACAGCCACCACCTGGGGGGACTCGGTCTGGTCCACCGTCCAGATCCACCCCTCGGTGTCGATGCTGGGACGGGTCAGTCCCGTGCCCCGCAGGATCAGCTGCAGCTGCTGCTCGGTGGTGGCCTCGTAGAGCTCGTCGGAGTCCTCCGTGAGGAAGGCGAAGCGGGTGCCGTCCAGGTTCATGGCCGGCTCGACCGGGATGAGTCCGCCCAGCGCCGCCATCCCACCGATCGGCAGGACCGAGGTGCCTTCGAAGTACACCAGCTGGTCATCGGCGACCGCCACCTGGGTGGAGCCGGCTCCAGGGTCCACCGTGGCCGGCGTGAAGTCCGGCGAGGACTCCCCGATGTCCAGTTCGGCCTGATCCACGGTCAGCTCGACGTCGTTCACCGTGGACAGTCCGTCCAGGGTCAGCGTGATCTGCTCGAGCATCCGCCGCCGCGTGGCCTTGTCCGTCCCCTCCACCGAGGTGGAGGTCAGATCCACCTTGGCTGATCCGGAGCTGACGGGCACGGACTGCCGTGACAGTTCCGCGCCGGGTGGGAAGGCGCTGGTCACCGCACCGGAGAGGTAGGGCGCCGGACCGTCCAACAGGGCCGAGACCATGGCCGAGGTGGTGCCGGGCCGATTGACGAACCAGCGCACGTCCGGCACCGCATAGGTGAAGGTCTGGTTGTAGAAGTACAGCGACTGCGCGGCGAAGATGGCGCGGAACTGTGCGGACTCCAGCACCGTCCCGTCCGGCACCTGGGCGATCCGCCACTGACCGTCCACCTCGGTCAGGGTCATGTCGATCTCCTCGGTGGAGCTCTCCGGCATATGCGTCATGATCCCGCTGTTGTCCACCACCGAGTCGACCTCCAGCTGGACGCTGAACGCGGTGTCGTCCCCGGCCGGCACCACACTGGGCTGGGCGGAGTACACGAGTGTCCGGGCGGTGGGCTGCCAGGTGGCCGCGGCCTCGGCGGTGAGGAACTCCCGGGCGGTGGCGTAGTCGTCCTGCACACCCGTGCCGGCGGTGATGAAGCCTCGGACGATCTCCTCCGGGCTGTCCCCCGGGGTGGGGCCTGACGGCGAGAACACGTAGTTGGGCTGGGCATCGGTCCCGCCGATCGGCTCCGCGGTCCCCACCGGGCCCCGGGACGGGATCTGAGCGCACCCGGTTAGGACCAGCACCAGGGTCATCAGCAGGGACAGCACGACGCCGGCCCGGTGACGTGGGGTGATCATGACTCACCGTCCTGAGGGGTGGGGTGGGGACGGAAGCGCTGCAGCGACTGCTCGCGGATGCGGTCCATCACCACGGGGGTCTCCTCCGGGTGGACGAAGTCCAGGTCGGTGGCCAGGCGCCGCTCCTCGGGGGCGAACCGCGGGGGCAGCGCGACCGGAGCATGGTCCACGGTCTGACCACGGCGCCGGGGCACCGTCAGGCGGAACGCCGAGCCGGCACCGGGCTCGCCCCAGGCGTCCAGCCGTCCGTGGTGCAGCCGAGTGTCCTCCGTGGCGATGGACAGTCCCAGCCCGGAGCCTCCGGTGGTCCGGGCGCGGGCCGGGTCGGCACGCCAGAACCGGTCGAAGACGTGCTCCGCCTGTTCGGTGGTCATGCCGATGCCGTAGTCCCGCACGGCCACGGACACGGTCTGCTCGTCGGACCCGACCACCACGTCCACGTCCCGCCCCTCCCCGTGCTCGATCGCGTTGTTGACCAGATTGCGCACGATCCGTTCGATGCGCCGGGGATCCACATCGGCCACGAAGTCACTGCCCAGCGGGACCAGGTAGATGGTGGAGCCGGCCTTGGCGGCCAACGGCTGGGCTGTCAGGACGACGTCCGCGGCAAGCTCGGTCAGGTCGGTCGGTTCGGCGGCCACGGTGGCGGCGCCGGCGTCGAACCGGGTGATCTCCAGCAGGTCGGCCAGCAGCGCCTGGAACCGCTCGACCTGGTGGTAGAGCAGCTCAGTGGAGCGCCGGTTGACCGGGTCGAAGTCGTCGCGGGAGTCGTAGAGGACCTCGGCGGCCATGGCGACGGTGGTCAGCGGCGTGCGCAGCTCATGGGAGACATCGGAGACGAATCGCTGCTGGATCTGGGAGAGGTCGGCCAGCTGGGTGATCTGGTCCTGGATGTTGTCCGCCATCTGATTGAAGGAAGAGCCCAGCCTCGCCATCTCGTCCTCACCCCGGACCTCCATGCGCACGCTGAGGTCACCGGCCGAGAGTGATTCCGCGGTGGATGCCGCCTGACCCACGGGCCGGACCACCGACCGGGTCACGTACAGGGCGATCAGCATGTTGAGCATCACCAGCATGGCGCCGGCCACGATCATCACGCGCATCATGTAGTCCAGGGTGGCCTGGTCGCTGGAGAGGTCGTAGACCAGATAGAGCGCATAGACGTTGCCCGGGGGCAGCACCACCTGAGTGCCGAACGCCAGACCGGGGGCCGAGGAGTCCGGGCCGGCGGGGAGCTCGACGGACTGCCAGTATGTGCCCGAACCGTTGCGCACCGCATCATTGAGCTCGGTGGGGATGACATCCGACGGCAGCCCAGAGGACATCTGCCCCACGTAGAGGTTCTGGGACCGGTCCAGGGGCACGAGCTGGAAGTTGCGCGTGATGGTGGCCCCGGTGTCCCCCGCCAGCGAGCCCAGGGTGCGGGTGACCAGGGACGCGGTGCTGTCCTCGTCGGTGGTGTCCGCGTTCTCGAACACGGATCTGACCTGGGTCAGGCCGCGCACGGCCTCGGACTCCACCTGGTCGAACCGTGCGTTGAACAGTCCCGCCGTGATCTGCTGGGTCAGGAACAGTACCAGCACGGCTGCCGAGACCAGGGTCAGCAGCGCGGTGATGACCACCGTGCGCAGCTGGAGGGAGGTGCGCCACCGGTGACGGGCTGCACGGACCTGCCCGCGCATGGCTCGACGCGGTCGGTCCAACCGCGCGGGGGCCGGACGACCGGGGTCCTCGGCGTCTGGTCCGGGCGTCGAATCGGTCACTGAGGTCAGTTCTGGCCGGCCTTGTATCCGACGCCGCGGACGGTGAGGACCACGGCCGGGTTGTCCGGGTCCACCTCCACCTTGGAGCGCAGGCGCTGGACGTGGACGTTGACCAGCCGGGTGTCAGCCTGGTGGCGGTAGCCCCAGACCTCTTCCAGGAGCATCTCTCGGGTGAACACCTGCCACGGCTTGCGGGCCAGGGCGACGAGCAGATCGAACTCGAGGGGGGTCAGGGCGATGTCCTTGCCGTCGCGCGAGACCCGGTGTCCGGCCACATCCACCGTCAGGTCGGCGATCCGCAGGGTCTCCGGGGCCTTCTGCTCTCCCTCGCGCAGGCGGGCGCGGACGCGGGCCACCAGCTCGGCCGGCTTGAAGGGCTTGGGCACGTAGTCGTCGGCACCGGACTCGAGTCCGCGGACCACATCCGAGGTGTCCGACTTGGCGGTGAGCATCACGATCGGGGTGTCCGACTCGGCACGGATGGCCCGGCACACCTCGATCCCGTCCATCCCCGGGAGCATCAGGTCCAGCAGGACCAGGTCCGGGCGGGCCGAACGGAACGCGGCCAACGCCTGGGATCCGTCTGCGCAGAACGTCGGCTCGAAGCCGTCATTGCGCAGGACGATGCCGATCATCTCCGAGAGCGCCTCGTCATCGTCCACCACCAGGATCTTGGCCTTCACCACGAGTACCCTCCCAGAACACACACCAGAGCTGTCACGGACATCAAACACCGACCGCAGGCGCACCGTAGACCCAGGCTCTGCGCTCGGAGACGACGGCCCCTCAGGCCACCGCCCCAGCCTATCGGACGGCGTGCCGGTGGACGGTTATAGTCGAGACGTCGGAACGGCGAGCCGTGGGTCGCTCCTGGGACACCGCTTCATCGCCTCGATCACCGCCCCTCACCGGGCTCCTGGACTTGACCGCCAACGACGCCCTCGGGGGGACCGCCTTGAATCCACAGAACCGTCCCGACCATCTTCCGGAGATGCCGCAGCGTCCCCCACAGGGGTCTCCGAACCCCTCCAGCTGGTCAGCCCCTGGCGGGCCGGACACCCCCCAGCGCCCGGCCAATCCCTATGGCCCACCCGTCCCCGCTCCCCTCCAGCCCACGCCGCCGATGCACCCGGGATCAACCGGGTACGGCGTCGGCCCCCAGGGCGGACCGGGCCAGCACTCCTCCTATGCCATGGCTCAGCGACCGGGGATCATTCCGCTCCGCCCGCTGAACCTCGGTGATGTGCTGGAGGCCTCGTTCGCCGCGCTGCGCCTGAGTCCGGCCGCGGTCCTGGGGACCATGCTCCTGGTGGCCCTGGCCGAGGCGATCCTGGTGGGCCTGCCGGTGGCCTACCTGGTGAACCTGCTGGGACAGAGCGATCTGTTCAGCTCGACGGGCGGGACCTTCGGCACGGCCAGCACGGCTGAGAGCTGGGAGCTGGTGAACGGCGTCCTGATGTTCTGGGGCATGCTGCTCGCCGCGGCGATCCTGGCCACGTTCCTGGGGACCATCGCCCAGGGCGTGCTCTCCGTGGTGCTCGCCCGAGGTGCCGTGGGCCTGAAGACCGGGCTGGGGCAGGCCTGGCGGCTCACTGCACCCACGATCTGGAGCCTGGTGGGGTTGAGCGCCCTCTACCTGCTGGCCGGTCTCATCTACATGGTCGCCCTGGGTGGACTGCTGTTCCTGAGCCTGCTGCCGGCCATCACCTCCGACAGCTCGCCCGGTGCACTGATCATGGTCTGGTTCCTGGTGGTGTTCGCCTCGGTGCCGCTGGTCCTGTGGATCTACGTCAAGGTGCTGCTGGCACCGGCCGCGGTGGCGATCGAGAAGATCGGGCCCTGGGCCGGCGTCCGCCGTTCCTGGGGGCTGACCAACCGCTCCTGGTGGCGCACGTTCGGCGTTCTGCTGCTGGTGGGCCTGATCGTCGGCATCGCGGTCTCGCTGATCTCCGGGGGCCTGACCAGTGTCCTGGGGCTGTTCTTCCCCTCTGATCCCTCGAGCGCCTCGGCGGACGAGCTCCTGAACGCCACAGCGCTCTCCCTGATCGTCTCCTCCCTGATCACCACCCTGATCCAGTCCGTGGGCACCGCCTACCTCACCCTGGTGATGGCCGTGCTGTACATCGACTACCGCATCCGCCAGGAGAGCTTCGACCTGGACCTGGGCCAGATCGCCGCACAGTCCGGGACCGGGGACCAGGACTCCCGGTTCTCCACCACGGGGACGGCCTCCGGCGGATCCGGCACGGACGATCTGGTTCCCGGCCGGGCACCACGACCTGTGACGGCGGGGCCGAGCGGCGGTCGGTGACCCCGTGACTCCCGCCGCCGCTGCCCGAGGACGCCCGGCGCAGCCCTGGCAGCCCGAGCCTGAGGAGGCTCGTCGGCTGCTCGAGGACGAGCTGGCCAAGGACCGGTATCAGGCCGCCCAGCCCAACCCCGTCCTGGAGTGGATCAGAGACCGCTTCGAAGAGCTGTTGGACTGGCTGGACTCGCTGGGACAGGGAGCCGCCGGCGTGCCGAGCTGGGTGCTCCCGGTGCTGCTGGTGGTCATCGCCGTCATCGTGCTGATCCTGGTCAGGCCCCGCGCCAACGCACGCGGCCGTCGTCGGGACAGCGCCATGCTGACAGAGCGGGTCTCAACCCCGGCGGACCACCGTGCCGCCGCGGAACGGGCGCATGCGCGCTCGGATCACGGACAGGCACTGGTCAGCTGGTTCCGGGCCGCGGTGCGCGAGGCCGAAGTGCGCACCGTGGTGGATGAACGCCCCGGGCGCACGGCCAGTGAGGCGGCCCGTGAGCTGGCCCGGGTGTTCCCTCAGGAACAGGCTGAGCTGCACCGTGTGGCCGAGGCCTTCAACGCGGTGCTGTACGACCACGCCACCGCCACCGCTGAGCAGGCCCTGGCGGCACGGGACCTGGACCGCCGTCTGGCGGCCGCTCCGGCGCCGGCCGCATCCGCATCCGACCTGGCGGCGGCACGGTGAGCCGGCCGGCCGGGCCCGCGGAGGCCGAGGTCCAGGGAAGCGCTGTTCCCTCACCGTCCGTCCCCTCCGGCTCTCAGGTCGCCGCGCGCGTCTGGCGTGCCGGACGGGTGTGGCTGATCGTCGCCTCGCTGCTGATGATCCTGGGGGCGCTGGCCCTGTTCCGTCCGGCCCCCACCGGAGGTGCCCTGCATCCGGAGTCCGCCCGCCCCGCCGGCGGCATGGCGATCGCCGAGGTCCTGCGCGGACAGGGGATCCGGATCCATCACGCCGACTCGGCGGACCAGGCCCTCGAGCTGGCCCAGGAGCACCCTGAGGCCACTCTGCTCTTCCACGACCCCGCCGGGCTGCTGCCGGACCAGGGGCTGGACCGCCTGGCCGAGGGGACAGATCCTGCCCGGCGCGTGCTCGTGGAACCTGACCTGGCCCAGATCCGTGCGCTGGCCACCGGCATCACCACCGGCCCCGGCCTGACCCCCTCGGAGGAGCCCCTGACCGCGGGGACGGACTGTGCTCTGCCGTTGGCTCGCCAGGCCGAGTCGATGGTGCGAGATGGTCGCCTGTACCGCGGTGGGACCGGCTGCTTCAACGGGATCGCCGCCCCCGCCGGCGAGGTCCGGCCCGCCCACGGAGTGGTCCGGTCCGACGACGGCACCTGGGTGATCGGATCCGCTCAGGTCTTCGCCAACGCCGGCGCCGCCGACCATGGCCATCCGGTCGTCGCACTGTGGACGCTGGGCCAGGGCGAGGACGTGATCTGGTACCTGCCCACCCTGGCGGATGTGCCGGTGGGTGAGGCCCCGACGAACCCGTCCGATCTGCTCCCGGCCTGGGTGGGGCCGGTCATCTGGTGGCTGGTGGTCTGTGCCCTGGTGCTGATGCTCTGGCGCGGACGCCGCCACGGCCCCCTGGCGATCGAACCGCTCCCCGTGGTGGTCCCGTCCTCGGAGACGGCTGTGGGCCGTGCTCGGCTCTACCAGAGCACCGGCCAGGCGGGGGCGGCCGCACGGTCACTGCACCAGGCCACCCGGCTCCGTCTGGCCCGGCTGCAGCGCCTGGGCCGCGGCGCCACCGCCCCGGCCCTCAGTTCGGCGGTGGCCGCCGTGACCGGACAGGACCCCGCTGCCGTGGCCCACCTGTTGGACGAGTCCACGGTGGACTCGAACGCCGCACTCGTGGACCGTGCCCGCGCCCTGCAGGGGCTCGAGCAGTCCGTCCACGCCGCTCTGGGCGCAGCCGGCCCGGCCCAGCCGGCGCCGCCGGCCCACCCTACTGACCTCAGCACCCAGGACCCGAGAGGACCCGAGACCACACCATGACCTCCCCCCACTCCCCGGAACCGGATCACGGCCAGCATCCCGCCGAGCCCGTCGGCTCGGCGGGTCCGGCCGACACCACCGGACGGGCACCCCAGGTGACCCCTCCAGCGCCCACGCGCGGGCCGTCGTCGGGAAGCCTGTCCGGCACCTCTGACGACGAGCTGCGTCACGCCCTGCACCAGGTGCGCCAGGAGGTGGGCAAGGCCGTGGTGGGCCAGGCACCGGCGGTGACCGGGCTGCTGATCGGGCTGCTGTGCCGGGGGCATGTGCTGCTCGAGGGCGTGCCCGGTGTGGCCAAGACCCTGCTGGTGCGGTCCCTGTCCGCGGCGCTGTCCCTGGAGACTCGGCGCGTGCAGTTCACCCCTGATCTGATGCCCGGCGACGTCACCGGCTCCCTGGTCTACGACACCAGGTCCGGCGAGTTCGAGTTCCGTGAGGGCCCGGTGTTCACGCATCTGATGCTGGCCGATGAGATCAACCGGACCCCGCCCAAGACACAGTCGGCCCTGCTGGAGGCGATGGAGGAACGGCAGGTGTCCGTGGACGGGGTCTCCCGACCCCTGCCGGATCCATTCATGGTGGCCGCCACGCAGAATCCGGTGGAGTACGAGGGCACCTACCCGCTGCCGGAGGCGCAGCTGGACCGGTTCCTGCTCAAGGTCACCCTGGACCTGCCCGGGCGAGAGGACGAGGTGGAGATCCTCTCCCGTCACGCCGCCGGGTTCAACCCCTCTGACCTGCAGGCCGCCGGGGTGCGTGCCGTGGCCGGCGCGGACACCCTGGTGGCGGCCCGTGAGGCGGTCTCCCGGGTGCGCTCCGGCCCGGAGGTGCTGGGCTACATCACCGACCTGGCCCGCGCCACGCGCACCTCACCGTCCTTCCAGCTGGGCGTCTCCCCGCGCGGCTCCACCGCCCTGTTGAACACCTCCAAGGCGTGGGCCTGGCTGAACGGACGGGACTTCACCACTCCGGACGACGTCCAGGCGCTGGCTCTGTCCTGCCTGCGCCACCGGGTGAGTCTGCGCCCCGAGGCCGAGCTGGACGGCGTCACCGCGGACCAGGTCATCTCCGGTCTGCTCGCCTCCGTCCCGGTCCCCCGGTGAGCTGATGGTCCTCTCCGGTCGACTCCTCGCGGTGGCGCTGGCCTGCCTGCTGCCGGTGGTCCTGATCCCGCGTGCCTCCACGGTGTGGTGGTGTCTTCTGGCGCTGGCCGTGCTGGTGCTGGCCGACCTGCTGCTGGCCGCCTCGCCCCGCCAGGTGGTGCTGGAGCGTGTGCTGCCCGCCTCGGCACGACTGGACGAGACGGTGCAGAACGTGGTCCTGGTGACGAACCAGGGCCGGCGTCGGCTGCGCGGTTCCCTGCGGGACATCTGGCAGCCCACCGCAGGTCAGCAGGATGCGGAGCAGCCGGTGGACATCCCGGCCGGAGAACGACGACGCCACGTCACCTCCCTGATGCCTCGGCGCCGGGGTGCGCTGCGGACCGAGACGGTGACCGTGCGGTCGTGGGGACCGTTGGGCGTGGCCGCTCGCCAGGTGGACCACCCCTGCCCGGGCACGCTGATGGTGCTGCCCCCGTTCCGCTCCCGGCGGCATCTGCCGTCGCGCCTGGCCCGTCTGCGGGAGATGGACGGACGGTCCGCGGTCCAGGTGCGCGGCGCGGGCACGGAGTTCGACTCGCTGCGTGACTATGTACGCGGGGACGACGCCCGTTCGATCGACTGGCGTGCCACGGCCCGGCGCCAGGACGTGGTGGTGCGCACCTGGCGGCCGGAGCGAGACCGGCGCGTGGTGATCGTGCTGGACACCTCCCGCGCCTCAGCGGCCCGCGTGGACGAGGAGACCAAGCTGGACACCGGGATGGAGGCCTCCCTGCTGCTGTCTGCGCTCGCCTCCGCCGGTGGGGACCGCGTGGACCTGGTCGCGTTGGACCGCACCGTCCGAGCGCGCGTCTCCTCCACCGAGAAGGGGCATCTGCTGAACCGGATGGTCACGGCGCTGGCCCCGGTCCAGCCGATCCTGCTCGCCGCCGACTGGTCCCAGGTCCCGGTGGAGGTGGCCCAGGTGACCCGGCAGCGGTCCCTGGTGGTGCTGCTGACCGCCCTGGACGCCGCCTCCGTGCAGGAGGGCCTGCTGCCGGTCCTGCCCGCGCTGACCCGGCATCACCAGGTGGTGGTGGCCGCGGTGTCCGACCCGCAGCTGGAGCAGATGTCTCAGGTGCGCGAGGACGCCGAGACCGTGTTTCGGGCGGCGGCTGCCGAACGGGCCGGACTGGAGCGGGCTGCCGTGGCGCGGGAGCTGGAGATGCTCGGCGTGGAGGTGGTGGACGCTCCCCCGCACGAACTCCCCCCGGCTCTGGCGGACACCTACCTCCGGCTCAAGGCCGCCGGTCGGCTCTGAGGTTCGGCCGCCACGGCGATTCAGCCACCCGGACTGCCGTCAGCGTGCCAGCTCGCCGTCCACGCGCATCCGTTCCAGTGTCTCGGCTCCGCGCACCACAGCGCGGGTCACCTCCAGCGCACGGTCCGGTGTGGTGTCCGCCAGGCCGGGCCCGCGCAGCACCAGGTGACCGAGCAGCTCCTCGTCCAGGCCCATGCGCTCCCAGTCCTTCAGCAGTGCTCGGACGGTCGCCTCCACGGCGGCATACGCCGCAGTTCCCGACGACGGCCGGTCCAGTCCCAGCACCACGGTCCGGCCCGCTTCGACCCAGCCGGCGATGACCTCCCAGCGCGCAGGATCGGCCCCGGGCCCCTCGAGCCGGGGCACGGGCAGGACGAGTCCTCGCAGCGGTGGGGCTGTGTCCGATCCGGTGGGCTCCGTCGCGGTCACCTCACCCACTGCGCCGCCTGCCACCGGTCCCTCCACGGCGACCACGGACGCCGGGGGCAGGGACTCTGAGACCAGCAGAGCCAGATCGGTCCAGCTCGGTCCGCTGTCGTCGTCGCCCTGGGCGAGACCCGGTGCGAACATCACCCCGGCCCCGTTCTGTCCACCGGACTGGGCCACCGCCGTCGCCACCGTGGACCAGGCCCGTCGCGCCTCCACGCGGGGCACTGACCGCACTGTCCTGTACCCACTGGCAGTGGGGACCTGCCCGCTCAGGACCTGGCCGGCGTCGGGCTCTGCCAGGACCACCGTCACCCGGTGAGCCCCGGTGACCGACTGGACCACACGGACCTGCTCGGCCAGGCCGGAGGCCAACGAGTCCGCCACATCCCGGCGCGCGCCGGAATCGGACAGTGCGCGTTCGCCGCCGGGCAGCCACAGCCGAGCCGCCAGGGTCAAGGGACCGACGATCCGCAGAACGATCTCCTCGAGTTCCACGCCGGTCTCTCCCACCGCGTCCGCCAGCCGGTTCAGGTCGGCACGCCATGTGGACGCGCCACGCCGGGCATCCACGCCGGGGGTGTCCGTGAGGCGCCACCCGTGGGGCTGCAGGTCCACGGCGAGCTCGTCCAGCATCACAGCGGTGCGGCCCGTGGGGTCCGAACCCGGCCCACGGGCGGGCAGCTCCGGGATGACCGGCAGGTATGGAGCCCCGAGCTCCTGGACTGCGGCGGCCACGGCCTGTGAGGCGTCAGGTCCGGGCCAGGTGCCGGTCAGGGTGGCGCGGACGGGGCTCACGCCTGTGGTCCGGTCCCGGTGTCCGCAGACTGCGCGGGGACAGTGGGCACAGTGCCGGTGTCCTCGGCCAACGCCCGGTGGTGACGGATGACCTCGGAGATGATGAAGTTCAGGAACTTCTCCGCGAAAGCCGGGTCCAGGTCCGCATCAGTGGCCAGTCTGCGCAGCCGGTCGATCTGCGCGGTCTCCCGGTCCGGGTCCGAGGGCGGCAACTGATGCTCGGCCTTGAGCCGCCCGACCTTCTGGGTGCACTTGAACCGTTCGGCCAGCAGATAGACGAGCGTCGCGTCGATGTTGTCGATGCTGCCGCGGATCGCGAACAGCTCCTCCAGGACGGCGGGGTCGGCGGAGGTCTGCAGGGAACTGGCGTGCGGGTCGTACTCGGCGCTCATGCGTTCCACCGTAGTGCGTCCACGTCTGTCTGCCCCGCCCATTGAGCCGTGCGTACGGGATCAGCCCTGGACGGCGTCCCCGAGCCGGGCGGAGTTCACCGCGGAGTCGATCGTGGCCTGACCCAGCACCCGGGTGCCCTGGTACAGCACCGCCGTCTGGCCCGGCGCCACCCCCTGGAGCGGTTCGTGCAGTTCGATCACCCACCGGACCCCAGCGGATCCCGCCGCCGTGGCACCCACGGGTGTGACGTCGTCGGGAAGCTGGTCAGAGCCCTGCTCCACGCGGGCACGTGCCGGCACCGGGTCCCCGTGCGCACGCACCTGCAGGTGGCAGTCGAACCAGTCTCCAGTGGCCTCCTCCGACACGGGAGCGCCGGCCCAGGAGGGACGGATGCCCGCCACGCGGTCCACGGCGAGCATCTCGCGCGGACCCACCACCACGGTGTTGTCCTTGGGGCGGACCTCCAGCACGAACCGCGGCTTGCCATCCGCCGCCGGACGCCCGATGTTCAGTCCCTTGCGCTGGCCCACGGTGAACGCCTGCGCGCCGGGGTGGGTGCCGAGCACCTGGCCCTGCGCGTCGAGGATCTGCCCCTCGCTCATCTCCACCCGCTCGGCCAGCCAGCCGCGGGTGTCGCCGTCGGGGATGAAGCAGATGTCGTGCGAGTCGGGCTTGGTGGCCACGGTCAGTCCACGTTCAGCGGCCTCGGCACGCACCTGCTCCTTGGAGGGGGTGTCGGCCAGGGGGAACAGGGAGTGGGACAGCTGCTCCGCGGTGAGCACGCCGAGCACATACGACTGGTCCTTGGCCCAGTCGGCGGCGCGGTGCAGTTCCAAGCCCTGTTCGCCTTCCACCACCTTGGCGTAGTGCCCCGTGCAGACGGCGTCGAAGCCCAGCGCCAGGGCCTTCTCCAGCAGGGCGGCGAACTTGATCCGCTCGTTGCAGCGCATGCAGGGGTTCGGGGTGCGGCCGGCCGCGTACTCGTCCACGAAGTCCTGCACCACGTCCTCGGCGAAGCGCTCGGAGAAGTCCCAGGTGTAGTACGGAATGCCCAGCTTCTCGCAGGCCCGCCAGGCGTCGCGTGAGTCCTCGATGGTGCAGCAGCCGCGCGATCCGGTGCGCAGGGTTCCGGGCATGCGAGAGAGCGCCAGGTGCACGCCCACCACCTCATGGCCGGCATCCACGGCCCGCGCTGCTGCGACGGCGGAGTCGACTCCCCCGCTCATGGCGGCCAGGACCTTCATGCGCTCAGTTCCTCTCCAGGTGGCTGTTGGCGGTGCGGATCGAGCTGACCCGGCCGGCCATCCCCGCGGTCAGGGCGGACTGGTGGACGCCGGGCAGCACGTCCAAAAGGTGGTCAACGTCGGCAGGCACGGATGTATGCCCCAGTGTGAAGCGCAGGGCCGATCTCGCCTCGGCCTCGTCCAGTCCCAAGGCCGTGAGCACGTGCGAGGGCTGGGCCACGCCCGCAGTGCAGGCCGATCCCGCTGAGCACTCCACTCCGGCGGTGTCCAGGCCGAACAGCAGCGAGTCGCTCTCGCACCCGGGGAAGGTGAAGTGCGCGTTCCCGGGCAGCCGCCGGGTTCCCGCCGGCAGCTTCTCTCCCGTGGCAGGGTCCCGGTCCTGCGCCCCGCGCAGCACAGCATTCCCGACGGCGGCCTGCACCTTCTCGATCAACAGGTCCCGGAGGGTGCCCAACCGGTTCCGCTCGGCGTCCAGGTGCTGGTGTGCCTCGGTGGCGGCGGCGGCGAATCCGGCCATCAGGGCCACCGGAAGGGTGCCGGAGCGGATCTGGCGTTCCTGTCCCCCGCCGTGCAGCACGGGCGTGAGCGTGGCATCGCGGCGAACGAGCAGGGCGCCGATGCCCACCGGCCCGCCGAGCTTGTGCCCGCTGAAGGCCAACGTGGTGGCACCGCTGGACGCGAAGTCGATCGGGATGGAACCCACGGCCTGCACGGCATCGGTGTGGAACGGCACGCCCTGGTCGGCTGCGATGGTGGCGGCCTCAGCCACGGGCTGGATGGTGCCGATCTCGTTGTTGGCCCACATCAGGGTGGCCAGTGCAGTCTGCTCTGGTGCCACGGCCAACTCAGCCTGCCAGGCCGCGAGGTCCACGCGTCCTTCAGCGTCCATGGGGACGAACACCAGCTCTGCACCGTCGTGCTGCTCCAACCAGGTGATGGTGTCCAGCACGGCATGGTGTTCAGCGCCGGTGAGGATGATCCGGGTGCGGTTCGGGTCCTGGGACCGCCGTGCCCAGTAGAGCCCCTTGAGCGCGAGGTTGTCCGCTTCGGTCCCTCCGGCGGTGAGGATCACCTCGGAGGGGTGTGCCCCCACAGTGGCGGCGAGGGCATCGCGTGCGTCCTCCAGATGCAGCTGAGCGGACCGTCCGGAGCGGTGCAGTGAGGAGGGGTTGCCGAGCCGACGGGCGGCCTCGGTGTACGCCTCGAGCGCCACCGGCCGCATCGGGGTGGTGGCGGCGTGGTCGAGGTAGACGCTGTTCATCCGCACCGCCTCAGTCTAGGGTTCCCGGTCGTTCTGTCTCCTGCCCCACGAGCAGGAGCAGCGCTCCCGGCGCAGCCGTGATCCGCACAGGAAGTCGGCCGATCGCTTCGCCGTCGCCATGGACGATCGGCAGGGATGCCGCTCGGCGGTCTCCCCGGGTGTGAGTGGCGGCCCTGCCGCTCTCCTCATCCGATGCCGCCACGTCCACAGTCTGCACCTGCGCCAGACGCACTTCCGGGACGGTGGCATGGCCGCCGGAGAGTACGCGCGGAAACACCTGGAGGAATCTCGCCGGGCGCATGGCTGGAACCCACAGGGTGTCGATCAGGCCGTCGTCCACGCTGGCCCCGGGGGCAGCCTTCATCCCGCCGCCGAAGTAGGAGCCGTTCAGCACGCTGAGCACGAAGGTCCGCTCCGTCCTGACCTCAGTGGCACTCTGTTGGTCCGTGGTGGTGACGGTCAGTGCCGGTGCGGTGTACCGCCACAGCTCCTGGAGCACGGCCACCACGTAGCGTGCACGTCCGGTGGGCCAGCGCAGTGCATTGGCCCGATCGTTGACCACGGCGTCGAACCCCACGTTGACCCCTGATGCCACCCACCGAACGTCCGCGGCAGTCTTCTGCACGACGGTGTTCGCCGGTGGAAGCGGACGCAGTTCCACTTTCGCCAGGTCCACGCTGCGGGGACCGGCGACGAGTGCTGCCATGATCTCTTCCACTGCAGTACGGACGGAGAGTCGGTGGATGCCGAAGTTCCTGGCGAAGTCGTTCCCTGTTCCTGCTGGGATCAGGCCCAGGGGGATCTCCGTCTCGGCGAGGACGTTCACGGCAGCGTGGACCATGCCATCACCACCCACGACCACCACGGCGTCTGGTCGTTCCCGCTGGATACTCGTACGGAGTGCATCCGTCACGTCGTCGTGGGTGACAGCACCGTGGGCGGACATTCGGCCGGTCACGGTTCCCGTCTGTGGTGCCGTGTCCACCACGCGGACATCGGCACCGGCACTCCTGAATCGGGCCACGGCCTCAGCTCCTGCGCCGACGCCACGTCCCGCCCCAGAGGCCGGGTTGATGAACAGCAGCAGTCGCTGCGACATAGTGGGGTGGCTCATGTCCTCATTATGGTGACCTGCTCCTCCCGGCCTGCTCCGCGGTGTCCGTCATGCCGATCTCATTCCTCAGGAACTCGTCCAGGGCGACCGCCAGCGTCCCTGAATCTCACCATGGTGGGTCTGGGTGGTCGGCCCAGTACTGGTTGCGGGTCAGCTCCGGCTCAGCACCGGTCCTCGAGCTGGCCTGCCTGGACCGGGCGGTGGAGCTGGTGTCCTCGAACCAAGGGACCCCGTGGCGCATATGGATCCGGAACTGGTCATGGTGCACCGCCTGGTGGTGGTGCTCGCACAACAGCACCCCGTTCTCCACCGTGGTCGGACCCCCATGCTCATAATGCTGAACATGATGGACCTGACAATAGGTCGCCGGCTGCCCACACCCCGGAGCAGCACATCCCCGGTCCCGGGCGATGATCGCCCGCCGCAACGGGGCCGGGAACAGCCTCCGAGCCGGCCCGGCATCCACGATCTGCCCCTGAGCCCCCAACACCACCGGCAGGATCTGCCCGTCACAGGCCCACGCCCTGATCACCCTAGGGTCGATCGGACCAGAGAACCCCGCCGTCGACACCAAAGACCCCCGTAAGTCCACCCCACCCGGCGGTGGCTTCCCCGGAGGCTCATACCCGGGCTCCCTTGGCCGGAGCAGCTCCGTGGGGATCTCCGGTGGTGGTGGTGGGTCGGGGTGGTCCAAGAGTCTGCCGGCCAGGGTGTCGTAGTCGATCACCGCCATCACCTGAGGGGCATACCCACCCGTATCCGGCAACCCCGAATCCTTGATCCGCAACGCCGCAGTCAGGGCGGTGATCACCGCATCGACCTGACGACGATTCCGCTCCTCCGTCCGCTCCACCCACGGTGCCACACCAGCACAGAACACCTCGTCCTCAGTGGCCCGGTCCTGTTCTTCTGCGCCCTGCGTGGCCTGATCAAACAGGCTCAAGAGATCTGGCGACAGCTCACCGTCCTGACCAGCAGGCCCACCATCAGCGGCCTGTTGGTTCTTCCGGGCCCGCGGATTGGCACCAGCTGAGGCCACGGTCTTGAAGATCTCATGCTGGGCCTGGGTCAGGAACAAGTGCCACAGGAACAGTCCGCCCTCCTCCCGCACGAACCGGGCAGCACGCCCCTGATGCACCACCTGCTGGGGTGGCTCACCGGTGGTGCGCTCCAGGTCGTCGTTGAACCTTGCCAGCCAGCGCTTGCACACCTGGACCATCACCCCCGGACACTCCCGACGCGCCCGACCCATCAACTCCACCTCACCCGCAGCCACCTGCTGCTCCACCCAAGATCTCGACACCCGCGCCGTGGCCGCCGCCCGGCGGGCCTGGCCCAGGGTCCGAGTGATCACATCCACCACAGAAGGGTCCACCGCACCCGACCACAACGCACCAGACACCTCAGGAAGCGAACCACCAGCCTCTGGACTATCCGAGGAGACCGTCAGGTGTTGGGACGCCCGGTTCTCCCGCTCCCGGGTCTGCCGGGCCGGCGTGTGATGGGTCTTCTCCACGAAATCAGCCGAGGACCGGAACCCGGTCTTGCCCTGAGGCAGCCCCAACCACCGGCGCCGGGCCTGAGGATCCTCAAACACCCGGGCCGTATGACCAGCCACCGCCGTCGCCGCACCCTCCACCACCCGCACCAGAGCAGCCACCTGCTCCTGCACCACCGGCAACGTCACCGCCTCGGCCGCCAGGTGTTCCTGTGCCTCCGGCGAGGCCTCAGCTGGGTCCACCACCGGATTCAACGACTCCACAAAGTCCGGGCGCGCGAGGCGCCCCGTCAGCTCTCGAGTCAGGTGCCGAGTCAGCGACAGCAGCTCACCCAGGCACAAAGCAGAGGCATCGACATGCTGAGCCGAAGGCAGCATAGCCGCAACCTCATCCACCACCACTGCCACGACCACCACCACCTCCTCCAGCCGACCTCACGAGAACCCGTTCTCCTCGTACTGATATTCGAACACACCGCCCAGACACGTTAAGGCCCAGACCAGCCGATCGGGGATGAGAACGCCGAACACGTCACCTGTGCAGGACTCGGAACCGAGTCATGGAATCGCTCACGGGCGCACGTGAACGAGCAGGATGCAGGCGAGTGGCGGGGATTGAACCCGCACTCCCCCAGGGCACCACCATGCGGCGGAGGCGGGAGGTCCCACGGAGACCAGATCCCCCGTCAGACAGACGGCGAGCGCCCGTTCACAGAATCGCTGAAGGGTCCCAACTCAGCGTCAGGGCGGATCGGCAGCG
The DNA here is from genome assembly GCF_900116905.1 of Micrococcus terreus. Lineage (GTDB taxonomy): Bacteria > Actinomycetota > Actinomycetes > Actinomycetales > Micrococcaceae > Citricoccus > Citricoccus terreus. The sequence continues at coordinate 454,505 of NZ_FPCG01000001.1, read as the reverse complement.
CCTCCAGGTCCGGATGCGAGCACAGCGCCCGGATCAGGTCCCACGACCCGGCGACCAGCGTCCAGCAATCGTCGATCTCGGTGGCCATCGTCCAGGCCCGGTCCGGCGGCCATGCCAGGTTCGGCCACAGACGCACACCCTCGCCCGGCAGGTCCGCCCGCCCACCCCACACGGGATCGCGCAGGCGAGAACCGTCGTCGCCCACCAGCAGGTACCTCCGGTACCCACCGATCACACTGAGCAGCCCCTCACCGGTCCGCAGGGCTTCCGCGGCGCTGTTCCCCAGCGGGTGCCCGACGAAGTCACCTTGACCGCCGGCACCAACACCCGCAACGGAATCCACGCCGACGCTCAAGGAGCCGTTGCCCTCCCAGAGGCCCAGCACCAGGTCCACGGGTGTGGAGGTGTGAGCCAGCAGCACGTCCGCGAGCGCAGCAGCCCCCGGTCCGATGAACTCCCCGTCGGACACCTGGCCGTATTCCAGCCCCGGGCAGCTCCGGGAGGTGGCAAACCCGCCGGCTTCACCGCGGGCGAGGTCGGCCCACTGAGCAGAGGCGTGCACCTCGGTCCCCTGATCCGCCGCCACCTCCGCCCAGGTGGTCATCCCGTCTGCCATGGCACCGGGCTCAGTCGGCACGCGATCTGGCACCAGCCCGAGTGACTCCACGCATCGAGCGTTCGCCGCCGTCCACTCGCACGTCCAGGGGACGGGATGGAAGATCCGAGCGAAGGCCTCGTACGGCTGTGGCCGTCCTCTCGGCACCACGCGCGTCACCTCGTGCCGGAGCTGTGCGCCCTCAGCCAGCTGCTGAGCCAGCCAGGCCCCGGCAGATGGATCGAGGAGCGTCACCGGCACACGGCCTGAAGTGGTCATGGCGTCAGTATGCCCTGCCCCCTCCGCCACCATCCGCCCGGGAGACTCCCCGGTAGTCTGGACGGGCGTTCCGTCCACCGGACGCTCCAGCAACGCGCCCCGCCTGGCCGCTCATCCGAAGGGAGCCCCGTGCCCGACCACGGCTCGCGCCACCGCTCCCAGCACCAGTCGAGCACCCAGCGTTCGGCCTATGAAGTCCTCGGCGTCCCCTTCGACGCGGACGAGGCTGCCCTGAAGGCGGCCTGGCGCAAGGCCGCCCGCCGCACCCATCCGGACCACGGCGGCGACCCTGCCGAATTCCGTGCGGTCAGCGACGCCTGGCAGCTGGTCAGCACACCAGAGGCCCGCCGCGCCTACGACCGCAGCTTCGCCAGCGCCTCGGTCCGCGGCGCCCCCACCGCCTCGCACCGTGGCCCCGCATCCGGCAGCGCTGCCTCCAACCCCTTCACCACCGGGCCCACCAGCACTGCTGGGTCCTCTGGCGTGCGCAGCGAGACGAGACGTCCACGCCAACGCTGGAGCCCGACGTCGGGCCCCTCCTCCCAGCGCAACGGCGCCTCAAGCCCTGCCGTCACCTATCACCCCTCGCTCAGCGAGGACGGCCCGCTCGACGCGGAGCGCAGCTCCCAGCAGATCCATGGCGCTCCCCGCAAGCGCGGCATCCTTCCAGCCGGCGCTCGGCTGGTCCGTGAGGCCCGCACCATCCGCGTCCTGCAGAACCAGGTCCTCAACGCCCTCCCGGCGGCCCGCCTGATCACCGGGCTCTCGCTCTCAGCGGGACGGGTCAGCTCCGGCGCCATCGATCACGTGGTGCTGTGCGGAGACCGACTGGCCGTGGTCGGCTCACTCCAGGTGCCGGACGGGGTCTACCGGTGGGACGGGGCTGAGCTGTGGAAAGGAGACCGCCCGGTCAGCCCACCCTCGCTCGCACCGGCCATGGTCGCCCTGCAGCGGGCGTTCCCCGAGTGCACCGTGGGTGGCTTCGTGCTGGTGCTGGCCAGCGAGGACAACCCCCATGCGCCGATCATCGAGCTGGACCGCACCCGCTCCCTGGAGACGGACGCCGCGTTCCTCACCGATCCCCCGGCCAACGCCCTGCAGCTGGGCCGGGACCTGAAGATGTTCCTGGGCACCGGATCCCAGGCCCATACCGTGGACCGCCGGGTCTTGGCCCGACTCCTGGGAGCGATGTACTGACCATGAACCGCCAGAACCCCCACCTGACCGCCCCGCGCGAGCCTGCCCCCGGCACGCCCGGTTTCCGCATTCTCTTCCACACCCCGGAGATCCCCGGGAACACCGGCAACGCCATCCGTCTGGCGGCCATCACCGGGGCCGAGCTGCACGTGGTGGAGCCCTTGGGATTCGATCTCTCCGACGCCAAGCTGCGCCGGGCGGGGCTGGACTATCACGACCTGGCTGTGCTCACCATCCACCCGGACCTGGACGCCGCCTGGACCGCTCTCACCCCGCCGGACGCCCCGGCCCGCGTCTTCGCCTTCACCGCCCACGGAGACACCCTCTACACGGACGTGGACTACCGCCCAGGCGACGTCCTGCTGTTCGGCCGCGAGTCCACCGGCCTGCCGGACGAGGTGCTCGCCGACCCCCATGTCACCGCCCAGGTCCGCCTGCCCATGCAGCCCTCACGCCGCTCCCTGAACCTGGCCAACACCGCCTCGATCGTGCTGTACGAGGCCTGGCGCCAGCACGGGTTCGCCGGAGCCGGCCCCGCCCAGCCCTGACCCACGCCGCGTGGCAGCCCGCCGAGCGCGCCACTTCTTCCTATCCTGGAGAGACCATGGACAAGCGCACTCCCGGTGGCCCCGGATCCTCCTCCTCTGCTGGCGTCCCGACGACGGCCGGCACCGCCCAGCATCAGCGCACAGGTGCCTCCGCATACGGCGATCTTCCGGGGCTGGACGAGCTGCTGACACTGGCCGCCGAAGGCGATCAGGCCTCCTTCGCCGCGTTCTATGACTCCACGGCGCCCTGGGTCTACGGACTGGCGAGCACGATGTTCGCCTCAGACTCAGACGCCTTCGAGGCCACCGCCCTGACCTACCTGCAGGTGTGGGAGCAGGCCGGGGAACCGCAGTTCGACGACGACACCCCCGCAGCACGTCACCGGGCAGTGCTCAGCTGGCTGCAGGTGCTGGCCCACCAGACCATGACCTCGTTGCTGCGCCATGACTCCCTGCCGGGCGTCGGGGACGGGCTACTGCCGGACCGTGCCGGACCGGCCCCGTTGGGCGAACGTGAACAGCTGGGCCCCCTGGAGGCATTGACCCCGGCGCAGTTCGCCGCACTGGACGCAGCCTGGTCAGGCGGACGCACCTACCGCCAGGTGGCAGAAGAGCTCGGCGTGGCCGTTCCCACGGTCAAGTCCCGACTGCGTGACGCCGTCCAGCGCATCTCGCACCGCTACCAGGAGAAGTTCCTGGGCCGTGTTCAGGAGCAGGACCCGGTCATGATGCGCGCGGTCACCCCGGAGATCGCCGCCCGGACGGGACGCACCCGGAACTTCACCCTGGACCTGGCCCAGGACGTGGAGAACGGCCTGGGCCGCGAGCTGGCGGATGTGGCAGCCCTGGACGCCCTGGACCGTGATGAGCTGTTCGCCCTCGAAGGGGCCGTGGACCGGCAGGGCCCGGAGAACGCCACCCTGTGGCGGGCTCGCCTGGAGACGGCGCGGCGCACCGTCACCTGGGCCTTCAAATCCCAGGCGACGGAGCCGCCGTCGGACCTGTTGGAAGATCTGCTGCTGCGCCTGCCGGCCCAGGACGTGGGCATGGGGCTGGTGGATGGGCTCGGTCCGTCTGCACCGAAGGACCAGGAGGGTCCGACCCCGGAGAAGAACCGCCCCCTGAAGAAGTGGATGCTGGTGGTGGCCGGTCTGCTGGTGCTGGCGCTCGGCCTGTTCATGGTGTGGCGGCTGATCGTGGGACCAGATGTGGTGGCCACGGTGGATCGGGCGGAGGACTCCTTCACCACCCAGGACTACCAGCTGACCGACGGCGGAGTGATGCAGGGGCATGTCTCCAAGGAGCGGGACATGGCGTATGTGACTTTCTCCGGCATGCCCGATCCCGGCGCTGGGCATGAGTACCAGCTGTGGCTGCACCCGGCCGACGGGTCCTCGCCGGCCAGTCTGGGCACCTACGGGTTGGACGATCTCCAGGATCCGGTGACCTTCCGTGGACTCTCCGGCTACCAGGACCTGACGGTGACCGTGGAGCCGGACGGAGGATCCGAGGCCCCCACCACCCAGGCGCTGGGCAGCCTGGACCTGGTGCATCAGGTCACCCGGGGACTGCAGTACGGCGGGCACCCCAACAGCACTCCCTCCGCGCCGAACAGCACGCCGGCCGAGGGGTCCGACTGATCTCCGGAGCAGGGGCCGTCTCAGAATCCGCTGATGGTGTCGGCGGCGTTGACCTCCACCAGATGGAACGCCTCGGCGTAGCGGACGGACTCGTCCGTGGGTGCGGCTGCACCGCGGTGCAGCTCTGACATGGTCCCCAACACGAACTCCTCCATGCGAGCCACGTCCGGGTGCTGGGAGAGGTGATGACGCAGCGCGGCGAGCTTGTCCTGCTCGTGGCCGGTGACGTCCAGGAACAGGTTGTGGTGGATGTGAGGACCGCCGAAGAGCAGCAGCCAGCGCAGATGGAACGGCTCCAGGCCCTGATCGAGCAGCTCAGGGTAGGCGAACGGGTTCTCCACGGCCGGGTAGCTCGCACGCACCACCGCCTCACCGGCGGCCAGGTGGTCCGGGTGGGAGCGCTGCAGCCGGGTCCAGTCCCGTTCCGGGTGCATGCCGATCACCAGATCCGGACGGTGCCGGCGCATCAGGGCCACGACCTGGGACTGCACGCGGTGGTTGGGCTCGAGGTACCCGTCCCGCTCCCCCATGAACTCCACGTCGCTCACACCCAGGTGGGCGGCGGCATCACGCTGCTCCTGGTGGCGCCGCTCGATGATGGTGTCGTGGGTGTGGGCATCGAAGCCACCGGCGTCGCCGTCGGTCATCACGCAGTAGGTGACCTCCACTCCCGCCCGGGACAGTCCGGCAACGGTGGCGGCGGCGCCGAAGTCCAGGTCATCCGGGTGGGCACCGAATGCCAGGACACGACGCCAGCCGAAGCGTTCGGCTGCCTCGGCGGGGGTCATCAGGGGCGCATCAGGATTCACGATCACAGTCTCGGTAGCCACAGAGGGACCATACCGCCACCCCGAGTGTCACTCACTCATCGCCCTGCTGCTGCGCGGTCCCTGAGGCGAAGGTCACCTCAGCTGACTGCTCCTGTCCGTCGCGCAGGTAGTGCACGGTGGCGGTCCCACCCTCCGGGTACTCCTTGACGATCGCCGTCAGGGACCGGCTGTCCCTGACCGAGCGGCCCTCCACGCCGGTGATCACATCACCCTGCTGCAGGCCGGCGTCCTCTGCCGGGGATCCGGGCACGACGTCGCGCACCAGGGCACCGGCACTGAATCCTCCTGAGGCGGCACCGCCGGGACCCTGCTGCTGGGCTGGGCCCTGTTCGGCGTCGGGGCTCGGCTGGGACTGCCCCTCCGGTACGGCCGGCTGGGCCGTGACCGTCACGCCGAGCAGTCCATGCGTGGCTTCCCCGTGCTCGATCAGGTCCTTCGCCACGCGCTGGGCGTAGTCCACGGGGATGGAGAAGCCCACGCCGATGTTCCCGGCCTCGCCGGAGGCTCCCCCGGCGGAGGCGATGGCCACGTTGATGCCGATCAGCCGTCCCTGGGCGTCGAGCAGCGCGCCGCCGGAGTTGCCCGGGTTGATGGCCGCATCGGTCTGGATCACGTTGATGTAGATGGAACCCTGGGAGCGCTGCTGGGGCATGCCCGGGATGCGGAACTCGAACTCACCGGGGCCGCCCGGCCCGGACTGGCCGTTGTCCTCCGGGACGGCTGAGGAGGCCACGGAGATGGTGCGGTCCAGGGTGGAGACGATCCCGTCGGTGACGGTCCCGGTCAGTCCCAGGGGCGCGCCGATGGCGATCGCCCGGTCTCCGACGTTCAGCTCTCCTGAGGAGCCCATCTCGATGGGGGTCAGCCCCTGAGCGTCGATCTTGACCACGGCGAGGTCCGAGTCGGGGTCCAGCCCCACGATCTCCGCCGCGTAGATCTGGCCATCGGCCGTCTGCACTGTGATGTTCGGGTCCGGCGCCTGGCCGCCCATGGTGACCACATGGGTGTTGGTGAGGATGTGCCCCTGATCGTCCAGGATCACGCCGGAACCGGACCCGGCGCCCTGGCCGTTCGTCACGGAGAGCGTGACCACCGAGGGGGCGGCCTTCGCGGCAGCCGCGGTCACGGCGGTGGCGTCCTCGCTGCGGTTGATGTCCAGGCCGGTGCCCTGCTGGACCTGTTGAGTCGGCTCCACGGTTCCCGGCCCGTCGTCCAGGGCGGCATTGACACCGGCGGCCACACCACCGCCGGCCAGTCCTGCCAGGAGCATGCCGGCCACCAGGGCACCCACGCCCACGGTCCGGCGTCCTGAGCGCACCTCCTGGCCGGCACCGGTCACGCCAGGATGAGGTCCATGCGTGGCCTCAGGGTGTGCGCCGTCCGGGCCGAGGGCTCCGAACTGCTGGGTCTGCGCCGAGGGCTCTCGCGAGGCCGAGACGGAGGCCGGACCAGCGTGCGGGGCCCCTGCCGGCGGGGTGTGCGGACGAGGAGGGATCCCTCCTCCCGTGGACTCGTCACGGGACTGCTGGTCGTACGGATCTGACATCGTGTTTATCTCCTGCCTCGTCACCTGCTCACGCCGAAGGCGCCCCACCATGATGGTGCACCCTGCTGGACGTTGAACGAACACTGACTGAGCGCTGGCTGGGTGGTTCCTGGTCGCCGTCGGGAATCTCCAGGGCGAGCCGTCCGTTCGCCGGTGGCGCACCCGATTCCGTGGCGTGCGCCCCCGGAGCCACCCTAGACTGCCAATGAACGCTATGGCCTGGACGGCCACGAACGGCCTCCGGGCCACGAAGGGTGATCGATGACCGCGACCTCTCACAGCTGGCAGCCCGTCCGCCTCTCCCCTGCGGTGCTCACTGCCGGAGCCCTGGTCGGCTCTGCCGTGACCGTGGGCGCAGGTCTGACGATGGCCTCCTCCGCCCAGGCGGCGGCTCCCGTGGAGATCCCGCCGGGCGTGTTCGTGGTGGACGAGGCCCAGGTCCTCACCGCCCTGGAGGAGACCCAGCTCGAGGAGGAGATCGCCCAGCTGCGGCGCGAGGAGGGCCAGAGCCTGTTCGTGGTGTACGTGGACGGCACCAATGCGCCCCTGGACCAGTGGATCACGGCCGTGGCACGCCAGAAGGGGCTCAGCCAGTCCGATTCGATGATGGTGATCGATGTGGCCGAGCGCCAAGTGCGTTACGCCGCGCATGACGCCAACAGCATCGAGGTCTTCGAGGACGACATCATCCAGGACTATGTCTTCCCGGCCCTGCCGGCCCGCGGGGAGGATGACTGGGCGGCGGCCGGGTCCGCCGCGGTCGAGGGTGTGCTGGCCGCCTCCACCGGCGCCCTCGGCTCCGGTTCCGGGTCTGGAGCCAACGACGGCGGCGCGTCGCGAGAGCAGACCGGCTCCGGTGACACCGGGGCTGGCGGATGGGTCGCCGGAGGGCTGGTCACCGCGGCCCTGGTGGGCGGCGGCGTCGCTCTGGCCAGCCGGAAGAGGAAGGGCAAGGACAGCTCTCGGGGACGCTCCGTGGAATCCGCGCAGGGACCCCAGGATCCGCTGGATGCGATGTCCGTGGAGGATCTGCGCAACAAGGCCGGCTCCATGCTGGTCGCGGCGGATGATGCCATCAAGTCCTCTGAGCAGGAGCTCGGCTTCGCCATGGCCGCCTACGGTGACGACTCGGTGACGACCTTCCGGTCGGACATCGAGGCGGCCAAGGCGCACATGATGGAGTCCTTCAAGCTCCAGCATCAGCTCGATGACCACATCCCGGACACCGAGGAGCAGCAGCGGGCCTGGCTCAAGGACATCATCGCCCGGTGCGAAGCCGTGGGAGCCTCGCTGTCCGAACACCAGCAGGAGTTCAACGAGCTGCGCGACCTGGAGAAGAACGCCCCGGCGGCGTTGACGGCCCTGGAGCAGCGGGCCGGCGAGCTGGCCCAGCCGGTCAACGAGGCGGAACGACGTCTGGTCGACCTGCACGCCCGCTACGCGGACAGCGCGCTGGTGGAGGTCAATGACAACGCCTCCGATGCACGGGAGCGCCTGGAGTTCATCTCCTCGGCGGTCGCCAAGGCGCGGCAGTCGCTGGAGGCCTCGGACCTGTCCACCGCCGCTCTGGCCATTCGAGCCGGGGAAGAGGCAGCAGCCCAGGTCACCACCCTGGTGGAGGCCGTGGGCAAGGCCAGCGATCACCTGGACCGGACCATGCAGAACGTCACCACAGGTGTGCGGCAGACCGCGCAGGACCTGGCGCAGGCCCAAGCCCTGGTCAACGCCGGACAGCATCCCGAGCTGGCCGGGCCGATCGCCGGTGTGGAGCAGGCCCTGCGCTCGGTCCAGACCGGCATGGCCAGTGGCAAGCCCGATCCCATCGACCTGCTGCATGACCTGGAGAACGCCCATCGTCAGTTGGACGCTCAGCTCGGCGGCATCCGCGACCAGCAGGAGCAGAGCCGTCGTGCCGCCGCCCAGCTGCAGCAGGCCATCCTGCAGGCCCAGGCACAGATCGACGGCACGCAGGACTACATCGCGGCTCGCCGTGGCGCCGTGGGCAGCCAGGCCCGCACCAAGCTCGCCGAGGCCGACCGCACCCTGCAGCAGGCCGTGCAGCTGTCCGGTTCCGACCCGGTGACGGCACTGAACATGGCCCGGCAGGCCGGTGCGCTGGCTGAACGTGCCAGCCGGATGGCCCAGCAGGACCTGGACGACTGGGGCGGCTACGGTGGTGGCGGCTTCGGCGGCGGAGGCTACACCCGCCGAGGCGGTGGCGGATTCGGCGGCAGCTTCGGCGGAGGCCTGGGAGGCGCCATCCTCGGCGGCATCCTCATCGACAGCGTCCTCGGCGGCCGCTCAGACCACAGCGACTGGGGCGGCGGCGGATTCGGCGGATTCGGCGGCGGTGGCCTCGGCGGGGGCGACTTCGGCGGATTCGGCGACATCGCCGGAGGAAGCTTCTGACAGACCCGGTGGTCTCCACCCGGAGATCACCCCACAGACTCTGAGGTCTCATCACCTCAGGACCCTCTTCCCGGAACCGGGGGCGGGAGAAGAACGGCGACCGGAGCATCCGGTGGTCACAAGGATCAGATCGAAAGGCGACATCCATGGTCAAGCAGTCCATTTTCGGCCGCATCGCAACCCTGGCCAAGGCCAACATCAACGCCATGCTGGACAAGGCGGAGGATCCCCAGAAGATGCTGGACCAGATGGTCCGCGACTACACGAACAACATCTCTGAGGCGGAGGCGGCCGTCGCCCAGACCATCGGCAACCTGCGGATGATCCAGGACGACTACAACGAGGACATCGACGCCGCCAAGAGCTGGGGCCAGAAGGCTCTGGCCGCCTCCCAGAAGGCCGACGAGTTCCGCACCCAGGGCGACACCGCCTCCGCGGACAAGTTCGACAACCTGGCCAAAGTCGCCATCGAGCGTCAGATGGACGCTGAGCGTCAGGCCAAGGCCGCCGAGCCGACCATCGCCTCGCAGTCCGAGATCGTGGAGAAGCTCAAGACCGGTCTGGAGCAGATGAAGGGCAAGCGCCAGGAGCTGGTCTCCAAGCGCGACGAACTGGTGGCGCGTGCCAAGTCCGCCCACGCCCAGTCCGCGGTGCACGATGCTGTGAAGTCGATCGACATCATGGACCCCAGCTCCGAGGTCAACCGTTTCGAGGAGAAGGTCCGCCGCGAGGAGGCTCGCGTACGCGGGCAGAACGAGCTGGCCGCGTCCTCCCTGGACGCCCAGTTCGAGTCCTTGGAGGACCTGGGTGAGAAGACCGAGGTCGAGGCCCGTCTGGCCGCGCTGAAGGGCGGCCGTTCCGGAAACCAGGCGATCACCTCCGGACAGGCCTCCGACGAGATGGAGCTGGACTACTCCGAGGGGGCCTCGACCGAGACCCCGACTGCTCGCTGATCCCCCGCGGCGGCTGACGCTGCCCACAGATCGGGCCCCGGCCCTGGTGCTGCTCGCACCGGGCCGGGGCCCGTCTCATGTGGGGCGGAGGCACCCCGGCGTGTGTTCGAAGAAACTGGTCCTGACATGCAAGAAGACCCGGACCTCATGGTCCGGGTCTTCTCTCTGCGTTGCGGGGGCAAGATTTGAACTTGCGACCTCCGGGTTATGAGCCCGGCGAGCTACCGAACTGCTCCACCCCGCGGCGACTCATATGACTATACGAGGTTCGCGCGCTGATCTCAAATCGAGGACGCCCCGCCGGTCACCGGCCGGTCAGCCGATGCTCAGCGGGGCGTCACCCAGGGTTCACCGATCAGCCGTCGTTGCCTTCACCCTCCGGCGCAGCCTCCTCGGTGGGAGCCTCGCCCTCGGCGCTGTCCTCGGCCGCGGGATCCGGCGTACCGGTGGCGTCACGGATCGCGTCGTCGGCCTCAGTGGCCCGGCTCAGTGCGTCGTTGAGCTGGCTCTGGGCCTCGCCGTAGGCCGCCCAGTCACCCGAGGCCATGGCGGTCTCTGAGGCCTCGATCGCCGACTGTGCGTCAGCCAGGGCCTCACTCAGACGCTCCTGATCACTCTGTGCCAGCGGCGGCGTCGGGTCTGCCCCGGGCTCGCCTTCACCTGGTGCTGCTGGCGGTTCACCGGTGTCCACACCGGAGTCTCCACCGAAGACCTGGTCCAGGGACTCCTGCAGCGTGTCGCCGAAGCCCACCCGGTCACCGAATGAGACCAGCACCTTGCGCAGGGTCGGGTACGAGGTCGAACCCGTGGACTGCACGTACACCGGCTGGACGTACAGGATGCCGTTGGCCACCGGCAGAGTGATCATGTTGCCATTGATCACGTCCGAGGCGCCCTGGCGCAGCAGGTTCAGCTCACGCGAGACCTGGTCGTTCGAGTCGAAGTTGGCCTGCGCCTGGCCGGGGCCAGGAACCGCCGTCGACCGCGGCAGCTCAAGCAGCTGCAGGTGGCCGTAGGACTCGGCCTTCTCACCGTCCTTGCCCGTACCAGCATCGCCATTGGCAGAGAGGAACCCATACAGCACGTTGCGCTGGGTACCGGCCTCCCGCAGCTGCGGGATGAAGGTGGTGGTCAGCGAGAACGCCGGCTCATCCTTGCCCGGCATCTGCAGGGACATGTAGTACGGCGGCTGCTTCACGTCGGCATTGCCCTGCGTGGGGTCAGCCGGCACCGACCAGGCGTCGTTGTTCTCGTAGAAGTCACCGGGGTTGGTGACGTGATAGCGACCCAGCAGCTCACGCTGGACCTTGAACATATCCTCCGGGTAGCGGACATGGTCCATCAACTCGGCAGTCATCTCCGAGTACGGCTTGAGCGTGGAGGGATAGACCTTCTGCCAGGCCTGCAGCAGCGGATCCTCCTCCCAGGCGTAGAGGGTGACCTCTCCGGAGTAGGCATCCACGGTGGCCTTGACCGAGTTGCGGATGTAGTTCACCCGGCCGCTCAGGTTCGCGGCCACATCGGTGTTCAGGGCGTCCCGAGTGGCCGAATCCAGCTGCTCCTGCTTGGAGTAGGGGAAGGCATCCGAGGTGGTGTAGGCGTCCACGATCCACTGAATCCGCCCGTCCACGATCGCCGGGTAGGAGTTGGAATCCACTGTCAGGTACGGGGCGACCTTCTCCACGCGCTGCACGGGGTTGCGATCGTAGAGGATCTGGGACTCAGAGTTGATGTCCGTGGACAGCAGCAGCTCGGTGGAGCCGAACTTGATGGCGTACACCAGCTTGTTGAACAGGTTGCCTACACTCGGACCGCCGTCACCGGAGAACGTGTAGGTCGTGTCCTCGGTGCTGTCGGCGTCCTGCGGTCGGTCACGTTCGCGTTCCGGGGCATTGTCCGGAGCACCCACCACGGAGTACTGCGGCGAGTTCATCCCGAAGTAGATGCGCGGCTCATAGTCGGCGTCCGATCCCAGATCACCTCGTGAGGGGATGCCGGACAGCAGGAAGGACGGACGTCCACCAGCCGATACCTCGGAGGCGTCGGCGGCGACCATGCCATAGCCGTGGGTGTAGATGATGTGCTGGTTCACCCAGGAGGACTCACGGTCCACGTTGACCTCACGGGCGGCGATGATGGTGTCCTTGGTCTCCCCGTCCACCTCATAGCGGTCCACGTGCAGCGTGTTCGGGAACCCGTAGTACGGGCGGAACTGCTGCAGCTGACCGAAGGTGCGCGAGAGCAGGTTCGGGTCCATCAGGCGGATGTTCGCCGTGTTGGTACTCTCCCCCGTCAGACCGCCTTCTTCCGCCTCGGTCTCACCGGCGTACTGGGTGTTCTCGATCTCGTTGAGCCCGTAGGCCTCACGGGTGAGCTCGATGTTGCGCTTGATGTATTCGGCCTCGCGAGTCTGCTCCGAGGGCTTGACCTGCCACTCCTGGATGGCGAATGGGTAGGCGCCACCGGCCACGATGGCACCGATGATCAGCACCACGGTGCCGATCAGCGAGATCCGCCAGCGGCCGGTGATGATCGTGACCACGAACAGGATCGCCACCAGCACGGCGGCGACGGCGAGGATGGTGCTCGTGGGGATCACGGCGTGCACGTCGGTGTACAGGGCACCGGCCCACTGGCCCGACTGGGACTGCAGGGTCCGGTAGCGGTCCAGCCAGTAGTTGGCGCCCTGCAGGATCAGGAACAGTGCTGCGAAGACGCCCAGGTGGATGCGGGCGCCCTTCTCCACAGTGATCCCGCCGCGCTCCTCCACACGGATGGATCCGTACAGGTAGTGCACCAGCAGACCGGCGATGCCAGCGATGAGCACCACGGAGATCAGGTAGCCCACCAGGATGCCGAGCATCGGCAGGGTTGCCATGTAGAAGCTGAAGTCCATCCCGAACTCGGGGTCGACCTTGCCGTAGGGAACCTGGTTCAGGAACAGCAGCACATCCTGCCAGGCACTCATCGCAGCCGAACCGGCGAAGAAGGCCAGCAGTGCCGGGACGCCGATGAACACCAGACGGCGGATCGGCTCGAGCTGCTGCTGATACTGCGCCAAGGTGTCCCTCGTGCGGTCGCCCAGGTTCTTGGGCCGGGAGCGCCAGGCCAGCCACATGGCCGCCCAGGTGGCTCCGCCCATCACCAGCGCGCCGATCACGAAGAGGACGGCTCGGGTGATGTGCTCGGTCCAGAACACCTCGGAGTACCCGATCTGGTTGAACCAGAGGATTTCGGTGTACACGCCGGAGAACAGCACGAACAGTGCCACCAGGGCAGCGACGATGATGATCGTCAGCATCAGTGCCGACGGTCGCCCGGGCCGCCGCGGTCCGGAGGACGAGCTCCCGTCATGCCGCTGGGGACCACCGGGACGTCCCGGTCCACCGTTCCCTGGCCCTGCTGGTCCTTGGCCGCCGAACCAGTTGCCGGGACCGCCTGGTCCGCCGGGAGCCCCGCCATCGCGGCCCCCTGAGCCGGGCGTTCCGCCCCGCCCGTCCTCCGGGCCGCCGAACAGCCCTCCGAATCCCTGTCCGAAACTCACGTTGTTACCTCATCTGCGAGCCAGCGGCCCGTCTTGTCCTGCGTGTGGTCGTTCTGTGGTCGTTCTGTCATCCGCATGTCTGGGCGCCCTCCGGCTCCCGGTCCTGCCCCAGGTCTTCGACGACCTGCCGTGCCTGTCCCAGGTTGGAGACCGAGTAGACGGTGATGCCCTCCGGCACCCGTCCTGTCAGCTCAGCGCAGTGTTCAGCAGGGGTCAGGAAGGCCTCAGCACCGGCGTCTGCGGCTCCGGAGACCTTCTGCACGATCCCGCCGATCGGCCCCACGGTCCCGTCTGGGTCGATGGTGCCCGTCCCGGCGATGTGCCGCCCGCCGGTCATGGCGCCGGGCGTCAGCTCATCCACCAGCCCGAGGGCGAACATCATGCCGGCGCTGGGGCCGCCCACGTTCTCCAGGGTGATGGAGACGTCCAGGGGGAAGTCGAAGGCTGAGTCCAGGTAGACACCGATCAGCCAGGTCTCGTTCGGCCCGGGGTACACGGGGATCTGCACGGTCATCTGGCGCCCGTCCCGGATGATGCCCAGTTCCACCGGCTCCCCGCCGGACTCGTTCAGCCGGCGCTTGAGTCCCTGCAGCCCGGTGACTTCCTGGCCGTCGGCACTGATCAGCTGGTCCTCGGGCCGCAGCAGGTCCTGCGCATGGGTCTCCGGTGTGAAGCCGGCGACGAACAGCTCCTGGCGGTATTCGATCCCCAGCTCCTCCAGTGCTGCGGCCACGGCCCAGCTCTGCGAGGTGGCCATGGCCTGCGAGTTCTGCTGGTCCACCTGCTCCGAGGTGGTCCCGGAGGGGTACACCACCTCCTGCGGCATCAGCGCGATCGTCGGATCCACCCACGCCTGGGCGACCTCCGCGAAGGTGGTCCATCCGGTGGGCGCCCCGGAGACGTAGACGGTGGTCAGGTCGAGCCGGCCCTCCGTGGGGTAGGTCTCGGCGCCGTCCACGGTGATGACCGGTGAGCCGTCGAAGTCACCGATGGTGTTGAAGGTGGGGCCGGGAGACTCGGTGATGTAGGGGCTGGGCAGGGCCACAGCGGTGAGCACCAGCAGGCCTGCGACCGCTCCCGCTGCTGTGGTCAGTCGGCGCAGCCTGCGCTCGGGACGATGCTGGTCTGAAGCCGTGCCGAGGGGACCGCGATCTTCGGGCACGCTCGTCGAGGGCGTCGGCGGGTGTCCGGTCTGCGGCACGTCAGGGCACCTGTCTGCTCAGCTGTTCACGATCGACTCCGCAGCATGAGGCACGCGTGGGCAATGCACGGGGCGGAGAGGTCTGCCCTCCATTCTACGGGCTGGACAGGCCACGTCCCGACGACGGCCGCTCGCCTGTGCCCACAGCGAACCTCCCAGCCCACTCGGGACACGTCCAGGGCACGCCACTACCCTGGTGGACATGACGACTCCCCCGAACCGACCTGGCTCTGGATCCGGCAGCTCCGACGAGGGCGCAGGCGAGGATCCACTCGCCGAGATGCTCCGCAAGATGTTCGGCGGCAACGCCCCGGACCCTGAGGAGCTGCGCCGCGCACTGGGTGAGATGGGCGGACCGGGCGCCGGGTTCACCGGCGTGCCGGGCTCCTCGATGCCCGGTGCCGGCGGCCAGGGCGGCATGCCGGGGATGCCCGGCGGCCTGCCCTTCGACCCCTCCATGATGAACCCGGAGATGATGGGTCAGATGATGCAGCAGTTCCAGGCGATGATGCAGTCTTCGCCGGAGGACGGCCCGGTGAACTGGTCGTTGGCCCGCCAGGCCGCACGTCAGGCCAGCGCCGGGCAGGACCCCTCGGTGGGCACCTTCGCCCGCCGGGAGATCGAGGAGGCGCTGCGCCTGGCCGAGCTCTGGCTGGACGGTGTCACCGAGATCGAGTCCCCAGGAATCCTGGGAGTGGCCTGGTCTCGCGCCGAGTGGGTCGAGGCCACCATGGACAACTGGCGTGCCATGACCGAGCCCGTCGCCGTGGCCATGGCCGAGGCCATGAGCCGTGCCCTGAGCGAACAGCTCCCGGACCAGGTGCCCGAGGAGATGCGCGGCATGCTGGGCGGGCTGGGGCCGATGCTGCAGAACATGGGCGGCACGGTCTTCGGCCTGCAGCTGGGATCGGCCATCGGCGCCCTGTCCCAGGAGGTCCTCTCCGGCACCGACTCGATGTTCCCCGTGGCCGGCCATCGCCTGGCCATGGTGCCGGTGAACATCGAGGAGTTCGGGGACGGCCTGCAGGTCCCGGACGATCAGATCCGGATCTACCTGGCCCTGCGTGAGGCCGCCCGGATGCGTCTGTTCATGCGGTCCTCCTGGCTCGAACGGGATCTGCGCGCCGCGATCGAGCAATACGCCAGCGGCATCCACATCGACGTCGCCGGGATCGAGGAAGCCGCGCGCTCGGTGGACCCCATGAACCCGGAGTCCATGCAGGAGGCCCTCTCCGGCGGCATGTTCATCCCCGAGCCGACCGGGCCGCAGAAGGCCGCCCTGGAGCGCCTCGAGCTCACCCTGGCCCTGATCGAGGGCTGGGTGGATGTGGTGGTCACCGAGGCGGCGAAGCCGCTGGAGTCCAACGCGGCCCTGCGCGAGACCATCAACCGCCGCCGCGCCTCGGGTGGTCCTGCAGAGCACGCCTTCGGCACCCTGGTCGGCCTGGACCTGCGCCCGCGCCGACTCCGCGAGGCGGCCACCCTGTGGGAGCTGATCGGACGGGAGAAGGGCACCGAGTACCGGGACGCCATCTGGAGCGATCCGAGCCTGCAGCCCACCGCGGAGGACCTGGACGACCCCTCCGGATACTTCGCTCGCCGCGAGGAGCAGGAGAAGGCCTCGCAGTCCATGGACGACGAGCTGCGCCGCCTGTTGGAGGGCGGGTACGACGACGGCCCCCAGGGTGGCACGTCACCGCAGGGCTGAGTGCCCCGCAGGTGGGCTCCCCACCGCTGCTGATCAGTCGACCAGGTCCTCCGGGACCTGGTCGACCTCGTTCTGGCCAGCTGCTGCCCCGGCTCCGCCCCGCCCCCGGGCGTAAGTGACGCCGGCCAGGAAGGCCATCGCCTCGGCCTGGCGGGGGTAGCGCCCGGCCATCTCATGGAAGGCACGGGTGTGGCCCGTGTGCTTGAGGTGGGTGAGCTCGTGCACGATCACCGCGTCCAACACCCAGTCCGGCATCTCGGCCAGTTCGGAGGAGATGCGGATCCGACCGGTGCTGGGGGTGCAGGATCCCCACCGGTGCTGCTGCCGGGTGGACCAGACCACCTCGGTGGGCTGGACCTCACCGTCCAGGTGGGTGTGCGCCAGCCGGAGAGCACGCTGCAGCAGGTCCTGGTTCGCCCCGGGACGGGAGGCGGGGTTAGCCTGGACCTTGGTCAGCATGCGGTCCACCCAGTCCTGTTCGGCCTGCTCGGACAGCCCCCAGGGCAGGTTCACCTGCAGGCGCCCCTCACGCCAGGCCGCCGAGACGGTCTTGGTGCGCTTGGATGACCGGACCACCCGGACAGGAGTGCCCCGCACCTCCACGTCCACGCTCTCGCGCACCGTCGGTCCGGCGGAGCGGGCAGGGCGGTGCGATCGGCGGGATCCTCCGGGCCGGGCAGCGGGTGTCATGCCTCCATTGTGCCGCCGCCACCGTCCACCCGAGGACCTTGTCCCCACCCTGTGGACAGGCACCGCACCATGGTCGTCGCCCCTGACACGATGTGCTGAGGCACACCGGCTGCAGCCCCTGCCGGTGTGCGGCAGTGAACGTCGACCAGGAGGAGCGGACATGAGACTGAATCCCGGACTGCATGTGGTGCCTATCGGCGGGGGCACCGTCCTGATCGGCAGCGGCGCACGGACCGTTCAGCTCACCGACTGCACCCCTGCGGTCCTGGAGGTCCTGGAGCGTCTGGCCCACGGCGTGCCGGACGGGACGGAGCTCGAGCTGCTGCGCCGCTGCGGTGTGAAGGAGCCGGCGGTGGCACCGTTGCTCTCCCGGCTGTCCGAGGTGCTGGTCCCCTCCGCCGAGCAGCCGAGACCCCAGCTCGGGCACCTGCGAGACCTGCTGTCCGCCGATGAGGCCGCAGCGTGGGCGCGCGACGGCAGTGCCGACCGGATGCTTGAGCGGCGATCTGGCTCCACGGTGCAGGTCATCGGGCTCGGCCGTACCGGTGCTGTGGTGGCCCAGGTGCTTGCTGCTGCCGGGATCGGCCAGCTCCTGCTCGTCGACCCGCTCAGTGTCACGGTGGCGAACCTGGGAACCGGGTACCGTTCTGCCGATCTCGGACGAGTCCGTGCGGTGGCCCTGTCCCGGCGGCTGGATCCGGAGGACCGATCGCTGCTGGTCTGGCCGGCTGTGGGCGTGGGGCCCGCCGAACTGCAGGGGGACCTCACGGTGGCGGTCAGCCTCGGCGCCCTGGACCGGTCCCTGGTGGCGGCCGCCCGAGCCGCCGACCATCCGCTGCTGCCGGTGGTGGTGCGGGACGACGACGTGGTGATCGGCCCCTGGGCAGACCCTGCCCGGCCCGGCTGCCCCGAGTGCTGGGATCTGTGGTCCACCCGCACAGACCCCGCTCAGTCCGACCGCACTGCGGCACTGGCCAGCGCCCGTGCCGGCTGGGAGGAGACGGCGTTGTCCCATGCGGCCGGGGAGATGGCCGCCGGACAGGTGCTGGCCAGGGTCGATGCTGGACAGCAGGCAGGGGCCAGCGGACACGTCCTGCGATTGAGCGCGACCGGTCAGGCCCGGACGAGCACCGTGGAACCGAACCCGGACTGCGGCTGCCTGCTCGCCGCCGCCTTCTCCTGACGGACCCGGGTCAGAGGTGCCGGCCCTCCAGCAGCTCCAGGACATCCGTCCCGTATTTCTCCAGCTTGGACCGTCCGACGCCGGGCACCTTGAGCAGTTCCGCTGGCGTGGACGGGCGGGACTCGGCGATGGCCACCAGGGTGGCGTCGGTGAAGACCACGAACGCCGGGACGGAGGCCGCCTGCGCGGTGGTGAGACGCCAGGTCTTCAACGCTTCGAACAAGGCTTCGTCATAGGTGGCCGGGCAGTCGGCGCAGCGGCCGATCTTGCGTTCGGCGCCTGTCTCCAGGGTCTTGCCGCAGGTGCGACACGTCATCGGGTGAGGTCGCCGCCTGCCGGTGCGGCCGCCGTCGGGAGAGCGTCTGCTGCCCTGGACCGAGCGCTGGGCGCCGTGGCGCTGGGAGGCCTGCGGGTCCAGGCCGGCCAGGAACCGGGAGGGCTTGCGCGTGGAGCGGCCGCCCGTGCCGCGGGCCAGGGTCCAGGTCAGGTGCAGCCGGGTGCGGGCGCGGGTGATGCCCACGTAGAGCAGTCGGCGTTCCTCGTCGATGTCCTCCTGGGTGTCGGCGAAGCTGATCGGCATCAGCCCCTCGGACAGTCCCACCAGGAACACCGCGTCCCACTCCAACCCCTTGGCGGCGTGCAGGGAGGCCAGGGTGACACCCTGGACGGTGGGGGCGTGCTGGTTGGCGGCACGCTCGTCCAGCTCGGCCACCAGGTCGGTCAGGGTGAACCCCTCACCCCGGGTGGCGGCCAGCTCCTCGGACAGGGCCACCAGCGCCTGCAGGGACTCCCACTTCTCCCGGACCGCACCGGAGACCTCCGGGGCGGTGTCCGAGTAGCCCAGGGAGGCCAGCACGTCCTTGACCCGTTCGGGCACCTGCTCCCCGGTCACGTCCTGGGCGGCCCGCGCGGCGGCACGCAGCTGCAGGATGCCCTCGCGCACCTCACGGCGGGAGAAGAACCGTTCGCCGCCGCGCAGCTGGTAGCCGATCCCGGCCGCGGTGAAAGCCTGCTCGAACGCCTGGGACTGGCCGTTGGTGCGGAAGAGCACGGCGATCTCCGCCGGTGCCACACCCTCCTCGATCAACGCCTTGGCCTGCTGGGCGACCCACCCGGCCTCGGCTTCGTCATCGGTGCACTCGGCGAAGACGGGAGCGGGACCGTGGTCGCGCTGAGAGACCAGTTCCAGGGGTTCGGACCAACGGGGCATGGGGTCGCGGCGTCCGTCCGGGCCGGGCACGGGGACGGTCTGGGCGGTGCGCTCGGCCAGCAGCCGGTTGGCCAGGTCCACCACCTCGGGGGTGGAGCGGTAGTCCCGAACGAGCTTGACCACGGTGGCGTCCGGGTACTGGGAGCGGAAGTCCAGCAGGAACTTCGAGGTGGCGCCGGTGAAGGAGTAGATGGTCTGGGAGGCGTCCCCCACCACGCACAGCTCCTTGCGTCCGCCCAGCCACAGGTCCAGCAGGCGGTGCTGCAGCGGGGAGACGTCCTGGTACTCGTCCACCACGAAGGTGCGGTACTGGTCCCGGACCTGGGCGGCGATGCGCTCCTCGGTCTCCAGGATCCCCACCGTCAGCAGCAGCACGTCCTCGAAGTCGATCAGGTTGCGACTGGTCTTGACGTCTTCGTACGCCTGGTAGAGCCGGGCCACCATGGTGGTGTCCCACCCGGCGGGCATCTCCCGTCCGGCGGCGGCCCGGGTGTAGCCGTCCGGGGTGTGCAGGGAGACCTTGGCCCACTCGATCTCGCCGGCCAGGTCCCGCAGGGAGGCGCGGTCGGTGGTCATGCGCAGGCGCCGGGCGGCCTCGGCCAGCACCTGGGCCTTGTGGTCCACCACCTCCGGCAGTGCCCCGCCCACAGCCTGGGGCCAGAAGTACTGCAGCTGGCGCAGCGCCGCAGAGTGGAAGGTGCGGGCCTGTACGCCGTGGGCGCCGAGGTCCCTCAGCCGGGCGCGCATCTCCGAGGCCGCGCGGGCGGTGAAGGTGACGGCCAGGGTGCGGTGGGGGTCGTAGACGCCGGTCTGCACCCCGTAGGCGATCCGGTGGGTGATGGCCCGGGTCTTGCCGGTGCCGGCGCCGGCCAGGATGCACAGGGGTCCCTGGAGGGTGCTGGCGGCCTGGCGCTGTTCGGCGTCGAGTCCGGCCAGGATGTCCTGGGGGTCGTGCTGGGGGGAGGCCGGGTTCACTCAGTTCTCCAGGGTGCGGGGTTCGGGCAGCGGTCCACCGTACCAGTGCTCGATCAGCGCGCGGGAGATGGAGGCGGCACCGGGGACGGTGACCTCGCCGGACTCGACCGTGCGGCGCAGCTGCTCCCGGGTGAACCAGCGGACCTCGCGCATCTCATCCTGGTCGGCGCGGGCGTCCTCCGGGTGGTCGGTGACGGCGGTGTAACCCAGCATCAACGACTGCGGGAACGGCCAGGGCTGGGATCCCAGGTACTGAGGTGAGTGGACCACGAGGGCGGACTCCTCGTGGATCTCCCGGACCACGGCGGTCTCCGGGGACTCCCCCGGCTCCACGAATCCGGCCAGGGTGGAGAAGCGTCCGGGTGCCCAGGCGGCGTTGTTGCCCAGCAGCACCCGTCCGTCCCGGTCCGTCACGGTGACGATCACGGCCGGATCGGTGCGCGGGAAGTGCTCGGAGCCGTCCGCCGGGCAGCGCCGGACCCAGCCAGAGCTGACCGGCTCGGTGGGGGTGCCGCAGCGCGGGCAGTGCGTGTGGGTGGCGTGCCAGTTGGCGATCGCCACGGCCTCGACGAAGATCCCGGCGTCGCGGTCGGTCAGGGCGGCCGAGACGTCCCGCAGTCCGACCCAGGAGATCTGACCGGGGTCCTCCACCGGCTGGCCTCCCGCCTCCGGGTGGGCTCCCTCGGCGGTCAGGTCCGGCTGGTCGGCCACGGGGACCAGCACCAGTTCGGCGTGGGGCTGCTCATCCGTCCCGTTGGCTCCGGCGTGATGCTCCGAGCGGCCCAGGTAGACCGCTCCCTCCGGCAGCTGCCCCTGCGGACGGACGAGCACGATCTGTCCGCCGATCACCGGGGCCCGGCCGCCGAGCAGCCACAGCACGCGGGTCTGGGGCTGTGCCCAGACGGTCTGCAGCCACCCGTCCTGCGCGCGGACCTCACATCCTCGGTCCACGTCTTCGCGGGCGAGGGGAAGCCGTCCCAGGGGCGGCAGGAGGTGTGCGGAGCTCATGTTCTCCACCGTACCGCCGACCCCGGACACGCAGTGGCGGTCTCCACAGCTGTCCGCCCACGGCGTGCCAGGACAGCACCGGCACGCGCGGTGCCAGTACCGTGGTGGGTGTGAATCGTACGCCCATGGAGCTCGCCGCCCTCGCCAGTGCCGCCATCCCGGGCCTGTCCCCCACCGGTGTGGCAGGGTCCCCGGATGATCCGCGGGACTTTGACGCCGCCGTCGTGTTGGACCAGGAGGGAAGCCACTGGCGGGTGCGCTCACCGCGCAACCAGGAGGCGGCCATGCGCCTGGAGACGGAGCTGCAGGTGCTCTCCGGGTTCACGCCTCGGGTCCGCGCCGGGCTGCCGTTCCGGGTCCCTTCGGTGGCCGGTGCCGTCCGGTTGGAGGGGCTGCGCACCTTCGTCTATCACGATCTCCCCGGCCGTGAGCTGGACCTGGAGGAGCTGACCGGGCTGGGCGAGCACATCGTGGCGGACATCGGACGGGTGATCGCCGCGATCCATGCGCTGCCCGCCGCAGTGGTGGAGAACGCCGATCTGCCCTCCTACACCGCCGAGCAGTTCCGCCAGCGCCGGCTCAACGAGCTGGACCAGGCCGCCACCACGGGCCGGATCCCTCCGGTGCTGCTGCGCCGCTGGGAGAACGCGCTGGAGGAGAAGGAGCTGTGGGACTTCACCCCGGTGGTGGTCCACGGTGATCTGCATGAGGACAACCTGCTGGTGCACCGTGGCCGGCTGGTGGCAGTGACCGGCTGGACGGATCTGCACGTGGGCGACCCCGCGGACGACTTCGCCTGGCTGGCCTCGGCCGGTGACCAGGACTTCGCCGAGTCCGTGCTCGCCGAGTACACCGGGCACCTCACGGGTGAGGGCGGCACGGGCACCGCCCCGGAGATTCCCGGCAGGTCAGGTGCAGGCCTTCCCGACGACGACATCCCGGCTGATCCGTTCGGCTCGCCTGCACCGGTGATCCCCCGGTCCGGGCCCGATGAGCATCTGCTGCGCCGTGCCGCGCTGGCCGCGGAGTTCGCGCTGGCCCAGTGGCTGGTGCGCGGCATCAACGCCGGCGACGAGGGCATGGCCAGCGAGGCCCAGGAGATGCTGCGTGAGCTCCAGCTGGACGTGGAGCAGCACGGCGGTCAGGAGATCAGCCTGAGCGAACCGGTGCCGCTGCCCGCCGATGCCCCGCTGGCGCACGCGGGTGAGGACGTGTCCGCGGACGTCGAGTCTGAACCCGAGGATCTCGAGGATGCCGACGAGGATGACGATCTCGAGGACGGCGCGGTGATCACCGATGCCGATGCTCGAACCGGGTCCCACGCCGCTGGTGAGGCCCCCCGCGCATCGACCGACGAGCCCGCAGAGTCAGCCGCCCAGACGGCGGAGCGCGAAGAGGCGGAGCGCTCGGCCTCACAGGCGGCCCTGGCCCGACTCCGTCAGCGGCGGACGGACTACTGAGAGGTCGAGCCCACTGGCTCAGTGCAGCCGTGCCGGTGATCCCTCCGTCTCCTGACCGGTGGCCTGGCGCAGGATCTGTTCCAGCGCCTCTTCTCCGGCCAGGTGATGGACGGTCTTCTCGGTCCCGTGGGCCACGTAGACGAAGCTCGCGCTGATGTTCTCCAGCGGGATCCCGTGGAGTCTGGACCAGGCCAGGCGGTAGACGGCCAGCTGCAGTCCACGGATCTCCAGGGTCTGGCCAGAGGGAACAGCACCGGTCTTCCAGTCGACCAGTTCCCACTGCGCCTCCGGGTCGAAGGGCACCTTCGGGTCTCCCCCGGTACGGTAGACGGCGTCGATCCGTCCGCGCAGGGTGATCCCCCCGACGGTCGTCTCCACCGCGGCCTCGACGGCGGCCGGGACGCGATCGGCCCAGCGGCTGCCCAGGAACCAGTCCTTCATGGGAGCCAGGTCCAGGGAGTCGTCCACCCAGTGGTCGGCGGCGTCCTGCGGGTCCTCGAAGTCCAGCATGGCGGTGGCGCC
Organism: Micrococcus terreus; assembly: GCF_900116905.1. GTDB lineage: Bacteria > Actinomycetota > Actinomycetes > Actinomycetales > Micrococcaceae > Citricoccus > Citricoccus terreus. Next base: position 431,007 of record NZ_FPCG01000001.1, on the reverse strand, counting down.
GAACCGGTCCTCCACCCACGCGTGGAACGCGGTGCCTCGGCGCGCCGCCTGCGCGGGCGGACGGGGCATGGGACGGCGCAGCTGGCGGGCCAGAGCCGCGGGGTCGCCGGCCAGGTCCACATAGGCCGAGGCGCTGAGGTGGCTGGGCAGCTCCACCGCTCCGGTGTCCTCCTGTCCCACGCCGGTGCTGCGATCCAGCACCCAGCCCACCTGACGGGCGAGCTCGGCCTCCTGAGGTGACCGGCCGTCGTCGGGACGGTCTGCGGAGGGGGCGGCCAGGGAACTGGCCGCGTCCAGCGGATCAGCGGTGGAGACCCAGGCGGCCGCGGTCTCCACCGCCGCGCGGCGGGGGCGGGACCGAGGAGGAACCGGCGTGGCGAGGGTGAGGTCCTCAGGGTGCTCGGGGTCCAGGACCACGACCTCGGGACCGTTGAGGGGATCGAAGGGCCAGATGGCGGCGGTGCTGCGCTTCGCGAACGGGTTGGTCTCCCCCGCGTCCTCGGGCTCGGTCCAGACACCCAGGGTGGCAGCGCCGGTGGTCTGGGCGAGCTCGTGCAGCTCGTCCAGGAACGCCGAGCGCTGGGTGGGCTTGGAGTTCTCTCCGCGCCAGTGGCTGCCGCTGAGCAGCAGCAGGGTCCGGGCCCGGGTGAACGCCACATAGGCCAGTCGCCGCTCCTCGGAGAGTTGGTGGGCGGCCACCAGGTCCCGGTAGGCGTCCGGGTACCCCTCCTTCTGGTGCTTGAGGGTCCAGGACTTGGCGGCGTCGGCCCAGTCGCGGCGCGTGGACCAGTCACGGTCCCACTGGGGCAGGCTCTCCCGGTCACCGCGCAGGTCCCAGGGCAGGTGTCCGGAGGAGGGGCCGGTCCAGAGGTCCACGGTGGAGCTGGGGAACTGTCCGACCACCAGTCCGGGCACGGCCACCAGGTCCCACTCCAGCCCTTTGGAGGCGTGGGCGGTAAGCAGCTGGACGGCGTCGGTCCGCGGCACGACGCCGGATCCGACCAGGCTCAGTCCCTTCTCGTGCTCCTCGGCGGACTCGAGCCAGGACAGGAAGGCGGCCAGGTCGGTGCCGTGCCCGGCGGCGGCCTCCTGGGCGGGGCTGAAGTCGTCGGCGGCGTCCAGGAACGCATCCAGGTGGCGGCGGGCTGCGGCTCCGGGGCGCGCGGCGACCTCCACGTCCAGGCCGATGGTGCGCTCGACCAGCCGGATCAGGGTCACCAGGTCCAGGCTGGTCTGGGTGGAGAGCATGCGCAGCTCGCGGCGCAGATGCGTCAGACGCGAGTGGCCCTCGGCGCTGAGGGTGCGGCCGGACCGGCCGGTCCACTCGGGGCCGGGCAGGAAGTCCAGGGCCTCGATGAGGGAGGCGGACTCGGCCTCCTCCTCCGGCGAGGTGTCCTGCAGATCAACAGCAGTGTCTGCGGCGGTGCTGTTCGGGCCGTTCCGGGTCTGCCGGCGGGTCATCTCCCGGGCGCGTTCAGCCAGCACGGTCAGGTCGGCCGGTCCGATCCGCCACCGGGGGCCGGTGAGGATGCGCAGCAGGTGGTCCGAGCGAGTGGGGTCGGCGATCACCTGCAGGACCGAGACGAGGTCGGCCACCTCGGGCACGGCCAGCAGTCCGGACAGGCCCAGCACCTCGTAGGGCACGCCGGCGTCGTCCAGGGCGTCCATGAGCGCGGGGAACTGGCTGCCCTGGCGGCACAGGATGGCCCGGGTGGCGGGCGTGCCCTGCTCGGCCAGATGAGCCCGACCGGCGGCCTGGAGGGATGCGACGACGGCCCGGGCCTCGGTGACCGAGTCCGGGTACCAGTCGAGCCTGACCTCTCCGTCCACGGCGAAGGGCGAGGGACCGAGCGGCTTGAGCTCGATCCCCTCCTGACCTGTCTGGCGCAGCGGAGCGGCCACGGTGTTGGCGGCCTGGAGCACGTTCAGGGAGTTGCGCCAGGCCACGGTGAGGTGCCGGACGGCGGCGGGCGCACGTTCGCCGTCTGAGGTGAGGCGGGGGAACTGGGTGGGCATGGAGAACAGCTGGCCAGCGGAGGCCCCACGGAAGCCGTAGATGGACTGGTTGGGGTCGCCCACGGCGGTCACCGGGTGGCCGTTGCCGTAGAGACCGCGGAAGAGCACCATCTGGGCGTGGGAGGTGTCCTGGAATTCATCCAGCAGCACCACCTTGAACCGGGACCGTTCAGCGGCTCCGACGGCGGGGATCCGCTGGGCGATGTCCGCGGCGTGGCGGACGAGATCGCCGTAGTCCATGACGCCGGCTTCGGCCTTGGCCTGCTGGAACGCGGCGACGAGATCGGCCATGGCGGCCCGGGCACGCAGCGAGGAGATCAGGGCGTCGACCTCCTTGCTGGTGCCCTCGACCTTCTTCTCCGTGTACGGCAGGGACAGTCCGTGCTCCACGATCCGGTCCAGGTGCTCGCGGACCTGCTCGGGGGCGACGAGGTGCTCGGCACAGTCCCCCGCCAGGCGCATGATCCCGGAGACGAGGGTGGAGAAGGAGCTGGTGAGGAAGGACAGATCGCCCTCGTAGGAGCGGGCCAGGCGCGCGGCGAGCTGGTAGGCCTGGGCCTCACCGATCAGCTCGGCGTCCGGTTCGATCCCGATGCGCATGCCGTGGTCCCGGACCAGGGTGTTGGCATAGGAATGGTAGGTCGAGACGCTGGCTCGGCCGGGCCCGTCCTCCAGGAGCAGATCGTCCGGGTCGGCGTCCTGCTCCGGCGTGGGTTCGGCTGCGTCCCGCGGGATCTCCAGTCCGGCCTCGGCGAGCTTCTCGAGCTTGCCGTTGATCCGTTCGGCGAGCTCACCGGCGGCCTTGCGGGTGAAGGTCACACCCAGGACCTCATCCGGCTGGACGTAGCCGTTGGCCACGAGCCAGACCACGCGGTCGGCCATGGTGGCGGTCTTGCCCGAGCCGGCACCGGCGATCACGAGCATGGGCTCCAGGGCCGAGCTGATCACCTCGGACTGCTCGGGGGTGGGTGGGTTGCCGCCCAAGACCTGGGCGAGCTGCTCGGGCGTGTAGCGGGGGGCGTGCGTCCAGGTGCTCATCAGCGGCTCCATTCGGTGGTCTGGCGTCCCTGGCTGCACAGTGGGCACACCTGCGGGACACGGCAGAAGACCCGGCCGGGCGGGTGGATGGCCAGGAACCGGGGCCCGACCATGCGTTCGGCGGCGGTGAAGACCAGGTCCTGGGCCCATGTGTCCTGCGGTCCGACGACGTCCTGCTCCTGGACCTTGACCTTGGCCGTGGTGGCCCCCAGTTGGACCAGGGCTGCCCCTCCGGGCTCGTGGGCGCGCAGCGTTCCGGCGTCCGCGATCTTCTCCAGTGCCTCGTCCAGACCGCCGGCGGCGATGGAGGCCTGGTAGGCGCCCAGCTGGGCCTGGCGTTCCATCTCGGCGACGGTGGGGGTGGACTTGCCGGTCTTGAGGTCCACCACGAACGGGCGGCCCTCCGCATCGATCTCCAGGCGGTCGATGATCCCGCGCACCGTGACGTGCAGGTCCTCACGGTCCATCTCGGCGGCGAAGGGGACCTCCACACCGGCGATGCGTCTGCCCGTACCGGGCAGGGTGAGCAGGTACATGCCGAGCTTGGCCACCATGTCACGCACACGATCCAGGGCCTGGTCGGTCTCCCAGCCCGGTTCCAGGTCCAGCTCGGGCAGACGGCGTTCGAGCTCCGCCTGCAGGGCCTCCAAGGGTCCGCTGGGATGGGCCTCGGCCACGGCGTGGACCAGGGTGCCGATCGACTGGGCGGCGGTGGCCACGGGCTGGGAGCCGATCTGGTCCATGAACCAGTTCAGCGGGTTGTCCAGAGCGGCCTGCACGCGGGAGGGTGAGACGGCGATCCGTCCGCCGGGCTCGGTGAGGGGTGCCTCGGTGCTCAGCGGCAGCAGACCCCACCAGTGGTCCGGGGCGGCTCCAGGCAGGCCGGACGCGGCGAGCCGGGCCAGGGCGGCGGCCACCAGCGCCACGTGCTGCTGGTCCGCCTCCGTGAGCTCCTGAGCAGGATCACGGTGCAGCCGGTGGGCGGTCTCCTCGAGTTCGCGGCGCAGCCGGGCCACCAGGGCGCTGGCGGTGAGCGGGGTGGGCACGGCGGTGACGGGACGGGAGAGGATCCCCTGCTCCGCCTGCTCGGGGGTGGGGTGCCAGGGCGCGAGCAGGTCCAGGAAGTCACTGGGCAGCAGATCGGCCGAGGCCACACCGATCCCGACCACCCGGACCCGGGCACGGGAGAGTGCGGTGGCGAAACTGCGCAGCTCGTCCTGCCGGACCTCGGCCACACGGGTGCGGTGGTTGGAGGTGGTGGCACGGCCGGAGGCGATCTCGGCGAGGTCGGTGGCACCGAGCAGCTGTCCGCGCAGGCGGGTGTTGGGCCAGATCCCGTCCTGCAGGCCGGCCACGATCACCACGTCCCATTCCCGGCCGGCGGCCGAGGCGGGGGTCAGCACGGACACGGACTCGCCGTGACGGGACTGGGCCGCCAGGGAGTCCATGGGCAGGTTCTGCGCCTCCATGAAGTCGGCGAAGGCGGCGGGGCCGGATCCTGGGAACTGGTCCACGTAGCGTTCGGCGGCCTGGAAGAGCCCGACGACGGCGTCCAGGTCCATATCGGCCCGGCGGGCGGCGTGCCCGGTCCCGGTGACAGCCAGATCCTGCCAACGCGCAGGAGTGTCCGTGGCGTCCCAGAGGGCCCAGAGCACGGTCTCAGCGGTGGCTGCCGGGTCTGCCGCAGCGGTGCGGCCGGCGCGCAGCATCCGCCCGATCCGGGCCACTCCGTCACCCACCACGCGGATGCCCTCCAGCAGAGCGGGATCCTCCAGGGCGGACAGCAGCAGCTCGTTGCTGGAGCGGCGCCCGCCGGCGGCGCGTTCCTCGGCGAGCAGCCGTTGGCGCAGCTGGCGCACGTGCAGGGCGGTGGAGCGTCCGTAGCGGCCGCTGATCAGGTCCAGCACGGCGTCGATGTCCAGGGTGGGCTCATCCTCGGCGGGCGCCTCGGTGACCATGCGCAGCATCCCGAGCAGGGGTGCCACGGCGGGTTCGGTCTTGAGCACGGAGTCGCTGATGGTGCGGTCCACGGGGATGCCCTCGGCCTCGAGGTACCGGCCGAGATCGGCCACCAGGGGTCCGGAGCGGGCCATCACCGCGATCCGGTGCAGCGGGACCTGGTGCCGGTGGTGCAGCTCGAGGATCTGCTGCAGCACCAGCTGGTCCTCGTGTGCGGGTGAGGCGACCAGGTGCACGGCGGCACCGGTGATCGGGACCGAGTCCTCTCCCGGCTCCACGGGAATCAGTCCGGCGCGCAGCTCTGCCGTGCGCCGGTCCGCCGGGATCCGCCGGGTCACCCGCTGGTAGGCCTGCACCAGGTCCGGGGCCATCCGGTGCCCAGTGGTCAGGGTGATGGTCTGCCCGCCTCCGGATCCGGCCAGCGCCTCGAACCCCGGAAGGGTCTGGGCCAGGACCAGGGCGTCCGGGTACTGCCGCAGCAGGTCCGGACGGGCGCCGCGGAAGCCCTGGACCACGGTGTCCGGGTTGGCGGTGGCCACCACGTCCTGCCCGTGGCCCAGCACGCCCAGCAGGGCGTGGATGGCGGGGGTGGCCTCCTGCAGGTCGTCGATCACCAGCACCGAGAGCCGTTCGCGTTCCTGCTCGGCCAGCTCGGGCTGGTCCTGCAGCAGCTGGCGCGCGGTGGTGATCAGCCCGGCGGGGTCGAAGGCCTCGGCCATGCCCAGATCCAGCCGGTCCCGGTAGTCCTGCAGCAGCTCCGCTGCGGCATCCCACTCCGCACGGCCGTGCCGGGCCGCCAGCTCCTGCAGGTCCCCGGGCTCGATCCCGTACTCACTGGTGCGGTCGATCAGCTCGCGGACCTCCTGGCGGAAGCCGCGGGTCTGCACGGCCTCGTCCAGTTCCTCAGGCCAGTCCGGTCCGGGCCGCTCCCCTGCGGCGTAGGTCTCCAGCAGTTCGGCGATCACGGTGTCCTGCTCGGCGCCGGAGAGCAGCCGCGGTGTGCGTTCCACCTGCGGCAGGAAGCCCTCCACCCGGGCTCGCCGGATCAGGTCGAAGGCATAGGCCGCCCAGGTCCGCACCGGTGTGGACGATCGGGTCCCCGCACCGCCCCGGTCCAGCCGCACGGAGAGGGCATCCCGCAGCCGGGCGGCGGCCTGGCGGGTGGGGGCCAGCATGAGCAGCCGGTCCGGGACCAGTCCGGCCTCGATCCGTGCCGCGGCGTACTCCACGGCCACGGTGCTGCGCCCGGTGCCGGGCCCGCCCAGCACCAGCACGGAGCCGTGTCCGGGCGACTGTGCCAGGTCCACCACGGCCTGCTGCTCGGCGTCCAGGGTCAGCTCGGCGGCCTCGGTCTGACGGGGGACGGTCAGGCGGAGGGTGGGCTGCTCGGTGGGCTGCTGGGGGGTCTGCTGGGCCATACGGTCATTCAATCAGCCGGGCCGGACAGGATAAGGATCCGCCCCGGAGATCAGCCGATCCGCTCCCGCAGCGCCCGCAGCAGCCGCTCGTCCTCCGCGCCGGGTGACCACCGCGCGGAGGCGAGGTCCAGGCGAAGGTGCCGGCCGTCGTCGGGAAGGCCTGCGGAGGAGTGTGCGCGCTGGGGCGTGCCTTCAGCGCGCCAGTGCGCGGCGGCACGGGAGGCCAACGACGGCGGCAGCGAGCCATCCGCTCGCACCACCCGCCACCACGGGGTCCCCTCCGGCGCGCGGGACATGGCGCGCCCCGCCTGACGGGGGCCGCCGGCACCCAGCGCGGCGGCCAGACCGCCGTAGCTGGTCGCCTGGCCCGGTGGGATGAGGGTGGCCGCGAGCGCCAGGGCCTCATCCAGTTCGAGCGGCCCGTCCGGCCAGTCGGTGGGCCAGAGGGAGTCCGGTGCGCCGGTCACGTCCATGGGCGGTGGGCCTGGAAGGCGGCGAGCACGTCCTGCACCACGGCGCCGGGGCGTTCGGCGTCCATGATCGAGCGGACGATCGCCACGCCGGCGATCCCGGTGGCGGCGAGCGCGGGGACGTCTGCCGGGGTGATGCCGCCGATCGCCACCACGGGCAGGCCGGTCAGGGCCACGAGCTGGGGGTAGCCGTCCACACCGAGTGGGTCGCGGCCGGAGTCCTTGGTGGGGGTGGGGCGGAACGGGCCGGCACCGATGTAGTCGATCACCTCGGCGAGCTCGTTCGCAGCCCGGACCAGCTCCGGGGTGCCGGTGGTCAGCCCGATCACCGCGCCGGCCCCCAGGATCTGCCGTGCGGCGGTGACCGGGAGGTCGGTCTGTCCCAGGTGCACCCCGTGGACGGCGGCTCCGGCCAGGCGGGCGGCGGCGGCCACGTCCGTGCGGTCGTCCACCAGCACGCGCGTGGTGGGGTTGGCCTGCTGGACGGCGTCCGCGACCGCCACGGTCAGGTTGAGCAGCTCCCGGGCGGTGGCGTCCTTGGCGCGGACCTGGACCACTCCGGTCCCTGCGGCGGCGGCCTCGGCGGCCACGTCCACAGTGTGCTGGCCGGTGCCGGAGGTGACCAGGTAGCAGCGCAGGTCCAAGGGGTCGGGGGTGTTCATGGGGTTCATGGGGTTCATGGGGTTCATCGTCCGATCTCGTCCAGGGCGTCCAGCAGGTGCATGCGGAAGCTGCCCGGACCGGCGGCCCGTGCGGCGGCGGTCTCCCCGGCCAGGTCCATCCAGGTGGTGGCGGCGAGCGCGGCCTGGACCGGGTCCGGCTCCACGGCGGCGCAGGCAGCGGTCAGAGCGCCGAGCAGGCAGCCGGTCCCGGTGACGCGGGTGAGCAGGGGGGTGCCGCGCTCCAGCCGGAGTTCGCGGTGCCCGTCCAGGATCAGGTCCACCGCGCCGGAGACCGCCACCGCTCCCCCGGTCTGCCCGGCCACCGTCAGGGCGGCCTGGTGGGCGGCGTCCGTGGTGGCGCTGGAGTCCGCACCGCGGCCCCCGGTGCCCTGGTCTGCCAGGGCCAGCACCTCGGAGGCGTTGCCACGCACGACGACGGGCCCAGAGTTGAGCAGCTCCCTCGCCAGGGGCGTGCGCACCGGTGCCAAGCCGATGGCCGTGGGATCCAGCACCCACGGGCGGTCCTGCCGCACGGCGACCTCCACGGTGGCGGGGATCCCCTCGACGGCGTCGGTGCTCAGGGTGCCGAGGTTGATCAGCAGGGCGTCTGCCACGGTGGTGAGCGTGGGGGCCTCGATCACGGTCTCGGTCATCATCGGGCGGGCGCCGGCGGCCAGCAGTCCGTCCGCCACGACCCCCATGGAGACGGTGGCGGTGATGCAGTGCACCAGGGGCGCCTGTTCGCGCACAGCGTGGATGGTGTGCTGCACGCGCTGCAGGTCCGGGTCGGCGGTGTTGGTCATGCCCTCGATCCTTCCGCATCGGCACCTCTGACGGCGACGTCCCCGGTGAGTCCTTCAGCCACGGTGTCGATGTCCGCGTCGAACTCCCGCGGTGCCAGCCGGGGCCCCAGAGCCGCGCCCAGCACCAGCAGCGCACCGCCCAACACCACCATGGCCATGACCGAGCCGTGACGCCCCAGCAGCGGCTCCACCACCGGCAGGTAGAAGGGGTAGAGCGCGGGCAGCACCAGGGAGAGGCTGTAGCCCATCCCGTAGCCGGTGGAGCGGACCTCCGTGGGGAACCGCTCGGAGAGGTAGGCCGCCACCGGTCCGTACGCGGCCACCGTCAGCACCTGCAGCAGTGCCGCCAGGGCGGCGGCCTGGACCAGGGATCCGGAGGTCACGGCCAGCCACCACACGAACGGGGCGAGGGTCGCGGCCACCACGCCCCAGATCAGGAACAGCCGACGCCGCCCGGTCCAGCTGGAGAGGTGCCCGGCGGCGGCCATGGCGATCGCCTGGAACACCGAGGCCACGCCCATCACCACGGACACCCCGGTGGCGGGCAGCCCGGCGTCGGTGGCCAGGCGGGCGGTGAGCAGCAGCACGGTGCTGTTGGTCAGCAGCCACAGCCCGGTCATCAGCAGGAACACCTGCCAGAACGCACGCGCCCACCGTCCGGCCAGCACGTCCTTCAGTCCGGCGCGCGGGCGGACCGGGACCTGGCTGGCCCGGCGGTGGAACACGGGGGCGTCGGCCACCTGGCGCCGGTAGTACAGCAGCATCCCCACGGAGAGCAGGGCGCCGAGCACGAACAGCAGTCTCCAGCCCCACGCGGCGTAGGCGTCCGGCCCCAGCAGCACGAGCAGCCCGGCCACGCTGAACGCGATGGTCGCCTGCGCCCAGGGCGCCATGGAGAGGATCAGTCCGCTCATCAGCCCGCGCCAGCGTGGTGCAGACCACTCCATGGCCAGGGGGATGGCCGCCGAGTACTCCCCTGCCACGAAGATCCCGCCCACGAACCTCAACGCCAGGATCAGCGCCACCGTGCCCGGGCCCAGCAGCTCATGGGTGGGCATGGCCGCGATCGCCAGCGCACAGGCGGCCGTCCCGCCGATCGCGATCCGGGTGGTCCGGGTCCGCCCCAGCCGGTCGGCCAGGCGCCCGAACACGATCCCGCCCACCGGCCGACCCAGCAGCATGGCGATCACGATCAGCGCCCCGGTCCCCGCCGCGGCGGCCGGCCCGGCCAGCACCACCATCGCCGGGGCGAGAGCGGTCAGCGGCAGGAAGACGTGGATGTTGTCGATCCAGTTGCCCACCACCCCTGCCCGCAGCGCGGCGCGACCTTCCCGCGGAAGGTGCGTGGCCGTCGTCGGGCCCTGTGTCTGCAGGGTGCTCACTGCCCGGGCTCGATCCGCAGGCCCTGGTCGAAGAACTCCAGCTCGTGCCGGCAGGCGGTCAGGTAGGCCCGGGCCGCCTCGGCGCGAGCGGTGGGCGAGGCCTGCTCGAACTCGCGCTCCACGTGGGCCAGCGCGCCCTGCGTGGCGGTGACGAACGCGGGGTCCCCGTAGGTGCCCAGCCAGGCGGCGTAGGGGTGCTCCTGGGCGACCTCCGGCAGGGTGGCCCCGGTCTGGGCGTACAGCCAGAAGCAGGGCAGCACGGCGGCGGCGCCCACCACGCGGTCCTGCCCCAGCGCGGTGGCCACCAGGAAGTCGGTGTAGGCCCGGGTCACCGGACCGCTGACCGTCTCCAGCCCCTCCCCGAGCCAGGTCCGGTGCAGCTCGGCCTCGTCCTTCAGGCACCCGGCGGCGCTCTCGGCCCAGAACACCTGCGCCTCCAACCCCTCGGATCGGGCGGCCAGCGCGGCCAGGGCCCGGGCGTACTGCCCCAGGTACAGCGCGTCCTGGGCGAGGTAGAACCGGAAGGAGCGGTCCGCGAGCGTGCCATCCACCAGGGCGGTGACGAAGTCGCAGTCGGCGATCTGGGCGGTGATGTATTGCCCGGCGGCCCAGAGTGATGCGGTCCAGGGTCCTGCCGGGGGCACCGCGGCGTGAATCGGCTCGCTCGGGTTCACCCCCACCGTCACGGCGGCGAGCTGTTCCGGGGACTCCAGCGCGGCGGGCACGGTGTCCGGTGCCAGCCACGGTGTGGCCAGCCCGGCAGCCTGGAGCCGGCGAGCGCGGTGGGAGTGGTCCACGGGGCCGTGCCCGGATCCCACCTGCAGTGCGGCCCCGTGCGCGATCGACTCGTGCAGCCAGCCGGTGGCCCAGGTCAGCGCCGCCTCCGGGGTGTCCCCGCGGCCCAGCCGGGTGGCCAGGGCGGCAGCCAGTGAGCAGCCGGTGCCGTGGGTGCTGGTGGTGTCCAGTCGGGTGGACTCCACGGGGGTCTGCGTCCCGTTGGGCGCCATCCAGGTGTTGGTCACCCGGCGTGAGGTCAGATGCCCGGTCTTCACGACGACGGCCACACCGGTCTGCGCGGACCAGCGGCGAGCCTGGGCGAGGGCCTGCTGCTCATCCTGCGCACAGTCTTCACCGGTCAGCACGGCGAGTTCGTGGATGTTGGGGGTGACCACGGTGGCGCGGTGGCAGAACTGGACCATGGCCTCTTCGGCGTCCGGCTCCAGGAGTCGGTCCCCGCTGGTGGCCACCATGACGGGGTCCACCACCAGCACCTGCGGCTGGTGCTCGTCCAGCCAGGCGGAGACCGCGGCGATGGTCTCGGCGGTGCCCAGCATCCCGGTCTTGACCGCGTCCAGGGTGACGTCGTCGCTGACGGCTCTGAGTTGGGCGGTGAGGAAGTCGGTGGGAGGGGTGTGGATGGCGCGCACACCGTGGGTGTTCTGGGCCACCAGGGCGGTGACCACGCTCATCCCGTAGCCCCCGGCGGCGGTGATGGACTTCAGGTCGGCGGCGGTGCCGGCGCCTCCGGAGGGGTCGGTCCCGGCGATCGAGAGCACCCGGGGAACAGCCGCGGTGCGTGAGGAGAGGTGGGCAGGGTACGAAGAAGCCACGAGGACATCCCTTCGCTAGTACGAACTAGATCAGGTTCCACGGGTCTGTTCTCAGCGCCGGACCGGCGCACCCCGTGTCCGAGGCCCACCCTAGACACAGAGTGAGCTGGACCACGAATCCGGGTGGGCTCCGTGACGTCACAGGGTCAGTCGTCGCGGGGCTTGCGCCGGGCGTCCTTGATCTCGGAGCGGCGCTGCTTGGCCGCCAGTCGGCGCCGCACCGATCCCCGGGTGGGACGGGTGGCCCGCCGTGCCGGGGGTGGCGGTGCCAGGGCCTCACGCAGCAGCTCGGCCATCCGTTGGCGGGCGGCGGCCCGGTTGCGCACCTGGGCGCGTTGCCTGGAGGCCTCCACCATCAGGACCGTGCCGGCCAGCCGATGCTCCAGGTTCCGCAGCACCCGCTGGCGCTGGGCCTCGGTGAATGCCGTGGTGGTGGCCAGGTCCAGGAAGAGCTGGACCTTGCTGTCCGTGGTGTTCACGCCCTGCCCGCCGGGTCCGGACGAGCGGGCGAACTGCTCCGTGAGCTCGGCCGCGGGCACCACAGCTCCCCCGGGGATCCCGGGGCCGGGCTCGATGCTCAACGGGCGCATCCGTCCAGGGTAGGCGTGCACATCCCCCTGTGGGTGACGTCACGATGTCCGTCCCTGCCGGTAGCGTGGGCCAGGTGAGCTTCGAACAGCCTGCCGCCCCTGAGCACGCCGCGCCCGCCACCGTTCCCCCCGGGCACGACGACGGCCCCTGGCATGAGCGATTGCGTGCCGGTTTCGATCTGGAGACCACGGGGCGGGACCCGCACACCGCGCGGATCGTGACCGCCTCCCTGGTGCTCGTGGACCCCACGGGTCAGCCGGCCGCCTCCTATGAGTGGCTGGTGGACCCGGGAGTGCCGATCCCCGCCGAGGCCGCTGCCGTGCACGGGGTCACCACGGAGAAGGCCCAGGCCGAGGGCATGCCCGCCCCGGTGGCGGTGGCCGAGATCGGTGAGACCCTGCGGGACATGTTCACCACCGGCATCCCGGTGATTGCGTTCAACGCCGTCTACGACTTCACGGTGATGGACCGGGAGCTGGTCCGTCATGGCTTGCCCCCGCTCTCCCCTGTCCCGGTGGTGGATCCGTATGTGATCGACAAGCAGGTGGACCGTTTCCGCAAGGGCAAGCGGACCCTGACGGACGTCAGCGCCCATTACGGGGTGCCCCTGCTGGATGCCCACACCTCCGCGGCTGACTCGCTGGCCGCCGTCGGGGTGGCTGATGCCCTGGCCCGGCGCTACCCGCAGGTCCAGGTGGCCCTGGAGCAGCTGCACCAGGAGCAGATCCGGTGGAAGGCCGAGCAGTCGGCTAGCTTCCAGGAGTACCTGCGCCGCAAGGACCCCGCAGCCGTGGTCAACGGCGAATGGCCGGTCCAGCGCGCTCTGTGACGTCCATGACACTGTGCGCATGAGCGGGCCCCTCGGCCGCTAGACTGACTCGACGCGGCACGTTGCCGGCGTAGGACCCAACGGTCCTCTGCCCAGCGCACCGCATGCCATCAAGAGCGGCTGAGAGACCTGGATCGAGGACGCCGCAGCAACCACGCACCCCCACAGGGACCGGCGCAGGTGCTACCGCCAGGAACGATGGAAGGAGTTTCCACTGTGTCTGACGTTGCCCGAAACACCCCGCCCGGCGCTGCCGCGACGGCGGCGCCGATGATCTCCATCCAGGGGCTGCGCAAGCTCTATCCCCAGGGCTCGCGCACCATCACCGCCCTGGACGGTGTGGACCTGGAGGTCCCCGCCGGTGACGTGCACGGGATCATCGGGCACTCCGGCGCCGGCAAGTCCACCCTGGTGCGCTGCCTGACCCTGCTGGACCGCCCCACCGAGGGCAGCGTGTCCATCAACGGCGCCGACCTGGCCTCCGGCAGCGACCGGGACCTGCTCAACGCCCGCCGCCGGATCGGGATGGTCTTCCAGCACGCCAACCTGCTCTCCTCCCGCACCGCCCTGGACAACGTGGCCTACCCGCTGGAGGTCACCGGCAAGGACAAGACCGCACGCCGGGCCCGCGCCCAGGAGCTGCTGAGCCTGGTGGGCCTGGAGGGGTTCGAGAACTCCTACCCCGCCCAGCTCTCCGGCGGTCAGCGTCAGCGCGTGGGCATCGCCCGGGCCCTGGCCACCGAGCCGGACATCCTGCTGTGCGATGAGCCCACCTCCGCCCTGGACCCGGCCACCACGGACGGGATCCTGGAGCTGATCCGAGACCTCTCCTCCCGCCTGGGACTGACCGTGCTGGTCATCACCCATGAGATGCACGTGGTCAAGCGCCTGTGCGACTCCGTCTCCCTGCTCGAGGCCGGGCGGATCGTGGAGGGCGGCCCCCTGGCCGATGTGGCCTCCCGCCTGGACCACCGGCTCTCCGCGGCGCTGCTGCCCCTGCCCGAGTCCGCCCTGGACACCGAGGGCACCCTGGTGGAGGTGCTCGGCCGCGGTGAGAGCGCCGGCATCCCGGTGGCCAGCCTGATCGAGAACCGCTTCGACCAGCCCGTCCGAGTGGTCGCCGGGTCCATTGAGGACCTGGCCGGGGAGCGTTTCTCCCACTATCTGCTCTCCCTGCCTGACCCGGGCCCCAGCCCAACCGGTGCCGAGGCACCTGCTGATGCGGCCGTCGTCGTGGACTTCCTGAAGGAGTGGGGCTTCCAGGTCCAGGTGCGCACGCGCACCCAGCTGGAGGCCGCCCAGGACACCGCCCAGACCCTTGGAGGTGCCCAGTGAACTGGCTGACCGAGCTGATCGAGAACCCCGTCATCACCAACGCGCTGCCCGAGGCACTGGTGGAGACCCTGCAGATGGTGGCGATCTCCGGGGTGCTGACCGTGCTGATCGGCGGCGCCCTGGGCGTGATCCTGCACGTGACCTCGCCCGCGGGTCTGCGTCCGGTGCGCTGGCTGAACGCGCTGCTCTCCGCGGTGGTGGTGAACATCACCCGGTCCATCCCGTACGCCATCCTGATGCTCGCGCTGATCCCGTTCACGCAGTGGCTGGTGGGCACGGCCATCGGGCCGATCGCCGCCTGCGTGTCTCTGACGATCGCCACGGTGCCGTTCTTCGCGCGTCTGGTGGAGACCTCGCTGCGGGAGGTGCCCTCAGGGACGGTGGACGCCGCCCGGGTGATGGGTTCCACGCGCGGTCAGATCATCCGCAAGGTCATGCTCCCGGAGGCCATGCCGGGCCTGGTCGCCTCGGTGACCACCACGCTGGTCACCCTGGTGGGCTACTCGGCCATGGCCGGTCTGATCGGCGGCGGCGGCCTGGGCCGACTGGCCTACAACTACGGCTACCAGCGCTGGGACCCCGGCGTGATGCTGGTGATCATCGTGATCATCGTCCTGCTGGTCCAGCTGATCCAGTGGATCGGCGACCTGATCATCCGCCGCGTGGACCACCGCTGACGGGCACGGCCCCGGCCGCCCCGCCCGCACGTCCCGACCTCCTGCACACCCTGAACGTCCTGTACCCCTCCGCACCCTCGGCACGAAAGGCCAAGACAATGTCGAACCAGTCGAATCTGAATACCCCCCGCACTCCCCTGAACCGCCGCCTGATGCTGGGCCTGGGCGGACTGACCCTGGCCGGCGCACTGGCCGCCTGCGGCGCCGGTGGCGGGGACACCGCTCCGTCCGCTGACGTCACCCTGGACCCGGCCAACCCCACCGTGGTCAAGGTCGGCGCCAACCCTGTCCCGCACGCCCGGGTTCTGGAGTTCGTGGACGAGAACCTGGCCGAGGACGCCGGGATCGACCTGGAGATCGAGGAGTTCGACGACTACCAGCTGCCCAACATCTCCCTGGATGAGGGCTCCACGGACGCGAACTACTACATGCACGAGCCGTTCTTCAACGCCCAGGTCAAGGAGAAGGGCTACGAGTTCGAGCACGGCGCCGGGGTGCACATCGAGCCCTACGCCGGGTTCTCGGAGAAGCACGACTCCGCCGAGTCCATCCCGGACGGCGCCACCATCGCCATCACCAACGACCCGGGCAACCAGCCCCGCGCCCTGAAGATGCTCGAGACCGCCGGGCTGCTCTCCGGGATCGAGGAGGACTCCGCCGCCCTGTCCCTGACCGACGAGCAGAACCCCAAGGGCCTGAAGTTCGAGGAGAACCAGCCCGAGATCCTGGTCCAGATCGTCCAGGACCCGCAGATCGACCTGGCCATCATCAACGGCAACTTCATCCTGCAGGCCGGCATGAGCACCGATGACGCCGTGATCGTGGAGTCGGTGGAGAACAACCCCTACGCCAACTTCCTGGCCTGGCGCGCGGGCGAGAAGACCCCGGCGATCGAGAAGCTCGACGAGCTGCTCCACTCCCCCGAGGTCAAGGACTACATCGAGGAGACCTGGCCCAACGGTGACGTGACCCCCGCCTTCTGATCCGGCAGGCACGCCCGCAGTTCCGGCCCCGGCTCCGCCGGTTTCCCGACGACGGCCCAGCTCCTCCCAGCACCACGCTGGGCAGGTGCTGGGCCGGCCTCGTTGTGGGGGTGCCGTGGCCGTCTGGACGCTGCCCCGGCGTTCTGCGTCACGCCTGCGACTTGTCGTACCGGCGGTCGGTACGCAAAGTCGCAGGCGTGACGCATTCCGGCTGGGGCAGGGCGGGTTCGCGCCCGTGGCTGTGCCGTGCGCATCCGCGCAGCGAGGCCCAGACCTTGAACGCCCCTCGCTCGAACGGTCATACTTCTGGTATGACCCTCACCACGATCAAGGTCTCCGCTGAGCTGCGAAACATCCTCAAGGGACAGGCCGCAGCTGCCGGTCGAACCCTGGGTGCCCACCTGGAGCAGCTCGCTGCGGACGAGGAGCGCCGACTGCGGTTCGAGGAGCTTCGGCGCGCCATGGAGCTCACCCCGCCGGATCGTCAGTACCGGGACGAAGCCGGTCAGTGGCAATCCGGGGCGTGGACGTGACGGTGGATCTGTCTCCCGGGCAGGTCTGGTGGGCGCGGCCCGACCCTTCGGTGGGTCGAGAGCAGGCAGGTCGACGTCCGGTGATGATCGTGGCTGGTTCGGACTACCTGGGGCTGATGACCACACTCGCCCTGGTGGTCCCACTGACGACCACCGACCGCGGATGGCCGAACCACGTTCCCATCCAGGGGCAGGTCGACCTGTCCGGTCAGAGCTTCGCCATGTCCGAACAGATCCGCGTGGTCTCCAGGGATCGCCTGGACCGCCTGGCCGGTACTGTCACCCCGTCATGTCTGGGCCAGACCCGGGAGTGGATCCACCACTATCTGATGGACCGCGCCCCGCGGGCGGTGGACTGACCAGAGTCGCCCAAACGTCTCACCCTCTGCGACTCGTCAGAGCGGTTGCCGGCCTGACGAGTCGCAGAGGGTGAGACGAACGGTTCAGACGGGCTCAGGCCTGGGCGGCGGCGGCTGCCTTCGCGGCGTGCGGCAGGGCGGCTCCGATGCGTTCCATGGCGGCGTCGTCATGGGCGGCAGAGACGAACCAGGCCTCGAACACGCTCGGCGGCAGGTACACCCCGTGCTCGAGCATGGCGTGGAAGAACGGACCGTAGCGGAACGCCTCCTGGCCCTGGGCGTCGGCGTAGTTGTGCACGCCGTTCTCCGAGGTGCCGAACGCCACCGAGAACAGGGTCCCGGCGCGCTGGATGGAATGGTCCACGCCCTCAGCGTTCAGCGCATCCACCAGCATGGACTCCAGCTGCTCGGAGCGGCGTCCGATGGTCTCGTACACCTCGGCGGTGGCGTTCTCCAGCGTGGCCAGACCGGAGGCCATGGCCACCGGGTTCCCGGAGAGCGTGCCGGCCTGGTAGACCGGGCCCAGCGGTGCCAGCAGGTCCATGTGCTCGGCGCGTCCGGCCACCGCTGCCGTGGGCAGTCCGCCGCCGATCACCTTGCCGAAGGTCCACAGGTCCGGGGTCCAGCCCTCCAGCCGTCCGGACAGTCCCCAGTATCCGGTGTCCGAAGCACGGAACCCGGTGAGCACCTCGTCCCAGATCAGCAGCGCGCCGTGGTCCTGGGTGATCTGCCGCAGGAATAGGTTGAAGCCGTCCTCCGGGGTGACCACGCCCATGTTGCAGGGGGCGGCCTCGGTGATGACCGCGGCGATCCGCTCGCCATGCTGGGCGAACGCGGCCTCCAGGGCGGCACGGTCGTTGTACGGCAGCACCAGGGTCTCGGCGGCCTGGGCCTCGGTCACTCCGGCCGAGCCGGGCAGGGACTGGGTGGCCAGTCCGGAGCCGGCGGCGGCCAGCAGTCCGTCCGAGTGGCCGTGGTAGCAGCCGGCGAACTTCACTACGAGGTTGCGTCCGGTGGCGCCGCGGGCCAGGCGGATGGCGGTCATCGTGGCCTCGGTGCCGGTGGAGACCATGCGCACATGTTCCACGGGGACCCGGTCCATGATCAGCCGGCCCAGGCGGGCCTCGTCCGGCGTGGAGGCGCCGAAGGACAGTCCGGCGTCCACGGCCCGGTGCACGGCCTCCACCACGGCGGGGTGGTTGTGGCCCAGCAGCATCGGACCCCAGGAGCAGACCAGGTCCACGTACTCGGTACCCTCCACATCGGTCAGGTACGGGCCGGCGGCCTTGACCATGGTGCGCGGGGTGCCGCCCACGGATCCGAACGCACGCACCGGGGAGTTCACCCCGCCAGGCATCACGGAACGCGCGGCCTCATACTGCTCGGCGTTCGTCGTCGGGAATGTGGTGTTCTGCAGGTTCTCGGTCATCAGATGCGGCCTTCCTTGATCCAGCGGCCCAGTTCGGCGGCCCAGTATGTCAGCACGGAGTCGGCTCCGGCACGGCGGATGGATAGGACGGACTCCACGATCGCCTTGTCCCGGTCGATCCACCCGTTGGCGGCGGCGGCCTCGATCATCGCGTACTCTCCGGAGATCTGGTACGCCGAGACCGGGACGTCGGAGATCTCGGCAACGTCCCGCAGGATGTCCAAGTAGCTCATGGCCGGCTTGACCATGACCAGGTCGGCGCCCTCCTCCAGGTCCAGGGAGACCTCGAGCATGGCCTCACGGCGGTTGGCCGGGTCCATCTGGTAGGTCTTGCGGTCCCCGGAGAGCTGGGAGTCCACGGCCTCGCGGAAGGGCCCGTAGAACGCGGAGGAGTACTTGGCGGCGTAGGCCAGGATGGCGGTGTCCTGGTGTCCGGCCTCGTCCAGGGCCTGGCGGATCACCGCGACCTGGCCGTCCATCATCCCGGAGGGGCCCACCATGTCCGCGCCCGCCTCGGCCTGGGCCACACCCATCTGCGCGTAGATCTCCAGGGTGGCGTCATTGTCCACGGCACCGGACTCGGTGAGCACCCCGCAGTGGCCGTGATCGGTGAACTCGTCCAGGCACAGGTCCGACATCACCACCAGGCCCTCGCCCACCTCGGACTTCACGGAGGCGATGGCCCTGTTCAGCACGCCGTCCGGGTCCACGGCGCCGGAGCCGAGGGCATCGTGGTGCTCGGGCACGCCGAAGATCATGATCCCGCCCAGGCCCAGCTCCACCGCCTCGGCGGCGGCGGCCTTGAGCGAGTCCTCGGTGTGCTGGACCACCCCGGGCATGGAGGTGATCTGGATCGGCTCGGCGGCCCCCTCCTTGATGAACACCGGCAGGATCAGCTCGGCCGGGTGCAGCCGGACCTCAGCCACCAGTCGGCGGAAGGCCGGGTTCTGGCGCAGTCGGCGGGGACGATGAGTGGGGAAGGCCATGAGGCTGGCATCCATCCTTGGGTCGAGGGCGGGTGGGCGCGCGTCACCGGGGACTTCACGACGACGGCACCTCACCAGTCTAGTGAGCCTCGCCCCGGGCGGGGCCCGGTGGCGGCGCGAGGGGCTGGAGGTCCAGGCTCGGGTGGAGCGGCTCACCATCGCTCGCGCGCGGCGGCGAGCAGCTCCTCGGTGCGGTCGGCGGTCTGCTGATCCCAGTGCTCGAGCATGTGGACGCGCCGCTCCAGCATCTCCACCCGGTGGGCGTACTCCTTGCTGAGCCGTTCGGCGCGGGGCACCATGCGCAGAGACTCGACCTCGCGCAGAGCCAGCACCAGAGTGCGTTCGAACAGCCGCTGGCCCACCGCCTCCTCGGTGTCCCCCACCGCCACGGCGAACTGACGGGAGTCGTCCGCGTCCAGGGCCAGCAGGTTCGCCCGGCGAGCGGCCTCGCGCAGGCGCGCACCGTGACGGCCGAATCCGCCCAGCCCCGCGGCCATCCGCCCGACCCACTCCAGGATGCGGTGGGCGGCCATGCCCAGGGTGGAGACGGCGCCGAAGACCACCCAGAACAGGGTGTCCGGGTCGGTCTGGTCCAGGTAGACGGCGTTGGCCTGCAGGGCCCGGGAGACCCCTTCGATCTCATAGGTGAGCAGCCGGGAGTCCTCGGTGGGCCGCACCAGCGGCTCGGACAGCTGGAAGTGGTAGGCGCCCAAGCGCGCCTGGTCCCCCAGGCTCAGCGTCCCGGTGAGAGGGGGAAGAACGGCGTAGCCCTCGCCAGGGAGGACCATCACCGGGAGGATCACCTGCCCCGGACGCATCTCCCCCGTCACCGGGTCTGTGAGCTCGGGGAACTCCTCCTTCAGATCCCACATGGCCGCCACGGACTCGGGGTAGTCCATCTGCAGGTAGTCCTCACGGTCCGGGTTCGACCGAGCGTAGAGGTAGTTGTCCAGATAGCGGACGGCGAAGGTCAGATGCACCGGTTCGGTGAAGCGGTCCTCCAGGTGGGTGCGCAGCGACTCCTCGCTCAGATCCAGTTCATTGCCCGTGAGGTCGTCGATGGTGAGTCCGGCCAGCTGCTCCTCCCCGGTGAGCTCGAAGAACGGGCGGCTTTCGTTCACGCTGGTGGCTGCCCACCACCCGGTGCCCACGGCGAGCGCGAACACGGCCAGGACACCGGCGGACCAGACCGCCATGCCCCGGTTGGTCCTCTTGCGCTCGCGCTCGCGCAGCTCGTTCTTCGTGGGTGCATACAGCGGGGTGATGCGCTCGCCCTCAGGTCTGACCCCGGGGACCTGCAGCCGTGGCCCGGTGGCGTCCAGCTGCGGGTGGTCCCCCAAGCGGGCGCGGGCCACCAGGCAGGCCGACTCCAGGGCATCCAGAGGACGTTCGGCCTGGTCCGTGGGCAGCCCGAGCGCTTCGCGCAGCCGGGCGCGTTCCTGCTGAGCGGTGAGGCCGGAGTCCTGCGGGGTGGCGTGCTCGGCCAGGCGGCGGGCCAGCTGCTGCTCGGTCAGATGGCGGACATCGCGCAGGTGGATGATCACCCGGCCGCCCCGGCGGCGCAGGCGGTGGGCCGCACTGCGGGTGGCTTTCAGCAGCCGCTGCTCTGCCGTCTGCCACTGCGCCAGCAGCTGGGCCGGCGGCAGGTCCTGCCCCTGAGTGGACCGGGTTCCGGCCAGGGCCAGGAGTTCGCCACGGGCCTGCAGGATCTCGGCCAGCCGTGCAGACAGCGCCGTCCGATCGGCCGTGGTCAGCCCCGCTGGCTCGGTCCACGGGGTCTGACCGAGGACCTCGTCCAGACGGGTCTCCAGTTCGCGGACCGCCGCGTGGATGGGGGCGAGCAGCTGTTCCAGAGGACGGTTGGAGCCGGCCAGCCCGCCGTGCACGGAGACCGACTCCATCAAGGAGTTGGCCAGGGCGGTGAGCTCCATGGCGTCGTCGGCGAACCACTCCAGGGGGTAGACGGTGTCCCGGTCAGCGGTGTCCTCCCCCACCGGATCACCCCGGTGGACGGCGGCTTCCAGCGCGGGCTGCTGCTCCAGCATCCGCCGGGTGGTCTGCTGCAGCCGATCCCAGGTCTGCTGCACGGAGTCCGGCAGGCTCTGCTGGTCCACGGCGTGATACGTGGCCTCGAGCGCCTCGAGATCCAGCACCACGCGAGCCAGGCGATGCTGGGCGGTGGTCAGGGTGCGCAGGAGGGCTTCCCAGGCTGAACGGCGGCGGTACCAGCCCAGGAAGGAGAAGAACGTGAACCCCAGGGTGATGGCGGCGGCAGCTGCCCACGGCAGGGGCATCGGCTGCCCGTGCAGCCGGGTGGCGGCCATCTCGGCGGCGGCCACCACGGCTCCGGGACCGTGGCCGGCGGTGATGTTGCGCTGGAGGACCTCCACGATCGCCGTGCTCGTGGTGAACTGCTCCTGCGCGTCGCTGAACTCCCGGCGGACGGCGATCGGGGTGTGCGGGGGCAGGGTCAGCTCGGTGAGCAGCTCAGGTTCCCCCACGCTCAGGAGGATGTCCGCGGGAGGTGACTGGCCGTCGTCGGGCCCCTCCTGCGGGGACTCCCCGCCCTGACGTTCCTGCCAGGAGAGCTGCCGGTCCACGACCTCCACGGTCAGCGGCTCATAGGTGAGCAGTCCATGCTGCTCCGCGGTGAGGTCGACCGTCTCCTGGGTGATGTTCAGGCCGCCCAGCGCCGGATCGGCGAACTGGAGGTCCTCCTGGATGCGGAAGGTGACCGGGTGGCTGGGCTGGACTGTGGCCTGGTGCAGGGCCGTGCCGCCGAAGACGAGCGTGAGCAGCGCCCAGAGCATCCCCCACCAGGGCAGCCCCACGCCGCGGGGTCGTGAAGCGGGGCTGGAGGATGCGGCGGTCATGACTCCCAGTCTGACATCGCCGGGCACGCCCTTCGTCGTCGCGCGTCAGCAGTCTGCAGCACCGATCCGCTCGTGCGGTTCTGTGCCGTGGTCCAGCTGGTTCCACAGCCGGTCTCGGTCTGGTCCCGTGCCAGCGGAGGAGCCGTAGATCCCCGTCCGCCCCACGTGGGAGTCAACGACCTCGAAGCAACCTGAGAGCAACGCTTCGACGCTGTACCAGCCAGGGCCGTAGTCCTCCTCGAGATGCTCATGGATGTCATCGAGGATGTCGCCTCGTATCTCCAGATCGCTCTGGATGAATCGGCAGAGGATCCCACCGCAGTGCCCCGTGCACTGGGGGTGATCGCACGCTCCGGGAACATGGGCGAGCTCGCCCGTCGCGTGGGAATGAGCCGTGACGGGCTGTACAAAGCGCTGTCAGATCAGGGCAATCCGACGTGAAAGACCGTGCTCAAAGTGTCCGATGCACTGGGACTCAAGTTGACGTTCCACGCGGTTGCATGGACGAGGCCGCCCCCCCTGTCCTGTCCGCATCGTGGTGTTGACTGTGGCCATGCGGCTAAAACTGAGGACTCCTTCCGGGGCGGAACTCGTCCGGATCGCCGATCTGATGAGCACCTGGCAGACCGACCCGTGGGTCGGGCATCTACACCCTGGCGATCTGGGCTGGCGGACACTGGTGGGCGCCGAGGCCACCGCGGAGGACCTGCGCGTCTGGTCCGTGGGCGCGCGCACGGTGGCCGTCGGCCTGATCGATGACGGTGTCCTGCGTCTGGCGCTGGACCTGGCGGCAGCTGACGACGATGACGCCGCCGCGCACCTCGCCTGCACACTGGAGGACTCCGCCCAGGACCTGTTCTCTGACGGGGAGTGGCTGGTCGAAGCCCGGGGAGCCACCGCCCTGCGGCGCCTGCTCATCGCCAGTGGTTGGACGGATGATGAGCCCTGGAGTCCCCTCGCCCTGGATCTGTCAGTCACCCGGCTCCCGCTCCCCACCAGAACCCTGCGTGTCGAGCGTGTCGGCCTGGAAGCCGCTGAGGACTGGACGAGCGTCCACTGGTCGGCATTCCAGGGCACCCCGTTCACCGGCGAGCGCCGCGACCGGTTCACCTCGCGGTGGGGGACCATGCTGACCGGCCCCTTGGCCGACCGTGCGCAGTGCCTGATGGGGTACGACGAGCAGGGACAACCCGTCGCCGTCGCCACCGTCTGGAGTGCCGACCAGGGCAGGCCCGGACTGATCGAACCCATGGGCGTCCACCGCGACCATCACGGCCATGGATACGGCACCGCCATCACGGTGGCCGGGGCACGAGCGCTCCAGCTGGCCGGAGCCTCCAGCGCCGTGGTGGCCGCGGAGGATTCAAACCCAGCGGCCCTCGCCACCTACCGCGCCGCGGGGTTCCGGTCCCTGGGCACGGTGCGGGACCTCCGCCGCGGCTGAGCGGCCCACTACGCTGGAGGCATGTCCTCTCCCAGCACCACTGCCACCCGCATCGCCGTCCTGATCGACTGCGACAACGTCTCGCCCACCCACGCCGCCGCCGTCCTGGAGGAGCTGGCCACACACGGGATCCCCACCATCAAGCGGGCCTACGGGGACTGGACCACCACCAATCTGGGCGGCTGGAAGAAGGCCCTGAACGATCTCGCCATCCAGCCGGTCCAGCAGTTCGCCTACACCTACGGCAAGAACTCCACCGACTCCGCACTGATCATCGACGCCATGGACCTGCTCTGGATGGGCCACGTGGACGCCTTCGCGCTGGTCTCCTCGGACTCGGACTTCACCCGCCTGGCCACCCGACTGCGCGAGTCCGGCAAGCGCGTGATCGGCCTCGGCGAGCGCAAGACCCCGGCCTCCCTGCGCAACGCCGTGGACCAGTTCGTCTACCTGGAGTTGCTGGGCGCCTCGGATGAGGCTGAGGCCGAGATTCCCGACGACGGCCGGTCACCTCAGGCGCGCAGCCAGGGTGAGGATCCCACTCCCCCGGATTCGCGCGGCTCGGGCCGCCGGGGAGGCTCCGGCGGCGGCAACGGTCGAGGCCAGGACTCGGCCGAGGAGGCCCCCCGCATCAACCTGCAGTCGGCCCTGGTCAAGGCCGTCAACGCCACCTCAGGTGATGACGGCTGGACCTCGCTGGGCCAGGTCGGCCAGCATCTCTCCCGCGCCCATGTGGACTTCGATCCGCGCGACTTCGGGCACCAGAAGCTCTCCACCCTGGTGGCCGAGCAGCCCTATCTGCAGACCCGTGCCGAGGGCCGCACCATCCAGGTCAGCCTCAAGCAGGGCCGCCCCCGCCGCGCCTGAGCGCCACTCCAGACGTGTCCACCCCCTTCCCAGGACACACCGAGCCCGAATTCGACCTCAGGTTGTCCCGGGAAGGGGGTAGAGCGAACAGGTCCCCACCCCAGCGGCCCGCCCGCCCACCCGCTCCCCCGTGGCCCACGCCACACTAAGCTCGGGGCATGGACCTCCACTCGCACCCAGGCTCCAGCACGCAGATCACCCCGCGTCCCGGGATCGCCGACCGGCTGGCCACGCTGTTGCGCATCCCCACGGTCTCGGCCGAACGGCGCGAGCACACGGACGCGTTCATCCGCTTCCCGCAGGAGCTGGCCCGGCTCTACCCGCTGATCCACGAACGGCTGGACCGGCGGATCGTGGACGGCACCGGACTGCTCTTCCACTGGCGCGGCACCTCCCCCACGGAGCCGTTGGTCCTGATGGCCCACTGGGACGTGGTCCCCGCACCCACCCAGTGGCAGCGCACCGGCTGGCAGTCCGGCCCGTTCGCCGGGCAGCTGCTGGACCACCCGCCCGTCACCGGCGAGCACTTCACCACCGAGACCGGCCCCGCCGTGTGCGGGCGCGGCGCGCTGGATGACAAGGGCCCGCTCGTGGTCCTGCTGGACGCGGTGGAGAACCTCCTGGCCGCCGGTTTCACCCCCGCGCACGACGTCTGGCTCGTCCTGGGCGGAGACGAGGAGGTCCAGGGCACCGACGCTGTGGCCATCTCCGAGCTCATCCGCACCGAGCTCAACGGAGCCCAGCCCTGGCTGGTGCTGGACGAGGGCGGTGCGGTCACCGACTCCCCGCTGAGCTTCGTGGACGGCACCTGCGCCATGATCGGCCTGGCTGAGAAGGGCGTGCTCACGGTCCGCCTCACGGCCACCGGCGGCGGCGGTCACGCCTCCTCCCCGCCCGCCCAGACCCCGGTCTCGCGCCTGCTGCGTGCCCTACGCAGGATCGAACGGTCTCCCTTCACCGCCCGGTTGAACAGCACGACGGCGGCCATGCTGGGTGCCTTCGCCCCGCTCACCTCAGGCGCGGCCTCCAAGATCCTCCCGACGGCGGCTCAGGCAGGTCCCGTGACCGCCCGCGCCTTGGCGGCGATGGGCGGGGAGGCGGCGGCCCTGGTCCGCACCACCGTGGCGGTCACCCGGCTGCAGGCCGGCTCGGCGGACAACGTCCTGCCCGATGAGGCCACCGCCACCCTGAACTGCCGGATCGCCCCCGGGGACACCGTGGAGTCGGTGATCGACGGGCTGCGCCGGCGGATCAAGGACCCGGACATCCGGATCGAGACCTCGGACGGACATGGCCCCTCCCCTGAATCCCCCGCGGAGGGCGAGGCGTTCGCCTCGGTGCGTGACGCCGTCGGGATCTCCTGGCCGGAGGCCACCGCCGTGCCCTACCTGCTGATGGCCGCCACCGACTCCCGGCACTTCCACACTTGGTGCCGCAACGTGTACCGGTTCGCGCCGCTGCAGATGAGCGCCGAGCAGCGGACCGGGATCCACGGGGAGAACGAGTGGGTCAGCGTGGACTCGTTGGAGCGCGGGGAGCTGTTCCACCGTGCCCTGATCACCGGCCGTGGTGGAGAGTTCGGCGCGTCCGGTCAGGGCCAGGCGTGATGGACCTGCGGAGCGGGGCCGAGCGGCCTCACTCGCGCCGCGCACTGCTGTTCGGCGGGCTGGCCGCCGTGGTGGGGTTCCTGGCGTTCGTGGAGTTCACCTCCGGGGTGCTGCAGGGGTACTACACCCCGCTGCTGACGGACATCGCCCGGCACCTGGGCATCCATGACGCAGATGTGAACTGGCTGGAAGGAAGCCAGTTGATGCTCTCGGCCCTGGTGGTGCCGGTGCTGTCCAAGCTGGGCGATCTGGTGGGGCACCGCCGGGTGCTGCTGTGGTCCACGGCGGTCACCTTCCTGGCCTCGGTGGCCCTGGTGGTGGCCCCGGTGTTCTGGCTGTTCCTGATCGCCTGGGCGCTGCAGGGGTTCTATGTGGTGTGGCTGCCCCTGGAGATCGCGCTGATCTACATCCGCACGGTGCACCAGCAGCGCGAGGGGCTGGCCGGGGCCTCGGCACTGGCCCAGGTGGGCCCGGCCACGGTGACCCGCCGCGCGGCAGCCGTGCTGGTGGGGGCACTGGAGCTCGGTGCGATCGCCGGCGCCCTGTCCGCCGGGGCCCTGGTGGACGCACTGCCTCTGCAGGTGGTGCTGGCGGTTCCGGCGGTGATCGTGGGGATCTGCTGGGTGGTGATCCTGCTGGGCGTGGAGGAGACCCCGGGCGCGCGCCTGGAGAACTTCAGCCGGGACGCCTTCGACACCCGCGGCCTGGTGCTGGTCACCCTGTCCCTGGTGATGCTGCTCGGTGCACTGTTCGTGGTGCGCGGCACCGGACTGGACGCCGGGCACCTGGGGTTCTGGGCCGCCGTCGTGATGGTGGCGCTGGGACTGTGGTGGCTGGGGGTGTTCATCCGGCACGAGCGGGTCCACCCGGACCCCATGATCGATGTGCGGATGTTCGCCGACCCCGCGCTCTGGCCGGTGTTCGCCACGGCGGGCCTGTTCGGCGTCTCCGTGCTGGGGGCGCAGGCCCCGCTGTCCACGTTCGCGCGGACGGATCCGAGCGTGTACGGGTACGGACTGGGGACCACGGGGTTCCAGACCTCGCTGATCATCGGGGTGTACCTGGTGGCCATGGTGGTTGGCGCGCTGCTGCTGCCGCTGGTGTCCCGGCTGACCACGCCGCGGTGGGCGCTGGTAATCGCCTGCCTGTGCGTGGCCGCGGGGTTCGCCATGTTCCTGCCGTTCCGCCACTCCACGGACCAGGTGATGATCAACATGGTGATCGTGGGGCTGGGGTCCGGCGCGCTGGTGGCCTCCCTGCCCTCCGCTGCGGTGGCCGCAGCCCCGGCCGAGCAGACGGGGGTGGCCACGGGGCTGACGAACTCGGTGAAGACCGTGGGCGGGGCGGTGGCCTCGTGCGTGTTCGGGCTGGCACTGGCCACCGGAGCGGCCGGAGTGGGCGGCGTGGTGGACGGGGTGGACGGTGGGACCGCCGGATCCTTCACCGGGTACCTGACCGTGTGGATCGTGTGCGCGTCCACGGCTCTGGTGGCCGCGGTGCTGCTGCTGTTCGTGCCCCGGCGTGCGTTCTCAGACCGCGTGACCCCGGAAGCGCCGGTGCGGGTGTGAGCCGCCGGCGTCAGCGCCCGTCCCACGGCACGGGCGTGACGGTGCCGTTCCGCCAGTCCGAGCGCAGGATCGAATAGGCCACCGAGTCGGCGGCAGGACCGCCGGCCACCGGCCACGCCTGGCGGTAGTGCGCCTCCTGGACCCACCCGCAGACGGTGAAGGTGCGGCGCATGGCCGCGTTGTCCGCCCGGGTGTTCCCCTCGAAACGGGTCACGTGGGCGTGGTGGGTGAACAGCCAGTCGGCGGCGGACCTCAGCGCAGCACGGCCCAGCCCCTGGCCGCGGCGGCCCTCGGCGATCCGCAGATCGAGCATCGCCGTCTCGTCGGCCAGGTCCTGGAAGATCACCAGCCCCGTGCGCTCGCCTGGCACATCGACCACCCAGTGCGTCTCCACACCGTCTCCGGTGAAGCGCCCTGCGAAGATCGCCCGTTCCACCTCCTCCTCGGTCACACCCGCATGAACGTGGAACGGGAAAGCGTTCGCGGTCAAAAACTGCACGAGCTGCCTGCGGTCGCGCATGACATCCAGGGGCTCCAGAGTGACCATCATGCTCACAGACGCTACATCCGCCCGGCCCTGGCACGTCCCCTGCGGCCCCGCACGTGGGACAGTGAGCCATGCGCATCGCAGCTTCGGTGGTGGTTATCGCGAACCGGGGAACCACGAGGGGATCGCTCGCGGCAATGGCTGCGCTGAGCGTGACCTGTTCATCGTCCACGCGGCGGGCTGACCGATCCCGGTGGCGCCACGATCGTCTCCCAGAGGTCCAGTTCGACGGTGAGGTGTGCCGGCAGAGCGGCCTGGACCTCACGGAACAGCTGATGCCCCTCAGCCACGTGCGCATCCCGCTGCGCGGCACTGGGCCACCCCCGGTCCCAGTCGAACTCGTCGTTGAAGCCTGCCGCCCACCTCAGCACGCGCGAGGTCAGCTCCTCCGGCAGGGGCAGGTCATCGACGTCCATCGGCCCGTCGTCGTCCCAGAACGGCCAGTCCACGCCATACTCGTTGAACATCCGGAGGCGCTGGGGGCCGCTCGCATGGAACCCTCGCGTGCGACGGTGCACGGCGACCACCACAGCATGCTCGCGCCGAACGCCGGGGTCCTGCCGCCGCTCCTGGTGGAGCACCTCGAACTCGTGCTCCTCCAGCAGCTCGATCATCTGCTCCACCGGCCACACCCACGCCGGGGCCACCAGGTGATCGAACGGTTCCAGCTCGTCGGCCGTGAAGAACCCCAGCAGCACGGACCCGCCGTAGGGCACCGTGTCTCGGAACCGGGCCAGAGTCTCCCTCACCTCGCTCGGGGGCAGGTGGATCAGCGAATACCAGGAGAGGACTCCGCCGTAGGTCTCCCCGTCCGGCAGGTCCTCGAACGAGCCCACGCGGAACGGGACGCGGGGATGTGCCAGGCGTGCATGCGCCACGAACTCTTCCACCGGATCCATGCCCACCACGTCATGGCCGAGCCCTGCCAGGTGCCCGGTCCAGTGTCCGGGCCCGCACCCGGCGTCCAGGATCCGGCCCTGCACGGTCTGCGCCCACCGCTCCACCAGCACGCGGTCCGGTTCGGCGACGGCGTCCATGGCCCCCAGCTGATCCGTGTACTCCTGAGCCCGCCGCCGGTACCGCCGCCGGGTCAGGTCAGCTGTATCCCCCTGGAGGATCTCCACCACCCGGAAGGCCTGCAGCACCACCAGGGTGTCGTCATCCACGGCCACCCCACACTCGGCCCAGAACCGCTCATGGTCACAGCGCCACTCGGCCACCGTGCGGTGCCCCTCACCCTCGGCACGCGCATGCTCCCACGGCACCTCGGCCAGGCGCACCACGTCCACAGCGGTCGTCTCGATCACCGCCACCACCTGGTCAGCCGAGTCCACCACCGCGCCCCGGCCGCCCGCCTGCGGCAACACCTCGCCTTCAGCGGCATAGTCGGCGTGCAGGGAGGTGGTGCTCGTCTTCGTCCCGTCCAGGATCGCCGCCACCAGGGCATCACGCAGCGGCCCCGGATTCGCGAACTCCTCCCGAGGCAGCTCCGTCACCGCACGCCCCGGAGCACGTCCAGGATCCCCCGGGCGTCCGGTGTCCGTGCGGTCCCCAGCAGCGGCAGGCCGGCCTGCTCGGCTGCCCGGCGCGTCGGCTGCCCGATCGCCACCCAGTGCACCCCCTCCAGGCTCCCCCGGGCCTGCCGGGCCACCTCGCGCACAGCGCTCGGGCTGGTGAGCACGACGACGGCGCCCTCCAGATCCTCCGGGCCCACCACATCCCGGTCCCCGGCAGACGTCTCGCCCGTCCCGGCGAGCAGACGCAGCTCCGGATCGGCCGGATAGGGAACCGTCCGGTACGCCTCCACCCGCTCCACGCTCCACCCTGCAGCGTCCAGCCCAGAGGGCACCTCGTCGCTGGCCAGCTGGGACTGCGGCAGCAGGATCCTCCCACCCGGCCCCGCCGGGAACTCGGCCACGATCCCGGCAGCCGACTGGTCGCCGTCGGGCATCCACGGGGCGACCCGGCACCCCATCTGCTCCAGCACGCGGGCCGTCCCCGGGCCGGTGACCGCCACCCGGGTGCCGTGCGGCAGCGAGCCGTTCCACCCGGCACGGGCCAGGGCGCGTGCGGAGTTGGGGCTGGTGAGCAGCAGCCAGGCGTACTCCCCCGCACCCAGCCGCTCCAAGCACGCCTGCAGGCCGCTGCGGTCAGACGGGATCTCGAAGTCGGTCAGCGGCAGGAACCGCACCGGGTGCCCGGCCTCGCGCAGGTCCTGCTCCAGCCGTCCGGCCTGCACCGGCTGACGGGTCAGGACCACCGGCATGGCGCCGCCCTGCGGATCCGGGTCCATGGTGGCCGCTCAGGCTCGGTCGAGCAGGTCCGCGCCGTCGGCCAGCAGCTGCTCGGCCACGTCCACACCCAGCTGGCGTGCGGCGGAGAGCACGCCCACGTCCGGGGTGCCGTCCTCGTGACGGATCCGCACCTCGGCCAGCTCCACGGAGGCGTGCTTGCGCAGCATCCGGGTCCCGTCCAAGGAGGCCACCACGGCGTGCAGCACCAGCCGTGCCGGGCTCTGCTCGTCGGCGTCCTCGGGCCGCTCCACCCGGGCCAGGGCACCCAGGGGCGCGGCGCAGCCGGCCTCCAGACGCTCCATCAGCCCGCGTTCGGCGGTGACCTGCAGACGGGTGGCGGGGTCGTCGTACTCGGCCAGCGCCCGGGCCAGCCGGTCGGCCGCGGGCTGATCCGCCGCAGAACCGCCGGCGCCCGGGACCTCGGCCGTCACCGGACGGGTCTCCAGCGCCAGCGCACCCTGACCGGGCGCCGGGAGCATGACGGTGGGGGCCAGCCGTTCGGTGATGGCCCACCCCATGCCCAGGCGGTCCAGCCCGGCGCAGGCCAGCACCACGGCGTCCAGGTCCCCGCGCGGGGAGCCCGCGGCGGCCGGGGCGTTGTCGTCATGGTGCTCGAGTCCCGGCACCCGGGCCAGCCGGGTCTGCACGTTCCCGCGGATGTCCACCATCTGCAGGTCCGGGCGCACGGCCAGCAGCTGGGCCACCCGGCGCGGGGAGCCGGTGCCGATCTTGGCCCCCTCCGGCAGCTCGGCCAGCGTCAGGCCGTCCCGGGCGCAGAGTGCGTCCCGCACGTCGGCGCGCTCGGGCACGGAGGCGATCACCAGGCCCTCGGGCTGGGCGGAGGGCAGGTCCTTGAGCGAGTGCACCGCCAGGTCCACCCGCCCGTCCAGGACAGCTGCGCGCAGGGCGGAGGCGAACACGCCGGTGCCGCCCAACTGGGCCAGGGACCCGGTGCGCACATCACCCTCGGTGCGGATGATCACCAGCTCGTGCTCCAGCCCGGACATCTCACTCAGCGCCTGCGCCGCCGTGGTGGTCTGGGTGGTGGCCAGGGCCGAGCCCCGGGTGCCCACGCGGAATCCGGTCATACAGGTCAGCCCTCCACGGTGCTGGCGGCGGCGGTCCCCTTCACGTCCGCATCCACGGCGGAGGTGGTGGGGCGCACGGTGCCGTCACGCATGACCTTGGAGCAGCAGTTCGGGCGGCACACGTCATACCAGGCGCCGAAGCAGCCCACGGCCGCTCGGCCCTCACGGGTGCCCAGCCGCTCCTCCACGATGTCCACCAGACCGGAGACGAAGCTCGGGTGCGTGCCGGGAGTGGGGGTGCGGCGGAAGGCCAGCCCCAGCTCCTCGGCGGTCTCCTTGGCCTCGGTGTCCAGGTCCCAGACCACCTCCATGTGGTCCGAGACGAAGCCCAGGGGAACCACCACGACGCCGGCCAGCGCACCGTCCGCGCCTGCCTCACCCTGCGCGAGGTCCTCCATGGCATCGTTGATGTCCGGCTCCAGCCACGGCACGTGGGGTGCCCCGGAGCGGGACTGGTAGACCAGGGACCACTCGACGCCCTCGGCCTCCGGCACGCGGGCCAGGATCTGCTCGGCCACGTCCAGGTGCTGGGCGGAGTACACGTCCGCGCCGTTGGCCTCACCGGGCTGGGCACCGGTGCGCTCGCACAGCTCAGCGGCCAGCGGGCGAGGTCCGGCGGCCTCGGCGTCCGCGGTGGGGATGGAGTGCGTGGCGAAGAGGATGTGCAGCTTCCCGCCGTTCTCCTCCCCCTTGCCGGCAGCGGCCAGCTCCTCGCGGATCTCCTTCAGGCCGGCGGCCAGCCCCTCGGCGAAGGGCTCCACGAATCCGGGGTGATTGAAGTACTGGCGGGCCTTGTCCAGGTCCATCGTGCCCTCCAGACCGGTGGAGCGCAGGGCCATGCCCATGTCCTCGCGGTACTGACGGCAGGAGGAATAGCAGGAGTAGGCAGAGGTGGCGACCGTCAAGACTCGGCGGTGGCCGTCGTCGTGCATCTGCTGGAGGGTCTGCGGGATGTAGGGGTCCCAGTTGCGATTGCCCCAGTACACCGGCAGCTCGATCCCGCGGGAGGACAGCTCGGCCTCCAGGGCGGCCTTGAGCGCACGGTTCTGGGCGTTGATGGGGCTCACCCCGCCGTTGGCGCGGTAGTGGGTGGCCACCTCCTCCAGACGCTCATCCGGGATGCCGCGGCCCTTGGTCACGTTGCGCAGGAACGGGATGACGTCGTCCTGACCCTCGGGACCACCGAAGGAGGCGAGCAGGATGGCGTCGTAGGCCTTGGGCTCCATCACGCCGAACCGGTCATAGTCCGGTCCGGCCTGGTCGGCGATCGGGGGGAACTCCACGGAATCTGCGGCGTTCGGAGTGTTCACGGTCTCGGTCATCAGGACAGCACCTCGGCGATCTCTTCAGCGGTGATCAGGCGCCCGGTGTAAAAGGGCACCTCCTCACGGACATAGTGACGGGTCTCGTTGTTGCGCAGGTGGCGCATCATGTCCACCAGGTTGTTCAGCTCAGGGGCCTCCAGGCCCAGCAGCCACTCCCAGTCGTTCAGGGCGAAGGCGCTGGTGGTGTTGGCCCACACCATGGGGAACTCCCGGCCCAGCAGCCCGTGGTCGCGCAGCATCCGGCCGCGCTCCTTGGGCTCCAGGGTGTACCAGTCGTAGGAGCGCACGAACGGGTAGAAGCACAGCCACTTCAGCGGCTTGCGTCCCATGGCGAAGGCCGGGATGTGGTCCTTGGTGAACTCGGCCATCCGGTCCGAACCCATGGCCGAGAGCACGATCTTGGTCCCAGAGAGCAACTCGGTGCGGCGCAGACGACGGATGGCGGCCTGCAGGTCCTCGGCCACGTGGCCGTACATCCAGACCATGACATCCGCGTCAGCGCGCATGCCGGAGACGTCATAGGTGCCGCGCACGGTCACCCCGCCCTGCTCCAGCTCGGCCACCAGGGACTCGTACTCCTTCACAGCGCGCTCATGCTCGGCGGCGGTGTGGGTCCCGCGGCCGCCACGGTCATCGCGGGCGAACACGGTGTAGGTGGTGAACCAGTCGACATGCCCACCGTCCTTCGGAGCGGCGGTCTCTGCCGGCGCGCTCGAGGTCTCCGGTGCGGTCTGGTGCTCTGTCATCGTCACAGCTCCTGTGAGGTCACGGTCTGGTGCTGGCGCCGGGACTCGAGCCGACGGCGTCGCGCACTTCTACAACGCGTAGAACGGGCGTCCCCAGCCTACCCGGCCGGGCGGACGGATGCCGGTGCCTGGCTGGGACTCGTCCGAACCGGTCGATTGTCGCGAAGATGTCGCTCTGAGCGCACTTCGGCGTCCCTGAAGCGACAGCACGGCGACAATCGGTATCGATCAGCCAGATCACGCGGGCTGGGCGACCGCTGCGTGATGGTCAGAGGTCAGCACGCGGGTCCGGTACCAGCTCGATCGCCGGATCGGCCAGGCGATGGCGGCGCCGAGGAGCCCGCCGAACAGGGCCCACAGCACGTCATCGGCGGTGACGGACCGGGTGGTTGCGAGGTACTGAATGGTCTCGATGGCCACCCCACCCACCAGCAACACGATCCCGGTGCGCACCACGCCCCAGTTCAGTGCCAGTGCGGCCAGCAGTCCCCCGACGGTGAACATCACCAGGTTCGCACTCCGTTCCAGTAACGCGACCCCGCCCAGGCCTCCCCCGTTCTCGACCAGGTCACGGAAGGGCACCAGATCCACCCGCATGCTGTCCGGGCCCAGCATGGGAGCGCCGGATCCTCCGGCCGGCAGGAGCACGGTCAGAGCCAGGACGCCGGACAGCCAGCTCAGGACCACCCACAGCAGCACCGTCCGAGTGGGCGTCCAGCGGCGGCCTGCGGGGATGCGCTGCCGGATCGCCCAGATGAGGATCGCCAGGACCACGCCCGCCAGCAGGGTCGCGGGGATGACCCCTTGGAAGGTGGAGAAGGCTGATCTCATCGCGGACCGGAGTCTTCAGACACACCGTCTGCCATGCGCCTGCGGGTGTCCCCCACCACGGCGGCGAGTCCGGTGCCGGACAGCCAGGCGCCCACGGCGTCCAGCCCGGGAGTGGCATCCACCCACTGACGGAACGCGGTCACCTTCTCTCGGTGTCCCGGCGTGGCCACGGGCAGGGCTGAGCGCCAGCGCACGACGTCGGCCACCGCCACCGGGTGCCCCGGCTCACCGATGCTGCGCCCACCAGGACTCAAACCCTCCGGCCCGGTCAGACCGGTCAGCACGGCGGCGTCCGCCATAGCGGCGGCGATCAGCTCCTCATCCGGGGACCGGTACCCCAGCGCGGTGGAGTCCGGGGCGTCGGTCACCCGCCCGTAGGACAGGCGCACCACATGCCGGTGCGGGTGGGTGCCGTCCGAGGTCAGCGCCTTGCGCGCCCACTCCCACTTGGAGGTGGAATGCGTCATGGCCTTGGCCGCCACGGTCTGCGCGTCCACGGACGGTGCCACCAGCAGCCCGGTCCCCCGGGGTGCCTCGTCCAGCCCCGGGTGGTCCACCACCAGGGTCACCAAGGCCACACCGGATCCCTCAGCCGGACGGTCCTCTGCGGCCAGCACTCCCCCGGACACCGGGGCCAGCAGGTCCCACGCCGCGGGGCCGTCGGTGGCCACCACCAGTCGGTCGGCCCGCAGGACAGAACTGTCGTCGCCACCACGGGTCTCCACCTGCCAGCCGTCCTCCATCTGGCCCACACGCGCCACGCGGGTGTCCAGCATCAGGTGAGCGCCGTCGTCGTGGATCTGCTGTGCCAGGGCATCCGTCAGGGTGTGCAGGCCACCGGCCAGGGAGGCCACCGCCGCGCCGGGAGGGGCTGCCGCACGCTGAGCGGCCACCGCGCTGGAGAGGGAGCCGTGCTCCACCAGGGTCTCCAGCAGCCGCGGGGCCACGGTGCGGATGTCCAGGGTCTCCGGGTCGGCCGAGTGCACGCCGGCCACCACCGGGGCCACCAGGGTGTTCAGCACACCCTCACCCAGGCGGTCGCGCACCAGCTCACCCACCGTGACCGGGGTGCCCTCCTGCACGGCCGTGCGCCACCGGTCCACAGGGTCGCTCAGGTCCTGGCGGGCCCGCTTCAGAGCCTCAGCGCCGATCGCCTGCTCGACCTCCGGGGCGTCCAGGTCACCGGGGATGCCCAGGATGCCCACCCGCGGGGCGGGGACGGCACCCTGGGGCAGGTAGAGCCAGGACCCGGCCGGATTCGGTGCCTGCACCTGCTCAGCCAGCCCGAGCTCAGCCACCAGGTCCGGAACCGCAGGGACCCGCACCGCGAACGACTCCGCCCCGGCGTCCAGCTCCAGGTGCTGCTCGGGGGCATCGCGGCGGGCGGGCACGGTCAGGTGCTGGGTGGACACGCAGCCGCCCAGGTGGCCGCTCGCCTCCATCAGGGTCACCGACCAGCCTGCCCGCAGCAGTTCGCGCGTGGCCACCAGGCCGGCGATGCCTCCGCCCACGACAACGGCCCGGCCCGTTCCGCTCACCGGATCCGCGAGCTGGGTGGTCACGTTGGCTCCGGGGTCCTGCGGTGCGTGGGTCACGGCTGGATGGAGTGGATCAGCTCCACCACACGGGTCAGCACCGTGGCGTCGGTCTCCGGGGGGACGCCGTGGCCGAGGTTGACCACGTGGCCCGGTGCGGCGCGGCCGGCCTCCACCACCTGGCGGACGTGGGCCTCGAGCACCTCCCACGGGGCGTTGAGCAGAGCGGGGTCGATGTTGCCCTGGACGGGGACCGCGCCGCGGCCGTCCGGTCCGGTGGTGGTGGAGAGGCGGCGGTGCGCCTCATCCAGGGGCAGGCGGTAGTCCACGCCCACCACGGAGGCGCCGGCGTCGCGCATGGCCGGGAGGATCTCCGAGGTGCCGGTGCCGAAGTGCACCAGCGGGACGGTGGGGTCCTCCACGGGGCCGGCCAGATCCTTGACGAAGGAGTAGGCGCGGGCGGAGTGCTTCTGCACGTGCTGCTGGTAGTCGGTCAGGGAGAGCGAACCGGCCCAGGAGTCGAAGAGCTGCCCAGCAGAGGCTCCGGCCTCGATCTGGGCGCGCAGGAACGTCCCGGAGGCCTCGGCGGCCCAGCTGGCCAGGGCGTCCCAGGTGTCCGGGTCGGCGTGCATCATGGTGCGCGGGCCCAGGTGGTCGCGCGAGGGCTTTCCCTCCACCATGTAGGCCGCCAGGGTGAACGGTGCTCCTGCGAAGCCGATCAGCGGGGTGGTGCCCAGCTCGGCCACGGTCAGGCGGACGGCCTCGCGGATGGGCTCCAGGGCCTCGTCGGTCAGCGTGGGCAGGGCGGCCACATCTGCGGCAGTGCGGACCGGGGAGCCCAGCACGGGGCCCACCCCCGGGACGATGTCCACGTCCACGCCCGCGACCTTGAGCGGGATGACAATGTCCGAGAAGAAGATGCCGGCGTCCACATCATGTCGGCGGACCGGCTGCAGGGTGATCTCCGAGGCCAGCTCGGGCTTGAGGCAGGACTCGAGCATCCCGATGCCCTCGCGCACCTTCTTGTACTCCGGCAGCGAGCGGCCAGCCTGCCGCATGAACCACACCGGCTTCCGCGAGGGGGTGCCGCCGCGGTAGGCGGTGATCAGCGGAGAGTCCGCCGTGGAGCGGGAGACGTCAGTGGTGACCAGCGGGTGGTCGGCCGGCAGAGCAGTGGTCTGCGAGGCGGTGCTGGAGGAGTCAGGGCGCGGGGCGTCAAGGGAATCAGCGGACATGCCCCCATTGTCCCATCACTGTGGGCAACCGGAGGCCTGTGCGCTGGGAGGCGACCGGCCGTCGTCGGGAATCCAACGGTGCGGGAGGTGCCGCGGACCGGGAAGGTGACGCCGGCGACACCCTCCCCACGTCAGATCCGAACGGCGGTAGGATGGAGGTCATTGTGGCTGTGTTCTCACTCGTTGCCGCGCACACCGACCTTGACCTCGAAACGGTGGCGCAGCTGAGCAACGGCACCGGAGAGGTCCCCGCCGTCCTGCAGTCGTCTGCGGCACGGGGGGCCGTTGTGCTCGCCACCTGCAACCGTGTGGAGATCTACGCCGAGGCAGCCAACGAGGCCTCCGTGGAGACCGCCCGCCGCGAGCTGATCGACGCCGTGGCCCGGGGAGCCGGCCTGACACCTGAGACCGTCGAGTCTTCCTTCCGCACCATGCACGGCGACTCCGCCATCCGCCACCTGTTCGAGGTCGGTGCGGGCCTGGACTCCGCCGTGGTGGGCGAACGCGAGATCGCCGGACAGGTCCGCCGCGCGCTGAACACCGCACGTCAGACCGGCACCGCATCCAGCCCCCTGGTCAAGCTCTTCGAGTCCGCCACACGCACGGCCAAGGACGTGGGCACCTACACCGCTCTGGGCTCAGCGGGCCGTTCGATCGTCTCCGTGGCCCTGGACCTGGCCACCGAGATGCGTGCCGGCACCTCCGTGGTGGGTGCCCAGATGTTCTGGCAGCACGCCAATGTGCTGCTGGTCGGCACCGGAGCCTACGCCGGCACCACCCTGTCCCAATTGGCCGACCGCGGCGCGCAGAACGTGGCCGTGCACTCGGCTTCCGGCCGCGCCGAGGCGTTCGTGGAGGACCGCGGCGGCTGGGCCATGGCCTTGGGCGGGGAGAAGATCCACGGGGCGATCGCTGAGGCAGACGTGCTGATCGGCTGCTCCGGCGGCGGACGCACCCTGACCGCCGAGCGCCTGGCCGAGCTGCGTGAGGGCGTGACCTCCCGGCTGACCGTGCTGGACCTGGCCCTGACCCACGACTTCGATCCGGCCATCGCCGATCTGCCCGGCGTGGACCTGATCACCCTGGAGTCGGTCAAGATGGCCGCCCCGGAGGAGCAGCAGGCCGCCGTCACCGCCGCCGCCCGCCTGGTGGACACCGCCGTCACCGACTACCTCACCGAGCGCAAGGCCCGCAGTGCGGACGAGGCGATCGTGGCCCTGCGCCGCCACACCCACGAGGTGCTCGAGTCCGAGATGGAGAAGGTCCGGGCCCGCCACGGCTGCACCGCCGCCGCCGAAGAGGTCGAGTTCGCCCTGCGCCGGATGGTGCGCCAGATGCTCCACACCCCTACCGTGCGCGCCCGCGAGCTGGCCGCCGAAGGCCGGCTCTCCGAGTACGAGGACGCCCTGAACACCCTGTTCGGCCTGGAGGTCGGTCAGTCCGCCGCACCGGCCGCGGCCGAGCCGGCCCCGTCCGCGCAGGACGCCGTCTGCCCCGCGCACCAGAATCAGAAGGACGCCCAGTCCGCCTGACCCGCCCCTGGCGCATGTCCACCCCGTGTACTGAACGGTAGACTTCTGGCACCGTCCTGATGGACGACTTGCCGCGCCCCTTCGGCCGCTTCCGCACCGCGGACCGTGCCGCCCGTCCTGAAAGGACCGCCATGAGCCCTGCGCCATCGCGTCAGCCCCGGATGCCCCGTGAGGAGCGTCGCCGCCAGCTGCTCGATGCCGCAATGCAGGTCTTCGTGGAGCACGGCTACCACGGCGCGTCCATGGATGACATCGCCGTGGCCGCCCAGGTCTCCAAGCCGGTGCTCTACCAGCACTTCCCCGGCAAGCACGAGCTGTTCATGGACCTGCTCGAGACCCAGGTCCAGGTCCTCTCCACCGCCCTGACCGAGGCGCTGGGCTCCACCGATGACAACCGCGAGCGCGTCCGGGCCACCATCCGCGCCTACTTCCAGTTCATGGACCGCACGGACCGGGCCTACCGGCTGCTCTTCGACTCCGGGCTGAACAACGATCCCGCCGTAGCCACCCACCTGGAATCGCTCACCTACGAGTTCGCCTCCGAGATCGCGAACATCATCGCCGTGGACACGCGTCTGCCCCGCGAGCACGCCCTGCTGCTGGGCCACGGCCTGGCCGGGCTGGTGCAGTCCGCCGCCCGCTACTGGGCCACTCAGCCCGAGGGTCCAGCCCGCCCGGACCTGGACGAGGCCACCGAACTGGCGTTCCGGCTGACCTGGCGTGGCATCAGCCGCTTCCCCAAGGAGCAGCCCGCCGGCTGAGCCCCCGTTACGCCACCAGCCGAAGCCCGGACGCACACCTCCACCGGCCCCCGCGCATCGCCTAGTCTGGCACCAGACACCACCGCGACCCGGGCTCAGCCTGAGGTCCGGCACCGCCCACGCAAGGAGCATCAGCATGGACATCCGCATCGGAGTGCAGAACGTGGCCCGCGAAGTGGCCCTGGAGACCGACGCCAGCGCCGACGAGGTCACCGCACAGGTCACCGAGGCCCTGCAGAACAAGTCCCTGTTGCGCCTGACCGGTGCCAAGGGCGAGACCGTGCTGATCCCGGCCGAGATCATCGGCTACGTGGAGCTGGGCAAGGAGACCTCCCGCCCGGTGGGCTTCGCCGCCGGCCACTGACCAGCCCGCACCCACACTCTGCGCAGACCCCGATGCCTCAGGCGTCGGGGTCTGTGCGTGTGATCTCCCCGGTGCACAGGCACACCCGGTTGCCGTCCGCGTCCGTGTAGATCCACCACCGCGGGGCGAAGGTCCCGTCCTCCCCGTTTCCTGCGGCCAGCGGCGCCAGAGCGCCCCGCATGTCCTGGATTCCCGACGACGGCCCGGTCACGTCCACGTGCAGGGCACGTTCCTGAGGGGTGTCAGTGGTCTGGAACCAGAATCCGGGACCTCGGCGGTGCGGATCGCGCAGGTCTCCGGTGCGCTCGTCCTTCTCATAGCCCATCGCTGCCGTCCAGAACGGCTCCAGGGCTGAGTCGTCCCGGGTGTTCACCGCGATGTCGTACACCGTGTTCTGCTCCGGCACCGCGGTGACACCCAGCTCCTGTGCGATCTGGCTGATCCGTCCGGCCAGCCGCAGGTCCCGCGTGGTGACAGCACCCTGGGCGTCGTGGCTGCAGCTGGTGATGAACACGTGCTCGTACCGCCAGTCCACGTCCGGGTGGTGGTCCAGCTCCTCGGCCACCTCGGCGATCCGCCCCAGCAGCTCCACGGCCACCGCGCTCGAGGGGCACTGGTAGGCGGTGTAGATCCCGAACAGCCGGTGCCGCCAGTCGGCCAGCTCAGCCTGCTGACCGAGCCGCTCCTGGACCTCCTCGGCCGGGATCGGTCGCCTCCAGCCAGGGACGGTGGACTCGGGGTTCTGATGCGCCGGGGTGTCGTTCATGGATTCACCCTCCCCCGCACCCGGGCCACGGTCAACCCCGCCCGGTAGGGTGTCCCCGTGCCTTACCATCACCTGGATCTGACCAGTTCAGCGGCCCAGTCGGACCTGGCCGAGCGCCTGTCCGCCCTGCGCACCGAGTTCGAGCTGCCCGCCGCCTTCCCCCCTGACGTGGCGAGGGAGGCTGAGCAGGCCGCGGCCGCCGTCGGGAAGGATCTTCCCCAGACCGACCGCACCGATCTCCCCTTCCTGACCATCGATCCGCCAGGCTCCACCGACCTGGACCAGGCCGTGCACATCCAGGCTGGGGCCGAGGGGCACCCTGACGGGTTCACCGTCCACTATGCGATCGCCGATGTCCCCGCGTTCATCACCCCGGGTGGCGCGTTGGACGCGGAGACCATGCGCCGCGGCCAGACCGTGTACCTGCCGGACGGGCGTGTGCCCCTGCACCCGGAGGTGATCAGCGAGGACGCCGGGTCCCTGCTGCCCGGGCAGGACCGGGGCGCCTACCTGTGGACCTTCGCCCTGGACGCCGCCGGCGCCGTGGTGGACACCGGGCTGGAGCGGGCCACGGTGCGCTCGCGCACGCAGCTGACCTATGAGCAGGCCCAGCAGATGATCGACGACGGCTCGGTCACCGAAGTGCCTCGGCTCACCCAGGAGGAGGTCACCACGCTGCGACTGCTCAAGCAGGTGGGGCTGCTGCGGATCGAGCAGGAGTCGGCCCGGGGCGGGGCGAGCCTGAACCTGCCGGAGCAGGAGATCGTGGCCACCGAGGACGGGTATGACCTGGTCTCGGCCCCGCCGCTGCCGGTGGAGGGATGGAACGCACAGATCTCGCTGATGACGGGGATGGCCGCCGCCCAGATCATGCTCGAGGGAAAGGTCGGGATCCTGCGGACCATGCCGGACGCCGACGCGTCCTCCGAGGCACGCTTCCGGGCCCGGACCGTGGCGCTGGGCCACCCGTGGGAGAAGGGCACCCCGTACGGGCAGTATCTGCGGGGGCTGGACACCACCGACCCGCAGCACCTGGCGATCATGCACGCCGCCACCTCCCTGTTCCGCGGCGCCGGGTACACCGCGTTCGACGGCGAGCTGCCGGAGGTCACCACCCAGGCCGCGATCGCCGCACCGTATGCTCACACCACCGCTCCCCTGCGCCGACTGGTGGACCGGTTCGTCCTGCAGGTCTGCCTGGCCCTGGTGGAGGGACGTGAGGTGCCGCAGGAGCTGCGAGAGCGGCTGTCCGAGCTGCCCGAGGCCATGAAGTCCTCCGGTTCGGCGGCCTCCCGGGTGGAGAACGCCGCCCTGGACCTGATCCAGACCGCCGAGCTGGCCGGCCACGAGGGTGAGCACTTCTCCGCCGTGGTGGTCTCGGCACCCACGCCCGAACAGGTGGAGAAGGCCCAGGCCGAGGACCGTCTGCCCTACGGCGAGGTCCAGCTGGAGGACCCGCCCGTGCTGGGTCGCTACGAAGGTCATGCCGAAGCCGGCCAGGCCGTCACCGTGGAGCTGGTCTCGGCCGACCTGGAGTCGCGCACGGTGCTGTTCCGAATCGTGGAGCAGGCTGCCGAGTAGGGCCACCACGGTCGCCCGTCCCGCCCGGACAGCGGCTTCCAGCCTTCTCTCGGCCCCGCGCGGTACAGTGGGCACATCACGGATGACCGGTCGCACTGATCACCTGTGTCCACTGAGGTTCTGACCTGTCTGACCACAGACCGACTCACCGGATCCGGCACGCGCCACGCAGCCCGGGTCCCCGGTGGAGGCTTCACCGCCGCCACCTGCACTGCCCTGACGCGATCGGCTCCACGAACGGACGCACGGCGTCCGGCCGAGCCGCGCTGGCCCGCCCGTCCCCTGGACGGATGCACCTGCCTGCCGCACCCCTGCCCCGCAGGGCGCCCCTGAGGGCCGACCGGACCGCCGTGCCTGATACTGATCGGACAGCAACCCCATGACTCCAGAGCAGAAGATCGTCGCAGACAACGACGTCGACACCGAGGACCTGAACACCACCGAGATCGAGACCCTCGAGGTCGCCGACTCCGTGGAGGTCGCCGAGGCCCCCGCACCGCAACCGGAGAAGTCCTTCGCCGACTTCAAGGTCCACCCCGCCATGGTCGAGGCCCTGGCCGAGAAGGGCATCACCCACCCCTTCCCCATTCAGGCGATGACCCTTCCGGTCGCCCTGGGCGGGCACGACATCATCGGCCAGGCCAAGACCGGCACCGGCAAGACCCTGGGCTTTGGCCTGCCGCTGCTGCAGCGGGTGGCCGGACCGGAT
Organism: Micrococcus terreus; assembly: GCF_900116905.1. Lineage (GTDB taxonomy): Bacteria > Actinomycetota > Actinomycetes > Actinomycetales > Micrococcaceae > Citricoccus > Citricoccus terreus. The sequence continues at coordinate 388,254 of NZ_FPCG01000001.1, read as the reverse complement.
GAGCCCGGGTTCGAGAAGCTCGAGGTCCCCGGTGCCCCGCAGGCCCTGGTGGTGGCCCCCACCCGTGAGCTGGCCAACCAGGTCGCCGCGGACATCAGCGCCGCCGCCGCCAAGCGCTCCGTGCGCATCGCCACCATCTACGGCGGCCGCGCCTACGAGCCCCAGATCGAGGAGCTCCAGCGCGGCGTGGAGGTCGTGGTCGGCACCCCTGGCCGCCTGATCGACCTGATGCGTCAGCGTCACCTGAACCTGAAGAACGTCAAGGTCGTGGTGCTGGACGAGGCCGACGAGATGCTGGACCTGGGCTTCCTGCCGGACGTGGAGACCCTGCTCTCCGCCGTTCCGGAGGTCCGCCAGACCATGCTCTTCTCCGCCACCATGCCCGGCCCCGTGGTCGCCATGGCCCGCCGGTACATGACCCAGCCCACCCATATCCGGGCGGCTGACCCGGAGGACGAAGGCATCACCAAGAAGGACATCCGTCAGCTGGTGTACCGCGCCCACCACATGGACAAGGACGAGCTGATCGCCCGGTCCCTGCAGGCCGAGGGCCGCGGCAAGACCATCATCTTCACCCGCACCAAGCGCACCGCCGCACGCCTGTCCGACGAGCTGGCCTCGCGCGGTTTCGCCGCCGGCGCCATCCACGGCGATCTCGGCCAGGGTGCCCGTGAGCAGGCCCTGCGTGCCTTCCGCTCGGACAAGATCGATGTGCTGGTGGCCACCGACGTCGCCGCCCGCGGCATCGACGTGGACGATGTCACCCACGTGTTCAACTTCCAGTGCCCCGAGGACGAGAAGACCTACCTGCACCGCGTGGGCCGCACCGGCCGCGCCGGCAACAAGGGCACCGCCGTCACCCTGGTGGACTGGGAGGACATGCCCCGCTGGTCCCTGATCAACAAGGCCCTGGGCCTCAACGTCCCCGAGCCCCCGGAGACCTACTCCTCCTCGCCCAGCCTGTTCGAGGACCTGAACATCCCCAAGGGCACCAAGGGCCGTCTGCCCAAGTCCCAGCGCACCCACGCCGGACTGGACGCGGAGAAGCTCGAGGACCTGGGCGGGCCGGAGTCCAAGAACCGCAGGGACAGCCGTGGTGGACGCGGTGGCCGTGATGACGACCGTGAGGGTGGCCGCGGTGGACGCGGTGGACGCGACGGTGGCCGTGGTCGCTCCCGTGACGGCGAGTCCGGCGGTCGCGAGGGTGGCCGCAGCCGTTCCCGCCGCCGCTCCGGCGGTCCCGGTGAGGGCCAGTCCCAGGATCAGGTCCAGGACCAGAAGCAGACCCAGCACGACGACGGCCGCGCACCTGAGCAGGGTGAGCGCGCCTCGCGCGGTGGCCGGGGCACAGGCCGCGATGGCGGCACCCAGCCTGAACGCAACGGTGAGGGCGGCGGCACGGGTGAGCGCCGTCGTCGTTCTCGGAGCCGTTCCCGCACCCGCCGCCGTGACGGCGAAGTGGTGCAGGAGCAGCGCTCCGCCGAGTGACCCGCGCAGCTGAACAGCCGTGAACGATCTCGATCCTGAGGGCCCCGGTCTGGTGGTGGGGGCGGAGAACCTGGAGTTCCTGCCCTCCCTGCCGGACGGGGCCTTCACCATGATCTACCTGGACCCGCCGTTCAACACCGGGCGAGCCCAGGTGCGGGCCACCACGCGGTCCGTGCGCGCCCAGGGCGATGAGTCGGATCCGGGCGACCGGATCGGGTTCGGCGGGCGCAGCTACACCACCGTCAAGGGTGTGCTCTCCCGGTATGACGATGCGTTCAGTGACTACTGGGAGTTCCTGGAACCGCGGCTGCGCGAGGCCTGGCGGCTGCTGGCCGAGGACGGGACGCTGTACCTGCACCTGGACTACCGAGAGGTGCACTACGCCAAGGTGATGCTGGACGTGCTGTTCGGGCGCGAGTGCTTCCTGAACGAGATCATCTGGGCCTATGACTTCGGTGGCCGGACCAAGAAGCGCTGGCCCACCAAGCACGACACCATCCTGGTCTACGTCAAGGATCCGCAGGGCTACTGGTTCGACTCCGAGGAGGTGGACCGGGAGCCGTACATGGCACCCGGACTGGTGACCCCGGAGAAGGTGGCGCGCGGCAAGCTGCCCACGGACGTGTGGTGGCACACCATCGTCTCCCCCACGGGCAAGGAGAAGACTGGGTACCCCACGCAGAAGCCTCTCGGTCTGCTGCGCCGGATGGTGGCCGCCAGCTCACGCCCGGGCGACTGGGTGCTGGACTTCTTCGCCGGCTCCGGCACCCTGGGGGCTGCCGCCGAGCAGCTGGGGCGGAAGTACGTCCTGGTGGATCAGAACCCCGAGGCGCTGGAGGTCATGAGGAAGCGCCTGCCGAACGCACAGTTCCGCTGAGCGGAGGTCCTCCTACGGCCGGATGATCTCCGCGCCGGTGGCCATCTCGGCGAGCCGCTCCACGACCTCGTCGGGCGTGGTGTTCTCCCCCATCGCATTGGGCTTCCCCGTGCCGTGGTAGTCCGACGACCCCGTGACCAGAAGCCCATGCCGATCCGCCAGGTCCAGAAGCCAGCGCCGGCCGTCGTCGGGATTGTCCCGGTGGTAGACCTCCACCCCGGCCAGCCCGGCCTCGATCATCTCCTCGAAGACCTCCGGGCCCACCACTCGGCCGCGCATCTGGGCCACCGGGTGGGCGAACACGGGCACTCCCCCGGCCTCACGCACCAGCCGGACCGCGTGCACCGGGTCCGGGGCGTAGTGGGAGACGTAGTACTTGGAGCGCGCCGTGAGGATGTGCGCGAAGGCGTCCGAGCGCGTGGCCACCGCGCCCACACTGACCAGGGCGTCGGCGATGTGCGGCCGCCCGATCGTCGCCTCCGGTGAGGAGTGCTCCATGACCGTGTCCCAGGTGATCGGGAAGTCCTCGGTCAGCCGCTCCACCATCCGCTGGGCCCGCGTGACCCGGGACTGGCGCGAGCGCTCGATCTCCTCCAACAGCCCGGGCGCAGCAGGATCCTGCAGGTAGGAGAGCAGGTGGACACTGATCCCGGTGGCAGAGACGCAGGAGACCTCCATGCCGGGCACCAGGCTCACTCCCACGCGTCGGGCCTCAGCGGCGGCCTCATCCCACCCTGCGGTGGTGTCATGGTCGGTGAGCGCCAGGCCGGTCAGTCCCACGCTCGCGGCGGCACGCACGACGGCGGCCGGCGCCTCGGTGCCATCCGAGACGAACGAGTGGGTATGGAGATCGAACGGCATGATCTCCAGGGTATCCGGCCGGGCAGTTCGCTCCAGGCGCAGTGACCGCGTGTGGTGGACCTCGGCTCGATGACATGATGGAGGGCATGACTGAACAGACTCCCACTGAGATGCCGGAGACCCCGGAAGCCCAGGACCCCCAGGCCCTCGAGGACCGCGTGAACAACCGCTCGCAGCGCCCCTCCTCGGACGCATTCAAGAAGTTCATGGGGTCCCAGTGGGCCCCCTCCGAGTCCTCCGTGACCCTGCCGGATGCCTCCGCCCCGTTCGCGGCCCAGCGCCGCAAGGCCTTCTCGGAGAAGTACGCCGGGGAACGCCTGGTCATCCCCGCCGGTGAGCTCAAGGTCCGTTCCAATGACACCGACTACCGCTTCCGCGCCCACTCCGCCTTCGCACACCTGACCGGACTCGGCGTGGACCATGAGCCGGACGCCGTGCTGGTGATGGAGCCGGTGGACGAGGGTGCCGGCGACCACGGCTCGAACCACGAGTCCACTCTGTACTTCCGTCCCCTGGCCGGGCGGGACACCGAGGAGTTCTACTCCAACGCCCGCACCGGCGAGTTCTGGATCGGCCCGCGCCCCACCCTGGGCGAGATGCAGGCCCGCACCGGCATGCGCTGCGCTGACCTGGGTGAGCTGGAGACCGCGGTGACCAAGAACGCCGGCCACACCGCCCTGGGTGGAGTGCAGATCCGCCTGCTGCGCGGAGCGGACCTGAACATGGAGGCCCTGGTGGACACCTCCCGGATCAACACCGGGGTGGACCTGGAGGCCGCGGACTCCCTGGACAACGAGATCACCGAGTTCCTCTCCGAGCTGCGCCTGGTCAAGGACGGCTGGGAGATCGCGGAGCTGCGCGGGTCCGTCAACGCCACCATCGCCGGCTTCGAGGACGTGGTCCGGGCCCTGCCTGCCGCCAAGGCCCACCGCCGCGGCGAGCGCGTGGTGGAGGGTGCCTTCTTCGCCCGCGCCCGCCAGGAGGGCAACGACCTCGGGTATGACACCATCGCCGCCTCCGGCAACAACGCCACCGTGCTGCACTGGATCCGCAACACCGGCGAGGTGAAGGACGGCGACCTGATCCTGGTGGACGCCGGCGTGGAGGCCGACTCCCTCTACACCGCGGACATCACCCGCACCCTGCCGGTCAACGGGACCTTCTCCCCCGTGCAGCGCAAGATCTACCAGGCCGTGCTGGATGCCGCCGACGCCGCGTTCGCCATCGTCAGGCCCGGCATCAAGTTCCGCGAGATCCATGCCGAGGCCACCCGTGTGCTGGCCGAGAACCTGGACGCCTGGGGCCTGCTGCCCGTCTCGGTGGAGGAGGCCCTGTCCGAGCAGGGCCAGCACCACCGCCGCTGGATGCCGCACGGCACCAGCCACCACTTGGGACTGGATGTGCACGACTGCGCCCAGGCCAAGCGCGAGCTCTACCTGGACGGCGTCCTGGAGCCGGGCATGGTGTTCACCATCGAGCCCGGGCTGTACTTCAAGGCCGAGGACCTGGCCGTCCCGGAGGAGTACCGCGGGATCGGCGTGCGCATCGAGGACGACATCTACGTGACCGACGAGGGCGCCGAGAACCTCTCGGCAGCGCTGCCGCGCACTCCCGACGACGTCGAGTCCTGGATGGCACGACTGCTCGGCTGACGCTGGGCGCCAGCAGGCGAGACAGAGAAGTCAGAGAAGAATGGGCGGGGCCGTGGATCACCACGGCCCCGCCCTTCTTCTCTGGTGACAGCTCAGCGGTCTGAGTCAGCCGGCTTCTGCTCGGGAGCCTCGTCCTTCGGCCGCTCGCCGCGGCCGTACCGGGGACGGCGGTACTGCTGGTCCTGGTCCGGCTCGGCCTGCCCGGCATCGGCCTGAGGCTCCACCGGCTGCTGCGACTGCTCCGGGGCCGGCGCGGCGGCCTCGTCGGCCTGCTTCGCGCGGCGGCCCTTCTTGGCGTAAGCGGGCTCCTGGTACTGCTCCGTGCCGCCGGTGGCGTTCTCGCTCAGGCCCTGCTCGCGCAGGATCCGGGTCCGCAGCTCCAGTGCCTCCGCCTCCGGCAGGCGCACACCGTACTGGGGACGCCCGTCCGGCAGATCAGGGTAGGACCAGTCACGCTCGGGTGCCTCCCCCGTGGGAGCACTGCCTGCGGGTGCCTGCTGGCCCGGCATCGCCGCCGTGGGCCCCTGATGCTCGGCCACCGGAGCGGCCGGCGCCTGGGCCTGCTGCTGGACGGTCTCTGCCTGCTGGCCCTGCTCCGGGGCGGCATGCGATCCCGAACCGGTGGACCCGGACGCGGTCGCGCCCTGACCGGAGGCAGGGTCCTGCACGGGAGTCGGGGCAGTCTGCTGCGGCGGTGCGGGCGGCTGAGGCTGACTGGGCTGCTGCTGCGGAACCGGGGCCTGCTGCTGGACCGGCGTCTGCGCAGGCACACTGCCCTGCCCCGCACCACCCTGCCCCGCACCACCCCGCAGGATGCCCTTGGCCTGCGCGGCGGACTCGAAGGCGCACACCACATCGAAACTCGTGGGCACCAGCTGCTGAACGGAGTCGAACCCGCCGCCCCGGCTCTTGCGCAGGGACATCCCGATCACGCCCATGATGATCCAGATCGCGGCACCGATCGCCGCCGTGGCCAGGATCTGCAGGCCGGCCCGGGCCGGATCCACCAGGGAGAGCAGCAGTCCGAGCATCGCACCGAACAGCGCACCCTGGATCGCCGAGCGCAGCGCCACCGAGGCGTAGGTCAGCTTCCCGCGCACCCGCTCCACCATCCGCAGATCCGTCCCGACGATCGAGACCTGTTTGACGTCGAACTCGCCCGTGGCCAGCCGGTCCACCACCTCACGCGCCTGCTCGTAGCTCGAATAGGTGCCCAGCACCTCGCCCCGGGGCAGCCCCTGGGCGTGGGGGTCAGACGGTGATGCAGCGAAGAGAGCCATGGCCCCATTCTGCCGTGCCGCACTGCACGAACCCTGGGGATCACGGCGGACTCTGCCACCGGCGTAAGCCCCACCCGTCCAGACCTCCCTTCTCCGCACGCACGCCGCGCCACAGTCCTGACACGCCCGCCGGTCAGCCCTAGGGTGGAGTCATGGCTGAGCTGCCCGATGACCGCCTGATCTCCGACCTCCACTCCCTGCGCGAACGGCTGCTTCACGCCGAGTCCGAGCACGCCGAGCTGATCGACCGGGTCCGCGAGCGCCACCGTGCCTCCGCCCGCAACCTCGTGCACTATGTGGCCCTGCGCGGCACGGACCTGCGCGATCTGCAGGACCGGCTCAGCGACGCCGGGCTCTCCTCCCTGGGCCGGATGGAGGCAGGCGTGCTTGGCCACCTGGACACGGTCCTGACCGCCCTGTGTGCCCTCTCCACCACAGACCAGAGTCCCGACGACGGCCCGGTCACCACAGGTGACCCGCTCACCCCGGCGCAGGGCCGCCAGATCCTTCAGACCAACACCGAGCACCTGCTCGGCCCGTCCCGCGCAGACAGGCAGACCCGGATCATGGTGACCATGCCCAGCGAAGCCGCCACGGACCCGGATCTGGTGGCAGGGACCGTGACGGCCGGAATGGACCTGGCCCGGATCAACTGCGCGCATGATGATGAGTCCGCGTGGACCTCGATGATCGAGTCCCTGCGCTCACCCGGGACCTCCGACGGTGACCGCCCGGCCCCGCTGATCGCCATGGACCTGGCCGGCCCCAAGCTGCGCACCGGGCCCATCGCCCCCGGGCCCCAGGTGCTCAAGGTCAAGCCCCAGCGCGACTCCTCCGGCACCGTCACCGCCCCCTCCCGCGTCTGGCTCGGCCAGCCCCCGCAGGAGCCGAGCGAAGGCCCGGAGCCGAGCGCCGTCGTCGGGAACCTGCCTCTCCAGGACCCCGCACAGGCCCGCGCTGTCCTGACTGAGCTCACCCTCGGCGACGAGCTGACCCTGACAGACGCCCGCGGCTCGAAGCGCACCCTCACCGTGGAGGCGCTGACCCCGGAGGCCGTGCAGCTCACCGCCGCCCAGACCGTCTACTGGGCCACCGGAACCGAGCTCAGCTCCCCCGCGGGCACGCTCACGGTCGGCGAGCTGCCCGCTCAGGAGCAGTCCATGCGGGTGCGGGAGGGTGAGCAGATCGTGCTGACCCGCTCGCTGGAGCCGCGCCCGGCGGTCACCGAGCCGCCGTATGTGATCGGCTGTACGCTGCCGCAGGTGTTCGAGGACATCGAGCCCGGGCACCGGGTGTGGATCGACGACGGCAAGATCGGGACCGTGGTGGAGTCCGCCACACAGGACGAGATCCGGCTGTGCATCACCTCGGCCGGACCGAACGGGGCCAAGCTCAAGGCGGAGAAGGGCATCAACGTCCCGGACACCGAGCTGTCCATCCCCGCCCTGACCGAGGACGATCTCGCCCACATCCCGTTCGTGGCCGCCCACGCGGACATGGTCAACCTCTCCTTCGTCCGCTCGGAGCAGGACGTGGCCCAGCTGATCGACCTGCTGCAGGCTGAGGGCGCCGAGCAGGTGGACATCGCCCTGAAGATCGAGACCGTCTCCGCGTTCGAGTCCCTGCCGCGGATGCTGCTGGAGGCCATGCGCTGGCGGGACGTCGGCGTGATGATCGCGCGCGGGGACCTGGCGGTGGAGGCCGGGTTCCAGCGCATGGCCGAGCTGCAGGAGGAGATCCTCTGGCTCTGCGAGGCCGCCCACGTCCCGGTCATCTGGGCCACGCAGGTCCTGGAGTCCCTGGCCAAGTCCGGCCTGCCCTCCCGCGCGGAGATCACCGACGCCGCCATGGCCCAGCGCGCCGAGTGCGTGATGCTCAACAAGGGACCGTTCATCACCGAGGCCATCAGCGCCCTGTCGGACATCCTCACCCGGATGGGCGGCCACACCCAGAAGAAGCGGGACATGCTGCGCCAGCTGCGCTCCTGGCAGCTCTGAGCATTCCCGACGACGTCACTCGGCTCACAGAGCCCGCTCACCTCCCAGCCACTAGGCTGGAACGGTGAGTGCCAAGATCTTCGTCGCCCGCCTGCTGGGCCTGGACGTGTTCGACCCTCAGGGTGACCGCCTGGGGCGGATGCGCGATGCCGTGGTGGTGGACCGCGGACCGCTGCTGCCGCCGATGGCCGTCGGGATCGTGATCGAGGTGCCCGGCAAGAAACGCGTGTTCGTGCCGATGACGCGGGTGACCAGCATGGACCCGCACCAGATCATCACCACCGGGCTGATCAACCTGCGCCGGTTCGAGCGCCGCGGCGCCGAGCTGATGGTGGCCGGTGACGTGTTCGACCGGCGGGTGCTGCTCAAGGACGGCTCTGGCGAGGCGATCGTCGAGGACATCGGCTTCGAGCAGCAGCGCAACGGGGACTGGCTGGTCACCGAGCTCTACGTGCGCCGCAATGCCGGGCGCACCGCGTTCGGACGCACCCGTGGCGAGCACCTGCTGATCGACTGGGACGCCGCCCGCTGGGCCGGACACCAGGAGCCCCAGGGCGCCACCAGCTTCGTGGCCGCCCACGAGGACATGAAGCCGGCGGACCTGGCCGACGTCATCCACGAGATGACGCCCAAGCGCCGGATCGAGATCGCCGAGGAGCTGCAGGACGAGCGCCTGGCGGACGTGCTCCAGGAGCTTCCGGAGGACGACCAGGTGGAGATCCTCTCCCACCTGGACATCGAGCGCGCGGCTGATGTGCTCGAGGAGATGGACCCGGACGACGCCGCCGACCTGCTGCACGAGCTGCCGGACAGCCAGCAGGAGCTGCTGTTGGAGCTGATGGAGCCCGAGGACGCCCAGGACGTGCGGCGCCTGATGGAGTATGACGAGAACACCGCCGGCTCGGTGATGACCCCGGTGCCGGTGATCATGCCGCCTGAGGCCACCGTGGCCGAGGCGCTGGCCAACATCCGCCAGCAGGAGTTCACCCCGGCCATGGCCTCCCTGGTGATCGTGGCCCGCCCGCCCCTGGAGACCCCCACCGGGCGGTACCTGGGCGTGGTGCACTTCCAGAAGCTGCTGCGCTACCCGCCCCCGGAGCCGTTGGGCAACCTGCTGGACAAGGACCTGGAACCGGTCTCGGACCAGATGCCCCTGGGCGTGGTCACCCGCGAGCTGGCCACCTACAACCTCACCTGCATCCCCGTGGTCAACGAGAACCACCGCGTGGTGGGCGCCGTGACCGTGGACGATGTGCTGGACCACATCCTGCCCGAGGACTGGCGCATCACCGACGTCCCCGAGGTCGGCGATGAGACCTCCCGGGTCCACCGGAAGGAGGCCTCCCGATGAGCGAGAACCCCCAGGAGAACTCCGGCGTCCGCCGCCCCGGACTGGACACCCCCATGCGGGCCCGGTCCCGGTTCCTGCCGCAGCTCCGGCCGAATCCGGATGCCTTCGGCGAGGCCACCGAAGGCATGGCCCGGTTCATGGGCACCCCGCAGTTCATCCTCTGGATGACGCTGTTCTGCGTCTTCTGGGTCTCCTGGAACACCCTGGCCCCGGAGCCCTGGCGCTTCGATTCCGCCGCCCTGGGCTTCACCGCGCTGACCCTGATGCTCTCCCTGCAGGCCTCCTACGCCGCGCCCCTGCTGCTGCTGGCTCAGAACCGTCAGGACGACCGGGACAGGGTCTCCCTGCGCGAGGACCGCAACCGCGCCGAGCGCAACCTGGCCGACACCGAGTACCTCACCCGTGAGCTGGCCGGACTGCGCATCGCCCTGCAGGACGTGGCCACCCGCGACTACGTGCGCGGTGAGATGCGCAGCGCCGTGGAGGACATCACCGCGGACCTGCGCCAGGAGATCGAACGTGAGCTGCGCGAGGAGATCCGCGCCGAACTGCTCGAGGAGCTCGGCCACGCCCCGTCAGAACCCCGCAAGCCCAAGAAGAAGAAGGACCGCTCCGGCCGGGACGTCCGGGACCGGGACTCCCGTGAGGGCGCGCCTCGCCACACCCGGCACGACGACGGCCAGGAGACACCGCAGACCACCACCCTGGCGATCATCGCGGCTGAGGAGGCCGCTGAGGCTCGCCGCGCGGCTGAGGCCGCCCAGACCCCTGAGGACCCCACCTCCCGATGACCGACTCCCCCACCCCCACCGGCACCGCACTCGAGCAAGCCGCCTGGCGTCGTCTCGAGTCCGTCCTGGACCCGGAGCTGCGCCGGCCCGTCACCGAACTGGGCATGGTCGCCTCGGTGACGGAGACCGCGCCCGGTGACCTGGCCGTCGTCGTGCGTCTGACCGTGGCGGGCTGCCCGATGCGCGAGACCATCACCGCGGACGTGCGGCAGGCCCTGCTGCCCCTGGAGGACTGCACTGGCGTATCGGTCACCCTGGACGTGATGACCCCGCAGCAGCGGGCCGCGCTCAAGGAGCAGCTCACCGCCGGGCGCCCAGCCAACCCGTTCGGGACAGGCTCGCTGACGCGCGTGTTCGCGGTGGCCTCCGGCAAGGGCGGCGTGGGCAAGTCCACCGTGACCGCCAACCTGGCCTGCGCGCTGGCCGCCCGGGGGCTGAGCGTGGGACTGGTGGACGCGGACATCCACGGCTTCTCCATCCCGGGGCTGCTGGGCACCTCCGCCCGGCCCACCCGGGTGGATGAGATGATCCTGCCGCCGGTGGCACACACCGTGAAGGTCATCTCCATCGGCATGTTCCTGGACACCGATCAGCCCGTGGCCTGGCGTGGCCCCATGCTGCACCGTGCGCTGGAGCAGTTCGTCACTGACGTCTACTGGGGTGATCTGGACGTGCTGCTCGTTGATCTGCCCCCGGGCACCGGGGACATCGCGATCTCCGCCGCCCAGCTGCTGCCCGGCTCGGAGCTGCTGGTGGTGACCACTCCGCAGCAGGCCGCCGCGCAGGTGGCCGCCCGTGCCGGACAGCTCTCGGAGCAGACCGGTCAGCAGGTGGCCGGGGTGATCGAGAACATGGCCGCCATGACCCTGCCGGACGGCACCGTGCTGGACCTGTTCGGCTCCGGCGGTGGCGCGTCGGTGACGCAGCGACTCACCGAGGCCCTGGGTCATCCCGTGGATCTGCTGGGCTCGGTCCCACTGGACATGGCCCTGCGTCAGGACGGGGACGAGGGCACGCCGGTGGTGCTGCAGCATCCGGAGTCGCCGGCGGGGGCGGAGCTGCGGAGGATCGCCGCATCTTTGGCGGTGCGTCCGCGGGGACTGTCCGGGATGAAGCTGCCGGTCACCCCGAAGGACTGATTCGGGGGCTGATCGGCAGGCTCCTCAGAGCGGGCTCAGGTGGCCTCGGTGTCGAACGGAGCCGGGAGGATCTCTGCGGGCTCAGACGCACCGTGAGGCGCATCGGCCCCGTCCGCCTGTTCCGCGGGGTCGGGCTCCCCTTCCGCGTGGTGGCTCATCGCTGCCGTTCCGGCTGCGACGGCAGCCGCGCCCAGGGCGGTGGACCCGGTCCCCTGCGCTGAGGTCGCGGAGGTTCGCCCGGTCTTGCCACGCACCAGATCCCGGGGGTCCATGGTCTTGAGGTCCTCCCGCACAGCCTCGTGGTCCCAGACCTCTTGGGCGGTGGAGCGCATGTCCTGGACCGGTTCGGCCAGGGCCTCCTTGATGATCCGGCGCGGGTCATACTGGCGGGGATCGTAGCGACGCCAGTCGATCTCGTCGAAGTCGGTGCCGGTCTCCTCTTTGAACTGGTTCTTGGCACCTTCGGCCATCTGGCGCATCTGCCGGATCCACTGAGTCATCTTCCGGGCATAGTCCGGCAGCTTCTCAGGGCCCAGGATGAGCAGTGCGAGCACGATCAGGATGATCAGCTCGGCGCCATTGATTCCGAATGTCACAGTCCCTGAGCCTACCGGAGGGCGAGGGAGTCACGAGGCGTGGGACGGCAGGCGCCCCTGGTCTCAGCGGGGGACGTCGGCATCATCGGTCCAGGGCATCAGCCGTTCGAAGCCGCGCACGAGGCGCTCCGTGGCAGAGTCGGGCAGCTGGGCGGACTGCACCCGGGCCCGTTCGGAGAGGACCACCAGCGTCATCACGCGGTCAGCGCGCTCCACGGGCAGATCCGAACTCAGCGCATAGGCGGCCTGGGCCGTCTGCACCCACGCCGTCCAGGAACCGTCCTCGTGGGTCTGCGTCCTGGAGGTCAACCCCATGGGCAGGGCCGACTCCTCAGCACCCTCCGGGGGAATCAGGGCCGGATCGCTCAGGCAGGCCGAGTCGTCCAGGCTCTGATCCTCGGAACGGCATTCATGCAGCACGGCCGACCCCACGGACCCGTCCAGGCTCAGCACCAGTTCGGTGGCGTCCTCATGCTCGCGCAGCCCCACCGATTCCGGCATCAGGCCGGCCACCGTCAGTGAGGGGACGTTCCAGCCCTGCCGACGCAGCTGATCCAGCAGCGCGGCCGTCTCTGACCGGGCGGTCGGGGACGCGGCGGTGTCCATGGAGGTGGCCGCGATGGCACTGAACGGTCCGGCAGAGGCCCCGTCCGTCCGGGTCTCCTCCTCCTGTGCCGCATCAGCGGCAGATGAGCGCGACGTCTCGACCTGCACCTCCGGGACCGGCTGGATGGCGGGGGGCTCGGTGGGTGCGGCGCTCTGCTGGGGTTCCCCGGCCACCCAGGCTGCCAGCACCACGGCTCCAGCGGCCACCCCGGCCGCGCCCAGGCTCAGCACCACCTTCCACCCCGGAACTCCGGGGCGCTCTCCCAGCACAGTGGATGAGGAGGGAGGAGGGAGGAGCTGTGGGGGAATCGACCGCGCCTCGGCGCCCTGCTCGGCGGCTCGCAGGATCCGATGCCGCTGGTCGACCTCGTCCTGGCACATGGGGCACCGGTCCAGGTGCTCGGCCACGCGGCGATGGGTGGTCTGGTCCAACGCCCCCTCGAGAAAGGAGTCGAACCGGGTCCGGGGGTGGAAGACCGCCATCAGTGGCGTCCCTCCCTCCACAGGGCGGACGGAGACGGCGTGGACTGTGGACGCGGGGCCCACCTCAGTGCGGGGGCGGACGAGGTCAGGGGCGTCACGGTCATGGCTGCGGTCTCCTTCCGGTCCCTTCCAGTGTGGCCGGTGAAGCTGAGAGGTCACTGGAGGCACTCCGGACTGGCCCGGGCCCGGTCAGTCGTAGACTGGACTGCCGAGTCGACCACGAGAGAAGTGAGCACCCCTTCATGAAGGCCCTGAGCCCGTACCAGACCGACAAGCACGCCAGTTGGGCGTTCGCTGAGTCGCGACCGGAGGAGGACGAGGTGCTGCTGCGGGCCCGCGAGCGCTCGGCAGAACTGGGCATCGAACCGGTCAGCGAAGGCACCGCCGCCCTGCTGACCGTCCTGGCCGCCACCTCCTCCCCCGCCACCGTGGTGGAGATCGGCACCGGCGCCGGTGTGTCGGGCACCGCTCTGATGCGCGGCCTGCCCGCCTCCTCGGTCCTGACCACCATCGACACCGACGCCGAGGCCCTCCGGGCCGCCCGCGAGGCCTTCACTGAAGCCGGCCACCCGGCCAACCGGACCCGGATGATCACCGGCCGCTCCCGCACCGTGCTGCCACGCCTGTCCTCCCGGTCCTATGACATGGTGCTGATCGATGCCGACCACGCCTCGCTGATGTTCCACCTGGAGCAGGCCGCCCGGCTGCTGCGCCCCGGCGGGCTGCTGATCGTCAACGACGCTCTGGACCAGGACCGGGTCCCCCGCCCAGCGGTGCGAGAGTCCTCCACCCTGGCCGCCCGTCAGCTCGGACGTGCGGTGCGCGAGGACGAGCAGTGGCTCTCCGCACTGACCCCCACCGGCACGGGCGTGCTGTTGGCCGTGCGCCGCTGACACCACGCTGACACAGCAGAGCCCCCGTCCTGGACCGATGCGGCCACAGGACGGGGGCTCTGCCTGTTCTCTCTGGAAGGCTCCGGCTCAGCCGCCGGTCACACCCACCAGGCACTCCTTCAGGGCTGCGGCCTCCTCGTTGTTCAGCTCGAGCACGAGCCGACCGCCGCCGTCGATCGGCACGCGCATGATGAGGCTGCGTCCCTCCTTGGTCACTTCCATGGGACCGTCCCCGGTGCGGGGCTTCATGGCTGCCATCTGCGTTCCCTTCTCACAGCGGACCCCTCCAGGCGGAGCCGCTCGTTTCTGCCTGCGACCCCGGTTTCAGGCCCTGGGTGGTGCCGCAGTGTGACGTACAACAATTCCCATTATTCCGAAGAGTGGGCGGTGCCGCTAATCGTGGCCCGTTCGGCCTCGAGTTCGGCGATGCGCCGATCCCGCTCCTCCAGGGCCAGAGCCAATCGACGCAGGGTGTGATCCACCTGGTCCATCCGGTATCCGCGCAGGCCGGTGGCGAAGCGCAGCTGAGCGAGGTCCTGCGCCCGGGGATGCTGGGGCAGCAGGACGGGAGGAACCGTGGAGACCGGATCCTGCAGCGGCTGCGCCCAGCGCACTCGCCCGGAGAGCACCCCGACGATGCCACCGGCCACCACCACGGCCAGGATCAGCACGAGCGTGACGAAGACGTTCACTGCGGGTCACCGCCGTCACCGGTGGCCGGCGCCCGGGTGGTCTCGGCGTCGGCGTCTGCCACCTCGGGACCGCGCAGATCGTTGAGCAGCACGGCCTCGACGGCCTCCTCCGGGGTGTCCACCACCTCCAGCAGTCCCAGGTCCTCCGGATTGATCATGCCCCGCGCGGCCAGGGTGTCCCGCAGCCAGTCGACCAGGGGCGTCCAGAACTGCCGTCCCATCAGGACGATGGGGAAGGAGGTGACCTTGCCGGTCTGGACCAGGGTCAGCGCCTCGAACAGCTCATCCAGGGTGCCCAGGCCGCCGGGCAGCACCACGAAGCCCTGGGAGTACTTCAGGAACATGACCTTGCGGACGAAGAAGTACCGGAAGTCCACCCCCAGGTCGACCCAGGCGTTCAGGCCCTGCTCATGAGGCAGTTCGATGCCCAGTCCCACCGAATGCCCGTCCACGTCCTTGGCCCCGCGGTTGGCGCCCTCCATGGACCCTGGCCCACCGCCGGTCATCACCGAGTATCCCGCCTGGGCGAGCAGCGCACCCAGGCGCCGGGCGTCGTCGTACTCCTGCGAGCCCTCGCGAGTGCGCGCCGAGCCGAAGACCGAGATGGTTCGGCCCAGTCCCGCCAGGGTGCCGATGCCCTCCACGAACTCGCCCTGGATGCGCAGCACCCGCCAGGGGTCCGAGGAGGTGAAGCCCACCTCCCCCTCGGCCGGCAGCTCGGACAGACCGTGCCGGGAGTCCAGCAGCAGCTGGTCGAAGGTCGGTTCGGCCGCATGACGGCCCCGCAGCGTCTGGGGGCCACGGCGGACCGGATGTGCCGGAGGTTCAGGAGTGTGGGGCATGGACTCAGCCTATCCAGGCTCCGGGGCAGGGTCCGCGTCACGATGATGTTTCAGATCCACGACGATTCCGTGTCCGGCTACGCGTTCTCGACGCGACGGGCGCCCAGGTCGCACGGCGACGCGCCCGGTTCCGCTACTCTCTCCCTATGACGCACACCACCTCTGAGCCCGCGGGTGCAGCCGGGCCCGCCGCGGACTCCGCTCGACCTCTGGTCCAGCTGGAGAACGTCAACAAGCACTTCGGGCCGTTCCAGGCCCTGACGGACATCAACCTCTCCATCCCCGAACGCCAGGTCGCGATCGTGGTGGGTCCCTCGGGTTCGGGCAAGTCGACCCTGTGCCGCACCATCAACCGGCTCGAGACCATCGACGACGACGGCGGCCGGATCCTGATCGACGGCCAGCCACTCCCTCAGGAGGGCAAGGAGCTGGCCAGACTCCGGGCCGAGGTGGGCATGGTGTTCCAGTCCTTCAACCTCTTCGCGCACAAGTCGATCCTGGAGAACGTCACCCTGGGCCCGATGAAGGTCAAGGGACTGAAGAAGGCCCGGGCCGAGAAGGAGGCCATGGAGCTGCTCGAGCGCGTCGGCGTGGGACAGCAGGCCAAGAAGCTGCCGGCTCAGCTCTCCGGCGGCCAGCAGCAGCGTGTGGCGATCGCCCGCGCCCTGGCCATGCGTCCCAAGGTCCTGCTCTTCGACGAGCCCACCTCCGCCCTGGACCCCGAGATGGTCCAGGAGGTCCTGGACGTGATGGTCCAGCTGGCCAAGGAGGGCATGACCATGGTCGTGGTCACCCACGAGATGGGCTTCGCCCGAAAGGCCGGTGACCGGGTGATCTTCATGGCCGACGGCGCCATCCTGGAGGACACCGACCCGGAGAGCTTCTTCACCGCCCCGCAGCACGAACGAGCCAAGGACTTCCTGGGCAAGATCCTGGCCCACTGACCACCCATCCCCGATCACCATCTCAATCACCGCATCACCGCACCTGGAGGACACCATGCGCAAGAAGTTCCTGACCACCACCGCCCTGGCCGCCTCGGCCCTGCTCGCCCTCTCGGCCTGCTCCCCGTCTGAGTCCGGTGGCGGCGACGCCACCAACGGCGACGGCGAGGGAGGCTCCGGCGAGAAGGTCCGCATCGGCATCAAGTTCGACCAGCCGGGCCTGGGCTTCCGCGAGGGCTCCAACGCCCCCACCGGCTTCGACGTCGAGGTCGCCAAGTTCGTGGCCGGCGAGCTGGGCTACACCGAGGAGAACATCGAGTGGATCCAGACCCCCTCGGCCAACCGTGAGAACGCCCTGGAGAACGGCGAGGTCGACATGATCTTCGCCACCTACTCCATCACCGACGCCCGCAAGGAGCGCGTGGGCTTCGCCGGACCGTACTTCGTGGCCGGCCAGGACCTGCTGGTCCGCGCGGACGACACCGAGATCACCGGCCCGGACGCCCTGGACGGCAAGAACCTGTGCTCCGTCACCGGCTCGACCTCCGCCCAGAAGATCAAGGACGAGTACGCCGAGGGTGTGAACCTGGTGGAGCAGGGCGGCTACGCCGAGTGCGTGAACTACCTGGAGTCCGGACAGGTCGACGCCGTCACCACCGACGACATCATCCTGGCCGGCCTGGCCGCCACCTCCACCAACCAGGGCAAGTTCAAGGTCGTGGGCAGCCCCTTCACCGAGGAGCGCTACGGCGTGGGCATCTCCAAGGACTCGGACCAGTGCCAGGCCATCAACGACGCCATCGGCAAGATGAAGGAGGACGGCGCCTGGGAAGAGGCTCTGACCACCGCCACCGAGGGCACCGGCTACACCGCCAACGAGGAGCTGAACACCGACACCGAGATGGAGAGCTGCTCCTGACGGCTGCGGCCAGACTGACGCACTCTCTGCACCTCTCACCGTGAGACCGGTGGCAGGCGGGAGCATCCCGCCTGCCACCGGTGCACCGATCCCCTCCCTCCCCACTCAGGAAGACCATGAACGGATTCGCTGAACTCTTCGCCGAGTACGACATCCTCGGCGCCTTCTGGATGAACATCCGGCTGACGTTCTTCGCGGCCATCGGATCCTTCGTGCTCGGGATCATCCTGGCCGTGTTCCGCATCTCCCCCGTCGGCTCCCTGCAGCGGGTGGGCGCCGGGTACGTCAACATCCTGCGCAACACCCCGCTGACCATCATCATGGTGCTCGGCGTGCTCGCCGTCTGGGGCCAGCTGAAGATCACCTTCTCCGACGACTTCCCCCTGAACTTCTTCACCTACGCGGTGATCGCGCTGTCCATCTACCATGCGGCTTTCGTCTGCGAGGCGATCCGCTCCGGCGTGAACACCGTTCCGCTGGGCCAGGCCGAGGCCGCCCGCGCGATCGGTCTGAGCTTCCTGCCCGCCGCCCGGCTGGTGATCCTGCCGCAGGCCCTGCGCGGCGCCGTGACTCCTCTGGGCAACACGCTGATCGCCCTGACCAAGAACACCACCGTGGCCGCCGCCGCCTCCGTGGCGGAGAGCTCCGGACTGATGAAGACCATGATCGAGTTCCGACCTGACCTGATGATCCAGATCTTTCTGACCATCGCCATCGGCTTCTGCCTGATCGTGATCCCCATGGGCCTGCTCACCACCTGGCTCTCCGACAAGCTGGCGGTGGCGCGATGAAGGCTCAGCCCTCAGTCCTCTTCGACGCGCCGGGTCCCAAGGCCCGCCGCAACATCATGATCTCCAACCTGGTCACTCTGGCCGCTGTGCTGGTCCTGGTGGTCCTGGTGCTGATGAAGCTCAACGAGCAGAACCAGCTCGAGCCCAACCTGTGGCTGCGGGCGATCGACGGCAACGCGTGGGCCAACTACTACCTGCCCGGCCTCCAGTTCACCCTGCAGGCCTCCGGCATCGCGGTCGTCACCTCGCTGGCCTTCGGTCTGCTCTTCGGCTTCCTGCGCCTGGCCCCGTTCGGACCGATCCGCTGGTTCGCCGGTGTGGTGGTGGAGTTCTTCCGCGCGGTGCCCGTGCTGGTGATGATGGTCTTCCTGTACTTCTTCTTCGCCCGCGTGGTGGCGGGCAACGGCGCCATGTCCCCGCAGGACGCCCCCTACTACGCCGTGATCGTGGGTCTGACCCTGTACAACGGCGCCGTGATCGCCGAGCTGGTGCGCTCCGGCGTGAAGTCCCTGCCCAAGGGCCAGCGCGAGGCCGCCGCCGCGATCGGCATGACCTCGAACCAGTCCCTGCGCCTGGTGGAGGTCCCACAGGCCCTGACCGCCATGCTGCCCTCGCTGCTGAGCCAGTTCGTGGTGATCATCAAGGACTCGGCCCTGGGCTATCTGATCGGCTTCTACGAGCTGCTGCAGTACTCCCGCCAGCTGGGCTCCGGCCACGGCAACATGCTGCAGTCGCTGATCGTGGCCGCCCTGGTGTTCATCGTCATCAACTTCATCCTGACCTGGGTGGCCACCCGGCTCTCCCGCCGCCTGTCCTCTCGGACCAGCGGTGAGACCGCCCCGGCCGCGCCGGCGACCACCGGCGCGGTCAAGACCGCCTGATCAGGGTCGGCTGGCTGGTGCCGGGTCAGCGAGGGCTGTCCGGCAGCAGCCAGTCCTGCATGGCCCGCAGGCAGGTGCGCACGGCACCGGCGGTGACGTGCTCATCGTCGGTATGGGCCAGCAGGGCATCGCCGGGCCCGAAGTTCACGGCAGGCACGCCCAGCTCGGAGAAGCGGGCCACATCCGTCCAGCCGAACTTGGGCATGGGCTCCCCGCCCACGGCCTGCACGAACGCCGCCGCGGCGGGCCGGTCCAGTCCGGGCCGAGCGGCCGGGGATCCGTCCACGATCTGCACCGCGTCCCCGGAGAAGCCAGCCTCGGCCAGCACGCCCAGCACATGCGCGTGGGCCTGATCCAGGGTCTTGTCCGGGGCGAAGCGGTAGTTGATCTCCACGGCCGTGGTGTCCGGGATGACGTTGCCGGCGGTCCCTCCGTGGATGCGCACCGCGTTCAGTCCCTCCCGGTAGTCCAGGCCCTCCACGGTGACGGTGGCCGGCTGGTACGCGGCCAGTGCGGTCAGCAGCGGTGCCGCGCCGTGGATGGCGTTGACCCCGCGCCAGGCCCGGCCCGAATGGGCGGCGACTCCCGGCACGGTCACCACGTAGCGCGAGGTGCCGTTGCAGCCCCCTTCCACCACGCCGTCGGTGGGTTCGAGCAGCACCGCGAAGTCGCCCTCGAGCAGGTCCCGGGCCTCCCGGGCCACCCGCAGCAGACCGGATCGCTCGGCATCCACCTCTTCGTGGTCGTAGAACACCCAGGTGACGTCCCGCTCGGTCTGCGGCCCGCCCTCAGCCCCGATCAGCCCGGCCAGGGCCAGCTGCACGGCCACGCCGCCCTTCATGTCCGTGGTGCCACGCCCGTACAGCACGGCCTCATCGGCAGGCAGGTTCCCGACGTCGGCCGACGGCTCCCAGCGCGAGGGCACCGTCCCCTTCGCCCCCTCCACGGTCGGCAACGGGACGGTGTCCAGGTGACCGGCCAGCACCACGCGGGAGTCCAGGCCGAACTGTGTCCGGGCCACCACGGTGTCCCCGATCCGGGTCACCTCCAGGCGCGGCAGAGCACGCAGCGCGGACTCCACGGCATCGGCCAGCGGCGTCTCCTGGTCAGAGACCGAATGGATGTCCACCAGGGCCGCCGTCAGCACGGCCACGTCGGTGTCCAGGGGCGGAAGCGTGACTTGAGGGGCACTGTGGTGGGAGGTCTCGGAACGGGGCGCAACGTCGTCGGGAAGCATGCCGTTCACTCTAGACTGGGGCCATGACCACCACGCCTGATAAGCACCAGACTGCCCTGCCCGAGACCACCTCCCGCACCGCCTCCGGATACGGTCTGGCCACCACCGCCGCCAACGGGTCCGTGCTGGACGTCTGGTTCCCCGTTCCCGCTCTCGGCGAGCTCTCCGCGCAGGAGACTTCGGTCAAGGAGCAGTTGGCTGCAGCCGCGCAGGACGACGCCGAGCGCGGCACCACCCAGTCCGTGGTGGAGGTCCAGATCGACCTGGACGCCGCCCCGGCCGACACCGCCGATGCCTGGCTGCGCCTGCACCTGCTCTCCCACCGCCTGGCCGCCCCGAACACCCTGAACCTGGACGGCGTGTTCGGGCTGCTCACCAACGTGGTGTGGACCAACTACGGCCCCTGCGCCGTGCAGGACTTCGAGCTGACCCGCCTGAAGCTGCGCTCGCGCGGACCGGTGGCCGTGTTTGGGGTGGACAAGTTCCCCCGGATGACCGATTACGTGGTGCCCACCGGCGTGCGGATCGGCGACGCCGACCGGGTCCGCCTGGGCGCCCACCTGGCTGAGGGCACCACCGTGATGCACGAGGGCTTCGTGAACTTCAACGCCGGCACCCTGGGCACCTCCATGGTGGAGGGCCGCATCTCCGCCGGCGTGGTGGTGGCCGACGGCTCCGATGTGGGCGGCGGCGCCTCGATCATGGGCACCCTCTCCGGCGGCGGCACCCAGAGGATCCGGATCGGCGAGCGGGTGCTGCTCGGCGCCAACTCCGGTGTGGGCATCTCGATCGGGGACGACTGTGTGGTGGAGGCAGGACTCTACGTCACCGCCGGCACCCGCGTGGCCGTCCGGCAGGGGTCCGGGACCGAGGCCGAAGAGACCACCGTGAAGGCCGTGGAGCTCTCCGGCGTCTCCAACCTGCTGTTCCGGCGCGATTCGGCCACCGGCCAGGTCCAGGCCCTGCCCCGCGCCGGCCAGACCGTGGAGCTGAACTCCGCCCTGCACGCCAACTGATCTGATGGACGAACCCTCCGGGACGGCCCGGCCGTGAGCAGCTCCGCTGCACGCCGCCGCGCCCAACGGCGCCGCCGCACCACCGTAGTGCTGGTGCTCTGCACTGCCCTGGTGGTGGGCGGTGCCTGGGCGGCCTGGAGGTTCGTGGACGACTCCGAGGTGCTGGTGCGCGAGCGCTGCACCGCAGTGGTGGGACCGGACTCGTTCGAGCTGGCGCCGGATCAGGCCGCCAACGCCGCCCTGATCAGCGCAGTCTCCATGGACCGGGGACTGCCCGCCCGGGCGGCCTCGATCGGGATCGCCACCGGGTTCCAGGAGTCCAAGCTGCGCAACATCGACTACGGTGACCGCGCCGGCCCGGACTCACGCGGCCTGTTCCAGCAGCGCCCGTCCCAGGGCTGGGGCTCCGAGGAGCAGGTGATGGACCCGGTGTACGCCGCGAACCGCTTCTTCCAGGAGCTGGAACTGGTGGCCCCGGACTTCGAGGACATGGACATCACCGTGGCCGCCCAGAAGGTCCAGCGTTCGGCATTCCCGGACGCCTACGCCGACCATGAGCCCGAGGGCCGGGCCTACGCCTCTGCCCTGACCGGCAACTCCCCCGCCGGGCTGAACTGTGTGCTCAAGTCCCCCCAGGCCCCGGGGGACGCCGCCGGGTTCGCCACGGCCCTGACCGAACAGCTCTCCTCAGCCGATCCCGTGGCCGCCGCCGACGGCAGCACCGTGACCCTCTCTGCCAGCGGCACACGCGGCTGGGCCCTGGTGCAGTGGGCGGTGGCCCACGCCCAGCAGTTCGGCGTCACCTCCGCCTCCTTCGGCGGGCTGCAGTGGGTCCGCTCCGAACACGGCTGGGTCTCCGCCACGGGACCCCAGGCCGCTGAGGGCACCGTGACGGTGACCTTCCACCGCTGAGGCGAGGGAGCCGCCGTCGGGCATGCCTGTCCGGTGTGCCGGTGCGGCCCCGGGCACAGCAGAGGGGGCCGGCCGAAGCCGACCCCCTCAGGAGTGCTCGTGGTGCAGGACGCCTCAGCGACCGGCCGGGTAGTCCCGGCTCTGCACACCCGTGTAGATCTGCCGCGGACGGCCGATCTTGGTGGTCTTGTCCTCCATCAGCTCGCGCCACTGGGCGATCCAGCCGGGCAGGCGGCCCAGGGCGAAGAGCACGGTGAACATCTTCTCCGGGAAGCCCATGGCCTTGTAGATCACGCCGGTGTAGAAGTCCACGTTCGGGTACAGACGACGCTCCACGAAGTAGTCGTCCGCCAGGGCCTTCTCCTCCAGGCGGCGGGCGATGTCCAGCAGCTCGTCATTGCCGCCGAGCTTGTTGAGGATGTCCTCCGCAGTGGACTTGATGATCTTGGCCCGGGGATCGTAGTTCTTGTAGACGCGGTGGCCGAAGCCCATGAGCTTGACCCCGTCCTCCTTGTTCTTCACCTTCTCCATGAACTCCTCGGGCTTGATGCCCTCAGCCTGGATCTTGCGCAGCATGTTCAGCACAGCCTCGTTGGCACCGCCGTGCAGCGGGCCGTAGAGGGCGTTGATGCCCGCGGAGATGGAGGCGAACATGTTGGCCTGGGAGGAGCCGACCAGGCGCACGGTGGAGGTGGAGCAGTTCTGCTCGTGGTCCGCGTGCAGCATCAGCAGCAGATCCAGGGCCTTGACCACGTCCGGGTCCAGCTCGTACGGCTCGGCCGGGACGCCGAAGGACAGGCGCAGGAAGTTCTCGACCAGGTTCAGGGAGTTGTCCGGGTAGAGCATGGGCTGGCCCAGGGACTTCTTGAACGCGTAGGAGGCGATCACCGGCAGCTTGGCCAGCAGGCGGATGGTGGAGATGTGGACCTGCTCCTCATCGAAGGGGTCCAGGGAGTCGGCGTAGAAGGTGGACAGCGCCGAGACCGCCGAGGAGAGCACCGGCATGGGGTGCGCGTCCCGCGGGAAGCCGGAGAAGAAGCCCTTCAGGTCCTCATGCAGCATGGTGTGCATGCGGACGTTCTGGTCCCAGTCCTCCAGCTGATCGCCGGTGGGCAGCTCGCCGTAGATCAGCAGGTAGGCGACCTCGAGGAACGAGGAGTGCTCGGCCAGCTGCTCGATGGGGTAGCCGCGGTAGCGCAGGATCCCCTCATCGCCGTCGATGTAGGTGATCGCCGACTTGGTGTTGGCGGTGTTCATGAACCCCGGGTCGTAGGTGACCAGACCGGTGTCCTTCAGCAGCGGGCCGATGTTCAGTCCGTCGTTGCCGACAACGGAATTCTCCCGCGCCAGCTCGACGGTCTTGCCGTCCACCGACAGCTGGGCTGACGTGTTCTCGGTCATGGGTTCTCCCTCATGAGTAGCTCGTGATGGCACCGGGCGCCGATGGGCGCACAGCATGTGCAGTCACCCCCTACGCTACCAAGCAGTTCTCCACGGGGCGGAATCCGTGACGTCGCTCACGGCCCGTTTCAGGATTCCCGACGACGGCCCGCCAGTGCCGCATGCAGGCGTTCCTCCGCGTCCTCTCCCGGCTCGATCCCCCGGGGGATGCGGAACAGGAACACGATGCCCAGCAGCCACCACAGCCCGCACAGCAGGTAGGAGACCGGGTGGATGGAGGCCGGCATGCCCGGGATGTACAGCGAGAGCAGGCCCAGGGTCAGCACCACGCCGGCGATCCCGATGACCTTGCCCAGGGTGGGGCCGCCGCTGCGGAACGGCCGGGCCATCTCCGGTTCGCGCCGGCGCAGGATCAGGAACACCACACACACCAGCATGTAGGTCAGCACGATGCTCGGGGAGCCGGAGTCCACCAGCCAGCCCAGGGCGTCCTCCCCCAGGAACGGGGCCAGCACGGAGAGCCCGCCGATGAACAGCACCGCGTTGGAGGGGGTGCGGTACTTCGGGTGCAGCTGGGCGAACCAGCGCGGCAGCATCCCGGACTGGGCCAGGGCGTACATCAGGCGGGAGGCGCCGATCAGCATGGCGATCCAGGAGGTGATGATGCCCGCGGCACCGCCGGCGATCAGCAGGTTGGCCATGAAGGTGCTGTTGTACAGGGCACCCATGGCATCGGCCGTGGCCAGGTTCGAGGCCAGCAGCTCGTTGAGCGGCATGGAGGAGGCGGTGGTCAGGGCGGTCATGATGTACCAGACGGTGGCCATGGCCACGGAGATCACGATCAGTCGGCCGATCCTGCGCGGCTCCATCCGCAGCTCCTCGGCGCTCTGCGGGATCACGTCGAACCCGACGAACAGGAACGGGACCACGATCAGCACCGTGAACAGGCCGGTGGCGTTGGTGAAGAAGGGCTCCATGTTCTCCACGGAGCCGTTGCTGAAGGAGCCGAAGACCAGCATCAGGCCCACGAGCACCAGGAAGATCACCACGAAGGTCTGCACGATCCCGGCGACCTTCACGCCCACGTAGTTGATGACGGTGACGATGACGGCGGCGGCGGCCCCGATCAGGGCCCACCACAGGGCCACGTCCGAACCGAAGATCGTGTACATCTTCTGTTCGCTGATCTGGGGGAACACGTACTCCACCGTGCGCGGCAGGGCCACGGCCTCGAACGCCACGATGGTGATGTATCCGCCGGTGATGCCCCAGGAGCCGATGAACGCCCAGCGGGCACCCATGCTGCGCATCAGGTACTGGTGCTCCCCGCCCACCTTGGGGATGGCCGAGGTCAGCTCGGCGTAGACGAAGCTGACCACCATCATGATCAGTCCACCGGTGGCCAGCGCGATCACGGCGCCCAGGGTTCCGGCGCCCTCCAGCCAGCCGCCGGTCAGCACCACCCAGCCGAAGCCGATCATGGCGCCGAAGCCGATGGCGTAGCCGTCCAGCTCGTTCAGTGTCTTCTTCAGCTCCGGCGCGTGACCGGTGCCCCCAGGTGCAGTGCTCATGTGAGGTAGGGCACGCCCTCGGGGCGCCTCACCTGCGCAGCTGGTCGCTGTGCGTCAGCCCCGCAGCCGCTGGGCGGCCTGTTCCACGGCCTCGTCGGTGGCGGTGATCGCCACGCGCACGTATCCGTTGCCGTGCTCGCCGTAGAACGTGCCCGGTCCCACCAGGATGCCCAGGTCCGCGAACTCCCCCACCAGGTCCCAACTGGACTGGGGGTTGGGAGCGGACTGGACGTCGTCGGGAAGCCTGCCGTCCCGGGTCCACAGGTACAGCCCGGCCTCCGAATGCTCCACCCCCAGACCACGGGCCTGCAGGGCGTCCTTGAGCAGCGTGCGGCGGCGGCGGTAGCGGTCCTTCTGCTCCTGGACGTGGGTGTCGTCCTGCAGGGCCACGGTCATGGCGCTCTGCACCGGCGCGGGCACGATCATCCCGGCATGCTTGCGCGAGTTCACCAGGTTCAGCACCAGGTCCCGGTCCCCCGCGGCGAACGCGGCACGGTACCCGGCCAGATTGGACTGCTTGGACAGGGAGTAGACGCTGAGCAGACCGGTGTGGTCCCCGCCGGAGACCTCCGGGTCCAGGATGCACGGTGTGCTGGCGGTGCCGTCCCACCGGTCCCAGCCCAGCTCGGCATAGCATTCGTCCCCGGCCACCACGGCGCCCAGCTCACGGCCCTGCCCGACGACGGCCCGCAGCTCCTCCACGGAGGCCACCTTGCCGGTGGGGTTGCCGGGGGAATTGGTCCAGATCAGCTTCACCCGGGACCGGACGTCCGGGTCCAGCTCATCCAGGGAGTCAGCGGCCACGGGGGTGGCGCCGACCAGCTGGGCGCCGATGTCATAGGTGGGGTAGGCCACCGACGGGCGCACCACCACGTCTCCGGGACCGATCCCCAGCAGCAGCGGAAGCCAGGCGATGAACTCCTTGGAGCCCACTGTGGGGATGATCGCCTCCGGGTCCAGCCCCGGCACGCTGCGGCGGCGGGCGAACCAGCCGGAGATCGCCTCGCGCAGGGCCGGCGTGCCGTGCGTGGTGGGGTACCCGTGGGCGTCGGCCCCCGCGGTCAGCGCGTCCTGGATCAGCTGCGGAGTGGGGTCCACGGGCGTGCCGATGGACAGATCGGAGATCCCACCCGGGTGGGCCTGCGACGTGCGGCGGTACGGGGCCAGGGACTCCCAGGGGTATTCGGGCAGGGTCAGCATGCCGGAGCGGGGATCAGAGGTCGTGCTGCTGCGGGGGCAGCGCGGCGATGATCTCGTGGTCCTTGGGGATCAGACCCATCTTGGCGGCGCCGCCGGGCGAGCCGAGGTCGTCGAAGAACTCGACGTTGGCCTTGTAGTAGTCGGCCCACTCCTCCGGGACGTCGTCCTCGTAGTAGATGGCCTCCACAGGGCAGACCGGCTCGCAGGCGCCGCAGTCCACGCACTCATCCGGGTGGATGTAGAGGGAGCGCTCCCCCTCGTAGATGCAGTCCACCGGGCATTCCTCGATGCAGGCCTTGTCCTTCAGGTCCACACACGGCAGGGCGATGACGTAGGTCATGTGGGGTGAACCGCCTTTCTGCGGTCGTCACGGGAGCGGGTCTGCCCACCAGCTTAGACCGTGTGCGTCCCTGCGCCTCGGACCGGGTGGCCCACGCCACGCAGCAGCCGCTGGGACACCAGCATCAAGGCCACGCCGACCGCCGGCACTCCCCACTGCCACAGAGCGCCGGCCACCGCCGGACCGGGGAGCATCTGGAGGGTGTACTGGTCCAGTCCCACGGAGAAGGAGTCCGAGCCGGGCCAGTAGCGCATCAGCAGCACAGTGGTGAAGGCGGCCACAGCCACGATCCCCCCGACCCACAGCTCCCGCGTGGACAGGGCGGCCCACAGCTGGACGGCCGCCACCAGGATCAGGGCGAGCAGCGCACCCCAGGGCAGCAGGATCCCCCCGAGCCAGCTCAGCTGCAGGTGCAGGACAGTGCCGAACAGCCCGGCAAGGATCCCGAGGACGACCGCCAACGCGGCCGCTGACCAGCGGGACCGCGGATGGGTCCCGCTGGTCGGTGCAGCGGTCTCAGACAGCGTCTGCTCAGGCGCGGGCGCGGGCACGGGCTGCCTTGAGCCGCTCGTTGGCGTCCAGCACGACCTTGCGGATGCGGATGGACTCCGGGGTGATCTCCACGCACTCGTCCTCGCGGGCGAACTCCAGAGACTCCTCCAGGGTCAGCGTGCGCGGCGGAGTCAAGCCCTCGAACGAATCCGAGGAGGCCGCACGCATGTTGGTGAGCTTCTTCTCCTTGGTGATGTTCACATCCATGTCGTCCGCACGCGAGTTCTCGCCGACGATCATGCCCTCGTACACCTCGGAGCCGGGCTGGATGAAGAAGCTGCCGCGTTCCTGCAGGTTGATCATGGCGAACGGCGTGGCGGTGCCGGCCCGGTCGGCCACCAGAGATCCGTTGTTGCGGTACTCGATGGGTCCGGCCCAGGGCTCGTAACCATTGGCGATCGAGGAGGCGATGCCGGCACCGCGGGTGTCGGTCAGGAACTGGGTGCGGAAGCCGATCAGGCCGCGTGCGGGGACGTTGAAGTCCATGCGGATCCACCCGGTGCCGTGGTTGGACATCTCCAGCATGCGGCCCTTGCGAGCGGCCATCAGCTGGGTGATCGCCCCCATGTACTCCTCGGGGGTGTCGATGGTCATGCGCTCCATGGGCTCATGGATCTTGCCGTCGATGGTCCGGGTGACCACCTGGGGCTTGCCCACGGTCAGCTCGAAGCCCTCGCGGCGCATCTGCTCCACCAGGATGGCCAGCGCCAGCTCGCCACGGCCCTGGACCTCCCAGGCGTCGGGACGTTCGGTGGGCAGCACCTTCAGGGACACGTTGCCGATCAGCTCGGCATCCAGACGGTCCTTGACCTGACGTGCGGTGACCTTGGCGCCCTTGACGCGGCCGGCCAGCGGGGAGGTGTTGATGCCGATGGTCATCGAGATCGCCGGGTCGTCCACGGTGATCAGCGGCAGCGGCTTGGGGTTGTCCACATCGGTGAGGGTCTCACCGATCATGATGTCCTCGATGCCGGCCACGGCCACGATCTCGCCCGGACCGGCCTGCTCGATCGGCTCGCGGGTCAGGCCCTTGGTGCCCAGCAGCTCGGTGATCTTCACGGTCTTCAGGGCGCCGTCCTGGCGGGCCCAGGCCACCTGCTGCCCCTTCTTCAGGGTGCCGTTGAAGATGCGCAGCAGCGCCAGGCGGCCCAGGAACGGGGAGGCGTCCAGGTTGGTGACGTGTGCCTGCAGGACCTCGCCCTCGGTGTAGGACGGGGCCGGGATGTGCTCCATGATGGTGGCGAACAGCGGCTCCAGGTCCTCGTTGTCCGGCAGGGAGCCGTCGGCGGGCTGCTCCATGGAGGCACGGCCGGCCTTGCCGGAGGCGTACACCACGGGCAGGTTCAGCACGGAGTCCAGGTCCAGATCCTCGACCTCATCGGCCAGGTCGGAGGCCAGACCCAGCAGCAGGTCCATAGAGTCCGAGACCACGCCGTCGATCCGGGCGTCCGGACGGTCGGTCTTGTTGACCACCAGGATCACCGGCAGCTTGGCGGCCAGCGCCTTGCGCAGCACGAAGCGGGTCTGGGGCAGCGGGCCCTCGGAGGCGTCCACCAGCAGGACCACACCGTCCACCATGGACAGGCCGCGTTCGACCTCGCCGCCGAAGTCGGCGTGTCCGGGGGTGTCGATCACATTGAAGGTGACGGTCTCACCGTTCGCGGAGGGACCGGAGTAGAACACGGTGGTGTTCTTGGCCAGGATGGTGATGCCCTTCTCCCGTTCCAGGTCCCCGGAGTCCATCACGCGTTCGGCGACGTCGCCGTGGGTGTTGAAGGCACCGGTCTGGCGCAGCATGGCGTCGACCATGGTGGTCTTGCCATGGTCCACGTGGGCCACGATGGCCACGTTGCGCAGATCGGAGCGCTGGATACGGGAATCTGTCATGCGGGGAGAACCTTAATCTTAGGGAGGTTTCGGGCACGGTGGCCCCGAACGATTGTACGGGCACAGTCCACCTCGCCAATACCACCTCCCCCACGACGACGGAACGGCCGCCTTCCGCAGGTGGCGGAAGGCGGCCGTGTGGTCGCGCTGGAGACGAACTCCCTCAGCGTGCTCGGCGGTCTCAGTAGACCTTTTCGCCGAGGGACTCCAGCAGGGCCTTGCGCTCCATGCGGCGCTGATACTGCTCGTCCGGGTCCGGGATCGGCGCGGCGGCCAGCAGGCGCTTGGTGTAGTCCTGCTGGGGGTGGTGCAGGACCGTGTCCGTGCGCCCCTTCTCCACTTCACGGCCGTCCTTGAGCACCAGCACCTTGTGGGCCAGCATGTCCACCACGGCCAGGTCATGGGAGACGAACAGGCAGGCGAACTCGTAGCGGGACTGCAGTTCGGCGAACATGTCCAGCACTGCCGCCTGCACGGAGACGTCCAGGGCGGAGGTGGGCTCATCGGCGATCAGCACCGAGGGGTCCAGGGTCAGGGCGCGCGCGATCGAGATGCGCTGGCGCTGACCACCGGAGAGCTCGTGCGGGAAGCGGTTGACCACCGAGCGCGGCAGTTTGACCGCGTCCAGCAGTTCGTAGGCCCGCTCCAGCCGACTCTTGCGGTCTCCCACCTTGTGGATGATCATCGGCTCGGTGATGACATCGCCGATCGGGAATCTCGGATCCAGTGAAGCCGCCGGGTCCTGGAAGACCACGCCGATGTTCTTGCGCAGGCTGCGCTGCTCCGCCGACGCCATGGTGGCCAGGTCATGGCCCTGGATCTTCAGCGAGCCGGCCGCCACGGGCAGCAGTCCCAGCACAGCCTTGGCGATCGTGGACTTGCCGGATCCGGACTCACCGACCAGCCCCATGATCTCTCCGGGGGCCACGGTGAAGTCGACGTCGTGCACCACACGGTTCTTCTTGCCGCGGTGGTCGTACTCGATGCACAGGCCCTGGGCCTCCACGGCGTACTTCACCGTGGACTGAGTGGTGGTCACCGGCTCCGGCTCGGCAACCTCCAGGGTGGCGCCCAGGCGGGGCACCGAGGCCAGCAGGCGCTGGGTGTAGGGGTGCTGAGGGTTCTGCATCACCTGGTGGACCGGTCCGGACTCGACCATCTCACCGCGCAGCATCACGCAGACGCGGTCGGCCATGTCTGCCACCACGCCCATGTTGTGGGTGATCAGCAGGATGCCGGTGTTGAGCTTGTCCTTCAGCTCGCGCAGCAGCTCCAGGATCTCGGCCTGGACGGTCACGTCCAGCGCCGTGGTGGGCTCGTCGGCGATGATCACCTCGGGCGAGCAGCTGATGGCCATGGCGATCACGATGCGCTGACGCTGGCCGCCGGAGAACTGGTGCGGGTACTGCTTCAGCCGGTTCTTGGCGTCCTGGATGCCCACCATGGTGAGCAGCTCGATGGCGCGCTGGTCTGCCTCGGTGCCGTAGGCGATGCCGTGCAGGTTCAGCGCCTCCGTGAGCTGGTCTCCCACCGTGAGCACCGGGTTCAGCGCGGTCATCGGCTCCTGGAACACCATGGCCGCGTGCCGGCCACGGATCTTGCGCAGGCCGTTCGCGTCCAGGGCCGTCACGTTGCGGTCGCCCAGCATCACCGTTCCGGTGATGTTGGCGTTGCCCGGCAACAGGCCCATGGCGGTGGACGATGTGACGGACTTGCCCGAGCCGGACTCGCCGACCAGGGCCACCACCTCACCGGGCTTGATGTCGAAGGTGACGCCCTTGACGGCCTCCACATCACCGAACTCGGTGTCGAAGGTCACCGCCACGTTGTCGAAGGACAGGATCGGCGCCCCGCCACGGTCCGGGTGGCGCTTGACCACGCCGAAGGATCCGGTGGAGGGATTCGACGTCGTCTCTGCCGAGGCCGCGTCCTGAGATCCTGCGGCATGGGAGCCCGCCGAGGTCGCCGGGGTGGTGGCGTCATCGGCCTTGTTCTTGCGTCCGAAAAGGTTCATGGTTGTCTCTCCTCGCCGGTGCTCGTCAAGAACCGGGGTGTGCGATGGTGGTGCTGCCGTTGTTCGGCTGCCCAGTGCCAGCCCCGGTGGCGCCGCCCGCAGGAGCGCCAGCGTTCGAGGCCGACGCCTTCAGCGACCGGTCACGGCCAGCGAAGCCGAGGAAGGACCGGCGCTTGCGCCGCGACCCCTGACGCGGATCGAAGGCGTCGCGCAGCCCGTCACCGAGGAAGTTGATGGACAGGGCGATGCCCAGGATCATCAGGCCGGGCCACCAGAACAGCCAGGGCCGGGTGGAGCCGGCGTTCTGGTACTGGCTGATCAGCAGCCCCAGCGAGGAGTCCGGAGCCTTGACACCGAAGCCCAGGTAGGACAGCGAGGTCTCGAGCAGGATGGCTGCGGCGATCGCGAAGGTCGCGTTCACCACGATCACGCCGATCGTGTTGGGCAGCAGGTGCTTGAGGATCACTCGTCCGGGCTTGGCACCCATGGCGATGGCTGCGGCCACGAACTCCTTCTCGCGCAGTGAGAGCACCTCACCACGGACCAGACGAGCCAGGGAGGTCCAGGTGACCAGCCCCAGCACCAGGGCCAGCGGCAGGATGCCGCCGCCCAGCCCACTGGACATCTGTCCGAGCACAGCGGCCAGCACCAGCAGCGGGACCACGATGATCAGGTCCGTCATCCGCATCAGGATGGCATCCACCCAGCCGCGGAAGTAACCGGAGACGGCGCCGATGAGCGCACCCAGGGCGGTGGAGACCATGCCCACCACCAGCGCGATGATCAGCGACTGCTGGGTTCCGCGCATCACCAGGGCGAAGTAGTCCTTGCCGGTGGAGTCCTGACCGAAGGGGTGCTCACCCCAGGTGATCCCGGATCCGCCGAGCCACTGCGGCACCACGGACAGGGTCGGATTGCCGCCGTTGATGACGGTGCCGGCACGCGTGTAGTCCTTGTCCCACCATCCGGGGATGCCCGCGAAGCCGATGGAGGTGAAGGCCAGCAGGAACACGAGGATCAGGAAGACCATCGCGATCATCGCGGCCTTGTGATTGCGGAAGCGGCGCCGCACCAGCTGGCCCTGGCTGTAGGACTTGCCGGTCTTCTGACGCAGCTTGGCGTCCTCGACCTCAGCCAGATCAGCCATGTCGACGGCCTGCTGGGAGCTGGATGGTCCGGTCCCGCCGAGGGGAGCCGGGGCATCGGGATTGCCGAGGCCGCCGATCGATTCGTCCAGCGGCGTGTGGTCCATGCCGCTGTGACGATCGGGGTCGCCACCCATCGGCTGGTCAGCCGGGTGACGTGAGGGAGTGTTGTTGTCCATGTCGCTGTTCTCTGCGCCGGGTCGGTTGGTGTTCTCGTTGCTCATGGACATCACACTCGGATCCGGGGGTCGAGGACGGCGTACAGGATGTCGGCGAGCAGGTTGAACAGCACGGCTGCGGTGCCGGTCACCAGGAAGAACGCCATCACGGGTGCAGGGTCCACCTGGTCCAGGCCGGTGGCGAACAGCTCACCCATGCCCTTCCAGCCGAACACGCGCTCGGTGATCACCGCGCCGCCGATCAGCCCTGCGAAGTCGAAGGCCATGATCGTGGTGATCGGGATCAGGGAGTTGCGGAAGGCGTGCTTGAGGATGACCTGGCGCTCCCCCAGGCCCTTGGCCCGAGCGGTGCGGATGTAGTCCTGCTGATTGACCTCGAGCATGGAGGCGCGGGTGTACCGCGAGTAGCTGGCCAGCGAGATCAGCGTCAGCAGGATGGTCGGCAGCAGCAGCTGTGCGCCCTTGTCCAGGAAGTCCTCCCAGAAGGTGCCCACGAAGTTCGGCGTCTGCGAACCGATGGTGGAGATCGGACGGTTCTTGAGCTCCAGGAATCCGGGCCAGCTGCGGAAGAGCTGCTCCACCACCATCAGTGCGCCCATGACCAGGGCGGTGATGACTGAGACCCAGGAGGCTGCTCCCTTGGAGAAGCCGCCCACTGCGTGTCCGATGCCGATGGCCACCGCGATGGAGAGCACGAACAGGCCGGCCAGGATCCACCAGGTCGGCTCCCACAGGATGCCGTAGGTGGCGTAGTAGGCGATCACCCCGACCGCGACGGTGATCAGGCCCGCGTAGAGCACGCGGCGGTTGCGCAGACCAGCGCCCAGGGCGGTGGCGCCCACTGCGGTGGCGGCCCCGACCAGGGCGATGGCGATGGGGCCCAGCTGCGGGTAGCGGGCGAAGTTCAGCCAGTCCAGGTACGGCATGACCACGCAGACGAACGCGACGCTGGCTGCGAAGGTGAGCAGCCGCCGCTTCCAGGTGCCGCCGAGGACAGCCTGAAGGGTGATGCCCAGCACCAGGGCGACAGCGATGATGGCCGACCAGGAGAACGAGGGATCGGCGATCCAGTTGTTGTAGCCGATGGCCATGTACTCCTTCAGGAGCACAGCGGCCCAGAAGACCGGCAGGGAGAAGAAGAGGAAGGTGAAGAAGGTGACCACGTAGTCCATGCCGGAGTACTGCCGGATGGCGGTCAGGATGCCGATGGCCACACCCACCACGATGGCGATCAGGGTGGCCAGGACCACCAGGCGCAGCGTGGAGGAGGCCGCCAGGGCGAGCAGATCGACCACCTGCTGGCCGGATCGATTGGTGCCGAGATCACAGTCTCCGACGAAGCAGCCGCCGACTCCCTTGAGCCAGGTCCAGTAGCGCTCGAACCAGGGCATGTCCAGGTTCATGTTCTCGGCCCGCTGCTGCATGAGGTATTCGCGATTGTCCGCATTGGATTCGCGCAGGTCCTTCAGCGGGTCGCCGGAGTTGATGACGAGGACGTAGAGCAGCACTGAGGCGCCGAAGAGCACCAGGAGGGAGCTGCCGAGTCGTCGAAGAATAAATTTCAGCACAACGAGAAGTGCCTTCCGTACCAGGGATGTGAGGTCAGGGACTGTGGGGCCCGCCCGGTGGAGCGAGACCACCTGGGCGATGACGCCGGTGGGCGCGGTCGCCGATTCGTCGCCGGAGCGGGAGGTGATGCGGTGGGATCAGTCTGACAGACGAGTGAGGCCCGGCCACCATGGCGACCGGGCCCCACTCTGAGCTGAGTCAGGTGTCAGCGGTTCGACTGATCAGCAGATCACTCGGCGGTGTCCTCTGCGAAGACCCACTGCTCCACGTTCCACAGCGCGCCGCTCTGGGTGGCGGTGTCGCGCACGTTGGCCAGGTCGGCGTCGTGGGCCACCACACCCGGGTGGGCGTACAGCGGGATGCCGAACAGGTCATCCCAGAGGATCTTCTCGATCTTCTTCACCTGCTCGGCGTGGACGGCCGGGTCCACGGAGCTGGCCAGGGTGGTCCACTCCTTGTCGAGCTCCTCGTTGGAGTACTCGCCGTAGTTCTGCTGACCGACCGGCAGCGAGGAGTAGATGTTGCGGCCGGAGGCGATCTGACCGGAACCGGCCCAGGCGAACAGTGCGACATCGTAGTCACCCTGCACCACGGTCTCGGTGAAGAACGCCTCGTTGCCCGCGTCCTCGATGGTGAAGCCGGCCTGGTCACAGGAGGACTTGATCAGCGAGACGGTCTCGGCACGACGCGGGTTCGGCGCGTTGTAGCCGATGCGGACGGTCGGGTTGGAGACGCCGGAAGCCTCAACCAGCTTCTTGGCCTCCTCGATGTTCACCTCGTCGTACTCACCGCCATAGGCGGCATCCACGACCTCCTGGTAGTTCTCCTGGAACGGGAACACCTCGCGAGCGTTCATGACCACAGCCTCGGGGTCCAGCGGCTTGATCAGGTTGTCCACGATGTCCTGACGCGGGACGCACATGGCGAAGGCCTGGCGCAGCTCCAGCGAGTCGCCGAACGGCGAGCTGTCACGGAAGTTGAAGTCCAGGTGCTCCCAGGTCAGGCCGGAGCCCTTCTGGATGATGATCTTGTCGCCCAGAGCCTCGAGCTGCTTCAGGGTGTCCACGGTGGCCTGGGGCTCGATGACGTTCAGGTCGCCGTTGTCCAGAGCCTGCACGTGGGTGCTGGCCTCAGCGAAGCGGATGACCAGGTCCTGGGTGGCCGGAGGGGTGCCCCACCACTTCTCGTTGGCGGTGAGGGTGATCGACTGACCGGGCTCCCAGCTCTTGAACACGTAGGGGCCCATGGACGGGGCGATCTCCTCGGAGGGGACCTCGCCCGGGGAGGCGTTCCAGCCCGTGTTGAAGAACTCGGCGACCGGGGCCAGCGCCTCGGCGTCCTCGGCCTTGACGGCCTCGACGAGCTCCTCCAGGGACATGTCGGCCTGCTTGGCCATGACGTGCGCCGGCAGTGCGGCGTCCATCATGATCTCCCAGTCGGCGTAGGACTCCTTGTAGGTGATGGTGAACTCCTTGCCGGCGGGGTCGCCCTCAGGAGCCTCCTCCACGTACTCGCCGAAGGAGTGGCTGATCGCCTGGAAGATCGGGGCCTCGTCCTCGCCAGAGCCGGAGGTGATCCGCGGGTTGGACCAGCCCCACTTGACGATGAAGTCAGCAGCGGTCACCGGGGTGCCGTCAGACCAGACAGCATCCTCGTGGATGGTGTACTTGACCTGCAGCGGCTCGTCCGAGATCTTCTCGTAGGAGCCCATGTCCTCGTTCGGGTGGATGGTGCCATCGGTGCCGAAGTAGGTGAAGCCCAGCAGCATGCGGTCCACCACAGCAGAGTTGTAGGTGGAGTAGGAAGCCGGGGTCATACCGTTGTAGGAGGAGAACTCATCCTCGCCGACGGAGTAGGCGACGCTGCCTTCCTTGGGCTGGATGTCACCGAGGTCGGCCAGCGCGGTCTCGTCCTCCGGCTCGACGGTCAGCAGGTTGCCGGCGTCACCCTTGGGGAGGTCTGCCGCACCGCCTCCGGCGGACTGGCTGCTGCCGCCTCCGCCGTTGCCGTTGTCATTGTTGTCGCCGGGACCCGCGGGGGCGCAGGCGGACAGGACCAGTGCCGAGCCGGCGACGAGCGCGGCAGCGGCAGAAAGCTTTGTGAACTTCATCAAAGCGCTCCATTCAATACAGGGTGCGAGGGTTCGGAGTGCTCCAGACCCATTCAGGGGCTGTGGGGCCTTCACGAGGTGACCGACATGGGCCGACCGCCTCATCAACGTGAGGAGCACCACAAGGTGAGTTGAGAATAGTCGTCCCACATGCGAAAGCAACATTGAATATGCGCCGGGCGTGTCAATCGTTACCATCCCGTAACGTGCCGGATCCGCGACGTCACGGCCGTGTTTCCGCGAGATGTCGGGCCCCTGGGTCCCCGTGACGGCCGTCACCACGGGGCGGCCGTCGGCTCGGCCGTCGGAAAACTCTCATCGAACGACGACGCCGACCGGGCGTGTCCACCACACCCGATGGGCGTCTGCCTCCTCACCGGTCCGTGACCTCAGGACCGCTCCGGGCCGATCACCGCGGCAACTGCCCGCCCAGCGGGAAGTAGGGCAGGTAGGACAGGCCCGAGACGTTGTACTTGAAGCGGATCCCCATCACGATCCGGATGCCCACGTGCATCCCCCACGCTCCGACCGCGAAGAGCTGTCCCAGACGCCGGTGGAGCAGTGACAACGGGGCTCCCAGCTCCACGACCAGAGCGGTGACGGCCAACGCCGTGAACAGCTCCTTCTGCTGGTACAACACCGTCCCGGCCTCCGGTTTGGCCGAGCCGAACAGGTCCTTCCGCAGTCCGTCGATGGCGATCTGGCCACGCAGGACATCACCCTTCGCCCACCGCAGACCCAAGGGGCCCCGCACCTTGGCGACGCCGGAGATGAAGTAGACGGCCGTCGTCGCGATGTTCATGGCGGTGGGGATGCCGCCATACGCGCGATCGAAGCGCTCCGGCGCCAGCGTGCGATCGCGCAGGAGGGAGTCCACGCTCAGCGCGTCCGCCGAGCGCGTGGTGCCCAGGACCATCTGGTGCAGCACGAGCATGTTGTCGTTGTGCAGGAGCATGGTCCAGGAGTTGCGGTAGCTGATGGTCCACAGCTGCAGTGCGGCGTTCAGCGGCCCGGTGACGCGGTGCCCGATGCCCAGCGTGGCGGCGGCGTTGACCACCTGGGCGGCATCGAACAGGCGGTCGGCCACCACCGGAGGCAGGGGCCGCTTCAGCACCTTGACCACACCGACCGGGGTGAACTGCGAGGCGTCCTGGCGGTGCAGCTTCTGGAACATGCCGCGGCGGCGGAGGTGGTGCACCGCGGAGAAGGCACCGGTGGCCAGGCGCAGCACGGCGGGCCGAAGGGGCTGGGCGGCCGGACGGAACAGGTCCAGGGCGCGGTGCATCCAGCGTCCCTCGGCGGCAGGCAGGTCCAGGGGGCGGTTCATGACAGCTCCTCGATCGGTGCGGTGCGTGCGGAGACGGGGCCAGTGGGCTGGACGGCTTCGGCGGTGCCCCCCACGGTGCACCGGGCATGCACGGTCTCGGTCTGCGGTTCAGTGGTGCCGGCGTAGTAGGTGTCGAAGTGGAATCGAGAGCGGACCACCTCCACACGGACGATCGCCGCCGCCTTGCGGCGACGCACGGCACCCGGGCCGCTCCCCCGGGCGGACCGGTCACGCTGGGCAGGCAGGGCATCGGCGTAGCGCTGGGCGACCTCCACCGCTCGGCCCTTCCGCACCATTCGGGCGATCTGCTTGCGGACCTGGTTCAGTCCCCCGGCGCCGAAGTGCTGGTGGTGCGGGAGCACACGCTCACCCCCTGCGGTGTACCCGACGACATGCGGCACCCAGGCACGGTCCTTCCGGTCCTCGGAGAACATGGGATAGGTGGACAGGGGGAAGGAGTCCCGGGTGTTCTTGGCGTTGCGGTCCGCACTCCAGTAGTGGCGCAGCGGGGCCAGCAGGACGGCGGCGAAGGCCACACCTCCGGCCAGGGCGAGGGCATCCCGACCGGTGGGCGGTGGGCTCGGGGTCTGCTTCACGATGGTCCTCTCATCAGGTGTGGGTGCGATGCGATGCGGTGCAGTGCACAGCGGGCGGTGCGACCGGTGATGGCCGCGCGAGGTGAGGTGCCCGAGTGTGGTCACCGGCCGTCGTCGTGCAGGTCCTGGATGGCCGCGCGGGCGGCCCAGTAGCCGGCCATGCCGTGCACTCCCCCGCCGGGCGGAGTGGAGGAGGAGCACAGGTAGAGCCCGGGCGTGCCGGTGCGGTGCGGGGAGAAGGTCAGCCCGGGCCGCAGCACCTGCTGCAGGCCGCCCATCGAACCGCCGGCGACATCGCCCCCGATCAGGTTCGGGTTCCATGCCTCCAGGATCGAGGGGGTGCTGGCCACCCGGCGCAGGATGCGGTCCCGGAATCCCGGCGCGAACCGTTCGATCTGGGCCTCGATCAGCCCGTCCACCGGGGTGTCACAGCCGGCCGGCACGTGGGCGTAGGTCCAGACCACGGTGGAGTCGGCTACCACGCCCCGGGCACGAGTGGGATCGGCGGCCTGCTGTTGGCAGACCATCACGAACGGCCTGTCCGGCAGCCGTCCGGCGCGGGCCTCGGCCTCAGCGTGCTGGAGCTCGGCCACGGTGCCGGCCACATGCACGGTCCCCGCCCCGGCCACCCGCGGGTCCGTCCACGGGATGGGTCCGTCCAGCAGATAGTCCACTTTGGACGAACCGGTGCCGTACCGCCAGTTCCGCATCCGCCGGGCGAAACCCGGCGCCAGGTCCACGCCCTCCAGGGCAAGCACCTGGCGCGGTGTCAGATCCAGCAGCACGGCGTCCGCCGGGGGCAGCTGGGCGAGGTCGGTGATCTCCTGGCCCACGTGGATCCGCCCACCGTGGGCGGTGATGATCGAGGCCAGCGCGGCCGGAATGGACCCCGTGCCGCCGGCAGCCACGGGCCAGCCGTGCGTCATGCCGATGGCACCGAACACGGTCCCGAACGCCGAGGTCAGCGGGCTGCCGGGCGGGACCACAGCGTGGACGGCGGATCCGGCGAACAGGGCCCGCGCCGGCTCGTCCCGGAACAGGACCCGGCCCAGAGCGCTGGCCGGCCAGGGGGCCCGTAGTCCGAACCGGACCATGTCCGTCAGGTGCGGCGGCACCCGCAGCAACGGCCCCAGGATGTTCTCCACATGCCGGTCCAGGTGCTCCACGATCGGGCGGTGCAGGGCGGTCCAGGCGTGTCCGTCCCCGTGCAGCTCCCGGGCGGTCTGCTCCAGGGACCGGTGCAGGACAGCTGCCGGGCGGCCCTCCAGCGGGTGGGCCATGGGCAGCTCCGGGTGCAGCCACTCCAGTCCGTGTTCGGTCAGCTCGAGTTCGCGGAAGGCCGGGCTCACCACGCCGAACGGATGTCCGGCGGCGCCCAGGTCCACGGTGGTGCCCGGGCCCAGCAGGTCGGAGGACGCCGCGGCCCCGCCGATCATGGCGTTGCGCTCGAAGACCTCCACGTCCCAGCCGCGCCGGGCCAGCAGGGCGGCGGCAGTGAGGCCGTTGGGGCCTGATCCCACGACGACGGCCCGGCCGGTCCGCCCCTGAGGGCTCGGCGAGAGAGGGGCTGACTGGGTGTGCGGCGTGCTCATGCCCTCATCCTCCACGACTCGGGTCAGGGGTCCTGACCGGCTGCTGAGCACAGCCTCTCAGGTCCGGATGAGACCGGGATGAGACGGAGGTGAGGCGCAGATGAGGACCTGATGCGGCGGACCGCTCAGGCCAGGTCCTGGGGTTCTGTCCGTGGGTCCACGGCGGCGCCGGACTGGTAGATGGCGCGGGCCAGCGTGTTGGAGGCCAACGAGGAGACGATCACCAGTGCCGCGACGGACACCCCGGTGATCAGCAGGGTCCACCAGGAGAAGCCACGGGCACCGGTCAGATGGACGAACACCGCCACCGCGATCAGCGGCAGTCCCATGCCCGTGGCCGGGGAGAACACGTTCATCATCTGCAGCCCGTCCCGGGCCCGCAGCATCGCCACCGAGGAGAGCAGCACGAGCAGGGCTCCGCCGGTGGCCAGCACCACGGCCAGCACGTCAAACCAGGGCATGGAGATCACCGTTCCCCTCGGGTCAGGATGCGGCCCAGGGCCACCGTGGCCAGGATGCCCAGGAACGCGGCGAGCATGGCGGCGTCCTGCACCACGGCGGATCCGCTCTGGATGCCCACCATCATCAGGATGCCGATCGCGGCGAAGTACACCAGATCACCCACCACGGCCCGCTGGGCGGGGGTGGTGGCCGTGTAGATCCGCACCAGGCCCAACAGGATGGACACGGCCAGGATGCCGATGGGGATCCACAGCAGGGCGGCGGTCAACGGGTCCACGCTCATGCTCCACCTCCCGGCCAGGGCTCGCTGCGCAGCATGGAGAGCAGACGGTCCTCCATGGCGCGCAGACCCTCTTCGATCTCGGCCCGGTCCTGATCGAACACACAGTGCACGAACACGGTCACCGGCTCGGTGTCCGTCCCGTGGGCGGTGCCCAGGACCAGGGTGCCCGGGGTGATGGTGATGGAGGAGGCCATCCAGGTCACCTCCAGGTCGGTCACGCACCGCAGCGGGAACGCCACGATGGCCGGCTGAGCGAACTCCCCCGGACGCACGGCGTTGCGGGCCACGGTGAAGGAGCCGGAGATGATCTGCCCGGAGAGCCAGAGCAGATAGCGGATCATCCCGACCACGCTGAAGCGGGATCGACGCGGGGCAGCCGACTCCACACGTCCGGTCTGGGGGGTCGAGCTCATCGCAGCACCGCCTCCACGTAGTCAGTGGTGTCCAGCAGTCCGTGGGCGGCGTCCTGCACCACGGGCATCAGTGCGCCGGCCCCGAGGAACAGTGCCACGCTCACGGTCATCATCACCACGCCGGGGGCCAGCAGCCGCCCGGGGATCCGCACGGACTCGGTCATCTCCTTCAGCTCCCCGCGCCCGCCGGCGGGGGCCAGGTCACGGTAGGTGGTCATCGGCGCGCCGGCCATGCTCCGGCCCCACAGTCGCTGCAGGGCGATCAGGGTCACCACCGACGAGGCCAGCACGCCCACGATCAGCAACACGCCCCAGGAGCCGGACTCCGCGCTCCCGGCGGCCTCCGCACTGGCGGTCATCAGGCCCAGCTTGCCCCACAGCCCGGAGGTGGGCGGCAGACCCGCCAGGGACAGCAGGCCCAGTGCGATCAGCACGGCAGCGAGGCGTTCGCGGTGCATCAGCCCGGTCAGCCGGCCCAGAGTGCCCGTGCCATAGGTGTGCTCCACGGCGCCGGCCGTGGTCAGCAGGGAGGCCATGGTGATCACGTGGTGCACCAGGTAGAACAGGCCCGCGGCCACGGCGGCCGGACTGCCCAGCACGGCACCGATCAGGATGTGCCCCATACCGGCGGTCATCTGGAAGGCCAGCACGCCGCGCAGCCGCTTCTCCCCCAGGGAGCCGAAGGCTCCCACCAGCATGGTGACCAGCACGACGACGCCCATCACCACCGCGACCACCGCGGCAGGTGAGTCCGGGGCAGGGAACGCGCCGGCCGTCGTCGGGCCCTCCGCTGTGCCGGAGTCAGCGGGGGCGAAGAGGGTGAACCAGACGCGGAACAGGGCGTAGACGGCGACCTTGGTGTGCAGCGCTGAGAACAGGGCCATGATGCCGGCGGAGGTGGCCGGGTAGGCCCGCGGGAGCCAGCCGTGCACCGGGACCACGCCGGCCTTGATGGCCAGGGCGACCAGGACCACGGTGGCGGCCACGGCGACCTGCGGGTCCTCCGCGGCGGCACCGGCCAGCACGGCCAGGTTCACGCTGCCCGCGGCGCCGTAGACCAGGCCGACGCCCATCAGCAGGGTGATGGAGGTGACCAGGTTGATGATCACGAACATGCGTCCGATGCCCAGGCGTCGCCAGGAGCCGGTGACCGCGATCAGCGCATAGGAGGGCAGCAGCATGACCTCCACGAAGACGAAGAGGTTGAACAGGTCGCCGGTCAACAGTGCGCCGTTCACGCCGGACATCAGCATCAGGGCCAGCGCCGGGACGAAGCGGTAGCGGTCCTCCCCGGTCAGGGACAGGAACCAGGTGGCCGCGGCGGTGGCCAGACCGGTCACCGCCAGCATCAGCGCCGAGAGGCTGTCCGAGACGAACGGGATGGCGATCCCGGCCTCGTAGGAGCCGACGGCCGTGGCGATGACCGGTGTGCTCTGGTGCAGCGTCAGCAGCCAGATCGCCCCGGCCAAGGAGGCCACCGGGACGCCGATGGACAGGATGCGGTCCAGTGCCGTGGTGCGGGTCACGGCGGAGACGCCGGCCAGCAGCAGGGGGACGGCGACGAACAGGGGCAGCAGGGAGGCTGCGGTGCTCGCGAGGTCGGCGGTCATGCGTGCTCCTCCCCGGTGTCCGGTGCGCGGTCCTGATCGTCATTGCGTCCGATGGCGGCCATGCTCAGCATCAGGATGGTCGAGGCCATGGAGATGACGATCGCGGTGAGCACGAAGGCCATGGGCAGCGGGTCCGCGGCGTTCTCCGAGGTGGCCGTGTTCATCAGCGGCTCCGTGCGCCAGGCCGCCACACCGGTGGCCAGCAGCAGCAGGTTGGCCGCATGGGAGATCAGGGTCAGACCGAAGATGGAGCGGACCATGCTGCGCTGCAGCAGCAGCCACACGCCTCCAGCGGTCAGGATGCCCACGGTGATCGGCAGGACGAACATCAGGACCTCCCCCACTCAGAGGGCTGGCGCCCGGACTCGATGTACCGGGTGCCGGCACGGACGGGACGAGGGTCCTCGCCTCTGACCGTGTCCAACGGGCCGTCGACCTCACCGTGCACCGACTCGTCCACGCGCTCGCGCATGCCCTCATAGGCGGTGGGGCGGGGATGCTCCGGGTGGGCCGTGGGGTCGGCGTCTTGATCGTGCTCGCGGGGCAGCGAGGTGCCCAGCACATTGAAGGTCAGCAGCAGCAGCCCGATCACCGCCAGGTAGACGCCGAGGTCGAACACCAGGGAGCTGCTGAGATGCACGCCCAGGATGTAGCCGTGCTGGGGCTCCATGTACGTCCCGGTGAAGACCATGTTCACCAGTCCGGTGGCCACGGCGACGATCACGCCGCCGCCGATCAGGTAGATCGGGGCGCGCGGCGGGCCGATCTGACGGTCCTGCGAGGTGGACAGGTACAGCAGGCCGACGATCGCCGAACCGACCAGGGCGGCGATGAACCCGCCACCCGGCTCATTGTGACCACGCCAGAACAGCAGGGCGGAGATGACGGCCAGGATCGGCATGAGCACCTTGAGCATCAGCTGCAGCTGCGCGGCGTTGCCCCACGAGCTCAGAATGGCTCGACGGGCGGTGGCCGAACCCAGCTGCGGCACGGACTCCATGTCCGTGCGGGTCTGGGCGGTGCTTCGGGCGTTGGCCACCCGGGTGGGCTCGAGCTGGCTGGAGCGGACGGTGGAGAGCACCGCGGCGATCGCCACGCCGGTCATGCCGAGCACGGCCAGCTCGCCCAGGGTGTCCAGGGCACGGAACTCCACCAGGATCACGTTGACGATGTTGTCTCCCCCGGTGATGTCCTGTCCGTTGTCCACCAGGTACTGCCCCACCTCGGACTTGCCGCGGCGGGAGGTCAGTGCCCAGGTGGCCAGCCCCATGGCCAGACCGGCGGCCAGGGAGATGGCGATGGCGGGTGCGGCCTTGCGCACCTTCACGCGCTCGAAGGTCCGGGGGAGGCGCTGCAGCACCAGCATGATCACGATCACCGTGAGCGACTCGACCAGCAGCTGGGTCAGCGCCACATCCGGTGCGCCCAGGGAGAGGATCTGCACGGTCATCAAGATGCCCACGGCGGACAGCGCCACCGTGGCGCCCAGGCGGGATCGTGCCACGCAGACACCGATCACCGAGGCGGCGATCAGCACCAGCAGCACCACGTCGATCGGCTGGGTCAGATCCGGGGTCTGGGGTGCCAGGGCGTCGGTGGCCACCAGGGTGGAGACACCGGCCAACACGACGACGGTCAGGGACCCGACCATCATCCCCGCGTGGGGTCCGGCCGCGTCAGAGGCGGTCAGGCGGGCCACGCCCCGGCCGGCACGCTCGGCGCCGGTGGTGATGGACTCCAGGATCGAGGCACCGCTGAACGGCAGGGTGCGCTGCTCCAGGGCCGGCCACAGGCGACGGCGGGTCGCGATGGTGACCGCGCCGAGGGCGAACACCGCCAGGGTGGTCAGCAGCTCAGGGGTGATCCCGTGCCAGAGCACGAAGTGCGGGTGTGGATCCGTGGCGGGCAGCGCCGCACCGGTGGCCGTGCCGACCACGGTGTCGAACAGCGGCAGCACGAAGACGGCGGCGACCGAGACCAGGATCGGCAGA
The DNA here is from genome assembly GCF_900116905.1 of Micrococcus terreus. Taxonomy (GTDB): domain Bacteria; phylum Actinomycetota; class Actinomycetes; order Actinomycetales; family Micrococcaceae; genus Citricoccus; species Citricoccus terreus. Next base: position 343,764 of record NZ_FPCG01000001.1, on the reverse strand, counting down.
CCTGCCATGCCCACCAGGACCGGGCCGGGGGCGTGCAGGTGCGTGGCGTCGTCGGGAAGGCTGGTCTTCTGGTCCTCCGGCGTGCGGCGGGCCGGGTCCAGGAAGCCGCCCACCACGATCTTGGCGCAGTAGGCGAAGGTCAGCACCGAGCCCAGGCCCGCACCGAGCAGCGGCAGGGTACCGCCCCACTGGTTCAGCGCGGTGAAGATCGACTCCTTGGAGACGAAGCCCAGCAGCGGCGGGATCCCGGCCATGGCTCCGGCACCCAGCACGGTCACGGCAAAGGTGAACGGCAGGGCGCGGGCCAGGGCGGGCATGCGGCGCAGGTCGCGCGTGCCGGTGGCGTGGTCCACCACGCCGACCATCATGAACAGCCCGGACTTGAACATCGCGTGGGCGATGGTGTGGATCAGGGCGGCGGCGATGCCAGCCTCGGTCCCGGTGCCGATCGCCGCGACGATCAGGCCCAGCTGGCTGACCGTGGAGTAGGCCATCAGCTTCTTCAGATCGGTCTGTTGCAGGGCGCGCCAGCCCCCGACCGCCGAGGTGACCAGACCCGCGGTGACCAGCAGGACCTGCCAGGCGGTGTCCCCGTGGAAGACCGGGGAGAAGCGCAGCAGCAGGAAGATGCCGGCCTTCACCACGGCGGCGGCATGCAGATAGGCCGAGACCGGGGTGGCGGCGGCCATGGCGTCCGGCAGCCAGGAGTGGAACGGGAACTGGGCGGACTTGGTCATGGCGGCCACGGCCACCAGCACTCCCACCAGGGTCAGTAGGCCCGGGTCCTGGGTCCAGACCTCGGATGCCAGAGCCTCCCGGATGGAGGTGGTGCCGGTGCGGACCGCGATCAGCGCCACCGCGGCCAACAGGGCCAGCCCGCCCACGAAGGTGATCAGCAGCGTGCGCATGGACGGGGCGAACGCGCCCTGACCGGACCGGGCGATCAGCAGGAAGCTGGCCAGCGAGGTCAGCTCCCAGCACAGGAACAGCACGATCAGATCGTCCGCGGTGACCAGTCCCACCATGGCCAGGGTGAACAGGGCCATGCCCAGATAGAAGCTCAGGTTCGGCCCCGGCTCCAGGTAGCGCGTGGAGTAGATCAGCACCACGGCCCCGATCAGCAGCGCGATCAGGGTGAAGACACTGGCGATCGGGTCCGCCGAGAAGGAGGCATGGACGGTCAGCTCGCCCAAGGTGACCCAGGGGACGGAGACGTCGGCGGCATCGGTGCCGGGGCCGGCGGACAGGGCCGGCCAGTAGAGCGCGGCGGCTCCGAGGTAGACCACGGCCAGCGGCCAGCCGGCGTTGCGTCCGAGCAGCCGGCAGAGCACCGGAGTCAGGACGAGGCCCACCGCAAGCAGGGTCAGGGTGAGAGCGGTGGACATGCGCTCCACCCTAGCAATCAGCAGGCCCCGAATCCGGTCTCGCCGTGGGTCCATGACGGGCTGATCTGGAGGGTCCAGACCGCCGGCCCTCCACGTGCCTTAAGAAAGCAGTCAGGAACTCCCGACGACGTCACTCACTCGACGCTGCCGTCTCACCGGGGATGTTCGCCGCCAGCGAACGGATCAGGTCGGAGAGCTCGACCAGCAGTCGTTTGTCCTGCGCGCTCCCACTGGCCCGGTCCGTGATCAGCCCGACGGCCAGGTCCAGGTCCGGATCCGCCCAGCCCAGGCACACATCCGAACCGTTGTGGCCGAACGTACGAGCGGTGCTGGTGACTCCGAAGGGACACCACTGGCCGGTCCCCCCGAGCTGGACCCCGGTCCCCCACCGGGTCTCCAACCGGGTCCACGCATCCCGTTCACCCTGTGAGCTGGGCTCACTGAGCGCCGCCAGCTCCGGGGCGTGCAGCAGCTGGGCGTAGAACCGGGCCAGCTCGGATGCCGTGGTGGAGATGCCCGCCGCCGGGATCACGGCTTGACGGACCGAGCGGCGGTTCACGATCCGCGCCACCACCGGACCCCCGGGCAGGGCACACAGCGAGCCGTCCACCGGCAGGCACCGGTGCAGATGCTCGTCCGGGACCCCAGGGTGGACATCCGTCAGGCCCATGGGCTCCAGCACCAGCTCACGCAGGGCCTGCTCCCACGGGCGTCCGGTGACCGACCGGACGACCTGAGCCAGGATGATCCCGAAGTCCAGGGGCTGGTAGGCGGCCACCGCGGAGAAGGAGGGGGCGTCGTCGGGAAGGTGGTTCACAGCGTGTCTGTAGCGGCGGGTGCGGCGCCGCGCCGAGGCGACCCGCCGTGCCGAGGCCGCAGGGTCCTGCATGCTCAGCACGGCACGAAAGTACGGACCGGCCGTGGGGACGCCGGTGCGGTGGCAGAGCACATCACGCACCGTGGTCGCCGCCTTGGTGCCGGCTCCACCCGTGCCGAACGCGGGCCAGTGGTGGGCGATCGGCTCGTCCAGGTCCAGCGCACCGGTGGCCGCCAGACGGTGGATCAGCAACGATGTGAAGGGCTTGCCCGCCGAGAACAGCCAGCCCAGGGCATCAGGAGTGCAGCGCACGGAGTCGTCCAGGACCGTGTGGCCTCGATGGATGACGGTCAGCTGCACGGCGGCACCGCGGCTGGCGGCCAGGTCGAGGGCAGCGGACCAGTCCGAGCGGGAGGAGCTCATGGCTCGACCCTAGACTGGTGCGCGGATCCGCGCAGGTGCTGCGCACACAGGCACCGGCAGGCAGGGGCGCAGAGCGATGATGGAGAACTTCTGGTTCGCCTTCGGCCTGACCGTCTTCGCCGGACTGGCCACCGGGATCGGCGGACTGGCCTCCGTGGTCTCCCGGCGCACCAGCGCCACCTTCCTCTCCGTCTCACTGGGCTTCTCCGCGGGCGTGATGCTCTACGTCTCCCTGGTGGAGATCCTGCCCAAGGCCGTCGAGTCGATCGGCGAGGAGGTCGGGGCCGGACCGGCGGGCTGGTGGGCCGTGGCGGCGTTCTTCGGCGGAATGCTGGTGATCGGGGTGATCGACCGGCTGGTGCCCAGCGCCATCAACCCGCACGAGCCCCATTCCGTGCTGGACCCCGAGGCCTCACTGGACCGGCGCCGGCTGATGCGCGCCGGGACCATGACCGCCGCGGCGATCGCCATCCACAACTTCCCGGAGGGCTTCGCCACGTTCATCGCCGGCCTGAAGGACCCCTCGGTGGCCATCCCGGTGGCCCTGGCCATCGCCATCCACAACATCCCCGAGGGCGTGGCCGTGGCGGTGCCCATCCGGCAGGCCACCGGATCACGCCGCAAGGCCGTGCGCTGGTCCTTCCTCTCCGGACTGGCCGAGCCGATCGGCGCCCTGGTCGGCTTCCTGCTGCTGATGCCCTTCCTGAACGGCATGACCCTGGGGGTGACGTTCGGGATGGTCGCCGGGATCATGGTGTTCATCTCGCTGGATGAGCTGCTGCCCACCGCCCACGAGTACGGCAAGCACCATCTGGCGATCTATGGGCTGGTGGCGGGCATGGCGGTCATGGCGGTCTCCCTGCTGCTGTTCGCCTCCGTCTGATCCGGGTGTCCCTGCAGGGCGTCGCCTCCGTGTAGAACTGTGGGGTGCTCGCTTCGACCCCGTCCCCGTCTCCCTCGCGCCGTCCTGGTCTTGCCGTCCCGCTGGGGCTGGCCATGGCAGCGGTCCTGCTGATCTCCGTCAATCTCCGCCCCGGGGCCACGTCCCTGGGTCCGGTCCTGCAGGAGGTCTCCGCTGCCCTGGGACTGGATGGCAGCGGCGCCGGCATGCTGACCGCGCTGCCCGGACTGTGCTTCGGCGTGGTCGGGTTCGTCTCGGTCAGGCTGGGCCAGCGCGCCGGCCTGTCGGTGGCGATCGCCCTCGGCATGGGGCTGACGGTGCTGGGTCTGCTCACCCGGGTGTGGATGCCGAACCCCTGGCTGTTCCTGGGCCTGACGGCGGTGGCACTGGCGGGCATGGGGATCGGCAACGTCCTGGCCCCGGCCTGGATCAAGCGTCATGGCGGCCCCCGCACCGTGCTGCTGATGACGCTCTACAGCGCGTTCCTCACCGTGGGCGGATCTGCGGGCGCCCTGCTGTCTGCCCCGCTGGCCTCCGGTGTCGCCGATGCCCTGGGACAGACGGACGGGTGGCGCTGGTCCTTGGCCCTGTGGGGACTGGTCGCGGTGATTCCGTTGGGACTGTGGCTGGTGGTGGCCCGCCGCACCGGCCATGACTTCCCACCGACCCCTCCGGGCGACGGACCCGCCACTCTCCTGACTCACTCACCTGCCGCGGTGGCGCTGACGGTGCTGTTCGGCGTGCAGTCCATGAACGCCTACGTCCAGTTCGGCTGGATCCCGCAGATCTACCGCGACGCCGGCCTCTCTGCAGGTCATGCAGGGACGCTGTTGGCCGTGATCGCCGGGCTGGGGGTCATCGGTGGGCTGATCATGCCCACGGTGATCGACCGCTCCCGCACCCTGGCCCCGTGGATGGTGGGCTTCGGAACCCTGACACTGATCGGCTACGTGGGACTGCTGCTGGCGCCGGTCTCCCTGGCGCTGCTCTGGGCGATCATCCTGGGGCTGGGCAGCTTCGCCTTCCCCACCGCGATCGCTCTGATCCCGGCCCGCAGTCGGGACCCGCACGTCACTGCTCGGCTCTCCGGGTTCGTCCAGCCGGTGGGTTACATCCTGGCGGCGATCGGCCCGTTCGTGGTGGGTCTGATCCACGCGGCCACCGGGACCTGGACCGCTGTGCTGATCATGATGGCCTGCTCCGGCGTGGTGATGACTGCCGCCGGGCTGCGCGTGGCCGGTCGAGTGGTGGTGGACGACGAGCTGACCGTCAGTTGACCACGGCCTCCTGCAGCACGGCCTGGCCCTGACGAGGCTCCCCGTCTGAGGTCCGCCACTCCACGGTGACGGTGTCCCCGGCGTTGCGGTCATTGACCAGGTCGGCCAGCTCCTTGGAGCTGACCACCTCTTCACCGTCCACGCGCAGCACGGTGTCCCCAGCGCGCAGGCCCAGCTTCTCGGCCGCTGAGCCCTCGGTGACCTCTTCGATCCGGGCGGCGCCGTCCACGGTGGAGACCATGATCCCCAGGGCGCCATCCACCCCGATGCTCACGGTCTCGGTCTCCTCCCCGGAGAGCACCTGGTCCACCACCCCGAGCGCCACGGTGATCGGAATGGCGTAGCCGTCCACCTCGCGCGCGGTCTCCCCACGCGAAGCGGCCGTGGTCACCCCCACCACCTGGCCGTCGTCGTTCACCAGGGGTCCTCCGGAGTATCCGGGGACCACATCCGCCTCCGTCTCGATCAGTCCGGTCAGCCGGGAGTAGTCGTCCGGGATCTCCGAACCGGCCATGATGGACCGGTCCAGTCCGGTCACCTCGCCGGTCACCGCCGTCAGGTATCCCTGTCCACCGCCGTTGCCGACGGCTGCCGTCAGGTCCCCACGGCGGGGCATCTGCTCATCGATGCTGACCGTGGTCAGCCCGCCGGCCTCCTCCAGCTGCAGCACGGCCACATCATGGCGGGAGTCGCGGCCCAGCACCACGGCCGTGTACCGCCGGCCCGTGTCCGCCACCGTGACGGTGACCTCTGAGGAGTCCTCGACCACGTGGTAGTTGGTCACCGCCAGACCGTCCTGGCTGAGCACCATCCCGGTCCCCACGCCCATGCCGCGCAGGGTCAGCGTGTCCACCATGAGCACTCCGGGCGCCCGCGTGACCCGGTGTCCCTCGTCCAGGCCTCCGTCAGCGATCGGCGGATCGGCCTCCCAGTCCACGCGGATGCCGTCGTGGGCCAGGTGAAGCTGCTGGGCGATCTGGTCGCCGTCGAGCACCGGCGCGGCAGCCCGCGGCTGGGAGGCCTCGATCGCCTCCTGGATCTCCTGGACGGCGAAGGTGCCCACCCCGCCGGCGAGGATCGCCCCGGCCAGGAACCCAGCCACCACGATCAGCCGATAGGCCAGTCCTCGTCGTCTCCTCGGCGGCGGTGGGGACGGACCCCAGGCCTGCTGGAGCGGGGCGTCAGGCCCTGGACCCGAGCCCGACGACGGCCACGCACCGGTCCAGTCCGACGCGGCCTGATGAGGCGGAGACCAGGGTTCTGCACTGCCCGTCCTGGGAGGCCGCTGTGGATACGGCGGAACCCCGGCCGCTGGGCGGCCGGGGTTCTCGTCGCCGTGGGACGGATGCATGGATGCTCACACAGCGATCAGACCGACGGTCAGCGCTGGGCTGCCTCCAGAGCGGCGTCGTAGTCGGGCTCGTCGGTGATCTCGGGGACCAGCTGGGTGTAGACGACCTTGCCCTCAGCATCCACGACCACGACCGAGCGGGCCAGCAGACCCTCGAGCGGGCCATCGGTCATAGTGACGCCGTAGTCCTGGCCGAAGCTGGAACGGAAGGCAGAGGCGGCGGTGACATTCTCGATCCCCTCGGCACCGCAGAAGCGGGCCTGGGCGAAGGGCAGGTCGGCGGAGGCGCACACCACGGAGGTGTTCTCCAAGCCGGCGGCGAGCTCGTTGAACTTGCGCACGGATGCGGCGCACACACCGGTGTCCAGGGACGGGAAGATGTTCAGGATGACGGTGCGGCCGGCCAGGTCCTTGCTGGTCACGGGAGCCAGGTCGGTGCCGACCAGCTCGAAGGCGGGAGCGGAGGAGCCCTCAGCGGGCAGCTCTCCGACGGTGTTCACGGTCTCGGACTTGAATGCGGTGGTAGCCATGGCCTCAGCCTACGGGTCCGCGCGGACGAGGTACCAGCATGTCGCCCCCGGAGCCGTCTAGGCTGACCATCGTGGACCTGAGCTGCAACATCACCGACACCGCCCTGCTGTTCGAGGGCGGCGGCATGCGCGCGTCCTACACGGCCCCCATGGTCGCCACCCTGTTGGAGGCGGGCATCCACACGGACTTCGTGGCCGGCATCTCCGCTGGGTCCTCCAACACGGCCAACTACATGGCCCGCGACGGCGTCCGTGCACGCACCTCGTTCGTGGAGTTCGCCGCGGACCCGCAGTTCGGCGGCTGGAAGTCATTCCTGCGAGGCCAGGGCATCTTCAACGCCCAGTACATCTACGAGAAGACCGGCCTGCCAGGCCAGGCGCTGCCCTATGACTTCGAGACCTACCGCGCCAACCCGGCCACCGTCCGGTTCGGGGCCTTCGATGCCGCCGACGGCCGGATGGTCTGGTGGGGCAAGGAGGACACCCCGCGCCTGCAGGACCTGATGATCCGGGTCCGGGCCTCCTCCACCATGCCGGTGCTGATGCCGCCGGTGAAGCTGGACGGGCGCACCTACGTGGACGGCGCGCTGGGACCGGACGGCGGAATCCCGCTTTCCGCCGCACAGGACGCCGGATACGACCGTTTCCTGGTGATCATGACCCGGGAGCGTCGTCACGTGAAGCGGCCCGAGCGTTTCCCGGCGTTCTACCAACGCTATTTCCGTACCCATCCGGCCATCGCCGAGGCGCTGATCAACCGGTGGCGCTCCTACAACGAGACCCGTGAGCGCCTGTTCGAGCTGGAGCGGGAGGGCCGGGCGTACCTGTACTTCCCGGATCGGATGCCGGTGGCCAACGGAGAGCGCAACGTGGCCAAGCTCGCCGCCTCCTACGAGGCCGGGATGGAGCAGGCCCACCGTGAGCTGCCCGCCATCCAGGAGTTCCTCAACCTGCGCTGAGCGGGGTCTGCCACCCGGTCAGGCCTGGGGCTGAGCCGAGTCGGGCATGCCGAACACCCGATCGAAGCACCACGCGTAGATGCCGGTGTAGATCAGGAAGAAGATGATCAGGGCCAGCTCGTAGACGAAGGCCTCCCACAGGCTGATCTGGAGGATCAGGGCCACGGCCGGCACCAGGAACAGCACCAGTCCGCTCTCGAAGAGGGTCATGTGCAGGATGCGCACCCACAGGGGGCGCCCGATGTGCCCGGACCAGGCTTCCCACTTCTCGAACAGCGTGTTGAAGACCATGTTCCAGATCAGGGCCACCGCAGAGGACACCACCCCCACGAGGAAGCTCGGCCCGGCGGAGTTTCCCAGGGCGGCCAGGATCAGGGTGGTGAACACGATCGCCAGGGCCTCGAAGATCACCGCGTAGACCACCCGGCGCTGAGTGGGGGTGCGGAAGACACGGCGTCCCACCAGGGCGGGCTTCCCACCTGGGCCCAGGGGGACGGCAGTGGGGCTGACGCCATCCTTCCCGACGACGGCCGGCTGGCTGGGCAGGTCGGCGGCACCTGCGGTGGGGGTCACCGACGTCACGGTGGGGTCAGTGGGCTGCGCAGCCGGGTTCGAGGCGTGCTGAGGCATGGGAAAGGACCTCCCTGGTCGGTTCTGTCCATGGGAAGTCCTCGGTGGGTTTCGCATCCATGGAAGTCGGTGCCCGGTGACGGGCACATGTCGCGCCACTCGCTCTGACCAGAGGTGAACAGGGGTCGGCGGGCCACCGGCGACCCAGTCTACCGACTCTGCCTGTGCAGAGTCTGGGCAGGACAGGGAGATCATCGTCACCGGGGGTGTCCCTGGCGCAACGCCGGAGGTGACCGGGCGTCGTCGTATGCTTTCTGCATGTCCAACACCCGCTCGGTCACCGCCACAGGCCTGTCTGCCTGTGCCCTCCGCACGTCCACTGCCACCGTCTCCCTCACTCTGACCGGAGCCCAGCGGTGAGCGGCGGCCTGGTCGCGCTGCTGGATGACGTCGCCGCCCTGGCGCGCATCGCAGCAGCCTCCGTGGATGATGTGGCCGCCGGTGCGGCCAAGGCCGGCGCCAAGGCTGCCGGCGTGGTGATCGACGACGCCGCCGTCACCCCTCAGTACGTGACCGGAGCGGATCCCTCCCGCGAGCTTCCGATGATCTGGAAGATCGCCAAGGGCTCGCTGATCAACAAGCTGCTGGTCATCCTTCCCGTCCTGCTGCTGCTGTCCTGGCTGGCCCCGTGGAGCCTCACGCCCATCCTCATGCTCGGCGGCACCTACCTCTGCTACGAGGGCGCCGAGAAGGTCTGGGGCAAGATCCGCGGTCACCATCCGGAGAAGTCCAAGCCCGCCATCGAGAAGGGGCCGGAGGCCGAGAACAAGGTCGTCAAGGGTGCCATCACCACCGACTTCATCCTCTCCTGCGAGATCATGGTGATCTCCATGAACGAGGTGGCCGACCAGGAGTTCATCGTCCGCGCCCTGATCCTGGTGGTCGTGGCCATCGCCATCACCGTGCTGGTCTACGGGGCGGTCGCCCTGATCGTGAAGATGGACGACATCGGCCTGCACCTGACCCGCAAGGACTCCGCCGGCACTCAGAAGTTCGGCGAGATGCTGGTCAAGGCGATGCCCAAGGTCCTGGGCTTCATCACCCTCATCGGCACCGTGGCCATGCTGTGGGTCGGCGGCCACATCATCCTCGTGGGTCTGAAGGACCTGGGCTGGCCGGTCCTGTATGACTTCGTCCACACCCTCGAAGCCCCCTTCGCGGGCATCGCCGCGGTGGGTCCGGCGCTGGCCTGGCTGGTGAACACCCTGTGCTCGGCCATCCTGGGCCTGGTGTGGGGTCTGATCGTGATGTTCGTGCTGCACTCCCTGCCGTTCATGAAGCACGGCAAGGACCACGGGGACAACGCTGGCGACAATCACGAGGTCGACGACACTGCCGAGGGCTCGGCAGGCCACCACTCCGGTGATCTGCGTGCACGTGTGGGTGGACTGACTCCGGGTGCCGTCGTGGCCACGGACCGCCAGGGAACCGCCGACCAGAGCAGCCCCTATCCCCCAGCGGATCAGAACCGGCACGGTTCCCACGCAGCCGAGTAGTCGCGCCCGGTCGCGGTCAGGCCCGGTCATGTGGGAACCATCCTGACCCACTCCACGTTGACCCGTGGAACCCAGCCCTGCGGGAACTCGATCGGTGGCAGTCTGCCTGCGGCCCGTTCGGCGGCGCTGCATCGTGCGGGTGAACCTGCACCTGCATTCATCTTCTGGATCAGGGACTCTGTATCAGTGCGGTACCGATGCTCGGTGGGCGTGGTGACCTCCAGTCTGTCCGGAGAGGCCTGGTGGCTCCACCCGGGGTTCTCCTTGGTGTAGTTGCACCGGGCGCACAGTCCGGAGCCGTTCGCCCAGGAGGTCTCTCCCCCGGACTGCACCGACACGGCGTGGTCCAGGTGCTTGATCTGCGCATCGCAGTACGGGGTCCGGCAGACGTCATCGCGCAGGATGACCATCCGGCGAAGCGACTCCGGGAACTCCCGGCGGCGGGACTCCATGCCCACCAGCTGTCCGCTCTGCGGATCCGTGTAGAGCCGGCGCAGGTAGACCTCGAGTGCCTCATCGCGGATCCAGGATCGAGCGCTCGAAGCCGGCAGCGGACCGTGCCCGGGGATCCAGGCAGGAATGTCCTCGCCGCCCAGCAGTGTCCGGTCTGTCATGATCAGCTGCACCTCCGCGGGGACGGCGGGAGCGGCGATCTGACCTGTGGACCGTTCCACCAGCAGGTCGGCCATCACTTGGGATCGGGACCGCCCCTCCGGGTCTCCAACCCCCACGAGAGTGGCGGCATCCCGTGTCAGCGTGGCGTAGACTCTGATCGCCTGCTGGAGCGGGACCAGTGCCGTCAGATAGGCCATGTCACCCGGCGCAGGGCGGACCGAGACGTGTCGCTGCGCCTTCTCCCGTTCACGCTGGGCCACCACGGCGGCCTGGTCCAGCTCCTGGACCAGCGCTCGCACCCGAGAGCGGAGCCGCCCGAGACTGACTTCGCCGAGCCGGTCCTTGATCGACTCGTCCACCCGGCGCCGGTCCTCGGTTGAGAGACAGATGACCTCGCGGCAGACACTGGTGGCCACCCACTCGGAGATCCGCCCGTCCGCCAAGGCCGCCAGTGTGTGGGGCATATCCGTCACCAGTGTCCGCCCCAGCCCCAGGTGCTGGGATCCTCGAGCCGGTGAGTCCCGACGCGCCAGAGCCACCTCTGCGGCAACCCCTCGGCCGCGTTCGTTCTCCGGAAGGCCCTCGGCCTCCTGGGCTGCGCATCGCATCTGGAACAGTGCAGCCGACTCGCGGGCCTGCGCGGCGGCACAGGCGCCCTTGAGTTCTTCGAGCAGCCTGATCCGATCGATGGCCTCCGCTTCATCCGCCGCCACAGGCATCTGCGCCAACTGGGCGATCAGCTCCGTCAGCGCGGCAGGCCGGAGCACCGGGTTCCGGGGCTCCTCCATGCGGTCTACTGACGATGTATCGAACATGTCTTCGACTCTAGAGTGGCGGATGGACACGATAAGCCCAGCACCCCAGAACGTGGACTCTCCTGGCCAGCTGGCCCCCTGTGAAGGAGCCGACCTCGGGTCGCCCTCCCCCTCAATCACCCTCGATACACTGCCCGCATGGGAACCAGGATGTTCGCTGCCGTCTACCCTCCCGAGGACGTCCGCGAGGAGCTGGCCGAGTTCCTCGAGGCCCGACCCGGGATGAGATGGACCCCACCGGAGCAGATGCATCTGACGTTGGCCTTCATGGAAGCCGTTCCGGACCGCTCGGTGGAACCCCTCGCTGACCTGCTGGCGGAGGCCTGTGCTGGCACCGAGTCCTTCCTGTGCGGACTGCACGGGGCCGGGGCCTTCCCACACCCTGACCGACCGGCCGTGCTCTGGCTCGGCGTCGAGGACGGCGCCGAACAGCTCCGTGGCCTGGCCCGCCGCGTCCGCAACGCCGCCAACCGTGCTGGCGCCACTCCGGACGGCAAGGCCTTCACACCCCATCTGACTCTGGCCCGCCCCGGCCGGGGCACCAACGCCACCCGATGGATCCGCGTGCTGGAGACCTTCAGTTCACGTCTCTGGGAGGTCCCCGAGGTGCACCTGGTCGAATCGGTGCTGCAGGGACACGGCCATCGGCCCCGGCATCAGAGCGTGGCTGTGCTGCCGTTGGGCACGGCCCCCTCCTAGCGCCCGGTCCACGCGGCCCGTCAGTCCGCCAGCAAGAAGGTCCGCAGCGCAGCGGTGAACGATTCGGGTTGGTCCGAATGCACCCAGTGGGTGGCACCCTTGATGGTTACGCGCAGCGTGCGGGGGAACCATCCCTCCATGGTCGGCTGGTCCTCGTCCTTGACGTAGTCCGAGCGCTCTCCGGCCATCCACAGCACCGGCCCGTCGAAGCTCTTCCCCTCCAGCGACTCGGCAGGGAAGCCCATCACCCGGTCCAGCTGGCCGTGCAGCAGCTCCAGGTTCGGCTCCCAGGCGAACCCGCCGTCAGTGCGCACCAGGTTCTGCAGCAGGAAGCCCCGCACTCCACGCTGGCCGATCGGCTCCTGCAGCTGGGCGTCGGCGTCCGACCGGCTCGAGACCGAGTCCAGGTCCAGAGCGATCAGTGATCCCAGCAGGTGGTCGAACTCGCTGCGGCCGGCTCCGGTGTCCACGGGGGCCACGTCCTCGACCACGAGCTTGCGCACCAGTTCAGGGTGACGCAGCGCCAGGATCATCGCCACCTTGCCGCCCATGGAGTGCCCCAGCACATCCACCGGACCGTCCTGGGCGAAGCCGGCTGCCAGGTGGTCCGCCACGGCATCGGCCATCTGCACGTAGTCGAACTCCTCGGTCCACGTCGACTTGCCGTGGTTGGGCAGATCCACCAGCAGGCACTGGAACTCGGGCTGCAGGGCTTTGGCGATCGAGGCGAAGTTCTTGCCCCGGCCGAACAGACCGTGCAGGAACACCAGCTTGCGGGCGGCACCGTCCTCCCCGGTCTGGACGGAGTGGATGGACGGGGTGCGGTTCGTACTCTCGACAGTCACCCCTCCACTGTAGGACTGTGGAGGACATGACGTCCTCCGCATTCCTCCCCCCGCTCCCCGAGGCACTGGACCGTTCCCTGGAGCGGATGCTGTGCATCGTGGCCCACCCGGACGACATGGAGTACGGGACTTCGGCCGCCGTGGCCGCGTGGACCGCCAGCGGCGTGGAGGTCACCTACCTGCTGCTCACCGCTGGCGAGGCCGGGATGTCCGAGCCTCCGGAACAGGTGGCCCCCGTCCGTGCCGAGGAGCAGCGTCAGGCGTGCGCACAGGTAGGAGTGAGCGATCTGCGCATCCTGGATCACCCGGACGGGATGCTGGAGTACGGCTTGGATCTGCGTCGGGACATCGCCCGCACGGTCCGGCAGGTCCGACCGCAGATCGTGGTCACGGCCTCCTTCGCGTTCGAGGCATACGGCGGTCTGAACCAGGCCGACCACCGTGCTGCAGGTCTGGCCGTGGTGGACGGTGTGCGGGACGCGGACAACCGGTGGGTGTTCCGCGAGCTCGCTGAGCAGGAGGCCCTGGAGCCCTGGCATGTCTCTGCGCTGCTGGTGGCCGGTGATGACCGACCCACCCACGCCGCCCCCGTGGACGAGCACGCCGTGCAGGCCGCGGTGCGCTCGCTGAGCAGCCACGCTGCGTACGCGGAGCACGTGGAGGACCACCCGGATCCGGCCACCTTCATCCCGCAGACACTTCACGACGGCGGCTCAGTCGCCGGATGCGAGCACGCCGTCACCTTTCGCGTGTACGACCTGGGCGGGATCGGCTCGACGGAGAGCTGACCTGGGCCAGCCGGGTCAGCCCTCCACCAGGGGCACGAAGCGGTACCACCCGTGCCGGGTGACCCGGTTGCCCTCACCCTCACGCTGGACCCGCAGCATCTCACCTCCCACGGGAATCACCATCACCCCGTCCACCGCCAGCTGCTCCACCAGTGCGTGCGGCAGGTGGTCGGCCATCGCGGAGACGAGGATCCGGTCGAACGGGGCCCGGCTCGGCATCCCGAGTTCACCGGGAACGGCGTCGAGCACCTGCACCCAGTGCCGGCCTTGGGCCCGGACCGCCTCCCGGGCGCTGGCTGCCAGTTCGGGCACCCGCTCGACCCCGATCACCGATCCGCTCTCCCCCACCAGCTCACCCATCAGTGCGGTGGTCCAGCCGGACCCGGCGCCCACGTCCAGGACCTTTTGCCCCGGGTGGACCTCCAACAGGGTGAGCATGGCAGCCACCGTGGAGGGCTGGGAGTTCGTCTGTCCGTGACCGATCCGCAGCGGGGCGTCACGGTCCGCTGAGTCCTGCAGATGCTCGGGGAGGAAGCACTCGCGAGGTACGTGCTCGAGGGCCTTCCGCACGGAACTGTCTGCAGCATTCACGTCAGGCTGCGTCCTGCTGTGGCCCGCCGAAGCCGTGATGGCACGTCTGCCGATCAGCCGATTCAGCCGGCCCCATCGATCCCGCCAGCTCATCCCGACCTCCTGTCAGTCTCCGGAGCTCTCCACACCACGAGCCATCCGCCACTGCTGCAGCCCGGCCACACCGGCCGCTGCCCCGGACGCCAGGGCACAGCCCAGACCGTCCACCAGGAGGACGGCCCGGGCTCGTCAGCTGTCCATCGGCATCTCTCACCCGGCCTGCTGTCCGCGGTCGGCCTCCACCGAGAAGGACCACATCACGCCGAAGCGGTCGAAGACCGTTCCGTAGTGGTCGCCCCAAGGCGCCTGCTCGAAGGGCATGCCCACGGACCCGCCGGCGTCCACCAGCTTCTGGATCAGCCCCTGCGCCTCGTCCACACTGTCCGCGGTGTACAGCAGCGAGTAGGCGGTGTCCCGGATGACGTAGTCGTTGCCGTCCTCCATGGCGTCTCCCCCAGCCAGGATGCTGCCGCCCGGAAGCGTGAGGGTCACGTGGGCCACGGCCTGGGGATCGGGTTCGAACGGCATGCCCTCCATGGGCATGTCGCCGTATCTGACCATGTTCAGCTCCCCGCCGAACACCTCATGCCAGTGGGTGAAGACCTCCGCGGTGGTCCCGGGGAAGGCGATGTATGTGGCGACGGTGGCAGTCATGATCTCTCCTTGAGGACGTGCACCTGTGGCCGGCTCCGTGTCCGACCCAGGCACAGACTACGACTCCACCCGGACACGCAACAGGTCCGCTCCCCGACCCACAGCCGCCCGACTCACAGCCGCCCGATCGCCTCGTCCAACATCGACTCGGTGAGCCGGCCGGTGAAGGTGTTCTGCTGGCTGACGTGGTAGCAGCCGATCACGCGAAGGTGCGTGCCGTCGTCGCGCAGGAATGTGGTCTCCGCGCCGTGGCCGAACGCCACGCGCGGGCGGGGCATCTGCCAGCCCAGGCGCGCTGCCGCCGCGTGCACTGCCTGCCAGCCGATCCCGCCCAGCACCAGCGCCGACTCAGCACTGTCTGCCAGGACGAGCTCCCGGTCCATCCAGCCGCCGCACGCGGCACGCTCGTCCGGGGTCGGCTTGTTGCCCGGAGGCGCGCAGTGCACGGGCGCGATGATCCGCACGCCGTGCAGCTCCAGCCCGTCCCCCGCCGCCCACGACTCGGCCTGGGTGGCATACCCCGCGCGGTGCAGTGCGGCCATGATCCAGTCCCCCGAGCGGTCACCGGTGAACATCCGTCCGGTGCGGTTCCCGCCCTGCGCCGCCGGGGCCAGCCCGATCACCAGCACGCGCGGCCGCTGCTCCCCCAGGCTCGGCACCGGCCGGCCCCAGTACGGCTCCCCCAGGAATCGTCGCTGCTTGGTGGCGGCCACCTCCTCCCGCCAGGCCACCAGTCGCGGGCAGGCGCGGCACACGCTGACCATGGCATCCAGGTCAGGTCCCGACGACGCCCGGCCCGCCAGCGCTGCCACCTCACCGGCACTGTGGGCCACGGGAGTGGCCGGGGTGGCCGGATCCCCCGGCCACCCCGTCCCCGGGGGCACCGGTGAGGGGAAGGGCTGCCCGGTGATCGGGTGCGGGAGCGGTGAGGTGACCATGCGCCCACCGTACGCCGATGCTCCGACCCCCTTCCCGGGACAACGCCGTCCCGGAACCGACCCTCGGGTGTCCCGGGAAGGGGGTGGGAGCGGCATCTGACACACGGGGCATGATCTGCGAGCATGACCGCATGAGTCCTGAGCGCAGCGCACCACCCGCCACCGTCAGCTCCGTCCGATCTGCCCCTTTCTCAGAGCTGGATCCGCGCACCGCCTACTTGCTGTGGCGCCTGCGCTCGGAGGTGTTCGTGGTGGAGCAGCACTGCCCGTACCTGGACCTGGACGGACGGGACCTGGAACCGCAGACCGTGCACCTGTGGGTCGAGACGGCAGAAGACCCCGGAACGCCCCTGGGCACCCTGCGCATCCTGCAGGAGCCGGACGGGAGCACCCTGCGGATCGGGCGCGTGGTGGTGGCAGAGCAGCACCGGGGAGCCGGGTTGGCCGCACAGCTGATGCAGGCCGCACTGGATCAGGTGGGCGAGCGCCGGTGCGTGCTGGACGCCCAGGCTCATCTGGCCCACTGGTACGCCCGGTTCGGGTTCGCGCCGTCCGGCCCGGAGTTCCTGGAGGACGGGATCCCCCACGTCCCGATGACCCGACCGGCGACCACCGACTGAGCCGAACCGGCCCCTCTGAGGTGAGCGGCCGTCGTCGGGAATCCTGGCCCTTGTGTGAGCCGAGCCACAGTGACAGGGTGGAGACTCACCCGAGGCGTCCGAGCCGAGCGTGACCCGGCTGGGCGCCGCACCGACTGCACTCAGGAGGCCCCTGTGAAGCTGCCCTGGCTCAAAGCCGCGCTCGACCTGGACGGACCCTATGTCTCGGTCTATCTGGACACCAGCAGGAACCACCCGCAGGCCGCCGCCGAGCTCTCCACTCGGTGGGAGCAGATGCGGCATCAGCTCGCCGCGGACGGCGCGCCGGAGGAGCTGCTCGAGCGGATCGAGGAGACCGTGCTCGAGCCGCCGAAGATCGGAGGTCGGCACGGGCGGGCGCTGTTGGCCGCGGGCGGTGAGATCGTGCTCAACCGGGTGCTGCCCGTCCCGCCGCTGACCCAGCGTGCCCACTACGGCGAGGTCCCCGAGCTGCTCCCCCTGGTGCAGTTGACACCCCAGGCGGTCAGCCAGCTGCTGGTGGAGGTGGACCGAGCCGGGGCGGACCTGCATCTGCGCTCCGCGGAGAACCCCTCGACCCCGCAGGCCACGAACGGGCTCGGCGAGGACGCCACCGTGGAGGGTGGACATGACGAGCTGACCAAGTCGAAGTCCGGCGGCGGCTCCTCCCCGCACGGTTGGCGCACGTCCAACTTCGAGGCCCGCGTGGAGGACTCCTGGGAGCGCAATGCCGAGGCCGTGGCCGCCACGGTGAACCGGATCGTCACCGAGCATCATCCGGACATGGTCCTGGTCACCGGAGACGTGCGCGCCCTGGGGCTGCTGGAGGCCGAACTGGGCCAGGAGGTGCGCGCCCGGCTGCACCAGGTGCCCGGCGGCACGCGCGGGGTGAGCATGGACCGGGAGTCCTTCCGCGAGGAGCTGGCGCGTGTCACCCAGGGGTTCATCGACGCCCGGCTGCGCGAGCTCTCCGATCGGTTCCACGAGAGCCAGCAGCGCGGGGCCGAGTCCGTCTCCGGTGCCGAGGAGACCGCCCAGGTGCTGGAGCGGGGGCAGGTGGATGAGCTGCTGTTCGTGATCGGGCGCGAGCCGAAGAACATCGAGTCGCTGATCCGCCAGGCGATCGCCACCGACGCCGGGGTCTCCGCGCTGCCCGCCGAGGCCGCCACCATCACCGAGGGTGTGGGAGCACTGCTGCGCTGGCGGGACGACGCCACCCCGTCCACCTCGCTGTCCAGCATGAGCGGGGACGCGCGCCGCGAGGACGCCGTGAACCCGGACCGCAACGAGGTCTCCCCGCACGCCGCCGAGGAGGCCAAGCTGCGGTCCTGACGGACCCGCACTGCAGAGCACGACGACGGCGCGAGACCTGAGTGGTCTCGCGCCGTCGCGTGTGGGGTCGCCGAGTCAGTCCTGGACGGTGATCACGATCTTGCCGTTGGCCTCGCCCTCACGGCTGATCCGGAACGCCTCCGGCAGCTCCTCCAGCGGCAGGGTGCGGTCGATGTCCAGCTGGATCTCGCCGGTATCCAGCATCCGCAGCAGCTCGGCCAGCCCGGCACCGTCCGGCCGGACCCACAGCCATTGGCCCCCGTGCTCCAGCACGGCCGGGTCCGCGATGGAGACGTGCCGGCCACCCTCCGTGAGCACGGCCAACGTGGTCTCCAGGACCTCACCGACGAAGTCCGCCACGGCGTCCACACCGTCCGGGGCGATCTGCTGGACCCGCTCGGTCAGTCCCTCGCCGTACTCCACGGGAGTGACCCCGATCCTCCGCAGCTTCTCGAAGCTCTCCGGCGAACAGGTGCCGATCACGGTGGCCCCGCGGCGGGCAGCCAGCTGGGCGGCGAGGAACCCGACCCCACCGGAGGCCGCATGCAGCAGCACGGTGTCCTCAGGACCCACGTCCAGGGCGTTGACCGCGCGCCGTGCGGTCAGTCCGGTCAGCGGCAGGGCGCCGGCGTGGTCATCGGAGACGCCGTCTGGGATCATCGCGGCGAACTCCACCGGGATGGTCACGTACTCGGCGCAAGTCCCACCGGAGACCACGATCTTCCGTGCGTAGGCGGCCACGCGGTCCCCCACGGCGAACTCGGGGGTGTCAGGGCCCACCTCGTCCACCACGCCAGCCACGTCCCAGCCGGGTATGGCCGGGAAGCTGGCGTCCATCATCTGGTCCAGCGCGCCGGACATCACCTTCCAGTCCACCGGGTTCACCGAGGACCGGGTCACCCGCACGCGCAGCTGACTGGGTCCCACCTTGGGCAGGGGCTGCTCGGTCAGTTCCAGGACGGACTCGTCTCCGTACTGTGCATAGGTCATAGCTCGCATACCGTGTGCAACCGAGCAGGACGGGGGCTCTATTCCAGGTGGCGCCGGCACCGAGCCTGGTAGGACTCGGTCCCGCCGATGTGCTCGGCTCGAGCCACCGTGGGGTCCGTGGCGCCCGGCTGCGAGGCCGACGCCGCCTGGATCCGCTGGTGGTACACCGCGTCCGCCCCGCACACCGCGCACACCGCGGTCAGCTTGGTGACCTGCTCGGCCAGGGCCATCAGCTCCGGCAGCGGCGGGTAGGGCTGGGCGTCGAAGGTCACGCACAGGCCGGAGACCACGACGACGGCTCCCTCACCTGCCAGCGTCAGCACAGTGGAGATCAGGTCAGGGCCGAAGAACTGTGCCTCGTCGATCGCCAGCAGGTCCAGGTCCTGGCCCGAGGCCAGGGCGAGGATCTGCTGGGAGTCCGTGGCCGTCGTCGCGGGGATGCTCCGTCCGGTGTGGGTGGAGACCTGTTCCACGCCGCGGCGGTCATCCAGGGCATGGGTGATGACCAGGACGCGCCGTCCAGCCAGCTGGGAGCGGTGGACGCGGCGCATCAGCTCCTCGGACTTGCCGGAGAACATGGGTCCGGTGATCACCTGCAGGCTGCCGGCGCGTTCGGTGCTCATGGCTGGGAGCGTAGTGCAAGCTCGGTGCAGCGGCCAGGTTCATGCCCGTCACCCAGGGGACGGGCGAGCCCAGGGCGTGGCCCCCGCTCAGCGTGGAGACGCGGATGAGTTCGGCTCCGGAAACACCGAGCACCTCGCAGGACGACGCCTGGGCTGAGATCATCACGGCCACCTCGGACTTCCTGACCGAGATCGTCAGTCCCTGACGCGCTCCACCTGGAAGGTGAAGCCGTGGTCGCGGAGCCGTTGAACCAGGACCTCGCCCAACGCTGTGGCTGGCGTCAGCACACCGGCCCGCTGCGGCAACTGGTCTTCGTCTTCGGCCAGAGCCAGCGCCGATTGGCCCAGCATGATCGCGGTGCCGCTGTACCCCGGGTCGTAGTCAGCCGCCACGCGCGTGCGGTACCGGGCGCCCGTCGTCGTGGTGGTCTCGATGTCCATCACGAAGCGTCCGTTGTCCATCGAGTCCTGCCCCGGACCGGATCCGGGCTTCGGCAGCACGCGGTCCAGCAGAGTCCGCGTGGGCGTGAACCACATGCCTGCGGCCAGTCCGCCCAGGGCCGTGGCCGTGGCCGCGGCCCGCACCGCCCCGGTGGCCCCCTGCCCGGTGTCGGAGACCTCGTGGTAGCGGAACTGCCGACCATAAGACCAATCGGTGAGGGCGTTGCTGCGCCGTACCACGCGCGTGTTGTATCCGGCCATCACGAACGGCGCGGTCCAGCGGCCGGTCTGCGCGTCCTGGCGGAACGGCAGCTTCCGCAGGAGGCCGTCGAGCCTGGTCCGGGGCTTCTCGCCCTTCGGAGTGGCTGACCCGGCGGGCTCAGCGCCCCGTTCCGGCGAGAGTCCGTAGGGATCGCCCACCGTCCGGCGGCTCTGGGCGTCCTGGGACATCTGGCGGATCTGCTCGCGCATGGAGTCGATCGTGCCGCCGCTCAGTCCCCCGCGCAGCGAGCGCACGTGCAGGGTGGTCTCCCCCGGCGTGCCTTCCCCGTCCTCGGCGACGCGCTGGGCCGTCACCAGCACACCGAGGTCGGAGGGCACCGAGTCGAAACCGCAGGAGTTCACCAGACGTGCTCCGGAGGCCACTGCCGTCTCATGATGGCGATCGATCGCCTCGCGCACGAACAGGACCTCGCCGGTCAGGTCGCAGTAGTGGGTGCCGGCCTCGGCGCAGGCGCCCACCAGCGGCATCCCGTACCGGGCGTAGGGTCCCACGGTGGAGACCACCACGCGCGTGCTCCGCGCCATGGCACGCAGGGCCTCCTCATCTGAGGCATCCACGACGACGGCCGGCCAGTTCGCCGCGGAGGGTGGCAGTTCCGCTCGGGCGGCCTCCAGGCGGTCCTTGCTCCGGCCAGCGATGGCGATACGGAGGTGGTCGGGAGCATGATGCGCCAGATGCGCGGCAGTCAGCCTGCCGACGAACCCGGTGGCACCGAACAGGATCAGGTCGAACTCACGTTCACTCATCCCCCGACTGTAGGTGCTGTTCAGCGGTCCCGCACCACAGCGAGCGTACGGATCCCGGCGAAAACGGACACCGGTGGGATGGTGCCGCAGTCGACGCTTAGGCGACTGCGAGGGGTGTGATCGCAGAGATCTTCTCCCGTAGCGCCCGCCGTTGCAGTCGGAGCTCGTAGTTCGTCTGCAGGTTCATCCAGAACTCCTCGGATGTCCCGAAGTAGCGCGCCAGACGGATAGCAGTATCAGCAGTGATCCCCCGCTTGCCGTGCACGATCTCGTTGATCCGACGCGGCGGCACACCGAGGGACACGGCGAGCTTGTTCTGCGTGATCCCAAAACCCTCGATGAAATCCACCATCAGAATCTCCCCCGGGTGGATCGGCTCGATCAGGTCGTTCTCAGTGGTAGTCGATGAGTTCGACATCTTCTGCACCTCCCTCTCGCCAGACGAAGCAGATCCGCCACTGCGCGTTCACACGGATGCTGTGCTGCCCGCGACGGTCTCCGACCAGTCTCTCGAGTCGGTTCCCAGGCGGGATCCGTAGGTCCTCGACGTCCTTCGCCGCATGAATCAGCTCGAGCTTTCGCAAGGTCGCCCTCTGCACCGTCCGGTCGACGCGCTTGACATACTGCTCATGCCAGATGCGTTCGGTGTCCTTGGTGCCGAACGATCTGATCACGTTCTCAGTCTATGACGTGATCCGTCATTGACGGAAGGCGTTAAACCAGATTCACGACCTTGTGGTCGGTCCCAGCAACGTCGATGCGCCCGCCCCCATCGACGCTCAGACGGATTTCTTCACCACGCTGGACTTGAGCTGCATACGGCCGAAACCCGGCACGGTGGCGTCGATGTCATGCCCGCCCACACCGTCGGTGATCAGACGGATGCCCTTCACCTTGGTGCCCGCCTTGATGGCGCCGCCTCCCCCGCCTTTGACCTTGAGGGTCTTGACCACGCTCACCGTGTCGCCGTCGGACAGCACGTTGCCCACAGCGTCCTTGACCGACGATTCCTCCCCTGCCACCTCGCCGGACGGGCCCTGCGCAGCCCACTCGTGGCCACACATCGGGCAGACCAGAAGGTCACCCTGCTCGTAGGTGCACTCCTCCGAGCAGGCTGGGCAGGCCGGCAGAGACTCAGACATTGAAGCGGAACTCCTTGCGTGCATACTTAGCGTGCCTGCTTCCCAGTGATTGCAACGGTTGTGTTAGATCCTGACACATTCTGAACGACACAGAACCCTCAAGACGACACAGTGCCAGGGAAGCCATGCATGAAGCGTAAGCCCATCGAGGTGCTGACTGATCATGATTCTCACGGCGCAACTTGCTCACGGTCTAATAGCGGAGGTGTCGAGGGCGGGACGAGCGTCGAGCGCGACTTAGTGGGCTTGAGATTGGTCGTCGGCTGGATCTGTACCCCGGCCTGCTTGACGAATTGGGCCGCCGACGTTCTGGCTCATCCAGAACTGCGGGATGTGCTTCCATGAGGATTGGGTAGCTCCATTCGGCGACGATGACCAAGCATGCCGCGAGGATCGGAATATTTAAGCCGAAGAAGAATGGCGTCGCTACGGTGCGATCCTGCATGAAGTGCCATACAAAGAGTCCGACTAGATACAAGCTGCTGAACCAGCGGGTCTGCTGCACGATCAGGTATGGATCGGTTTCCAGTTGACGTCGCTAGCCGATGGTCTTCATGGAAGGCTCATCGCATGCCCCGCCCGTACCCTCCAGAGTTCCGTGCCCGGGCCATCGCTCTGGTCCGCGAAGGCCGACAGGTCAAGCAGACCGCGCAGGCCCTGGGTATCCACGAGGTCACCCTCCACACCTGGCTCCGACAGGACGACATCGACCACGGCCGCCGACCGGGACGAAGCAGTCGCGAGTCTGCCGAGCTCCGCGCGGCGCGCGGCCGTGTCCGGCAGCTCGAGCAGGAGATCGCGATCCTCCGGCGGGCCGCGACGTGGCTCGACGAGGAGGGAGGAGTGGACCCAAAAGGGCGCACCCGGTGATCGACAGACTCGTCGACGCCGGGGCACCCACAAGCACCTGCTGCCGCCTTCTGGGCGTCTCTCGCCAGGGCTACTACCGCTACCGGAAGCGTCCCACCAGCGCCACTGAGCTGCGCCGACGCTGGCTGACTGGACTGATCCGCGAGATCCACATCGCCTCTCGTGGCACCTACGGCTACCGCCGGATCCACGCAGAGCTCACCATGGGCATGAACATTCCCTGCTCCAGCCGGCTCATCTCCGTCCTCATGACTCGCGCCGGAATCGGTGGCCTTCCAGGCCCAGCCCGCATCAAGCGACTCAAGGGGGTCGCCACAGCGGACGACCTGGTCAACCGCAAGTTCCACCGTCTCGCGCTGAACGAGCTGTGGGTCACCGACATCACCGAGCATCCCACCCGCGAAGGCAAGGTCTACTGCGCCGCGGTCTTGGACGCTTGCAGCCGCAAAATCATTGGCTGGGCCATCGACTCCAAACAGGACTCCACCCTGGTCGTCAACGCCCTGGACATGGCAATCCGTGCACGCCAGCCAGGGCCCGGAGGGATCGTGCACGCAGACCACGGAGTCCAGTTCACCTCCTGGGTCTTCACGCAGAAGATCCGTTCAGCGGGACTGCTGCCCTCGTTCGGGACCGTGGGAGATGGCCTGGACAATGCGATGATGGAGTCGTTCTGGTCGAGCATGCAGATCGAGCTGCTGAACCGGAAGAAGTGGAAGACCCGGATCGAACTCGCGAACGCGATCTTCGAGTACATCGAGGTGTTCTACAACCGTCGTCGACGGCACTCCTCACTCGAGTACGCGACACCCCACGACTACGACCTCGCCCGCACCCCGCGGGCACTCACCACCACCGGAAGCTAGCGACCAAGAGTGGGAACCAAACCGTAGGGCAGGTCACACTGTCACCTGATCGTGCAGCAGACCCGCCACCACAGAACCGCTGGAGGCACGCTGTTTCATAATGATTTGCACCAGGTCAAGGCAGGTTTCGTGAAATGGCCGATCGAAACTCGAAGTCCCGAGACAGTGATCGCGAGTCGCCATACGTCGTCTGTCATCGCCTCAGGTTCTTCAAGGTCGTCTGCGAGAGGTTCGCGACCCTGGACGTGAGACTGGCAACCCCTGCCCAGAGCGCAGTGATCAGTCACTACCATGGGACGCGGCTCGAGCGATCCGGTTCGCGTACCCGATGAGGCTCGTCACGAGCATGAGGACCTGCACGCAGTTCCGCTTGCTGAACTGGCGCGAGGAGACGCCGTGGACGCTCGCGTGGCGCGAGTAGTAGTGCGGTACCTTGTCTCCCTTGTGCTTCCAGAACTGCTCGTGGGCGTTCCAGATCGGCAGCCACACCATCGCCTCGTGGACGCCCATCTCGTCGACAGCATCGGGCACGTCCGCGCCCTTCTTCCGATTGGTGATGGCCCGTCGAACAGTCTGGTCGGGGTGGAAACGGTAGATCAGGGTGTCGAGCGTGACCGTGAACATAGCTTGTGCGGAGCGGGCGTGCCCTGCCCGCATCGCTCCGAGGCCGTCGAGGGCGAACTTCACCTCGTCGCCGACCGCCTTGTGGTCGGTTCGCTCGAGCACGGCGGCGCAGTCTTCGATGATCGAGTCGTAACAAGCGCCGAGGACCTGCCGCCTGGCGGAGCGGTCCTCTGCACGGAGCAAGCGTAGCGCTGTGCGACCGCCTGGCACGAGGTACAGGGGGATGCCCTCCTGCTCCAGGAACTCGTGCACCTGATGGGCCTGGATCTCATCGGCGTACTCCCTCAAGTTCGGCGGGAGAAGTGCACGGTTGAATCCGCGCAGCAGCTCGGGGTCGAAGAGCGGCTTGAGGGAGACGCGAAAGCCCTCCACCATCGACGCATGCTGCGCGGAGACTCGCTTGAGCATCGCATCGGTCTGCGGGCTGAATCCGATATCCTTCAGCGATGGGAAGTCGATCGCCGATGCCGAGAACGTCGGCATACTGGCCACGAACGAAGCCACCTGCGTTCTGAGCTGTTCGTTGTAGGGCTCGATTACGCTTTTCGTCAGCGCGTCGACGTCGGGCATCACCGCCTTCATTTGATCCTGCAGGCGGCGATTCAGCGGATCCATTATCCCGCGCGCTTGCCCCGAGAAATCTGGAAGCATGCCCTTCATCTGATCCTGGAGCGGCGCGAGCATCTTCGCAACGAAATCGTCCATGTTCGGCATCAGCGACCGCGCGAACCCGTTCTGCAATCGGAACCCGGTCGTGGGCCTCGGTCCGTCGTCGAGGGAACGCTGTGCGTCTCCCTCATCCGGCGAGCTGTCTGCGTGGCCCGGCTCGTGGTCCGGATTGTCCTCGCGGTCATCGTCGTCGTGGCTCATCGGGCTGCCTCAACCCGCCGAGCCCCGTCGAGGCGGCGGTGGACCATCGAAACCATTGTCAGCACCTCGAGGAGCTCGTCTTCACTGATCGAGCGGCTCAGCCTCGGGTCATGCGCGGTTGGGTTCCTGTAGAGCCCGTTCAAGCCCTTCACGAGGTTTGCAAGTCCGGTCTGCTCGTCCTTCTCGGTCTGCGTCTGCAGCGAGTTGATCGCGAGCATCGGCACGCCTGACTTGCCGAGTGTCAGCGTGGCATCAATCAGGGCCGCACCATCACCGGTCGCGCCGGTCAGGCCGCGCAGGCGGGCGAAGATGCTCTTCGTCGCCTCCAGGCATGCGTGGAAGTGCGCCTTCATGAGCACCTCCACCGAGCAGTAGCGAAGCACCTCCGGATGGCACTTGCGCCGCAACAGCTCGTCGCGGATCGACGTGGCGATGCGAGAGGCTTCGTCCAGGGTCTGGGCTACCGCCCCTTTGGCGACCTGCCCCCGGTCGTTGACCCGGAGCCCGACGAACGCCAAGTGCTCGTTGAGGCGGTCCTGGCGCAACGTAAAGAGCTCCGGTTGATTGCGGTACCTCACCGGCTCCATGGCCGAGAAGATGAACGTGATGATGCGCTTGGAGCTCTGGTCCTTGTTCTGGCGAGCGACGAACGCCTCTGCGAGGCGGTCGCGTTTGGTCGCCGTCGGAATCGGGTCCTCCATGCGCAGCCGAGCAAGGAGGTCACCGATCTCTCGACCGGTCAGGCCGTCGGACGTGTCGGCCAGGACATCGGCGACGGCCTTGAGGACCGGGTAGGACCAAGGAGGCTGCAGCACAGTCATGTTCGGATCATCAGGTCAGCCCCGATGTTGGAGGTGCATTCGACGAGCATCCATGACCTCGTCCTCCAGCTCTTTCAGAGCACGCTCGATGCTTGACCCGCTACCAACGCTCTTAGCGCCATTCTCGAGACTGCGGGTTCCCGTTGCCAGGATCATTCCTAGCCGTTGCTCGTACTGAACCGTCTCTGCGAGGAACAGCGTCCGGGCATCGCTCGGGGTGCGGCAGACACGCACGGCGAGGTTCTCCACCGACATCGGATCGCTCGCGTGTCCAACAGCGACCCAGCACGGCACTTCGAGGCCCTCAAGATGAGGCTCTAGCGCGGCGTGGACCTTCGCGAGGTTATCTTTGCTGCCGCCGCCATACGCGATCACGATCGCATCCTGGTCGGATTTGAAGGCTGCCAGCGCGCTGCTCATCTGCGCCGCGAAATTGGCGCTGCTGCGATAGACGGTCCGGAGACTGCATTCCAGCTCCGGGTGGTCCTCAAGCTCGGCGATGTCACTTCGCGCAGCCTCGCCGCCGGGGACGATGACCCCGACTCTCCACTTCTTCCGCGGCAACGCACGTGAGCTCGCGGCATCGAGCAGCAGTTGGGGACCCGGTGCGGTCGATGCGAACGATATGTTGTTCATCTCGCCGGTCTTGAGTCCAACGCTATTGTGCCGCCACAAAAAGTCACTCAGCGATCTTAGTAGCGCGGTCACGCGGGCCACCGTTTGCGGATCACCGTCGCGAACTGCTACGTGCTGGACGCGCTGCGACGCGTATGCGCTCCAGCCGACTATTAGCTGTGGAAGCAGCAAGTCCAACTCATCGATAAAAGCTTGGCCCTCCTCGCCGCATGCGGCCAGCGCGCGTTTGACGTCGTCAACCCGGTCTTCCGTCGATGGTTGGACCACATCGCCGATCTCCGCCCACACGACGGATTCGAGTTCGAGGTCACCGTCGAGACCGGACGAGAACTCCCGCATGACCTCTCGGACGAGACCCACCCGGCTGGTGAGAACCGAATGTGCCCTCTGTGACAGAGGGCGCAGAAGCATACGCAGCACAGGACGCGGAGTCTTGGAATACGGGCCCGAGCGTCGGAGCGCCATCTCACCAGGCACGAGTTCGACTGCCGAATCAAGCCATGCGTCGGCCAGACGCTCCTCGCCGAGAGCTAGCAACTTAAGATGCACGCCGACGATCAGCGAGTTCATCAGGGCATGGCGACCCTGAAAGCTAGAGATCTCGTGATCGAGCGGTGCCCCAGTCACTTCTTGCCGCTCCCAGATGGCCCTCCATGCCGGAACTCGACGACGTCGCCGTCCTGCATGATGTAGTCCTTGCCCTCCATGCGGACCTTGCCCTTGGCCTTGGCCTCGGCCATGGAGCCGGCGTCCACGAGGTCCTCGAAGGAGACGATCTCGGCCTTGATGAAGCCGCGCTGGAAGTCGGTGTGGATCACGCCTGCGGCCTGCGGGGCGGTGTCGCCCTGGTTGATGGTCCAGGCGCGGGCCTCCTTGGGACCGGCCGTCAGGTAGGTCTGCAGTCCCAGGGTGGAGAAGCCGACGCGGGCCAGCTGGTCCAGCCCGGACTCGTCCTGGCCGTTCATCTCCAGCATCTCCCGGGCCTCCTCCTCGGAGAGCTCCACGAGGTCGGACTCCAGCTTGGCGTCCAGGAACACGGCCTCGGCCGGGGCCACCAGGTCGCGCAGCTCCTGCTGCTTGGCCTCGTCGCCCAGCACGGAGTCGTCCGCATTGAACACGTAGATGAAGGGCTTGGCGGTCAGCAGGCCCAGCTCGCGCAGCGGCTCCATCTCCAGCTTCTCGGTCTCGATCGCCGAGTAGATGGTGTCACCGCGCTCGAGCACGGTCTGCACGGCCTGCAGGGCAGCCACGTCGCTGGCCTCACGCTTCTTGCCGGTGACCTCCTTCTGCCACCGCGGCAGGGCCTTCTCCACGGTCTGCATGTCCGCCAGCACCAGCTCGGTGTTGATGGTCTCCATGTCCGAGGCCGGAGAGACACGCCCGTCCACATGGACGACGTCGGAGTCCTCGAAGGCGCGCACCACCTGGGCGATCGCATGGGCCTCACGGATGTTTGCCAGGAACTGGTTGCCCAGGCCTTCACCCTCGGAGGCGCCCTTGACGATGCCGGCGATGTCCACGAAGGACACCGTGGCGGGCAGGATCCGCTGGGACCCGAAGATCTCCGCGAGCTTGTCCAGCCGCTCGTCCGGCAGGTTGACCACACCCACATTGGGTTCGATGGTCGCGAACGGATAGTTCGCGGCCAGAACGGTCTGACGGGTCAGTGCATTGAAGAGGGTGGACTTGCCAACATTGGGCAGGCCGACGATTCCGATTGTAAGAGCCACGGTTGTCCATGCTACCGGGCACTGTTAGCGTCCAAGACGTGAGCGATCAGCCGAACAACCCATCCCCCACCCACGACCCCGATGCCATCCCGGCCGGGACCAAGATGCCCGAGGGCCAGCCTCAGCCGCCCAGCGAGCGCGTCTCCCCCCTGGTCTTCCTGGGCATCCAGCACGCGATGGAGTCAGTGGGTGACGGCTCCGGCATGGACCCGTTCCTGCTGGCCGTGACCGCCGACGACCAGAAGGGCCTGTGGCGTTTCCCCGGGTCCAATGAGCAGCACGTCACCGAGCAGCTGGCTCAGCTGGACCCCAAGCCGGCCATCGCCGTGTCCGTGTTCGACGGCCAGATGCCGGTCGAGGATGAGCTGCACGATGCCCTCATCATCACCGCCTGGGACGACGCCGAAGAGAAGTCCGCCCAGGTGGTCCAGCTCTACAAGCCCGGCGCCACCGCCGAGGACGAGGGCACCCCGGTGGGCAACCCCATGGTCTACGGCAACGGGGAGAACGTCCTGCGCTGACCGGCGCGCCCCACTCCTGAACCACGCGAAGCCGCTTTCCGATCAGCCCTCCAGGGCGGTCCGGAAGGCGGCTTCGGCCGTCTCACCGCGGGGCACGAAGATGACCTCCTGCACCACGTCGCCCACCTCGCCGGCGGTCTCACGGCAGGTCTGCACGGCGATCCGAGCCGCGTCATCCATCGGCCAGCCGTAGATCCCCGCGGAGATCGCCGGGAACGCCACGGTCCGCGCGCCGAGCTCCTTGGCCACTCGCAGCGACTCCCGATAGCAGGACGCCAGGGTCTCCGACTTGTCGATCGTCTTCGCCCACACCGGACCCACTGTGTGGATGACCCATCGCGCCGGAAGGTTCCCGGCCGTC
Organism: Micrococcus terreus; assembly: GCF_900116905.1. Classification (GTDB taxonomy): domain Bacteria; phylum Actinomycetota; class Actinomycetes; order Actinomycetales; family Micrococcaceae; genus Citricoccus; species Citricoccus terreus. The sequence continues at coordinate 314,538 of NZ_FPCG01000001.1, read as the reverse complement.
GTCGGGATGGCCTGTCCGGCGGGCAGGCCGTCCGGCAGCTGCGTCTGCCGCAGGCGCCGGCACTCGGCCAGGATCTCCTTTCCACCGCGGCGGTGGATGGCGCCGTCCACTCCCCCGCCGCCCAGCAGGGTGGAGTTGGCCGCGTTCACCACAGCGTCGGCCTCGGTCTGGGTGATGTCCCCGGGACGGATGCTCAGTTCCATGGCTCCACGGTAGACCCGGGCGTCCCGGTGATCGAGCCCGCAGATCTCTGATGCAGTGCTTGTCGAGATCCGTAACTCGGTTGCACGGTTCGACCAGTTCTTTGCCCCGGGGCGACAAGGCGTGCAACAGGGACACCAATCTGGACGAACAGTGCAACAGGGTCTGGCAGATCGACGAGGTGTGCGACTGGGATCGTCGGAGGACGCAGCGCGCGGACGGGCCCACCCGGGCACCCACCCATGACATCTGTCATGCCGAGGTCGTGACACCTGACAGATCCGCTCCAGCCCCAGACCGAACAGGCTGGAGCCATGATCACCAGAGCAGAGACCACCCAGACTGCACCGACCGCACCCCAAGACGCCGGAACATCCCCCAGCGGCACCGCCCTGCACGCCACTGGCGTCCACCGGCACTTCGGTTCCGTGCGGGCCGTGGACGGGGTGGACCTGTCCGTGGACCGCGGGGAGATCGTCGCCCTGCTCGGTCCCAACGGGGCCGGCAAGACCACGTTCCTGGACATGGTGCTGGGATTCACCGAGCCGACGTCGGGAACCCTGTCCGTGCTGGGCACCTCACCCCAGCGGGCCGTGCGCGCCGGCCGGGTGGGGGCCGTGCTGCAGACCGAGGGGCTGCTGGCGGACCTGACCGTGAAGGAGACCGTGTCCATGGTGGCCGCCTGCCACCCGCGCTACATCCCGGTGGATGAGGCACTGGAGCGGGCCGGTGCCGCCCGGATCGCCACGCGCAAAGTCAAGAAGTGCTCCGGCGGCGAGCGCCAACGGCTGCGCTTCGCCCTGGCCCTGCTCACCGAGCCGGACCTGCTGCTGCTGGATGAGCCCACGGCTGGGATGGACGTGCGTGCCCGGCAGGAGTTCTGGGCGGCCATGCACGCCGAGGCCGAGCGGGGACGCACCGTCATCTTCGCCACGCACTACCTGCAGGAGGCCTCGGACTTCGCCGATCGGATCGTGCTGCTGCGCCAGGGCCGCGTGGTGGTGGACGGGTCGGTGCAGGAGGTCACCGGGACGGGCCAGCGCACACTGAGCTGCCGGTGGATCGGGCCGGGCACCCCGCAGGCGCTGGCCGTGGCCCACGGCATTCCCGACGACGTCACGCACCAGGGCGACCGCGTCCGGTTCACCACGGGGGACACGGATGCGCTGGCCCGCTCGATCCTCACCGATGGTCTGGGCGAGGACCTGGAGATCGCCGCGGCGAGCCTGGACCAGGTGTTCCTGGACCTGACCGCCGACACCGCCACCGAGACCACCACAGACACTGCCGACTCCACCGAACAGAAGGGACGCTGAGATGAGCACCGCAGCCACTGACGCTCTGCAGACCCCGCAGACCCCGAACACCCCTGACCAGACTGCCGCCCAGACCCGCTTGACCGGACGGCCACGGTCCCGCGCGGGCATCATCGCCCGGTTCGCCGGCTGGGACTTCCTGCGCAACGTGCGGATGTTTGAGGCCACGTTCTTCATCGTGGTCCTGCCCGCCGCGCTGTACCTGATGTTCGGCGCCTTGGCTGAGTACGGTGACCAGCCCGCCGGCCACGGCAATGTCACCGCGTACCAGATGGTCTCCATGGGCGTGTACGGCGCCGTGATGGCCACCAGCTCCATGGCCGGCTCCGCCGCGGTGGAACGCCAGCAGGGCTGGGGGCGGCAGCTGGGCCTGACCGGGCTGACCGGACCGGGCTACGTGCTCGGCAAGGTGCTGGTGGCCCTGGCCATGTCGGTGCTGCCGATCGTGGTGGTCTACACGGTCGGGTTCTTCACCGGGGCGGAGATGGACAGCGCCGCCACCTGGTTCAGCTCCGCTGGCCTGACCCTGATCGGCGCCCTGCCGTTCGCGTTCTACGGGCTGGCCGCCGCACTGCTCTTCCGCTCCGAGGCCGCCGTCTCCGCCGCATCAGGGCTGCTGGTGGTGCTGGCCTTCTTCGGCAACCTGTTCATGCCGCTGACCGGCACCCTGCTGGAGATCGCCAAGTTCACTCCGCTCTACGGTGTGGCCACCCTGGCCCGCTGGCCGCAGCTGGAGGGGACCATCGTGGCCGTCCAGGGCGAACCGCAGTCTGATCCGCTGGGCCTGATCGTGTTGAATGTGGTGGCATGGACGTTGGTCTTCGCGCTGATCTGCTGGGTGGCCGCCCGCCGCACCACCCGCCGCGGGTGAGCCCATGAGCCCCACCGCACAGACTCCGCCGGGAACCCCCGGCCCGCCGGGCCCCGGCATCCGTCAGGTGATGATGGACGCCGGGGTCTGGCTGGTGTTCCTGGCCTTCCCGGTGTTCTCGATCCTCCGCACCGATGCCAGCATCCCGCTGAAGGTCCTGGGCTTCGCCGGGCTCGCCGGGTTCGCCGCGCTCTACCTCATCGCCTTCATCCGCCCACAGCCTCTGCTCCGTCGCCCGCTCTGGGTCAACACCGTGCTGTACTGCGTGGGCCTACTCGCGCTGGTCGGTCTGGCCGTTCCCTCCGCGTCCTACGGCGTGCTGGCCACGGCTCCGTACTTCGCCGCCGTGTGGCTGTTCAACCACCCGGTCCGGGTGGGGATGACCGGTGCGGCCGTCGTGGTGGTCCTCTTCGCAGCCGTGGGCCTGTGGTGGGCTGGCCCGGCGAACCTCTTCTGGTCTGCCGTCGCCCTGGGTGCGTCACTGCTGATCATCGTCACCGTGCGGCTCTCCATGGCGCAGGAGGACCGCGCGCGGGTGCTGCGGGAGGAGCTGATTGTGGCCCAGCAGCGCGAGTCTCTGGCCCGGGACGTGCACGATGTCCTGGGCCATTCACTCACCGTGGTCACCGTCAAGACCGAGCTGGCCCAGCGTCTGGTGGACGCCGACCCCGAACGCGCCAAGGCGGAGCTGGCGGAGGTGCTGGAGCTGACCCGTCAGTCCCTGGCTGAGGTCCGCTCCACGGTGGGCGGGCTGCGCACCCCGGAGCTCGGCGCCCAGCTGGCCTCGACCCGCACCGCCCTGGACGCCGCCGGGATCAGCGCACACCTGCCCACCCTGGACACGGCCGAACAGATTCCCGCCGGCCAGCGCGCGCTGTTCGCTTGGTGCCTGCGGGAGGCGGTCACCAACCTCATCCGGCATGCCGGCGCCTCCCGCTGCACGGTCACCCTGGAACCGGGCCGCCTGGTGGTGCACGACGACGGCCGCGGCCTTCCCGGGCCAACGGGCACCTCCCAGCCGGGTCAGGACCGCGAAGGCAACGGGTTACGCGGGATGCGCGAACGAGTGGAGCAGGCCGGTGGGACACTGACCATCGGGCCGGGCGGACCGGCGGGCCCGAGCAGACGGAACCGCAGCCGACCCGGCACCCAGGTGGAGGTGACGCTGTGAGTGGAGGGGCCGTCGTCGGGAAGGAGGGGGCAGAGGTGGCTGAAGGAGCGGAGACGATGATCCGGGTGCTGCTGGCCGATGACCAGGCCCTGGTGCGTGGCGCCCTGGCGGCCCTGCTGGACCTGGAGCCGGATCTGACCGTCGTTGCCCAGCTCGAGGACGGGACCGGGGTGGCCCAGGCGGTCCTGGAGCACCGGGTGGACGTGGCGCTGCTGGACATCGAGATGCCGGGGATGGACGGGATCGAGACGGTGCGCGCGGTGCAGCAGGCGGTGGCGGACGCCGGCGTGCAGTGCCGGTGTCTGATGGTGACCACGTTCGGGCGGCCGGGCTACCTGCGGAGGGCTCTGGAGGCCGGTGCGGCGGGGTTCGTGGTGAAGGACACTCCCGCTGAGCAGCTGGCCGAGGCGGTGCGGACCGTGCACGCCGGCGGCCGGGTGGTGGACCCGAGCCTGGCTCAGGAGTCGCTGGTGAGCGGGGCGAACCCTTTGACCGACCGGGAGAAGGACGTGCTGCGGGCGGCCCTGGACGGCTCGAGTGTGCGGGAGATCGCCGCCGCGCTGGTGCTCTCGGCCGGGACCGTGCGCAACCACCTCTCCTCGGCGATCGCCAAGACACACACGGCCAACCGGACGGAGGCGGCGCTGACCGCCCGGGACCGCGGCTGGCTCTGAGCCGCGGACCCGGGCGCGATCAAGACGTTAGAACACCAGCCCGAACACCCACACGCCCAGGGTCATGGTGACCAGGCTGATCAGCACGATCCCCACCAGGTTCAGATACAGACCGCCCTTGACCATCTGACCGATCGTCACGTAGCCGGAGCCGTAGGCGATCGCGTTCGGCGGAGTGGCCACCGGCAGCATGAACGCGCAGGTGGCGGCCAGGGCCACCGGAATGGCCAGCAGCATGGGGTCCACGCCCACGCCCAGCGCCACACCGCCGGCCACCGGCAGGAAGGTCGCCGCGGTGGCAGTGTTGGAGGTCAGTTCGGTCAGGAACAGGATGGCGGTGGCGAAGATGGCCACCAGCAACCAGACCGGGATGCCGGCCAGCCCTGCCACCTGGTCCCCGATCCACTCCGCCAGGCCGGAGGAGCCGAACTGCGAGGACAGGGCCAGGCCGCCGCCGAAGAGCAGCAGCACGCCCCAGGGCAGCCTCACGGCAGATTCCCAGTCCAGCAGGCGCACCCCTCGGGCTGCACCGGCCGGCAGGACGAACAGCAGCAGCGCCACCACCATGGCGATCCCGGCATCCGAGATCAGTCCCTTGAAGAACAGTGGGATGAAGATCCAGGACAGTGCGGCCAGGACGAAGATGATCAGCACGCGGATCTCGCCGGAGGAGATCGGGCCCAGCTTGGCCTTCTCGGAGCGGATCAGCTCACGGCCGCCGGGGATCTCGTCGATCTCGGCCTTGAACAGCACCCGGGTGAGCAGGAACCAGACGATCACCAGCATCACCAGGGACAGCGGGACGCCCACCAGCATCCACTGGCCGAAGCCGATGGTCACCCCGTGGGTCTCGGACATGTACCCGGCCAGCAGGGTGTTCGGAGGTGTGCCGATCAGGGTGCCCAGCGAGCCGACGGAGGCAGCGTAGGCGATGCCCAGTATCAGGGCCGTGCCGAAGTTGGACTTGATGACCTCGTCCTTGACCTCGGTGGAGGTCGGATCCGCGTCCTCGGAGATCCGGCCCGAGGTCTGGGCGACCACCAGGGTCAGCACGGACACGCCGATCGGGATCATCATCACCGCGGTGGCCGTGTTGGAGACCCACATGGACAGGAACCCCGTGGCGATCATGAATCCGGCCACCACTCCGCCGGGCTTGGTGCCCATGGCGCTGACGGTGACCAGGGCGATACGCCGGTGCAGGTTCCACCGCTGCATGGCCAGGGCCAGGATGAAACCTCCCATGAACAGGAAGATGATGTTGTTGCCGTAGGAGGCGCCGATCGCATCGATCGTGATCTCCTCGCCCAACAGGGGGAAGGCGATCAGCGGCACCAGGGCGGTGGCCGGGATGGGCAGCGCCTCGGTCATCCACCAGATGGCCATCAGCACCGCGACGGCGGCCGTCACCCTGGCATTGTGGGCCACGTCCGCGGGCATCACCGCGAAGACCACCAGAGCGATGACCAGTCCTGCGGCCAGTCCGATCCACCGCCTCAGATTCAGACTCGGCTTTTCCGGTGCGGCGCGCTCCCCGGGTGACTTCTGTTCGATCTCGTCCCAGGTGGAGGCCGGCGCTCCAAACCGGGCGACCTGGTCATTGCTGTCCGTGCTCTGTGTCAAGGTGCCACATCCTTTGCATCTCACTGTCTGCCCGTCGCCGGATCAGTCGTCCCCTCTGGACCACAACACGTGATGCTGATCACTCTACCGAAGCGCGCCGCGTCACTACCGCGTCCGCGGGTTCTGTCAAGGTGGTCGGCATGGAGAACTCAGTGGATCCGGCCTTGACGGTCTGGATATCGATCGCGTTCCTGGTGGCCGGACTGGTGCTGGGGGCGGCAGTGGGCGCGTGGCTGGTGTGGCGGCGGGTGCGGGGCACCGGTGGAGGACCTTGGGCCGAGGCGGATCAAGCCCGACAGGAGCTGGCCCAGGTCCGAGCGGAGCTGGCCGCGGCGCAGTCGGAGAGCCGCGTGTTGACGGCCGAACGGGCGGCGGACCGGGACCGAGCCGAGCAGCGCGAGCAGGAGGAGTCGGCGGTGCTGCGCGCACTGAGTCCTGTGGCCCAGCGGCTGGAGCTGCTGCAGCGGCAGGTGGGGTTGCTGGAACGGGACCGGGTGGAGCAGTACGGACAGCTCTCCGAGCAGCTCAAGACCGCTGCGGAGACGGACACCGCCCTGTTGGTGAACACCCAGTCCCTCGTGGCCACCCTGAGGTCCACCACCGCGCGCGGCCACTGGGGGGAGGTCCAGCTGCGCCGCGTGGTGGAGGCGTCCGGCATGCTCCCCCATACGGACTTCTCCGAGCAGCACTCCTACCGAGGCGCCGAGGACCAGATACTCCGCCCGGACCTGGTGGTCCGACTCCCCGGCGGCAAGTCGTTGGCCGTGGACGCCAAGGCACCGCTGGCCGCCGTGCTGGAGGCCCACGAGCTGGCCGGGGATCCCTCCGCTGAGGCAGCCGCCCGCCGCGAGGAGCTGCACAGCGCGCATGCCCGAGCCCTGCGGGCCCATGTGGACGCCCTGGGCTCCAAGTCATATTGGGAGGCTCTGGAGCATTCCCCCGAGCTGGTGGTCTGCTTCCTGCCGGCCGAGTCCATCCTCGCCGCGGCCCTGGACACCGACCCCACCCTGCTGGACCACGCCTTCAGCCGCAGCGTCGCCCTGGTCTCTCCGGTCTCCCTGCTGGCCACCCTGAAGTCCGTCGCCTACGCCTGGCGGCAGGACACCCTGGCCGAACATGCCCAGAGCCTGTTCGAGACCGCGCACCAGCTCTACCAGCGGCTGGGGACACTCGGCGGACACCTGACCAAGCTGGGGTCCTCCCTGAAGTCCTCCGTGGAGCGCTACAACTCCCTGCTGGGCACCCTGGAGAGCCGGATCCTGCCCTCGGCACGCCGGATCTGCGAACTGGACCCTGCCGTCCAGGAGCGCCTGGAGTTCCCGTCCCCGGTGGAGTCCACACCAAGGGTGCTCTCCGCCGCGGAGCTGCTGGAGCAGGACCTGCCAGCGGAGCAGTGACGGACATCATCACACCGAGGAGGCCTCCTGCGGAATGGCTGCCACTCACCGCTGAGGGCATCCAGGACGAGTCGCTGCGCGAGCTCCTCGAGCAGTACGTAGACGCCGTGGTCTCCCACGTCCAGAAGCACGCCCGCGTCAACGCCTGACCGCGTCCTGCGAGCGGCACCCGTCCGGCTTCACCTCACGGCGAACCCCCGCTCCCACCCCTGGGACTGCGAGGGTTCGCTGTCCGTCCAGGCTCAGCCACGGCGCCCGCGCGGGCACCCCTGCACGGCGGGACCGCTGACATGCCGTACTGTGGACAGAGCCCACCGCGCGGGAACTGCCCGCCCGGTGCCGGCCAGCACCGCGATGATCGGCCCTTGTGACGCCGCTGCCGCCTGTGCCAGGGCCGGGACTTCTTCTCCCCGGACGGATTTACCTCTCAGTGACCACCTCTTCTTCTGCTGTCCTCACCGACGGCTTCCTTGACCTCGGCGTGCCCTCGAACCTCGTGGACGCCCTCGCCCCTCAGGGCATCACCTCCCCCACCCCCATCCAGGCCGCCACACTGGCCGATTCGCTCGCCGGGCGCGACGTGCTCGGCCGTGGGCGCACCGGATCGGGCAAGACCTACGCCTTCCTGCTGCCCACCGTGGCCCGCCTGAGTGATGCACAGAACCGACGTCGGCCCCAGCCGAACCGGCCGCGCGCGCTGATCCTGGCTCCCACCCGTGAACTGGCCATCCAGATCGAGGCTTCCATGGCCCCGCTCGCCCAGGCCACCGGCCTCTCCACGCTGACGATCTTCGGCGGTGTGGGACAGAACCCGCAGGTCAAGGCCATGCAGCGCGGCGTCGACGTGCTGGTGGCCTGCCCCGGCCGCCTGCTGGACCTGATGGGACAGGGACACATCGACCTCTCCTCCGTGGATCACCTGGTGATCGACGAGGCCGATCACATGGCCGACATGGGCTTCCTGCCGATGGTCCGGCGCATCATGGACAAGGTCCCCGCGGCCGCCCAGAAGATGCTCTTCTCCGCCACCCTGGACGAGGGCGTGGGCGTGCTGGTCAAGAAGTACCTGCGCAACCCCGTGGTCCACGAGGCCGATTCGGCGGTCTCCCCCGTCTCCACCATGGACCACCATGTGCTCTCCGTGGACGGCGAGGCCAAGATGACCACGCTGGCCGATCTGTGCGCCGCCCCGGGACGGACCATCGTGTTCACCCGCACCAAGTACGGGGCCAAGAAGGCCGCGCGGAAGCTGCGCCAGAACGGTGTGGCCGCCCTGGAGCTGCACGGCAACCTGAGCCAGAACGCCCGTACCCGCAACCTGGACGCCTTCCACAGCGGCACCGTGGAGACCCTGGTCGCCACGGACATCGCCGCCCGCGGCATCCACGTGGACAACATCTCCCTGGTGGTCCACGCCGATCCTCCCGCCGAGCACAAGGCCTACCTGCACCGCTCCGGGCGCACCGCCCGCGCCGGTCAGGCCGGCACCGTGATCACGCTGGCCGGCTCCGACCAGCGTGAGGAGGTGCGCCAGCTGATGCGCGCGGCCAAGATCAAGCCGACCGTGCACGGCGACGGCACCGACCGTCAGGTCCTGGAGCAGCTGGCCCCCGGTCAGCGCACGTTCCTGAACCCCACCGATGTGGAGAAGACCGTCGCCGGTCTGGGCTCCCAGGGCAGCGGATCAGGCTCGGCCGCCTCCGGCCAGTCCGGGCAGGGCGGCTCCGCCCGATCCGGCGGCTCCGGTGGCCGGTCTCGCGGCGGACGCGGCCGCGGCCGCGGTGGCCAGGGCGGTTCCGCCGCCAGCGCCTCCCCGCGCCTGGGCGGTCAGCGCTCCGAGCGTCCTGCACGGGGCGAAGGATCCTCGCCGTCCCGCCGAGACGGGCATGCCCAGCGACCCGCCTCGGGCTCAGCCCGCCGCGGCAACCGCCGTGCAGGCTCCTCCGCCGGCGCCCCGGCCTACACCTCGGAGACCGGCCGTGGCAGCACCGACCACCGTGGCGAGCGCAGCGGCCGCGACGGTGGGGAGCGTGGCTCCGCCAGCGGAACCGGCGGCCGGGCACGTACCGGACGGAGCCGTCGTCGGGCCCCTCAGCGCTGACCTGAGACCGCACACCGGCCTCTGCTCCTGAACAGACAGAACCCCTGCACCGGATCACCGGGCAGGGGTTCTGTGGTCTGTCAGCCGTCAGGCGACGATCAGGCCTTCACGGTCTTCCCGCGTCCGCCCAGGGACCGGGAGTGATCGCCCACGCGCTTGAGCTCAGCGCGCAGCTCCTTGGGCAGGGAGAAGATGATGTCCTCCTCGGCGGTGACCACCTCGTCCACGGTCTCGTACCCGTACTGGGCCAGCAGGTCCAACACCTCACGGACCAGGACCTCGGGCACGGAGGCACCGGAGGACAGGCCCACGGTGGCCACGCCCTCGAACCAGGACTCATCCACCTGGTTGGCGAAGTCCACGCGCTCGGCCCGGGCCGCCCCATACTCCAGGGCGACCTCCTTGAGCCGGACGGAGTTGGAGGAGTTGGCCGAACCGACCACGATCACCAGATCGCACTGCGGGGAGATCATCTTGATCGCCGCCTGGCGGTTGGAGGTGGCGTAGCAGATGTCATCCGAGGGCGGGTCCTGCAGGTTGGGGAACCGCTCGCGCAGGATCGAGACGATCTCCAGGGTCTCGTCCACGCTCAGGGTGGTCTGGGAGAGCCAGATCAAGTTGTCCGGATCCTCCACCTGAACCGTGCGGGCCTCATCCGGGTTGTTGATGATGGTGGTGTGCTCGGGCGCCTCACCGTAGGTGCCCTCCACCTCCTCGTGGCCCTCGTGCCCGATCAGCAGGATCTGCTTCTCCTGCTTGGCGAAGCGCACAGCCTCGCGGTGCACCTTGGTGACCAGCGGGCAGGTGGCGTCGATGGTCTGCAGATTGCGTTCGGCGGCTTCGTTGACCACGGCCGGGGAGACACCGTGCGCGGAGAAGACGGTCAGGGCGCCCTCGGGCACCTCGTCCAGCTCCTGCACGAAGATCACGCCGCGCTCCTCCAGCGTCTGCACCACGTGCCGGTTGTGCACGATCTCCTTGCGCACGTACACCGGGGCGCCGTGCACCTCCAGGGCCTTCTCCACGGCCACCACGGCGCGGTCCACACCGGCACAGTAGCCCCGCGGCGCGGCCAGCAGCACGGACTTCTCCTTCGCCACAGGGGCGGCGGCCTCCACCTCCTCGCGGCTGCGGCGGGTGCGCGGCACCTGGGGCATCCCGACGGCGACCGGCCGGCCCGATCCTTGAGGTGCGGCTCCCACGGAGGGTCCCGCCGGCGCGGCGGCAGGTGCGGTGGTCACGGAGGCAAAGGGGGCGGCAGACATGTCCCCCATGCTACCGGCGGGACCTCAACGCGAGCTGGCCGCCCGGGCGGTTCCGCTCCGGGCCGAGCCGATCAGCATCCCGAGCACCGCGAGGGCCACGGCCACCCCTCCGCCCACGATGATCAGCGTGGTGTCCGGCAGGGCATACTCACGCACTCCGGCGATCAGACCCTCCGCCACGGCGTGGGCCACACCGGTGGTGCCCACCGCCTCCACGGACTCCAGTCCGTGCCGGCCGGCGATCCCGGTCGCAGCAGCCGAGATGCCGGCTGCGGCCAAGGCGGTGAACCGCTGACGTCCGGGCGCCAGCAGCAGGCTGAGCACCAGGGTCAGGACGGCTCCCCCGGCCAGCCAGGGCCAATGCCGGACGTTGTCCTCCAGCCACACCACCTGCTCTGGAGTGATGACCTCCGGGTCGGGCACGTTCAGGTCCAGGGCGATCCGGTAGTCCTGCTGGGTGTTCTCCTCTACCGCGTCTGCGGCCATCTCCCCGAACGGGATCTGCCGCAGCCCCTCCACGATCCGGTCCTGCCCCAGGTCGGCGATCGGTCCGATCTGCAACTCCACGGTGGCGGCGTCCGCGGGCAGAGCGGGTCCGGTCTGGGTGCGGTCCGACCGGGCGGCGTCCAGCTTGACCAGCCAGTCCGTGCGGGTCTGTTCGAGCGTGTCTGACCAGGCTTCGGTGAAGCGGTCGTCGTTCAACAGGCCGGCCGCGGCACCCTCCACGAGCTGGACGATCCCCTCCTCGAACTGGGCCGGGAGCAGGTCCGGGATCTGGTCCCGCACCGCGCCGCTGACCGCCGGGGGCAGTCCCCGCTGCACCGAGTCCAGCTCCACCACCGGCCCGGCGATCTCCTGCAGCGGCTCCGGGGTGTGGACCAGGGCGTCCAGTCGTGCTCCGGCCACGGACAGCGCGGCCAGCAGCCCCGCCGCGACGGCCAGCAGCAGGGACAGAAGCAGTCTCAGGGTGCGCACCGGGACCTCCAGGGGGAACGGGGTGTGCTGTGCAGGACAGAGCCGGGGTGTGGACCGACCCGTCCAGCGTAGTGTCCACGGGTGGTAGGAATGAGTGGTGGACTCCTCCCCTGCCCCCAGTTCGCTGCCGGCCACCGCTGCCGGGACCAGCGCCGAGCAGCCCTGGCCGCTGCGTCTGCTCTCGGAGAACCTGAAGAAGTACATCGAGCGTGCCCCGCAGGCCTGGATCGAGGGGCAGCTGATCGAGTACAAGGTGATCCGCGGGAACGCCTGGATGACCCTGCGGGACCTGGATGAGGACTACTCCCTGCCGGTCATCGCCTGGAGGAACGTGGCCGCCACCCTGGAGGGCACCGTCCAGCAGGGTTCGCGCGTGGTGGCCTGCGTCAAGCCCAGCTTCTACACCAAGACCGGGCGACTGAGCATGATCGTCTCGGCCATGCGTCCGGTGGGGATCGGGGACCTGCTGGCCCGGGTGGAGAACCTGCGCCGGGCCCTGGACGCCGAAGGGCTGCTGGACCCCTCCCTGAAGCAGCCCCTGCCGCTGCTGCCGCACCGGATCGGACTCATCACGGGCAAGGACTCCGACGCGCAGAAGGACGTCATCCGCAACACCCTGCTGCGCTGGCCCGCCGCCCAGTTCGAGGTGCGCGAGGTCGCCGTCCAGGGTGCCCACGCACCGAGGGAGGTGATGGCGGCACTGGCCGATCTGGATGCCCACCCGGAGGTAGACGTGATCGTCATCGCCCGCGGCGGTGGTGCCCTGGAGGAGGTCATCCTGCCCTTCAGCGACGAGGCCCTGGTCCGCGCGGTGGCCGCCGCCCAGACCCCTGTGGTCTCGGCGATCGGCCACGAGGCCGACCGGCCCGTGCTGGACGATGTGGCCGACCTGCGCGCCTCCACGCCGACCGACGCGGCCAAGAGGATCGTCCCGGATGCCGCCCTGGAGCTGGCTGGCATCACCGACGCCCGACTACGTTTGGCCGCCGGAGTGGAGCGGCTCGTCCGGCATGAGGCCCAGCGCCTGGAGGCACTGCGCACCCGTCCGGTGATGGCCCAGCCGGAGCGCCTGGTGAGCGATCGCGCCGAGGATGTCCAGCGCCTCGTGGACCGCTCTCGCACCGCCCTGGCGAGCGCACTGACCAGGGAGGCGGACGTCGTCGGGCATCTGCGGGCGCGCGTGCGCTCCCTGTCCCCCCAGCACACACTGGACCGAGGCTATGCCGTGGTCCAGCACGCCGGTGAGGTGATCCGGCGTGCAGACCAGGTCAACGCCGGGGACGCCCTGGACATCCTGGTGGCCGCCGGACGGATCGGCGCCACCACCACCGACACCCACACCCCCGAGAGCACGAGCGCAGAGGACCACACATGAGCACCGCAGACCAGACCTCATCCGAACCGGCCGTGGAGGGCTTCTCCGGGGCGGACACCTCGGACATCGCCGCCATGAGCTACGAACAGGCCCGGAGCGAACTCGTGGAGACCGTGGGGCGGTTGGAGGCCGGCGGGGCGGGGCTGGAGGAGTCCCTGGCGCTGTGGGAGCGCGGGGAGGCACTGGCAGACCGCTGCGAGCAGTGGCTGGCCGGGGCCCGGCAGAAGCTCGATGAGGTCCGCGCCCGGGCCGGCGCTGGGGACGGTCCCTCCGCGCAGGGCGACTGAGACCGCGGATCAGCCATGCGCCTGGAGAACATCAATCTCGACTGCGTGGACTCCGCCGCGGCCGGGACGTTCTGGGCCGAGGTGCTGGGTGCCGAGATCATCACCCGGGAACCGACCCTGTGGGAGGCCCGCCTGCGCGTGGGCGAGTTCTGGATGGACCTGTGCTTCGAGACGGTCCCCGAGCTGGGGCCCGACCCGCGTGAGCACCGCCTGCACCTGGACCTGGCCGGCGGGCCGGATCACGCGGCGACCGTGGAGCGGCTGATCGCGCAGGGGGCGCGTCCCCTGGACATCGGTCAGGGTGAGGTGGCGTGGACGGTGCTGGCCGATCCGGAGGGCCGCCCGTCTGCGTGCTGGAGGACCGGCCCGAGTATCAGGGCACCGGACCGGTCGCCGCGCTGCCGTTGGACAGTGCCGAGCCGGCCCGGGACGTGAAGTTCTGGCAGGCGATGACCGGTTGGGACCGGGCCGACCACCGGGTGCCCGCGTTGAGGCACCCCTCCGGTCAGGGCCCGTTGCTGGAGCTGTGTCCGGAGCAGGGACCGAAGGGCGCACTCAAGAACCGCATGCACCTGGATGTGCGCCCCACGGACGGCCAGACCCAGGAGGAGCTCGTGGAGGTGGCCGTGCGGGGTGGGGCTGAGGTGATCACGCCTACGGGCCGATTCCCGTGGACGATCTTGATGGACCCCAGCGGCAACGAGTTCTGCATCCTCGCCGCTGCATGACCCCCATCACGTGCACGCCAACTCGGGCGACGCGCCGGGCGGAACCACAGTTGGCGTGCATGTGATCAGCGGGTGCGGGGTCAGGCGGTCTGGCCCTCGTGCTTGCCCTCGGCGATCTCCTCGACCATCTTGGCGTTGAACGCATCCAGGTCGTCCGGGTTGCGGCTGGTGGTCAGGCCCTCATCCACCACGACCTGCTCGTCCACCCAGTTGGCGCCGGCGTTCTTCAGGTCGGTGGAGAGCGAGGAATAGGAGGTCATCGTCCGGCCCTCCACCACCCCGGCGTTGATCAGGGTCCACGGGGCATGGCAGATCGCGGCGACCGGCTTGTGCTGCTCGAAGAAGCCGCGCACGAACCGCAGCACGTCCTCGTCCTCGCGCAGGGAGTCGGCGTTCAGGGTGCCGCCGGGCATGACCAGGGCATCGAAGGCCGAGGACTCCACCGAGCCCACATGGTGATCCACCGGGAAGGACTCGCCGTGCTCCCAGTCACCCTGCATGGCGGTGATGTCGCCCTGCTCGGTGGAGACCAGGGCCGGGGTCCCGCCAGCGGCGATGACCGCCTCCCACGGGCTGGTCAGCTCAACCTGCTCCACGCCGCTGGTGGCCAGGAAGGCCACCGACTTGCCGGAGAGGGGCTGCTGGGTCTGTGCGTTCTGGTTCGGGGTGTTGTTCTCGCTCATGTCACCACCCTAGCCAGGCACCCCGGGGCCTGAGAAGCACCCGGCGACCGGCCGTCGTCGGGACAGCCGGGTGACCGGTCAGCGGACCCGTCAGCTGGCGGCCAGGCGCCTCTTCTCGGCCTCGACGTCGAAGTCGGCCACCGGCCAGGACAGATCCATGGCGCTCAGCGCCTCGATCAGCAGCTCCTGCACCGCCATCCGCGAATACCACTTGCGGTTGGCCGGGACGATGTACCACGGGGCGTGGTCGGCGTCCGTCTCGGCGACGGCGATCCGGTAGGCCTCCATGTACTCATCCCACAGGGCACGCTCGTCCACGTCCCCGGGGTTGTACTTCCAGTGCTTGTCCGGCCGTTCCAGCCGCTCGGTCAGGCGCTCCTTCTGCTCGTCCTGGGAGATGTGGAGCATGACCTTGATGATCCGGGTGCCGGCATCGGCCAGCTCCTGCTCGAAGTCGCGGATGGCCTGGTAGCGCTGCTCGATCTCCGGCAGCGGGGTCAGCTCACGCACCCGGTGGACCAGCACGTCCTCATAGTGCGAGCGGTCGAACACCCCGACCATGCCCGGCTCGGGGACATGCTTGCGGATGCGCCACAGGAAATCGTGCTCCAGCTCCTCCGCCGTCGGCTTCTTGAACGCGACGTCCCGCACGCCCTGCGGGTCCATGGCCCCGGCCACGTGGCGCAGGATCCCGCCCTTGCCGGCGGTGTCCATGGCCTGCACCACCAACAGCAGCGAGTGGTCCTGGCCGGTCTCGGCACGGCCGTTGGCGTAGAGCAGCTCCTGCAGATCGGCCAGCTGAGTGGCCCGGGCCGCCAGGGTGGCCTGACCTTCGGCCTTGCCGCCGCCGTATCCGGGCTTGGTGTCCGGGTCCACGTCCTGGGGGCCCAGCAGGGCACCGTCTGCGGTCCGGGCCCGCAGCAGGGCGGCCGCGTTCTGCGGCGGATCCATCACCAGTCTCTTAGCGCTCACGGTAGTCCTCCAGGAAGTCGGCGATCCGTCCGATGGCGATCTCCAGGTCGTGGACCGAAGGCAGGGTCACCAGGCGGAAATGGTCGGTGTCCGGCCAGTTGAAGGCCCGGCCGTGGGAGACCAGGATCTTCTGCTGGCGCAGCAGGTCGATGACGAAGCGCTCGTCATCCTCAATGGGGTAGACCTCGGGGTCCAGCCGCGGGAACAGGTACAGGGCGCCGTCGGCCGGCTGCACGCTGACCCCGGGGATCTCGGAGAGCAGCCGCTGGGCGGTGTTGCGCTGCTCCAGCAGCCGCCCGCCCGGCAGGATCAGGTCGTTGATCGACTGGTAGCCACCCAGGGCGGTCTGGATGGCGTGCTGGGCCGGGACGTTGGCGCACATGCGCATGTTGGAGAGCAGGGTCAGGCCCTCGAGGAAGTCCTGCGCGCGGTGCTTGGGTCCGGAGACGGCCACCCAGCCGGAACGGTAGCCGGCCACCCGGTAGGCCTTGGACAGACCGGAGAAGGTCAGGGTCAGCACATCGTCCGAGAGGGAGGCGGCGTTGATGTGACGGGCGCCGTCGTAGAGGATCTTCTCGTAGATCTCATCGGCCATCAGCACCAGGTTGTTCTTCCGGGCGATCTCCACCACCCCCATCAGCACCTCGCGGGTGTAGACCGCGCCCGTGGGGTTGTTGGGGTTGATGATCACGATCCCCTTGGTCCGTTCAGTGACCTTGGAGGCGATGTCCTCCAGGTCCGGGGCCCACCCCTCCTCCTCCACGCAGCGGTAGTGCACGGCGTTGCCGCCGGAGAGGGTGGTCGCCCCGGTCCACAGCGGGTAGTCCGGGGAGGGGATCAGGATCTCGTCGCCGTCGTCAACCAGGGCCTGCAGCACCATGGAGATCAGCTCGGAGACGCCGTTGCCGATGAACACGTCATCCACGTCGATGTCCATGATCCCGCGGGACTGGTAGTACTGGCTGACCGCGGTGCGCGCCGAGTAGATGCCCTTGGAGTCCGAGTAGCCCTGCGCGTTCGGCAGGTTGGAGACCATGTCCTTGAGGATCGCGGTGGGCGCCTCGAAGCCGAACGGTGCCGGATTGCCAATGTTCAGCTTCATGATCCGGTGGCCCGCCGCCTCCATGCGCTGGGCCTCCTCCAGGATGGGGCCGCGCACGTCATAGCGCACATTGAGCAGCTTCGTGGACTGCCTGATCTGTCCGGTCCGAGGTGATGACATGGCCTCCATCATTCCACCCGACGACGGCCACGCCCCCTCATGACACCGGTGACAGGTCAGATGGTGGTCCAGGAGCGGATCAGCGGTGGATCAGAACCAGCCCTCGGGCCGGGTCTCCAGGCCGTTCTGCACCAGCCAGTACTGAGCCGCCTCCTCCGGGGTCAGCGGGTCAGGTCCTTCCAGCAGGCTCTGCAGCTCCGCCAGCTGCGCACCGTCCAGCCGCTGCATCACCTCAGAGACCGCGCCCCGTGCTTCAGGGGGAAGCCCGTCCGGATCCGCTACCACCGCCAGTCGCCCCTCCGGGAGGATCCGATCTGGGTCCTCCAACGGGACCAGCGCGTGATGACTGATCGCCGGGTCGGTGCCGTACAGCAGCGCCACCTGCGCCTCGTCGGCCACCAGGGCCAGGGCTGGCTGACGGTCCCCCGTGTCCACCCACTCCTGGGGGGCACATCCGGCCAGGACGCTGAGGCGCTCGGCCTCGACCTCACCCCAGGCCAGCGGTGCTAGGGCAAGATCCTCACACTGTCCGTTCAGGTCCACCAGGCTGTCCAGCTCATGGAGCCGGGCGAAGGTCGCGGTGGTGACCGCCTGCAGACGCAGTGTGGCCGAGGACTCGGCCAGCAGCTCGACACCCTCGGGCAGCTGCTCGCGGGCCCACCGCGCCACTGCCCCGGCGTCCGGCGCGGCCTCCCCGCCGGGCACGGGCTTCGGTGCCACCGACTCCGTGGCCTCTGCATCTGCGGTTGGACCGGCCGCATGCGGTGATGCGGTCGGCTCGTCCGCCGAGAGCGAGGCGTCCGGCTCGGGCGAGGGGTCCGCCGTCGGGCTCGGGACCGGTCCTGCCGCCTCGTCCGGTGCCAGGCGGGCCATCATCCCCAGGGTGTCCACGACGGCGGCGCCCTCACCGGTGACCCGCTGCCACGGCTCGGCCGTGGCCTCGCCGACCTCGGCGGGCGCACCCCGGTGGGTGAGATGCCGGGCCAGCACGTGGGCGACGATCGTCTCCTGTGCGGAGCTGCCCGGATGCAGGGTCAGCGCCGTCTCCACGGGCTGGGTGGATGCCGTGCCGGTGGGATTGGGCGGCGGAGTGGCCGGCCCCTGAGTGCAGCCGGTGACCAGCGTCAGACCGGCGAGCAGACCGAGACAGCCCAGGGTGATCGGTCGGTGGCGGCGGGGATCGCTCATGCCGCGGCCTCCGGAAGGTCGATCCCGGCCAGCTCGAGGGCGGCGAGCACCACGGGCGAGACCCTGTGGGGCTCGGCCGTGCGCAGCCGGGCCAGCTCCGAGAGCGGCAGCCATGCCGCGTCGATCGAGGAGCCGCCCACCTCTGCCCGCAGTGTCCCGGAGACGGTCTGGGCGCGGAAGATCACCTGCACGGCCAGGAGCGGGCGTGGCTGACCGTGCAGTCTCCTCTCGGCGGGGATCGTCCGGCTGGTCACGCCCAGCAGCCCCTGCAGGACGGAGTGGTACCCGGTCTCCTCCTCGATCTCGCGGATGCAGGACTGCTCAGGGGTCTCGCCGACCTCCATGCCGCCGCCGGGCAGGGTCCACACCGGATGGTTCGGACCGTCCCACAGGCTCAGCAGCAGCTGGTCCTCCTGCAGCACCACGCCATATGCCCCCACGCGGGTGTCGAAGTCCATAGTCGTCAGTGTAGGAGCAGGGAGCAGGTCTGGAATAATGGGCGGGCCTGCCACCGCCGACCTGAAGGGAGGAGCCGATGAGCGAGGACACCTCACCGGAGGACTCCCCGGGACCAGGGCAGGACCAGAGCCCGGCGCTGCCGGAGGATCTGGCACCGCGGCTGCAGGCCGTGCTCACTCGAGCGGCTGCGCTGGAGACGGTCGATCAGCCGCACACGGCTCGCGGCTGGCTGGACCAGGCCTACGAGGCCGCCTATGCCGAAGACCCTGTCCGGGCCGCTGAGGCCGCCAGAGCCGGACTCGACGCCCCGGGTGGTCAGGAGCCGACCACGCGGCTGAGTCTGCTGCGCGCCCTGGCCTCCATCGCCGAGATGTCCGGACGGACGGCCGAGGTCAGCGAGCACATCGAGTCCAGGGCCGCCCTGCTGGAGGATCGGGGCCAGCCCCACCGGGCCAGGATGGAACGTGAGCTCGGCGCCATGCTCCTGCGCGAGCCGGAACCCTTCGAGGCCACGGTGCTGGAGGGCGTGCTGGACCAGGAACGACGCCGGTCCCAGACCACGGCGGACTCCATCCTCGGAGACGCCCTGGTGGCCCTGGCCGTGCGCCGCGTCGAGGACGGTCGGTTCGAGGAGGCCCACGAGCTGCTCACCGAGTGCCTGTCCTGGTACGAACGGCGTGAGTCCCTGGACAGTCCGGTCCCCGAGGAGACCTGGGCCGCCACCCGCATGTTCCTGGCCCACGTCCACCTGATGTCCCACGAGTCCCTGCAGGCCGACGCGATCGCCAACCTGGTGCTCTCCGCTCCGGCCAACCGGGCCGTGCGCGCGGCCATATGGATGCTGAAGGCCGTGGTGGAACAGGAGGCCGAGCATGGCTTCCTCGCCGCGGACCATGCCCTGCGTGCCGTGGAGCTGCACGCCGCCGCCGGCGTCCGCAAGGGCTCGGCCTCGGCGGCGGCCCTGCTGGCCGGGATCGCGGCGGACGCCGATGACCAGCAGACCTCCGTCCTGGCCTGGAAGGTCGCGGTGGCCCAGGCCGAACAGGGCGAGGTCCCGGAGGCCTCCGCCCTCACCCTGGCGCTGGGTCACCAGCTCCTGGAGGCCGACGAGCACGCTCTGGCCGAACGTGTCCTGGCCGGGCTGGTCCGCCGGGAGGAGGCAGCACACCGGCTCCCCGGTCTGGCCAGGGCCCTGGTGGACCTCGGACACGCCGCTCGGCATCAGGACCGACCCGAGGAGGCGTTGAAGCACTGGGACCGGGCCGCGCAGCTGTTCCTGGAGGCGGACTCCCCGGACGAGGCCGCCCGCATGCTCCTGGCCGCCGGCGCCCTGCTGAACCGCGAGGACCGCTCCGAGGAGGCGGCCGACCGCTTCCGCCGCGCCGTGGAACTCTCCCGGGAGGTCGTGGACCAGGACCCCGCCGTGCTCCCCCAGGCTCTGCACGCCCTGGGCCATGTGCTGGCCGAGCTGGGCGACGAGAGCGGCGTGGCCCTGCTGGACGAGGCCATCGCCCTGGCCAAGGACTCCTCGGCGGCCTGGCACGAGGCCGACTTCACGGACACCCGGGCCCGGGCGCTGTGGGCGTTGCGGAAGGGACCGGCCGCCGTCTCCTCCGCGCTGACCGCCGCAGACCTGTTCACCGCCACCCAGGACTCCACGTCCGCCTCCAACGCGGAGCTGTTCGCCGCCTACGTCCTGCTCGAGCAGGAACGCGCCGAAGAGGCCTCCACTCTGTTCCGCATCATCGCGGACCAGCAGGACGGCGCCCAGCACGTCCAGATGGCCGCCTGGCTGGGATTGGCCCAGTCCCTGGACCTGCTGGGGGACGACGACGGCGCCCTCCAGGCACGTCAGCGCGCCGACGAGGTCGCCCACCTGCCGGACGAGGAGCCCGACTCCGCAGACCCCCACCAGGATTGATTCTCACCGCTTCCTCATCTGCGCCGCCGCTGTTCTCATCATCGGCTCATCGGGCTCCGGCACCATGGAGGGCATGAAGGACACCGGAACAGGACTCAAAGCCGCCGTGGCGCTGATGATCGTGGCTGTGCTCGCCGCCGTCGGCGTGGCCATGGCCTCAGCGCGCCCAGGAGCAGTGGATCTGGGTCCGCTGCTGGCGGTGAGCTCAGAGTCCGCCACTCCGGGAGCCCGCAACGCCCCGTCGGCCGGTGACGGGACCTCTGAGTCCCCCGCGTCGGCCACTGCCTCCGCCTCCCCCAGCGCCTCGGCGTCAGCCTCCCCCTCACCCACGAAGGCCGCTCAGGCGGCCCCTGAGGACCGGCTCAAGCGACCCGAGATCTCCTCACGGCCTGCACCCACCACCGCAGCTCCTCCCCGCGCCGCCTCCCGAGGGACCACCTCCGGGTCCGGCACCGGCGGAGCCGGCACGAGCGGATCGGGCACCTCCTCCGGGTCTGGCACGAGCGGAGCAGGGACCTCCACCGGGTCCGGCACGTCCTCAGGGTCCGGATCCTCCACCGGCACCGCCCCCCGCCGGTCACAGGCACCGGCTCCCGTCCCGGTTCCCGCACCCGCACCGTACGTGGGCGACGACGATGATGACGACTGGGACGACGATGACTGGGATGATGATGACGATGACGATGACGACTGGGATGATGACGAGGACGACGACGATGACGATGACGATGACTGAGCCGCAGCCGGGCCGCCTGGCCCCCGCGCTCTGATCCCGTCATGAGCCCCTCGTCCCGCTCCGGACGCACGACCCCGGAGAGAGCCTCGCGTTCCCTGCAGCGGTGGCGCGGGCTGCCCGTCCGCACCCGCCTGATGTCCCTACTGGTGCTGCTGACCACCCTGACCCTGGTGGTCTCCGGCGGCACCGCCTACGGCCTGCAGCGCACCGCCATCAACCAGAGGATCGACGACTCCCTGGAACGCTCCGTGGAGGAGTACCGGATCCTGGCCCAGGAAGGCGTGGACCCGGCCACCGGCCAGCCCTTCACCGAGGCCGACCAGCTGGTCTTCGTGGCCATGCAGCGCACCATGCCGGCCCGCAACGAGGGCATGCTCGGCTTCCAGGGCGGCCGGATCACCTGGACGGCCAATGACGCCGTGGAGCTGCGCCTGGAGAACGACCCGGAACTGGTGCAGTGGGCTCTGGACAACTCTGACCGCTCCTCCACGATCATCGAGTCGGTCCGCACCACGGTCACCGACTACCGCGGGGTGCTGGTGGTGGTCCAGCTCTCCGGGGACGACACCCCGGCCATGCTCCTGCTCGCCTACGACCATGATGCAGAGCTGGACGAGCTGGAGAACACCTTCCTGACCTACTCCCTGGTGGGGCTGGGCGTGGTGCTGCTGGTCTGCCTGATCGGCTGGGTCCTGATGGGCAGGCTCCTGCGTCCTCTGCGGGACCTGCAGGACACCGCCTCGGAGATCTCCGCCACGGACCTGCGCCGGCGCGTCCCGGTCAGCGGCTCCGATGACGTGGCTGAGCTGGCCTCCACCTTCAACCAGATGCTGGACCGGGTGGAGGGTGCCGTGGACTCCCAGCGGCAGCTGCTGGACGATGTCGGCCACGAGCTGCGCACTCCCATCACGATCGTGCAGGGCAACCTGGAGATCCAGGACGTCACCGATCCGGAGGACGTGGCCGAGTCCCGGGACACCGCCCTGGACGAACTGGACCGGATGCGCCGCCTGGTGGACGACCTCGTCACCCTGGCCAAGGCAGGCCGGCCCGACTTCGTGGACCGCGAGCCGACCGATGTTCAGGAGCTGACCCGCGCCGTGGTGGCCAAGGCCTCCCAGCTGGGCACGCGCGTCTGGACCATGGACCACGCCGCGGACGTCGTCGTGCCCCTGGATGCCCAGCGCATCACCCAGGCGTGGCTCCAACTGGCCTCCAACGCCGTACGCTATTCGGAGGAGGGGACGAAGGTCTCCATCGGGTCGCAGGTGCTGAACGGGACACTGCGGCTCTGGGTCCGCGACCAGGGCATCGGGATCGCCCCCGAGGACCAGGAGCGGATCTTCGAGCGGTTCGGACGCGGTGCCAACAGCACGCGCTCCGAAGGCTCGGGGCTGGGTCTGAACATCGTCACCGCGATCGTCCGTGCCCACGGCGGGACCGTGGACGTCCAGTCCGCTCCCGGGGTGGGGTCCACCTTCTATTTGGACCTTCCCGCGGAGGGCGATCTGGACGCCCCCGACGACGGCCAGCTCCATCCAGACACGGCACCGGAGACGCTCGGTGCCAGCAGCACCCGGGGCTTCGGGCCCCGGCAGGACCAGAGGGACGAGAGAGCATGAACCAGATCCTGATGATCGAGGACGAACCGCGCATCAGCGCCTTCGTGTCCAAGGGGCTCAAGGCCGAAGGGTTCGCCACCACGGTGGCCACCACGGGGCGTGAAGGGCTGGTGCTGGCGCTGACCGGCGGATTCGAACTGGTCATCCTGGACCTGGGACTGCCGGACATCGACGGCTTCGAAGTGCTCCAGCGCATCCGCGCCCAGGACCAGGAGCTGCCGGTCATCATCCTCACCGCCCGCACCTCGGCAGACGACACCGTCACGGGTCTGACCTCCGGGGCGGACGACTACATGCCCAAGCCGTTCCGGTTCGCCGAACTGGTGGCCCGCGTGCGCCTGCGGCTGCGCCCGGACCCCCAGACCCCGGGGCCGGCCCAGGACACGGTGCTGCGCCATGCGGACCTGGAGATGGACCCGGTGCGCCACACCGTGACCATCGGCGGCTCCGAAGTCGATCTCTCCGCCCGGGAGTTCTCCCTGGCCGAGACCTTCCTGCGCCACCCCGGGCAGGCACTGAGCCGCGAGCAGCTGCTCTCCCGGGTGTGGGGCTATGACTTCGATCCCGGGTCCAATGTGGTGGACGTCTATGTGCGCTACCTGCGCAACAAGCTCGGGGCCTCACGCATCGTCACGGTCCGCGGTGTGGGCTACCGGCTGGTGGACGAGAAGGACTACGCCCCCGAGGACTGAGACGCGGCACGCAGCCGCTCAGCGGGGCAGGTGCAGCAGCGCCTCAGCGGCGTCGAGCCGGCTGCGCGCGGCGTGCTCCCAGCTGGCTCGGCCCGCGTCCCGTGCCCCGGCCACCAGGGACAGCGCCACCGCCGCCGCCCGGCAGGCCAGGCCCGCCGCGTCCACGGTCTGGACGAAGCACCGGTGGAACCGCTCCAGGGCACGCTGGGTGTGGATGTAGCGGCGGTCCACGGCCGGCAGGACCGCCAGATGCCCCAGGAAGCAGGCCAGGTCGTCCACCCGGTGGCCCGGCCCGGCGCCGTCCACGTCCAGCAGACAGCTCACCCGGTCCCCCTCCACCAGCAGGTTCGCCTCGTAGAAGTCCCCGTGGGCCGGCACCACCGGCCCCCGGTCGGTGATCTGCAGCCGCCGTTCGATCTCCTTCACCAGAGCCAGGATCCGCCGTTCCTGGGCAGGCAGCGCCACGGCGGCCGCTCGTCCGTAGGCCGCCGTGCGATCCGCCCAGGCCGCCCGATGGGGCAGGGCGGTGATCTCCGGGGGCATCCGGTCCAGGATCTCGATCAGGTGGTCCGGGTCCAGGCCGGCGGCACCGTCCTGCATCAGGTCCTGGGCCAGGGGTCTGCCCTGCCCCGCGCCCAAGGCGAGCACCTCGGCCACCGGCGGGCCGATCACCGGAGCCACGGGCACGCCGGCGTCAGCCAGGACCACGTGACGCCGGTGCAACGGGACAGCCATCCCCTGCCGCAGCACCTTGAGGTAGACCGTCCGGGGCTGGGGCGTCCGGCCAGGCTCGGACGCGGTGGCGAAGGTGGCGCGCAGCACCGCCCGGCGCAGGGGACGGTAGCTGACGGTGCGCAGAGCGGTCAGACGATCCCCCGCAGACCAGAGCGACCGCACCGAATCGGGATCCGCGGCCAGGGCCAGACCGGGCAGCAGCGGATCGTGGGGATGGAACCAGGCCCGCCAGGATGCTCCGGCCGCCTCCCCCACGGGCAGTGCCGCATCCTCGGGGAGGGTCTCGGCGGTCAGTCCGATGAACAGCTCCTGCTCGGGCCCGTGGAGACCGCGGGCATGGACCTCGAACACGCCGGTGGCGCCGGCCCCGGGACGGTGCTGGAGATCGCGCAGGTGGTACCGGTCCAGGGTCATCCCGTGGCGGTCCAACAGGACCTGCAGATGGCTGTCCGCGGAGGAGGAGCCAAGGTGGGAGACCTGGCGCCGTTCGGCGTCACGGGCCATGTCAGGCCCCGTGGGGATTCACGACGACGGCCGGTTCAGCAGGTCTCAGACGGCCCGGCGCCGCTCCAGCACCTTGTCCAGATCCAGGGTGCGGTTCGCGCTGGCCTGCACCCGGGCGGTGTACTCGGCCGAGACGCCGTCCTTCAGACGGGTGCCGGGCTGGGCGGTCTTGACCTCGGGCAGCTCCAGCGGCTGCGGCTCGGGGCGCACGGCCTCCGGAGCGTCCAGGTAGGTGGGGCGGGGCACCGAGAGCTGGGTGGGAGCAGTGGCGCGTGCGGCGGAGGGAACGGTCTGCTCGGTGGCGGACTCGTTCGCGGGACCCGGCGTGGAGGCCGAGACGTCCGGGGCCGTGTCCGGCTCCTCCACCGAGGCGGAATCCTTCTCGGCGGCAGCGGCGGTGCGCACTGCCCAGGGTGCGGAGGCGGCGGCATCGAACACGGTGCCGACGGAGGCGGGGGCTGCGGCCTCCTCGAAGGCCGCCTCGATCTGACGGTCGGTGCGGCGCTTGCGGTCCCGCAGCGCCAGCAGGCGCAGTCCAGCCACGCCGAGGGCCGCCACGAGAAGGCTGATGCCGGCCACGGCGCCGGTGGGTGCCCCGAAGAGGGCGGCCAGGCCGGTGATCACGGCGGTGAGCAGTCCGAGCACCACCAGGAGGGCGATTGCGGTGCGGTCCCAACGGATGGTGAACGAGCGGGGGGTGACGGCGGTGGACCCGAGCGAGGGGCGGGCCGCACGTGCCAGGGAGACCAGGGAGCGGTGGGGTCCCGAGGACGGCGCGGAGCCCGCGGCAGCGCCTGCGGCGGTGGCGGAACCGGTCTGCTGGGTGCTCTGCATGATCTTCCTCCGGATACGGCGGGGCGGCGTCTGCGCGTCTGCCCTCCGATGGATGGCCACCATCCAGCCGAGAACCAGTGCGCACAGCACCAGTGAGGCGTGGATATGGATGTCCGGAAGCAGACTCAGTGCCTCACTGAGCGACCTGACCAGACTACCGGCGCCTCCATCCACACGTCACACGGTACAGGGACAAAACTACACCGTTGTGATTCGCCACGCAGTATCGGATGCTCAACCCCGTTCCAGCAGGCGAGAGAGCAGTCCCTCCGGCACCTCCGGAGCGGTGATGGCATAGGCGTCATGGTCACGCCACTGGCCGTCGATGTGCAGGAAGTCCCGGCGCAGGCCCTCCAGCCGGAAGCCCAGCTTCTCGGCCACACGGCGGCTCGGACCGTTCTCCGGGCGCAGGTTGATCTCCATCCGGTGCAGCCCCATGACCTGGAAGCAGTAGTCGGTGGCCAGGGCCACGGCGGTGGGCATCAGCCCCTGGCCGGCACGGTCACGGTCGATCCAGTACCCCACGGCGGCCGAACGGGCCGAGCCGTAGACGATGCTCGAGACGCTGAGCTGCCCGGCGATCACCGGCGCCGACCCCACGGAGGTCCGCACGCAGATCAGCCAGGGCAGTCCGACTCCCTGCCGCCCCTGTCGGTTGAGCTTGCGGACCATCTGGCCGAAGGTCATCGGCGCGGTGTGCGGCAGCGGACTGGTGGCGTCCCAGGGGCCGAGCCACTCACGGTTGCGGTGCCGCACCGACTCCCACTCGATCTGGTCTGCTCGGCGGAGGGGACGCAGCACGAGGTCCCCGTGCTCCAGCACCACCGGCCAGCGGTGCGGGTGCAGGGTGTCGAGGCGGGTCATGAGACCAGCGTATCGGCGCCGTCTCCCGGGCCGGCGCTGCCGCGTCCGCGCCGGCTGGCACCATGGGACCATGACCACACCCGCAGAGAAGGCGCGCTTCCGCGAGGACTGGCGTGGCCGTCGTCGTGACCTCCCGCTCCCGGTGCGCGCGGCACAGTCGGCCGCACTCACCGAGGCCCTGCTGCAGTGGTATCTGCCGCGAGCCGAGCACCGCAGGGTGGCTTCGGTGATGTCCTACGGGACCGAGCCGGACACCGCGCGGCTGCATGCCCGGCTGCATCGCGAGGGCGTGGAGGTGCTGGTCCCGGTGATCGAGCCCGAGCGGCAGATGTCCTGGGTGCGCTGGTTCCCGGATGTGTCGATGGGCCGCAGCTCGGTGGCGCCGATCCAGGAGCCGCTCGGCGACCGCTTGACCGCCCGGACCATGCAGACGGTGGACCTGGTGGTGGTGCCGGCCCTGGTGGTGGACGCCCACGGCTACCGGATGGGACAGGGAGGCGGGTACTACGACCGTTTCCTGGACGGCCTCCGAGCAGAGCGTGAGCGCACCGGACGCGGCCCGCTGACCGTGGCGGCGGTGTTCGAGCACGAGCTGGTCCGCCCCGGAGTGCTGCCGGTGGAGTCGTTCGATCAGCCAGTGGATGCGGTGGTCACCGCCCGGGGTGTCAGCTGGACGGATCCAGAGGCGTAGAATTGGCACTCGAAACTTGAGAGTGCCAGCCATTCCCGGCTCTGCGAAAGGACTCCGCTCGTGCCCACCTACGCCTACGCCTGCAAGGACTGCGGTCACCAGTTCGACGCCGTCCAGTCCTTCTCGGACGACGCCCTGACCGAGTGCCCCCAGTGCCAGGGCACCCTGCGCAAACTGTTCAACTCCGTGGGCGTGGTGTTCAAGGGATCGGGCTTCTACCGCACCGATTCCCGATCCGGCGGCACGGACACCTCGAGCGCTGCGAGCGGATCGGGCGCCTCCGGGTCCCCGAAGACCTCTGAGGGAGCTGCGTCCACGGCCGGGTCCACCAGCGGGGCCTCCTCTTCGAGCTCCTCCTCGTCCACGGCGGGTGGCTCCTCCTCGAGCTCGTCCTGACCTCTCCTGCACAGCGGACGGACCGGCCCCGGCGCTGCACAGCCACCCCT
Organism: Micrococcus terreus; assembly: GCF_900116905.1. Taxonomy (GTDB): domain Bacteria; phylum Actinomycetota; class Actinomycetes; order Actinomycetales; family Micrococcaceae; genus Citricoccus; species Citricoccus terreus. The sequence continues at coordinate 286,985 of NZ_FPCG01000001.1, read as the reverse complement.
GCGGGCCTGATGTGGTGAGCACGGCGGTGCTGAGATCAGCACATGCGTTCCTTCCGCTTTCCGCACCGCCGCGACCCGGCTCCGACCTCCAGCGCACGGCGTGCCGCACGGCGCCGTCTGCGCGCACGCCTGGACGCGACCCGGCTCGGTGCCCAGGATCCTGCGCTCCCTCCCGACGACGGCCCGTCACCACCGCCACGCAGGCGGCGGATGGCCTGGGCGGGAGTGGCCGCCCTGCCGTTGATCGCGGCCATCGCCCTGGGGCTCAGCCCCGCCCCACAGAGTCCCGCGTCCTCGCCCAGTGTCCCGTCGGCGCTCGGAGCGGCCGGGCCCTCGGCCTCTCCGAGCGCGTCCGGTGCGGCCGTGCCGTGGACGGCCGATCCACCAGCGGCCTGGTCTCCGCAGGCACAGGCTGAACCCGGCGCCGCCGCATCCGGGTCTCCGAATCGGATGCCGGTCCCGGCGGCCCCGTTCGGTCACCGTCTGGTCCCCGTGCGCGTGATGGACCCTGCGGCGGTGGAGCTGCTGGATGTGGGCGACCGGATGGACGTGGTGGGGATCGACGGCCAGGTCATCACCAGTGCGGTCAGCGTGCTGCAGATCCGGGACAGGGCGATGCCGCCGGTGGTGGTGATCGCCGTCCCCGAGCAGGACGGCGCCTCGGTGGCCGCTGCCGTGGCGGCGACCGAGGTGACCGTGGTGCTCAGCCCGAGGACGGACCCCAGTGCGGAGGACGCTGCTCCAGCAGCCACCGGTCCCGCTCGGTGAGCGGGGTCCGGTCCGCTGCAGCACCGGCGGACCCGGCCCTGCTCTGGGCGGTCAGCTCACGCGGCGGCTCCGGCGCATCGGCCGTGGCCGGACCAGTGCCGGGGACGTCAGCTCGGCGGTGGCCCCGACGGCGCCCGCGGCCCGTTCCCGGTCCCGGTGTGGGCTCAGCGCTCGTCACGGTCCTGCCCGTCGAACAGCTCATCCGCGTGCATCTGCTCCTCAGCCTGATCTCCCGGGTGATCAGGTTCGGCCTGGGCGTCATCGTCCAGGCCGCTGATCGAGGAGCGCTCCAGTCCAGCGGTGTCCACGGGGGTGACCTCGTCCTCGTCGGGACCGAAGGCCGCGGCATCCCCGCCAGGCCCCTCACCGGCGGCCGGCAGCCCCAGGTAGGAGGCGACCGTGCTGGCACAGCCGGCCGGATCCGAGAACACGTCGATCGTCCACATCGGCAGGTACCGCCAGCCGTTGCGCTCCAGCTGGTCCGGACGCTGACGCGAGCGCTCACGCACGCTCATCGAGCGGTACTGGTCCGATCCGTCCGAGAGCAGTGCCACCGGAACCGCGGGTTCACCGGCACTCTGGCCGTCCCAGGACGGCATGCCCAGGGGGTTCCAGGCCGCCAGGTCCACCGATCCGGCGAAGTCCGGGATGACGGTCCCGTGACGCTGGGCAAGTCGGTGGGCCAGGTCGGCCACGAGCGGATCGCGTGCGGAGTCGGCGCCCTGCGGGCGAGCGTCCTTGAGGTAGGTGTGCAGCAGCCCGTAGAAGTCCAGCGCTCCCCCGCCCAGGCGCTGCGGATCGATGTCCTCCGGGTGGATGCAGCTGAGCACGTGCAGCCGATGCCGGGCCCGGGTCATGGCCGTGGCGTACAGCTCACGGCCACCCGGCTCGGAGAGCGGACCGAAGTGGTGCACCACCCGCCCGTGCGGGGTGCGGCCGTAGCCGAGGGTGAAGATCACCTGGTCACGCACCAGTCCGCGGGCCCGGGCCATGGGAGCCACCACGAAGGGCTCCTGGGCACGGGAGAAGAACGGGGTGGCCCAGGGGTTGTTGGGCAGGTTCAGCCGGATGGCCTCGGCGACCCGGCGTGCGTGGAGCGGGCTGGCAGTGATGACCGCCAGGGACTCCTGCGGACGGCGCTGGATGTGCTCGAACACCAGGTCGACGGTCTTGTTGACCTCGGTGGTGGTGCTCTCCACTCCTTCGTCGCCCGCCCCGGGCATGCCGGTTCCGCCGGGCAGGAACTCCACCCGGACTGGACGGTCTGAGCCGGTCAGCTCGCTGGCCAGCGGCAGCATGTCCAGCCGCCCCTCGTAGAGCTGTCCGGCCAGCAGCCGAGTCAGACGGCGATCCAGGCCACGGTGCATGACGGTCTGGCCGAGGGTCGGGAGCACCTCAGAGAGCGCCGCGTAGACGGACTCGACCTCGCGCGGTCCCTCGATGGTGGCGGTGGGATCCACCGAGACGTGGAAGGGCTGGGGCGATCCGGAGACGTCGTCGCCGAAGGCCACCACCTGGTCGGCCCGGCTGATCGCGCCCAGGGCGGTGACCAGGGCCAGCGACTCGGCGTCCAGCAGCAGCACGGTGTCGAAGCGCAGCTCTCCGGAGAACTCGGCCAGGGCCAACGGCGAGGTGGTCCAGACCGGCACGAGCGACTGCAGCAGCTCGTGGTCCAGACGCGCCAGGGAGTCCGCATCCGGGCTGCCGTCCTTCAGCAGCGACTTCAGCGCACGGGCGGAGGCACGGAACTGGCTGGTGCCCTGGTTCCAGCGCTCGGCCAAGGTCCACCGCAGGCGGGCTCCACCGGTCTCCAGGTGGGCGGCGTCCGCGAGTCGGTACTCGGACTCGAGCCGCCGCAGGGCCTCACCGTCCACCATCGCCAGGTAGTCGTCCCCGGAGATCATCGCCTCCAGCGCGGACTGCCACCAGGCCAGCTCCAGCTCGGAGGTCAGCCTCTCGGTGGGGACCTCTCGGCGCCGCAGGTCCGTCATCAGATCGGCCAGACCGTGCTCGCGCAGCTGATCGTTGACCAGGGTCCGTTCGGGCAGGGTCGCCAGGGTCTCCCGGTCCTGGACCAGACGGTCCAGGGTGGCCCGCAGCTGGTCGGCAGGCAGGTTCTCCAGCTTCTGGTCCGGATCCTGCGGCTCGGCGAGCATGCCCTGGAGTCGGTGCATGGCAGCGGTGACCTCAGCGCCCTGGGAGGCCAGGGCCTCCAGCCCGGAGGGCACGGCAGGATGACGCTGAGAGGTGGCCCACTGGGACCACTGGGCACGCTGGTCCTGCACGGCCACCAGAGACTCATGCAGGTCCGGGATCGTCACGCCCGGACGGATGTACTCCTTGGCGACCCGGCGCAGACGGGAGCGGGTCATGGAGGACATCTCCACCCCGTGCTGCTTGCGCCAGGCCCCGGACGCCGTGGCCGAGATCAGGTCGGTCACCGGCCGATCGAAGATGTCCGGGGTGAAGCGGTCCAGACTGGTGCGCACATCGGTGAGCAGCCGGATCTGACGCACCCACTGGCTGAAGGTGGTTCCGGTGGAGATCTGGGCCTGGGCCGTGGCCTGATCCAGCTTGGCCTGGAGGGCCGGCACGGATGCAGCCAGGTCCTCAGCCAGACCGTAGGCCTCCTCCGTCTCCTGCACGTTGCGCAGCCGGGCGCCGTACCAGGGGCTCTCCGTGGAGGAGCGTGAGAAGGACCCCAGCTCACCGGCACGGACCAGCTTGGAAGCGGTCTGCTCCCGATTCACGGTGGAGTCCAGCACCGATCGCTTCAGCCGCACGGTGGTGGAGGGCGGGATGGGCAGAGCGGTCAGGGCGGCCAGGGACTGCATGGCCTGGAACGGGGAGCATCCCCACCGTTCCCGGACGGAGTGCAGGCTGCGGACATGGTCGGTCAGCCGGTGGCGGCGCTCCACCACCGTGGACTGCACACGGCTCACGGCCGGCTCTGTGGCACGCTCGGTGCGCAGCAGGGCCTCGACGAGCTGACGCCGGACGTTCTCCGGACCGCCGCCGGCCGGCAGGTCCAGGACCATGGAGTCCAGGCCCACCGACCCCAGCCGGGCCTTGAAGTCATCCAGGGTGGCGGTGCGCTCGGCGACCACCAGCACCCGCTTGCCCGCGGAGGCCAGCTGCGCCGCGGCGTTGGCCGCCGTCTGCGTCTGACCGGTGCCTGGAGGGGTGTTCACCACCAGGGACTGGCCGGTGCCGATCTGGTCCAGCACCCGCTGCTGGGTGGCATCGGCGTCCAGCACCAAGGTCTCGTCCCGCGGATGGCGCTCGTCCAGGGGCGGCAGGCCGGTCTCGACCAGCTCCTCCCGGCGGGGCACCATCCCGGTGTGGGCGTCATACAGCGCCGAGACCACCGGGTGCGTGGAGTCCACCACATCCACCGAGGCGGTGTCCGCCAGGTCGGCGAAGGTGGAGACCAGCAGCCGGTTCTCCACGACGAGTCCGCGGACCTCCTGGCCCTGGTGGCGCAGCAGCTCCAGCGCCGGCATCGGCTCGAACTTGGCCGTGGCGTAGGCGGCGTTACGGTAGTCCACGGGATCCAAGGCAATCCCGAACCGGTCCCGGAAGAAGCGGACCAGCGCGGGATTGAGCCGGGCGCGCTCGCTCATCTGGAGTTCGTAGTCGTCCTGTTCCCGGCGCAGGGTCAAGGAGATCCGAGCCAGCAGCACCGGTGCCGAGAACTGAGTGGAGCGTCCCTCCTCGACGATCCGCCAGGTGGCCAGACCGGCCGCCACGTAGCCCACGTCCACGCCACGGTCCTCAGCCAGCTCCTGGATCTTGCCGCGCAGCTGGCGGGCGGTGCCCCGGGAGGCGGCGAACCCCTCAGGGGTCCGCAGCAGGGTGGACAGGCGGGTGCGCCGACCGGCCATGAACTGCACCAGACCGGAGGGATGCGCGTGGCTGATGTCCACGCTGTTGGCCACCGACGGGGCGAACCGCAGCATCGTGTCGTTCTCCGAGCCCGAACCCAGCGAACCCAGCCACGCAGAGAAGCTGGGACGGTGCAGGGTGGAGGCGCCGTCGTCGGGACCCTGGGGGTCGCTCAGATCGGTCAGGACATCCGCCGAGGTGCTCTGCGGCCGACCCGCCTGCCGTCCTCGGTCCGGCTCACGGCCCTCAGCTCGCTCGTCCGCCGAGGTGCGCTCCTGATCGGTCACAGCTGTCCTTTCCTCTGCGGCTGACGCCGCACACACGTGGTCATCACGCTACCCAAGGCCAGGCCAGGGGCACACGAACACCGTGGAGTCACTCCCACTCGATGGTTCCCGGGGGCTTGCTGGTCACGTCCAGCACCACCCGGTTGATCCCGTCCACCTCATTGGTGATCCGGTTGGAGATGCGCGAGAGCACGTCATAGGGCACCTTGGCCCAGTCGGCGGTCATGGCATCCTCACTGGTCACGGGCCGCAGCACCACGGGGTGGCCATAGGTGCGACCATCGCCCTGGACGCCCACCGAGCGGACATCGGCGAGCAGCACCACGGGGCACTGCCAGATCTCCCGGTCCAGTCCGGCCGAGGTGAGCTCGGCGCGCACGATGGCGTCGGCCTGGCGCAGCAGGTCCAGGCGCTCCTTGGTCACCTCGCCGATGATGCGGATGCCCAGACCGGGGCCGGGGAAGGGCTGGCGCTGGACGATCTCCTCCGGCAGGCCCAGCTGGGCGCCCACCGCACGGACCTCGTCCTTGAACAGGGCACGCAGGGGCTCGCAGAGCTCGAACTCGATGTCCTCCGGGAGCCCGCCCACATTGTGGTGGCTCTTGATGTTCGCGGTGCCCTCGCCCCCGCCGGACTCCACGACGTCCGGGTAGAGGGTGCCCTGCACCAGGAACTTCACATCCTGGGCGTTCGGGTCATTGCGGGACTCGGCGACGATGTCCGCCTGGGCCTTCTCGAAGGTGCGGATGAACTTCTCGCCGATGATCTTGCGCTTGGTCTCCGGGTCGGTCACCCCGGCCAGCGCCTCCAGGAACACGTCCTCGGCGTCCACCATGACCAGCCGGGCGCCGCCGGTGGCCTTGCCGAAGGCCTTTTCGATCTCCTCGGACTCGTCCTGACGCATCAGTCCGTGGTTGACGTACACACAGGTCAGCTGGTCCCCGACGGCCCGCTGGACCAGCGCCGCGGCCACCGCGGAGTCCACGCCGCCGGAGAGGCCGCAGATGGCCCGGTGCTGGCCGATCTGCTCACGGATCAGTGCGACCTGCTCCTCGATCACATTGGCGGTGGTCCAGCTGCGGTCCAGTCCGGCGCCCTCGCGCAGGAACCGCTCGATCACGCGCTGGCCGTGCTGGGAGTGGCCCACCTCCGGGTGCCACTGCACGCCGAAGATCCGGCGCTCAGGGTCCTCGAAGGCGGCGACGGGAGCACCCGGGGTGCTGGCGGTGACGGCGAAGCCCTCCGGGGCGTCGGTCACGGCGTCCCCGTGGCTCATCCACACCACCTGGTCCACGTCCTGACCGGCGAACAGGGTGCAGGTGGAGTCGATGGCCTCCAGCCGAGTGGAGCCATACTCGCGGGAACCGGTGCGGGCCACCGTGCCGCCCAGTGCCTGGGCGATCGACTGGAAGCCGTAGCACAGGCCCAGCACGGGCACGCCGGCCTCCAGCAGTGCCGGGTCCAGTCGAGGCGCGTCCTCGGAGTACACCGAGGACGGGCCGCCGGAGAGGATCAGCGCGGCCGGGTTGCGAGCCAGGATCTCCTCCGCGGAGAGGGTGTGCGGGACCACCTCGGAGTACACGTCCGCCTCGCGGACCCGGCGGGCGATCAGCTGGGCGTACTGCGCCCCGAAGTCCACCACCAGCACGGTGGGGAAGTCAGCGGCGATCTGCGGGTTGTCGGCGGTCTCAGCGGCCTGCTCAGGGGAGGTGGAAGTCACCTGCCAAGAATAGTCCAGATCGCCCAGCGGCCCGACGACGGTACGATCCCGAGCATGGCCTCTCACCCTCCCCGTGACCTCACCTCCCGCCAGGTCCAGTCCCGCGCGGTGCGAGTGCTCGGGACGGCGCAGGTGTTCTCCGGGCTGGGCAACGGCGCGACGCTCTCCCTCGGGTCGATCCTGGCGGTGGACCTCTCCGGGACCGAGGCCACGGCCGGACTGGTGAACACCGCGATGACCCTGGGCTCGGCCCTGATCTCCATCCCCCTGGCCCAGCTGGCCCTGGACCGGGGGCGGCGGGTCTCCCTCTCGGCGGGCCTCGCCGCCGGACTGGTCGGCCAGGCGGTGATGGTGACCGCTGTCTTCACCCGGGTCTTCCCCCTGCTGCTGGTGGGGGCGTTCCTGGTGGGCTTCGGCGCGGCCGTGAACCTGCAGGCGCGCTTCGCCGTGACCGATCTGGCCGAGCCCGAGCATCGCGGGCGGGCCCTGTCCGTGGTGGTCTGGGCGGTCACCGTGGGCGCCGTGCTGGGACCGAACCTGGTGGGACCGGGAGCGGTCCTGTCCACTGCCCTGGGCATCCCCACCCACGCAGGACCGTTCCTGATCTCGGCGGTCGGCATGCTGGTGGGCTGGCTGATCATCCTGATCGGCCTGCGTCCGGATCCGTTGCTGGTGCGCCGGGACCTGGACCGTCAGTCCGGGGTGGATCATCCGGTGGGCGGTGCACCACGGCGCCGGCTCCCCTTCGGGATCGACCGGTGGGGAGAGGGTTGGGCCGCCGTGCGTTCGCATCCCCGGGCGGTGGCCGCCGTGCTCAGCGTGGTGGCCGCCCACGGCGTGATGGTGGGGCTGATGTCCATGACCCCGCTGCACATCCAGCACGAGGCTGGGCTGACCAGTCAGCAGCTGCACGCCCACCCTGATGTGGTGGTGCTGATCGGGTTCACCCTGTCCCTGCACGTGGCTGGGATGTACGCCCTCTCCCCCGTGATGGGAACCCTGGCGGACCGATGGGGCGCGGTGAGGACCGTCGTCGGGGGGCTGTCCCTGCTGCTGGCGGCGACCGGGTTGACCGCGCTGCTCCCTCAGTTCCACGCCGCTGTGGTGGCGGGGCTGATCCTGCTCGGGCTGGGCTGGTCCGCGGTGACCGTGGCCGGCTCCACCCTCCTGGTGGCGGCCCTGGAACCACAGGACCGCGTTCCGGCCCAGGGATTCTCGGACGCGGTGATGTCCCTGTCCGGTGCCCTGACCTCGGTGGTGGCCGGGGTCATCATGGGGACCCTGGGCTATGCCGGGCTCTCGGTGCTGCTGGCCGCCGTGGTGATCGTGGCGCTGCTGGCCGCACTGCGGCTGGGCCGTCAGCGGACCCCGGATCGCCCGGGGCCGCCGGAGTCCTCGGTCAGTACCGTCTGACGGCCTCCGGATGCTCAGCCAGCTCCTGCAGGGTCTGGCGGTGCACGCGGTGCTCCACGATGAAGGACAGGAACGGGACCACTCCGCCCAGGGCGATCACGAACAGCTTCATGGCCGGCCAGCGCATCAGGGTCCAGAGACGGAACGCGGCCACCAGGTACACCACATACATCCAGCCGTGGGCGATCAGCACGGCGATCGAGAGGTTGAAGCCGTCCAGCACGGAGTCCTCCGGCTGGAAGGACAGGGTGTTCTCCGCGCCGGTGGCCGTGGTGCCGCCGGCGTAGAGCTCATTGCCGAAGCCGTACTTGGCAATCATCTCGATCACCAGCAGCAGCAGCATGATGCCGGTGACCCACGCGGCCACCTTGAAGAAGCCCAGGGCCCCGCGGATCTGGGCGTGGGTTCCGGCGAAACGACGCTTCTCCCGGCCCGGCCGCGGTGGAGGCGCCGGCAGGTCCGCCTCGGTGATGTCCTCCGGGTCCGGCAGGGTCTCCGGGTCCACAGGCGGGCGCGTGCTGCCAGCCTCGGCGGGGATGTCCTCACCGTTCAGGGTGATCCGCTGCTCGGAGCCGTCGGGCTGCTGGGGCTGATGGGGCTGCTGGGTCACGCGTCCTCCTCGGGGGCGGGCGGGGTGGTCGGTCCGGCTGAACCGCTGCCGGCGCTGGTCTGGGTGTCTCTGGTCTCGGCCACATGGGCCCGCCGAGCGGCGACGACGGCCTCTCGTTCACGGCGCCGGTGGAACCGCTCGAACTCGGCGAGTGCCCGCTCCTTCTCCTGCCGGGCCTGCTCGCGGCGGCGCGCCAGCTCCTCGTCGCGCCACCGTTCGGCCCACTCACGGTCCAGTTCCCGTTCGCGCTGCTCGCGCAGGAAGTCATCTCGGACGAACCGCCACCACAGGTAGAGGGCGAAGGCGGCGAAGACCACCCACTCGATCGCGTAGAAGATGTTCATCCACACGACCTCGGTCTCCTGAGGCTGCGGTCCCACCCAGACCGGCTCCAGCTGGGCCCCGTCCGCATGGGCGCCGATGTCCTGCGCCTGACGGGCCTCGGCGATCTGCTCCGCCGGAGTCCCGGCCGCCACCTGCTCGAGGGTGGAGAACTGTGCGGCGGGCACCACGGTGAAGGCCGAGACGAAGCCGGAGTAGGCCGGGGCGTCCCAGAGATTGATCAGTTCGGAGGTCGCCACGGTGGTGGTGACGGTGCGCCCGTCCTGGGTGTGCGTTCCTCCGGCGAAGGGCCCCTCGGCCGGCAGCAGGCGCCCGGTGACCTCCACGGTCCCCTCCGGCGCGGGATCGCTGCGGCCCAGGTCCTGGGTCCAGCCGCGCACCACCGGGATGACCTCCCCGCCCGGTGCGCCGTCCACGGTGAGGGCGGTGACCACCCAGTAGCCGTTCGCGCCCTCCCGCAGCCGGTCCTGCACAAACACCTCACGGTCGGCCAGGAACTGCCCCGTGGCCACCACCACCTGGTCAGCCTCGGTGCCCATCATGGGGCGTTCGGGCGCGAAGTGCTCGGTGAGTGCGACGGGGGTCTCGGTCTGGGTCAGGGGTGGAGGCGCGGTGGACTCGGCGGCGTCGAACTGCCATTTGCTCAGCCCCACGAACACCGCAGAGACAGCCAGCGCGAACAGCAGAGCCAGCAGCCACACGGGTTTCAGAGCGGTACGAAGCACCGGTCCAGCCTACGTGGTTTCTCTACGGGGCGTAGAACTGGCCTCGGTGGGCAGTCCGCCTCGCTGCACGTCCCGCACGGAGGTCTCGGCGGCCTCGACGAGCAGTCGGTGGGCCTGGGCATCGGTGACGGCGTCCAGGGTGCGGCGCTGGGCCTGGGAGTACCGCTGGAACCGACGCACCTCAGCGGCTTCGCGTTCGTCGTCCCATCCCAGCAGAGGCGCCATCAGGCGGGCGACGTGCGGGGCGGCGGCCTCACCGGAGTCGTCGGCCTCGAACACCGCGCGGATCCGACGGGCCAGCACGTCCTGCACGGTCCGAGCACCCTCCCGGGACACGGCATGGACCACTTCGGCTCCCAGGTGACCGTCCAGCCCCGGCAGTCCAGCACGCAGAGCATCATCCGCCGCGGCCAGCGCCATCACCTCGGGTGCCTCGGAGCCGTACCGATGCAGCAGCGCGTCCACCGTGTCCAGACCCAGTCCGTGCTCGGCGGCCAGCACACGGCGCCGATGGCGTGTGGGGGTCCATCCCTGGGCGCCGTGCAGCGGCAGCTCTGCCGTGCAGGACTCGGGGATCCCGGACTCCGCACCGGACTGCTCCTGACCGGTGAGCACGCCCATGCCAGGGGCCGTCCGATGCCCCACCGCACCGTCCACCGCATCAGCGGCCATCACCCGGTAGGTGGTGAGCTTGCCGCCGGCCACCACCGTCAGCCCCGGCAGCGGATGGACGACCACGTGCTCACGGGAGACCTTGGCGGTGGCGGTGGCAGGCTGTTCGCCGCGGTCCTCGGCATCTCCGGACTCGCTCTCCCCCTCTCCCTCGTCCTCCGTCGTCGGTGCCGCCGCCGCGGACGGCGCGTGGCCGTCGTCGGGACGGTCCTTCTGAGTGGACTGGGAAGGAGTGACCAGAGGACGCAGGCCGGCGTACACGCCCACGATGTCCTCGCGACGCAGGGGCTCGCGCAGCACGGTGTTGACGCGTTCGAGCAGGTAGTCGATGTCTTCGGAGGTGGCCGCCGGGCGGTCCGGCCCGTACTGCCACGGCGTGTCCGTGGTGCCCACGATCCAGTGCCGGCCCCACGGGATGACGAAGAGCACCGATTTCTCCGTGCGCAGGATCAGACCGGCCTCCGAGGCGAACCGCTCGCGGCGGACCACCACGTGGATGCCCTTGGCGGCGGTGACATGCGGCATGCCCTCGGTCAGCGGGGCGTCATCTCCGTGGGGCCCGCGCAGCGGGATCCTGCCGGTCCACGCCCCGGTGGCGTTGATGACCTGCCGCGCGTGGACGGTGATCAGCTCCCCCGTCTCACGGTCCCTGACCTCCACTCCGGTCACACCGTCCCGGCCGCCCGCGCCGGTGCCCAGGTACGCGGTCACCTCTGCCCGCGAGGCGCACCAGGCTCCGTGGGAGGCGGCGGTGCGGACCAGTTCGATCACCAGGCGGGCGTCGTCCACCTGGGCGTCGAAATAGCGGACGGCGCCGAGGAAGGCGTCCGGCTTCAGGCCCGGCGCGATCCTGGCCACGGCTCCGCGGCCCAGGTGCTTGTGCAGGGGCAGATGTCCGGTGCGGCCCACGGCCAGGGAGTCGTACAGCGCGACGCCGGCCCCCACGTAAGGACGCTCCCACGCCTTGGTGAGCGGGTACAGGAAGGGGACGGCGCCGACCAGGTGCGGGGCGATGACCTCGATGAGTCGGCCACGCTCCTGCAGGGCCTCGTGGACCAGGGGGAAGTCCAGCATCTCCAGGTAGCGCAGGCCGCCGTGGACCAGCTTGGAGGACCGTGAGGAGGTGCCCCAGCCGTAGTCGGTGGCCTCCACCAGCGCAGTGGAGAGCCCCCGTGTGGTGGCGTCCAGGGCCGCTCCGGCCCCGACCACTCCTCCACCGATCACCAGCACGTCCAGGGGATGCTCCTGGGTGGTGGCGCGCAGCCGCTCCAGGGCGCGGCGGCGGGAGGCCGGGCTCAGCGACCCCGGCGCCTCGAGGTGATGCGTGGTGCTGGGGTGAGGCTGGCTCATGGGGCGGTGCTGCTCCGGTTCGGGGTCAGGCTCGGTGGGACCGTGAGTCAGGGGCCACCAGGACCTCGACCTTCTGGAAGTCCTTGACGTCGGTGTAGCCGGTGGTGGCCATGGCCCGCTTCAGTGCACCCATCAGGTTGGAAGCGCCGTTGGTGTGGTGGCCAGGGCCCCACATGACCTCCTGCATGCTGCCGACGGTGCCCACGTAGGTGCGGTCGCCGCGGGGCATCTCCGGGTGTGCTGCCTCGCCACCCCAGTGCCAGCCCCTGCCCGGGGCCTCTTCCGCGCGGGCCAGGGCAGCGCCGAGCATGACGGCGTCGGCACCCATGGCCAGGGCCTTGATGATGTCCCCCGAGGTGCCCAGGCCGCCGTCGGCGATCACGTGCACATAGCGTCCGCCGGACTCGTCCATGTAGTCCCGCCGGGCCTCGGCGATGTCCGAGATGGCCGTGGCCATGGGGACGCGGATGCCCAGGGCTCGGCGCGTGGTGGAGGAGGCGCCGCCGCCGAAGCCGACCAGAACGCCGGCTGCACCGGTGCGCATCAGGTGCAGCGCCGGAGTGTAGCCAGCCGCGCCGCCCACGATCACCGGGACATCGAGCTCGTAGATGAACTTCTTCAGGTCCAGGGGCTCCTGGGTCTCCGAGACGTGCTCGGCGGAGACAGTGGTGCCGCGGATGACGAACATGTCCACGCCAGCGGCCAGCACGGTCTTGTAGAACTGCTGGGTGTGCTGCGGGGTCAGGGCACCGGCCACCACCACACCGGCCTCCCGGATCTGGGCCAGGCGCTCGGTGATCAGCTCGGCCTGCACCGGTGCGGAGTAGATCTCCTGCAGTCGCCGGGTGTTCTCCGGGGAGTAGTTCGCCGACTCCAGATGAGCGATCTCCTCCAGCAGGGGTGAGGGATCCTCATACCGGGTCCAGAGGCCCTCGAGGTTCAGCACGCCCATGCCGCCCATCCGGCCCAGCGCGATGGCCGTGTCCGGGCTCATCACCGAGTCCATGGGCGCCCCGATCACGGGGGCGTCGAAGGTGAAGGCGTCGATCTGCCAGGACAGGGACACGTCTTCCGGGTCACGGGTGCGCCGGGTGGGGACCACGGCGATGTCGTCCAAGGCGTACGCCTGCCGTGCCCGCTTGCCGCGGCCGATCTCGATCTGCATGCTCACCTGTCCAGCCTAGTCCAGCGCTGCGGAGGTCTGGCTCTCCAACGCACCTGTCAGCAGCTCGCCCATGGCCGGGGCGATGTGCTCGGCGTACTCCACGGTGATGTGGGTCCGGTCGATCTTCACCGGAACCCCGTCCACCACCGCCGGACAGCGGCCCAGGGCGCAGAACAGGGGCGTGGTGTCCGCCAGGGCCGCCCCGGTGGCCTCCGCGGCCGCCTGTTCGGCCTGAGTGGTGGCCTGACGCAGATCGGTGATGGTGCCCAGGCAGTCCAGGGGGACTCCCCCGCGGACATGGCAGCTGGCCGGGGTCTTGTCCGCCGGCGGCCCGGTGATCACCACGGCCTCGGAATGGTCCTCGATCACGGCCAGGTACTCCTGCAGCCCCTCCTGCCACATCTGGGGTGTGACAGGTGTGCCGTCCTCATCCTCGGTGGCGATCACGCTGTTGGAGATCAGCACGATGTCCGGCTGCTCCGCCCGGATGTCCTCCAGCACGCTCTCCCGGTGGTCCACGCAGCGCTGGCGGGCCTGGGCCGTGGGGAACTCGCGGGTGATCGGGATGAACGAGCAGCCCGGGTTCACGCGCAGTTCCAGCCGCCAGTCCAGCTGCTCCAGGTTCCCCCGCACCGAGGGGACGAACGCGCGGCCGATCGAGTCGCCCACCAGCATGACACTCGTCTGGGCGTCCTCAGGTCCCAGGCGGCAGTGGCTGCGCTCCAGCTTCCCGTCTGAGCAGGCGCGCACGGTCTCGTCCATCCGGGTGTGGTCCCCGATCGCCGCCTCGAGGTCCGCCTCGGCGTCCCCCCAGGAGGTCAGACGCAGGGCCTGCTCCACCTCACCGTGCACCGCCGCGACGGCCGGCATGCCCGGGGGCACCGGGGCCTGTGCCCCCTCCTCGGAGCCGGCACGCAGCTCACGTTCCAGGACGGCTGCCTGCTGCTCCTGATGGGCCTGGGCCTGCTGGCGCTCGGCGGACACCGTGAGGGAGGTGAGGAGGGCCGCCACCAGGACCAGGGCCACGCTGGAGGTGGCGCCGAGCCGTTCGGCACGGCCGGCCCGGCGGGGCGCCCGGCCGTGCCGGGGTCCGCTGAGCCAGCCGCTACGGCGGATCGGGTCCTCCCACACGTGGTAGGCCGCCATGGACAGGGCCGCCATCAGCAGGATCTGCACCAGGCGTTCGGCCACGGTGTCCGCCACGAACAGGGACGCGGTGAGGATGATGACGGGCATGTGCCACAGGTAGAGACTGAACGAGATGTCACCGATGTAGCCGGCCACCCGGTTGGTCAGCAGACCGATGTGCCGTTGGCCGCCGTTCTCACCGGCGGCGATCACCAGCGCGCAGGAGAGCACCGGCAGCAGGGCCACCGGTGCCGGGAAGGACGAGGTCTCCGCGACCAGGAACAGGGACAGGACCATCCCCGCGATGCCGATCCAGGCCATCAGCGGGCGGGCCTGCTCCCGGACCCGGGCGATCAGCGGGGCCGCCAGGGCCAGCAGCGCGCCGATGCCCAGTTCCCACGCCCGGGAGAGCGTGGAGAAGTACGCCACCGTGGGGGCGCTGACGGTCTCCTGGAGAGCCCAGAGGAAGGAGAGCACGCTCAGTGCGCCGATCACCAGGGACGCCACCAGGCGCGGACTCACCTGCGGACGACGACGAGCCACCACCACCAGGGCCAGCAGCATGACCCAGGGCCAGACGAAGTAGAACTGCTCCTCCACGCCCAGGGACCAGTAGTGCTGGAGCGGAGAGACCGGGCCGTCCGCGGCGAAGTAGTCCGTCCCCTCGGCCGCGAACCGCCAGTTGCCCACGAAGAACAGGGCCCAGACGCCGTCCCAGAAGGTCGACCACGCGCGTGCGGCCGGGAAGAGCACGAACCCGGCGGCCACCGTGACCACCAGGGCCAGCGTGGAGGCCGGGAGGATGCGCTTGATCCGGCGCCGGTAGAACTGCACGAAGCTGATCCGCCCCGTGCGCTCCCACTCCTTCATCAGGTGCCCGGTGATGAGATATCCGGAGATCACGAAGAAGATGTCCACGCCCACGAACCCGCCGACCGGCCAGCCGACCATGTGGTTGACGATCACCGCGATCACCGCGAAGGCCCGCAGCCCCTGGATGTCGGCGCGGAACACGCGCGCAGGCTGCTGGGCAGCCGGCGCGGACACGGGGCGCGCCGGTGCCGTCATTCCCGATGACATGGTCCCCCTGATGGTCTCGACGGGTGGTGGAGGCGGCCGTGGGCGCCACTGGGTGATCCTACCGCCGAGACTCTCATCGTCGTCTCATCCTGGGCTCATCGCCCTCTTACCTGGGAGGAGTTGTATGGACCACGAAGGGACAGCCCTTCACCACAGCCTCATCACACGCCCACCGATCCTCAGCGGGCACCAGACCAGGAGACATCATGACGAAGAAGACCCCCCTCGCCCGCACGCTGGCCGGCCTCGGTGCCTCTGCACTGATGGCCTCCACCCTCGCCGTCGGGTTCGGCGTCTCGGCCCAGCCCGCCGCGGCGGACCGAGCCTGCTCCGGCACGCTGTCCAAGACCGTGGTCAATGACGACCTCTACGTCCCGGCCGGCAAGAGCTGCACGCTGAACTATGTGACCGTCAAGGGGGACGTGAAGGTGGCCCGCGGCGCCACCCTGCAGACCGCCGGCGGACGGGTGACCGGCAACATCCAGGCCGAGCGCCAGCGGCTGATCCGGATGACCGCCACCACGGTGGGCGGAGACCTGCAGGTGAAGTACGGCGGCACCGTGACCACGGCCCGCGTGACCCTGGGCGGGGATGCCCAGTTCACCGAGATGTCCGGCACCGCGTCCATGTCCTGGGGCCGGATCGGCGGGAACTACCAGGCCGAGAAGTCTCCGGCCAAGCGCGTGCTGATCCGCGCGGCGCGGGTGGACGGTGACATCCAGGTCAAGGAGTACGGCATCGCCGCCGTGGGCCGCAACACCGTGGGCGGCAACGTCCAGATCGAGAAGAACCGCAGCTCCCTGTACGTGGAGGGCAACCGGATCGACGGCGCCCTGCAGTGCAAGGAGAACCGCTACGTTCCCAAGGGCGGCAACAACATCGCCTCCTCCAAGGAAGGCCAGTGCCGCCGCCTCTGACCCCGAGCCGCCTCTGACCTCACCCGGAGGCCTACAGCAGAGCGCTCGGCCAGGACTGTCCTGGCCGAGTGCTCTGCTGTGCTGCGGGGTCCGTGCCCTTGGGCGCGGTCAGCGGCTCCGGTAGTTCGGAGCCTCCACGGTCATCATGATGTCGTGCGGGTGGGACTCCTTCAGCCCGGCCGGGGTGATGCGCACGAAACGGCCGTTCTGCTTGAGGTCCGCGATGGTCGGCGCTCCCGTGTAGAACATGGTCTGGCGCAGCCCGCCCACCAGCTGGTGCACCACCGAGGCCACCGGACCGCGGTAGGGCACCTGGCCCTCGATCCCCTCCGGGATCAGCTTGTCCTCGCTGGGCACATCGGCCTGGAAGTAGCGGTCCTTGGAGAAGGAGCGCTGTCCGTTGCGGGTCTGCATGGCGCCCAGGGAGCCCATGCCGCGGTAGGCCTTGAACTGCTTGCCCTGGTAGAAGACCAGATCACCCGGGGACTCGGCGGTGCCGGCCAGCAGGGAGCCGAGCATCACGGAGTCGGCACCGGCCACCAGCGCCTTGCCGATGTCGCCGGAGTGCTGCAGGCCGCCGTCGGCGATCAGCGGGATGCCGGCCGGAATGGTGGCCTTGGCCGACTCGTAGATCGCGGTGATCTGCGGAACACCCACACCGGCCACCACTCGGGTGGTGCAGATCGAACCCGGTCCCACGCCCACCTTCACGGCGTCGGCACCGGCGTCCACGATCGCCTTGGCACCGGCATAGGTGGCTGCCTGGCCGCCGATCACATCCACGTGCTTGGCCAGCTTCTCCTTCTTCAGCCGGGCGATCATGTCCAGCACGCCGTGCGTGTGCCCGTTGGCGGTGTCCACCACCAGCACGTCCACGCCGGCCTCGACCAGCTGCATGGCCCGCTCCCAGCCGTCGCCGAAGAAGCCCACCGCACCGCCCACGCGCAGGCGACCCTCCTCGTCCTTGGCCGCCTCAGGGTACTTCTCCGCCTTGTCGAAGTCCTTGACCGTGATCAGGCCCTTGAGCCGGTTCTTGCGGTCCACCAGGGGCAGCTTCTCGATCCGGTGCTTCGAGAACAGCTCCACCGTCTCCTCACGGGAGATCCCCTCGCGTCCGGTGATCAACGGCATGGGGGTCATGGCCGAGTGCACGGTGCGGGTGGCCCACTCCTCGTGCGGGATGAAGCGGGTGTCGCGGTTGGTGATGATGCCCAGCAGGGTCATCTGCTCGTCCACCACGGGCAGTCCGGAGACCCGGTAGGTGGCGCACAGCTCGTCCAGCTCGGCCAGGGTGGCGTCCGGGCTGATGGTCACCGGGTCGGAGATCATGCCGGACTCGGAGCGCTTGACCCGGTCCACCTCCGCCGCCTGGTCCTCGATCGAGAGGTTGCGGTGGATGATGCCCATGCCGCCCTGACGGGCCAGGGCGATCGCCAGCGGGGCCTCCGTCACGGTGTCCATGGCCGCCGAGACCACGGGGATGTTCAGCCGGATCCGGCGGGTGAACTGGGTGGCGGTGTCCGCGTCGGCGGGGATCACGTCCGTGGCGTTGGGCAGCAGCAGGACATCGTCATAGGTCAGGCCGGTGAAGCCGAAGGGATCATGGGAGGTGGCCACAGGCTCGGTGGAGGGGCCGTTGTTCGGAGCGCTCACAGGCGGAGACCTTTCAGTGCGTCACAGTGCACCGCAGTGCGACATCAGTGCATCGGGGGTGCAGACAGTCTACGTCCGGGCCCTCTCCCCCACGACGACCCACATCACATGCCCCACGTCACAGCCGCGTCACACTGCGAAACCTGATTCCGCCGTCGTGGTATTGCACTTCTACAGTCTCCGGGTGACTTCTACCAACCGCACCTCAGGTGCCTCCCCGGCTCCCTCCAGCCCGACGACGGCCCCCTCCTCCCGCTCCGAGCGGCGCCTCCCAGCGTGGATGACGAACTTCGGCGTGCAGATCCTGATCGCCCTGGTGCTCGGCGTGATCCTGGGCCTGGTGGCCCGGAACACCGGGCACACCTCGGAGACCCCGAACGGCCTGGGCACCACGCTGCAGATCATCGGCTCCTCCTACGTCTCCCTGCTGCGCGCCGCGGTGATCCCGCTGGTGTTCTTCGCGGTGGTGGCCTCGATCGCGAACCTGGCGCAGGTGACCAACGCTGCCCGTCTGGCGTGGAAGACCCTGCTGTGGTTCGCCATCACCTCGCTGATCGCCGTGCTGATCGGCATCGGACTGGGCGCGGTGTTCCAGCCCGGCGTGGGCACCGGACAGGAGGCCCCGGGCGCCTATGAGGGCCGCACCGGCGACTGGCTGGCGTTCATCCAGGGCCTGGTCCCCTCCAACTTCCTGGGCCTGTCCGCCTCCACCACCCTGGAGGACGGCTCGGCCTCCACCTCGGTCTCGTTCAACGTGCTGCAGGTCCTGGTCATCTCGATCGCCATCGGCGTCGCCGCTCTGAAGGTGGGCGCCAAGGCCGAGCCGTTCCTGAGCTTCTCCCGCTCGGCCCTGGAGGTCATCCAGAAGGTGCTGTGGTGGATCATCCGGATCGCCCCGATCGGCACCGTGGGTCTGCTGGGCAACGCCGTGGCCTCCTACGGCTGGACCACCATGGGTTCGCTGGCCAAGTTCGTGGTGGCCATCTACGTGGGCCTGGCCCTGGTGTTCCTGGTGGTCTACCCGCTGCTGGCCCGCCTGCACGGCCTGTCCGTCCGCAAGTTCTTCTCCGGCATCTGGCCGGCGTTCCAGCTCGGCTTCGTCTCCCGCTCGTCGATCGGCACCCTGCCGGTCACCCAGCGTGTGACCGAGTACAGCTTCGGTGTGCCCCGCGGCTACGCGGCCTTCGCCGTCCCGCTGGGCGCCACCACCAAGATGGACGGCTGCGCGGCGATCTACCCGGCCATCGCGGCGATGTTCGTGGCCCAGTTCTTCGGGATCGACCTCTCGATCGGCGACTACCTGCTGATCATCATGGTCTCGGTGCTGGGCTCGGCCGCCACCGCGGGCACCACCGGCGCCACCGTGATGCTCACCCTGACCCTGTCCACCCTGGGTCTGCCCCTGGAGGGCGTGGGCCTGCTGCTGGCCGTGGACCCGATCGTGGACATGGGCCGCACCGCCGTGAACGTGGCCGGCCAGGCACTGGTCCCCACACTGGTGTCCAAGCAGGAGGGCATCCTGGACGTGGACCGGTACCACGCCGAGCGCACCGAGGACCTGATGGCGATCTCCCCGGAGGAGATGGACGAGCGGCTGGGCACCGTGGAGTCCTCCACCCCGGACCAGGCCTACGACGACGCCTCCCGCACCGCCGCGGACACGGTCGCTTCGGCCACGGGTCCGGACGCCGACGCCGACCGCGAGTCGGTGGACTCCACCCGGCGCTGACCCCGAGGCCGGCTCGTCCGGCCGACTCGGCGCAGTCGCCCTGCGCATCGACCCCCTTCTCGGGACACTCTCCCGCTCTCCGGAGCAGTGAGCTGTCCCGGGAAGGGGGTCGTCGCATCTGCGGGCGCTCCACCCCTCGCCGGGAGGCCGGTCACCCTTCGTGTGACAGCCGGGATCTCTCGTCCCTGTTCGTGTGACCGCATCAGTCCCGCACGCCCGTGGATCTGTCACACGAACGGTGTCGAAGCCGCCGCAGCTCCCGCCCGGTTCAAGTGGCGCATCCTCGCAGGTCGGGTCATAGTGGGTGAGCATGAGCACCCCACCGCCGTCCTCATCAGAGTCCACCTCGCCCGGATCAGGATCCACCCGCGCTCAGGGCCAGACCCGGCTGCGCAGGTTCATCCGCGAGGTCAACTACCCGCATGACATCCACCCCGCACTGGTTCCGGGCGTCTCCATCGAGGACCAGAAGGTCAGGTACCGCATCGACGTGCCGATCGTGGCCGTCGTCGGGCTGCTGATCATCGGCTTCGTGATCTGGGGTGTCACCCAGCCGGACACCGTGCTCGAGGTCTCCTCAGCAGCGCTGACCTGGGTGATGACCAACCTCGGGTGGATCTTCACGTCCATGGCGGCGGGGCTGATCGTGCTGCTGCTGATCCTGGCGTTCTCGCGCTACGGGCGGATCCCGCTGGGACTGGACGATGAGAAGCCGGAGTACTCCACCGCTTCGTGGGCGGCCATGCTGTTCGCGGCGGGGATCGGCATCGGCATCATCTTCTTCGGCCCGTTCGAGCCGCTCACCTACTATCTCTCCCCGCGGCCGGGTGCGTATGAGCCGGCGTCCATGGAGGCGATCACGGGCGCGATGGCCCAGGCCGCCATGCACTGGGGCTTCAACGCGTGGGCGTTCTACGCGATCGTCGGGCTGGCGGTGGCGTACGTGTCCTACCGCCGCGGCCGGGTGCCGCTGATGAGCTCGATCCTGGCACCACTGTTCGGCGGCAAGTCCACCTCGCTGGGCGCGCGCACCATCGACGGCCTGGCCATCATCGCCACCCTGTTCGGCACGGCCTCTTCGCTGGGGATCGGCGCGCTGCAGATCGGACGCGGCGTGGAGATCGTCTCAGGCTGGACGCCCACGGGCAACACCGTGGCGATCGTGATCATCGTGGTGCTGACCATCGGCACCATCATCTCGGCGGTGTCCGGGGTGGCCAAGGGCATCCGCAAGCTCTCCAACATCAACATGGTGCTCTCGGTGGGCCTGGCCGTGTTCTTCTTCGTGGTCGGCCCCACGGCGTTCCTGATGAACGTGGTGCCGGGCGTGATCATGGACTACGTCAGCTCCATGCCGGAGATGCTCAGCGCCAACATGGCCCAGGGCGAGGAGATGCAGGCATTCCTCTCCTCCTGGACGACCTTCTACTGGGCCTGGTGGGTGAGCTGGGCGCCGTTCGTAGGCGTGTTCGTGGCCAAGATCTCGCGCGGGCGCACCATCAAGCAGTTCGTGCTCGGCGTGCTGTTCATCCCCTCGACCATCATCATCCTGGCCTTCACCATGCTCGGCGGCACCGCCATCTGGCTGCAGCAGCAGACCGGCCAGCTCGCCCCGGACGGCACGGCGAACTCCCTGCCGGCCCCGGCCGAGATCTTCTACGCGGTGCTGGACCTGCTGCCCGGCGCGAACATCATCGCCCCGCTGGTGATCGGGATCCTGGCCATCTTCTTCATCACCACCGCCGACTCCGCCTCACTGGTCAACTCCCAGCTCTCCCAGGGCGGCAACCCGAACCCCAACCGTCTGGTCACCGCGTTCTGGGCGATCTGCATGGCCGGTATCGCCGTGGTGATGCTGCTGACCGGCGGTGACTCCTCCCTGCAGGGCCTGCAGAACCTGATCACGGTGACGGCACTGCCGTTCGCGGTGATCATCCTGCTGATGTGCATCGCCCTGGTGAAGGAGCTGCGCAACGACCCCCTGGCCATCCGCGACCAGTACGAGAAGTGGGCGCTGGAGAAGGCGGTGAAGCGTGGCGTGGCCCAGGAGGGCGACAACTTCGCCCTGGCGATCGTCCCCACGCACGAGAACAGCGAGTTCGCCACGGGTGCGGACTTCGACTCCACCGCGGAGGAGGTCACCGAGTGGTACACCCGCACGGACGAGGACGGCAACCCGGTGGAGTATGACTACGCCACGGGTGAGTACGTGGGCGAGGGACACACCGGCCTTCCCGACGACGGCCCCTCCCCCGAGCCTGACGCCTCGCCCCGGGCCTGAGGCCGGGTTTCTCGTTGAACCAGAAGCAGCGGTGACCATCAGCCACGATGGCCACCACTGCTTCTGGCTCGCCATGGGGGCAACCCGAGCGTGCGGGAGTTGGGCCGGGGCGAGGATGGCTGGAGCTGCACCCGGACGGCACCGTGGAGCTGTCCATCACGGCGTTCTCCCGTCCGGCCACCTGGTGGTCCCGGCTCGGCTCTCCCGTAGCGCGGCTGGCCCAGCGTCGGATCACTGAGAAGTACCTCAGCGCCCTGGCCCGATCCGGACTGAGTCGCACCATTCGTCGGATCTACAGTCTCTGTGGCATCACCTGTCGCTCCCGAGCCGTCTGTACGCCAATTCGTGCAACCTAGTTCCAATGCTCGACGACTCCTGCAACCCATTCCCGGCCACGCCGTCGTCAGCCAGAAGCAGTGGCGACCTTCAGCTCTGATGCTCACCACTGTTTCTGGATCAACATCAGGACAGTCCCAACAGGACGAAGGCCCCGGTCCCCTGCACAGTCGCAGGGGCCGGGGCCTTCGGACGGTCTCAGCTCAGCTCAGCCGAGCTCAACCGATCAGTCCCGTCAGTCCTCGTCCTCGTCGTCCTTCTTGTCTGCCACCAGGGTCTCGGTGGTCAGGACCAGGGCGGCGATCGAGGCGGCGTTGGCCAGCGCGGAGCGGGTGACCTTGACGGGGTCGATCACGCCGTCGGCGAGCAGGTCACCGTACACGCCGGTCTTGGCGTTGAAGCCGTGGTTGGCCTCCATGCCCTTGACCTTCTCGGCCACCACGTAGCCGTCCTCGCCGGCGTTCTGGGCGATCCAGCGCAGCGGCTGGACCAGGGCCTTGCGGACCACGCCCACGGCTGCTGCGGCATCGCCCTGGAGGGCCTGCACGTCGGAGTCCTCGTCCAGCACGGACAGGGCGTTGATCAGCGCGGTGCCACCACCGGCCACGATGCCCTCCTCCAGTGCGGCACGCGTGGAGGAGACGGCGTCCTCGATGCGGTGCTTGCGCTCCTTGAGCTCCACCTCGGTGGCGGCGCCGACCTTGATGACGCCCACACCGCCGGCCAGCTTGGCCAGGCGCTCCTGCAGCTTCTCGCGGTCCCACTCGGAGTCGGTGGCCTCGGACTCGGCCTTGATCTGGGAGACGCGGGCGGCGACCTCGTCGGCCGAGCCGGCGCCCTCCACGATCGTGGTGGAGTCCTTGGTGATGGTCACGCGGCGTGCGGTGCCCAGGACCTCCAGGCCCACCTGGTCCAGCTTCATGCCCAGGTCCGGGGAGACCACCTGTGCACCGGTGAGCACGGCGATGTCCTGCATCATGGCCTTGCGGCGGTCGCCGAAGCCCGGTGCCTTCACGGCCACGGCGGACAGGGTGCCGCGGATCTTGTTGACCACCAGGGTGGACAGCGCCTCGCCCTCCACGTCCTCAGCGATGATGAACAGCGGCTTGGACTCCTGCAGGACCTTCTCCAGCAGCGGCAGGAACTCCTGCACGGAGGAGATCTTGCCGGAGTTCAGCAGGATGTAGGGGTTCTCCAGCACAGCCTCCTGACGCTCGGCGTCGGTGACCATGTACGGGGAGAGGTAGCCCTTGTCGAACTGCATGCCCTCGGTGACCTCCAGCTCGGTGCTGGTGGTGGAGGACTCCTCGATGGTGATCACGCCGTCGGTGCCCACGGTGTCGAAGGCGCGGGCGAGCAGCTCTCCGACCTCGTCGGACTGGGCGGAGATGGCGGCCACGTGGGCGACCTGCTGGCCCTCGACGTCGCGGGCGTTCTCGCCCAGGCGGCGCTCAACGGCGGCCACGGCCACCTCGATGCCCTTCTTGACCTCGCTGGGGGCTGCACCGGCGGCCACCAGGCGCATGCCCTCGTTGACCAGGGCCTGGGCCAGCACGGTGGCGGTGGTGGTGCCGTCGCCGGCCACGTCGTTGGTCTTGGTGGCCACTTCCTTGGCCAGCTGAGCGCCCATGTTCTCGTACGGATCGTCCAGCTCGATGTCACGGGCGATGGTCACACCGTCGTTGGTGATGGTGGGTGCGCCCCAGGCCTTGTCCAGGACCACGTTGCGGCCCTTGGGGCCCAGGGTGACCTTGACGGTGTCCGCCAGCTTGTCGATGCCGGCCTGCAGGGCCCGGCGTGCGTCGTCGTTGAATGCCAACTGCTTGGCCATAGTCTCGACGCTCCTCTCGGTGAGATGAAAAGTTCAGGTGTGGGGGGCCGTCGTCGTCAACGCTGTTCAGCACAGGCGTCCCGACGACGGCGGGAGACGCGCGCAGGCCCGGCCAGTGAGATGGCCGGCCGGGCCTGGAGCGTCAGGTGCGGTCAGAGACCGGGGTCACTTGGTGACGATGGCCAGCACGTCGCGGGCGGAGAGGACCAGGTACTCCTCGCCGGAGACCTTCACCTCGGTGCCGCCGTACTTGGAGTAAAGGACCACGTCGCCCTCGGAGACATCCACGGGGACGCGGTTGCCGTTGTCATCGACGCGGCCGGGGCCCACGGCCACGACCTGGCCCTCCTGGGGCTTCTCCTTGGCGGTGTCCGGGATGACCAGGCCGGAAGCGGTGGTCTGCTCGGCTTCCAGCGGACGGACAACAATGCGATCCTCGAGGGGCTTGATGGAGACAGACATGGCTGCGCTCTCCTTCGTATCTGATGGCCGGCCGCCCAGGCGTGCGGGGCGGACCGGAGAACTGGGAATCTGTTGTGCGCCGGAGGCTGACCAACCGTCGTCGCGGGTGCCGGATGGCAGGTCCTTCAGGCTTGGCACCCGGTCGCCCGGAGTGCCAGAAATGACTCTAGGCGCGCGATTAGCACTCGGTCAAGGTGAGTGCCAGAGGTGTGGCGTGACGCCCCGGATCGCTCCTCGCGTCGTCATTCGTCTTTCTCGATCCTGGTGGCCATCTGGCCGCACCTGCCCCACTGACGGACGGCGACGGTGCCCGGCTCCTCATCACCGCGCGCCAAGCCGTGCGTCATTAGCGCACAAAATATGTTCGTATTGAGCCCTTTCGCTTGCGGTTAGGTAAGGCTTACCTCTACGCTGAGACCTCGAGGCTTCAATAACGCAACACACTCGTTCGCTTATTCGGCCAGACCCCCAGCGCAGCACCGGTGCACTCGGTGCGTGGAGGACTGTGTCCGGTGAGCACACGGAGCGCCTGCTCCCCGACTCGACTGGAGACCCCGTGTCCTTCACCCGCACCTCTGCCCCCGTGGGCCGCTTCGCCCGCTGGCGCATGATGCTGATGGCCTTCCTCGGTCTGACCGCGCTGGTCACCCTGTCCGCCTGCGGCGGGGCCACCTCCAACGGTTCGGGCGGCGCCACCACCCCTGGCGACACCCCGTCCTCGACCAGCTCCGGCTCGTCGAACACCGGCGGGCCAGTGACCGCCACGGACAACGGCGACGGCACCATCACCGTCCAGCACTCTCAGGGCACCACCGAGGTCCCGGCCAACCCGGAGAAAGTCTTCGTCTTCGACCTGGGCGTGATGGACACCATGAACGCGATCGGCGTGCAGCCGGCTGGCGTCCCCGAGGCCCAGTACTCGGAGTCCCTGCAGGGGATCGCTGAGGGTGCAGAGAAGATCGGCGCCATGAAGGAGCCGGACTTCGAGACCATCGCCACCGCCGGCCCGGACCTGATCATCACCTCGGGCCGCACTGCTGAGGCCTACGGGGAGCTCTCCAAGATCGCCCCCACCGTGAATCTGGCCGTGGACATGACCGACCCCCTGGAGTCCTTCGAGGCCAACGCCAAGGTCATCGGCACCATCTTCGGCAAGACCGAGGCCGTGGAAGGCAAGCTCAGGGGCATCGAGGGCAAGATCGAGGACGCCAAGGCCACCCTCAAGGAGGCCGGCAAGGGCAGCGGCCTGATCGTGCTCACCTCCGCCGGTGAGGTCACCGCCTACGGTGCCGGCTCCCGCTTCGGTCTGATCCACGACCTGCTGGGCGTCCCCACCGCCGCCGACGTCAAGGCCGAAGGCGCCCACGGTGAGTCCATCTCCTTCGAGTACATCGCCGAGACCAACCCGGATCTGCTGTTCGTGATCGACCGCGATGCCGCCACCGGCGAGGGCGGTCAGGCCGCCGACGCTGTCCTGGACAACGATCTGGTCAACGGCACCAACGCCGCCCGCAACGGGGACATCATCCAGCTGGATCCGACCAACTGGTACGTCGTCGGCTACGGACTGAACAGCCTGCCGCAGATGATCAACCAGGTCGTCAACGGCGTGGTCACCGAGTCCACCACCGGCGGCACCGACGCCACCTCGGACAGCTGACCCCAGACACCGCAGTCCACACACAAGGAACCGCTGATCCCCTGATGTCAGACACCACGGCCAATGCGCCGTCTGCACCACCAGCCCGCCCGGGAGTGCCCCCGGGCGGGCTGGCCCGTGTCCGCACTCCCACCGCTCCACCGGTCACCGTCACCGACGCCCGCACCCTGGTGGACATCCGGGCCATGCGCGCGCACCCCGAGGACCACTGCATCACCTCGCGGCAGTTCACCCGGTTCCGGAACACCCGCACCGCCCTGTGGCTGGGCGTGGCCGCCATCCTGATCCTGGCCGTGGTGTCCATGTTCGTGGGCGTCACCAATGTGAGCCTGCCCGCCGTGCTCTCCGGCGACCCCGAGGCCTGGCACATCCTGACCGTCTCGCGCCTGCCCCGCACCGCCGCCGTGCTGCTCTCCGGCCTGGCCATGGCGGTGGCCGGACTGATCATGCAGCTGATGGTCCGCAACCGCTTCGTGGAGCCCTCCACCGCCGGCACCGTCGAGTCCGCCACGGCCGGCATCCTGGTGGCCACCGTCTTCCTGCCGGCGCTGCCGCTGATGGGCAAGATGGGCATCGCTGCGATCTTCGCCCTGGCCGGCACCGCGATCTTCCTGGCGATCATCCGCCGCGTCCCCGCACGCTCCACCCTGCTGGTGCCCCTGGTGGGCATCATGCTCGGTGGTGTCATCGCCGCCATCACCACGTTCTTCGCCTACCGCGTGGACCTGCTCCAGACCCTGAACACCTGGATGATCGGCGACTTCTCCGGTGTGGTCTCCGGCCGCTACGAACTGCTCTGGCTGGTCGGCGCCCTCACGCTTCTCGGCTTCCTGGCTGCGGACCGCTTCACCGTGGCCGGCATGGGTCAGGACGTGGCCACGAACCTGGGCCTGAAGTAC
Organism: Micrococcus terreus; assembly: GCF_900116905.1. Lineage (GTDB taxonomy): Bacteria > Actinomycetota > Actinomycetes > Actinomycetales > Micrococcaceae > Citricoccus > Citricoccus terreus. Next base: position 260,072 of record NZ_FPCG01000001.1, on the reverse strand, counting down.
CAACAGGTCATGGCGCTGGGGCTGGGACTGGTCTCGGTGATCTCGGCCGTCGTGGTGGTCACCGTGGGCGCCCTGCCCTTCCTGGGACTGGTGGTGCCCAACCTGGTCTCCATGGTGTTCGGAGACAACGCCCGCACCGCCGTGCCCTGGACCGCGATCTTCGGCGCCGGCTTCGTGCTGCTCTGCGACATCGTGGGCCGCACCATCCGCTACCCCTATGAGATCCCGGTCGGCACCATCATCTCCGTGGTGGGCGCGGCCATCTTCCTGGTCCTGCTGCTGCAGACCCGCCGCCGGGGAGCCCGCTCATGACCACGGATCTCACCTCCTCCCCCACCCCGGAGTCCCGCCGGACCATGGAGTCCGGGCGCGGGCTGATCGGCCTGTTCACCGGATCCCGTGGGTCCGGTTCCAGCACAGACCTTCCCGACGACGCCGCCTCCTCCCAGCCTCCCGGCACCCCCGGTGCCGGGCCGGGAGAAGGTGGGGGCCGTCGTCGGGAATCCCGCCGGGCCTGGATCATCGTGGCCGTGCTGGGCGCACTGGCGCTGGCGAGCGTGCTGGCCTTCGTGTTCGTGGGGCTGACCGGCGCGGTGGAGTACATCCTGCCGCGGCGGCTGACCACCGTGGGGGCCATGGTGCTGGTGGCCTACGCCGTGGGCGTGTCCACCGTGCTGTTCCAGACGGTGACCGGGAACCGCATCCTGACCCCGTCCATCATGGGCTTCGACGCGCTGTACGTGCTGATCCAGACCGTGATGGTGTGGGTGTTCACGGCGCAGTCGTTCCTGGGGTTCCCGCCAGCGGTGCGGTTCCTGGCCGAGACCGTGGTGATGGTGGTGTTCGCGGTGGCCCTGTACCGGTGGCTGTTCACCGGGGCGCACCAGTCGCTGCACCTGGTGCTGCTGATCGGGATCGTGTTCGCCACCCTGTTCCGGGGCATCTCCGCTCTGCTGCAGAAGCTGATGGAGCCCTCGGAGTTCACCATCCTGCAGGACCTGTTCTTCGCCTCCTTCGGCATGGTGGATCCGCAGCTGCTGGGACTGGCGGCGGTGATGCTGGCGCTGGCGAGCATCCCCGTGTGGCGGATGCGCCATGAGCTGGACGTGCTGGCCCTGGGTCGGCAGTCCGCCGTCTCCCTGGGCGTGGACCACCGTGCCCGGACCATGCAGATCCTGGTGATCGCCGCCGTGATGGTGGCCGTGTCCACCGCCCTGGTGGGACCGGTGACGTTCTTCGGCCTGCTGGTGGCCAACCTGGCCTACCAGGTGGGTGCGTTCCGGCACCGCTGGGTGCTGCCGGCGGCAGTGTTCCTGGGGATCGTGCTGCTGGCCGGCGGGCAGATGGTCCTGCAGCACGTGTTCGGCTTCAACACGGCGCTGAGCATCATCATCGAGTTCGCGGGCGGGATCGTGTTCCTGGCCATGCTGTTGAGAGGAAAGGTGCGCTGATGGCAGTGCAGACCGAGTATGAGCTGACCGCCGGTACGCTGGACGGCATGGATTCGCCGCAGTCGGGACGTCAGACGCCGGATGCCCCAGCCGCGAACGGCAGCCACTCGATCCATGCCGATCCCCCGGTGCCCGGCGTTCCGGCGATCGACCTGCAGGGCGTGGTGAAGGCCTATGACCGCACCCGCGTGGTGGACGAGGTCACCGCCCAGATCCCCGCCGGCGGCGTCACCTCGATCATCGGGCCCAACGGCGCCGGCAAGTCCACGCTGCTCTCCATGATCGGACGCCTGCTGCAGGCCGACGGCGGGACGATCGCCGTGGGCGGCCAGGACGTGTTCGACTCCGACACCCGCGCGTTGGCCCGCAAGCTGGCCGTGCTGCGTCAGGAGAACACCACCACCGTGCGCCTGACCGTGTGGGACCTGGTCTCCTTCGGACGCTTCCCGCACCACGGCGGACGCCCCGGCACGGATGATGAGCGTCTGGTCAGCCAGGCCCTGGGGTACATGGACCTGCACTCCTTCGCCGGGCGGTACCTGGACGAGCTCTCCGGCGGTCAGCGGCAGCGCGCGTACATCGCCATGGTGCTGGCCCAGGACACCGACGTGCTGCTGCTGGATGAGCCGCTGAACAACCTGGACATGAAGCACGCCGTGGAGATGATGCGCCTGATCCGGCGGATGGCCGACGAGCTGGGCAAGACCGTGGTGATCGTCATCCACGACATCAACTTCGCCTCCTGCTACTCGGACACCATCCTGGCCATGAAGTCCGGTCGGCTGGTGCACCAGGGCCGCCCGGATCAGCTGATGTGCTCGGAGACGCTCAAGGACATCTACGACGTGGACATCCTGGTCGAGGAGATCCGCGGCAAGAAGATCGGCATCTACTTCAGCTGATGCGGGGCGCTCGGCCGGCCGCGCAGTGCCGCCGACCTGACCTGGCCTGCTCCCACCCCCTTCCCGGGACATCTCTCGCCCCCTTCAGAGGATGTTCTGTCCCGAGAAGGGGGTGAATGCGAGTCGGCACCCCTCAACGAGCCCGCGGCACTCCGGCTTCGAGCAGCTGCGCCTCGAACGCCCGCTCGTTCATCAGGTCCTTCCACATCCAGCGGATCACCCTCCGGTCCGCACCGGCCAGCTTGAGCTCCCGGCGGCGTTCAGCCACCAGCACCTCCTCGGCCGTGCGACCGTTCCGTTCAACGGCACCGGTGTACTTGGTCATGCCGTCGAACTCACCGATCAGCTGGACCTGCTTCCACCAGAAGTCTGGACGCCCCAGGAACTCTCCGCTCGGCGAGCGGAACTCGACCTGCAGCTCCGGCAGCACGAACCCGAGTTCATGGATGATCACCCTGCTGAGGGACTCACCCACGGATTCGGACCGTCCATCGGCGAAGTCGACGGCACAGTCGAATCGCCGCGTGGCGTTCTTCCGCGGCTGGATCTCGCGGGCCTGAGCCGCCAGCTGCTCGAACGAACGCCCCATCCGCCGGGCCAGGTCATCCGCCGACGGCACCGCCTGCCGCAATGACTCTTGGGACAGAACACTCGCGAGAACGGTCGGAAGCGGATCCGTCCGAACATCCAGCAGGTAGGTGCCGTCGCTGAGACTGACAGGGATCCGGACCGACTGGTCCCGGCCCGTGCCACATCCCAGGAGGTTGGCGTACCGGCGGACGGGAGGCAGAGCCGGCAGAGTGTGGCGCAGGCGCCTGTGCCGCGGATCGGTGCTGAGGCGATCAGCCGCTGCCCGCACGGCCTCGGGATTGACGTAGGGAGAAGTGGGTTCAACAGTTCCTGACTTGCTCGGCGTGCTGGCCCGGACGTGCAGGTCCGTGGGGACCTCCAGCAATGACATTCCGAACAGGTCCGCCCCGGTCAGATGACAGAAGACGGCCTGGCCTCGCCGTGAGGCCGCGTGCGCGGCGATGGCCATCCGGTACCTGTCCCACGCTGGAGTGGTCAGCCAGCGGTCGGTCTCCGTGTAGACCCCACTGGCCAGTCGCACCAGATTGCCCCGCTGGGCCCCGCGGGAGAGCGCCCGTGCCGCCGCCGGACGATCATGATGGTCCACGATCAGCAGCGCGGGATCATGGATGTCGGTGACGAGCGAGGGCATGCGGCCAGTCTGGTGAAGTCACCGGCTTCTCGCTCGAGCCGCTCACCGACCTGTGGACAACATCCAGCCTCAGCGGACCCCTGGGACCCCCTTCTCGGGACAGTGTCGAGCCCTCCGGCCCACTGACTGTCCCGAGAAGGGGGTCAGAGCATCAGGAACGGGCCAGGGCCAGTGCCGCCGCCCCCTGGATCTCCATGGAGATGGTCAGCCGCTCCACGGAGATGTTCGCGGCGATCGTGTCATCGGCGGAGTGGTACTCGGGCTCCAGCAGGGCGGGGGTCTCCACGCCGCGCCAGGAGAAGTTCCCGCTGTGCACGCCCACCTCGGAGAAGGACTGGTGGTCACTGGACCCACGCGGAGTCACGTCACTCATCTGCGCGCGGTAGCCCAGCCGCTCACCGGCAGCCAGCACCTGGGCGTTGACCGGATTGGACTCACCGAAGTAGTCCAACACCCAGTACTTCTCGGCCGGATCCCAGCTGGTGCCCACCATGTCATTGTTGAACACGCCGGCCAGCCGTGCCTTCTGCGCAGCGTCCAGACCACGGGCGTAGAGGCGGGAACCGACTAGGCCGACCTCCTCTGACCCCCAGAGCGAGAACGAGAGGTCGGACGAGGTGGGCAGGTTGCGCATGGTCCGGGCCAGCTCCAGGCAGAGCACGGTTCCCGAGCCGTCGTCGTTGGCACCCCGGGCGCCGATCACCGAGTCGTAGTGGGCGCACAGCATGACCTCCTGGCGCGATCTGCTGGGCGGACCGCCCTTCTTCCCGGCACGCCGGGCCAGCACGTTCTGGCTGGTGGGGCTCAGGTACTGCACGGTGGTCAGGCTCAACGTCACCGGCCCCCGAGACAGGGCAGTCAGCAGCGCATGCTTCTGCACCTGCCCCACACCCACCACAGGAATCCCGACGTCGGCCGTCAGGGTGGGTGCGAAGGCGGAGGCCTGCCGAGGGTAGGCAGCATCGACACGGGTGGCGATCACGGCCTCGGCACCACGGGCAGCCGCGGCCACGGCCAGGGGCGTGATGTCCTCGGTGACGGTGACCACGCGCATCAGGATCTGCCCGCGCAGGTCCGGTGGCAGGTCGGCGAGAGAGCCGGACGGAGCCACGGTGAGCGTTCCGCGCACGGTGGTGTCCTGGGCGGCCCGGGCAGCCGAGCCCACGCCCCAGGCGATGCTGGTGTCCAGTGCAGGTCCACTGAGCTCGCCGACTCGACGGTCCGGGACGGTGAACTCCTGGAGCTGGACGTCATACCCGTAGGAGTCCAGCACGCCGGCGATGTAGTCGGCCGCCGCCTTCTCCTGGGGTGTCCCGCTGTAGCGCTGGCCGATCCCCTCGGTCAGGTGGGTCAGGTGCTCGATGGCATTCTCGGGGCGCAGCTGGTTGATGATCTGCCGGTCCCCGGAGGTCAGCTTCGGAGCGCGGACCGCACCAGGACGGGCGCCGTCAGCAGCCCAGCTCGGCCAGGCGATGGTGCTGAGGGCACCGGCTCCGCCGAGGGCGAGCAAGGCGCGGCGCGAGAGCTGCGGTGAGGACTGGGGGTGTGAGTGAGACATGGGATCCCTTCCATGGTGACGCCACGGCGTTGTGACGATCCTCACATCCTGTCACGGCTCGGGGCATCTCGCACCGGCCCGCAGACGCACCCGGTGACGCCGGTCAGCGGGCCCGGCGGTAGCGGAAGATCGTCAGTCCGCCGATGCACAGCCCCACGAACGCCACGCCCAGCACCACCAACGGCAGGCTCACGGGGCCCCAGAGCAGTTCGCGGCGAAGTTCGGCGCTCTCCGGGGAGTCGCCCAGCAGGTTCGCACCGCCCACCGCCAGGCTGCCGGAGACCAGCGACTGGATCACCACGGTGGCGATCAGCAGTCCGGCGGCCAGCAGTCCCAGCGCCATGGAGCCGTAGAGCAGCCACTTGGCCCAGCGCGGCGCACCGGCGGCCTGCTGCGAGGCCCAGGTCTGCTCCCCGTACTGGCCGTCCTGGTCCGACTCGTCGAACTCCCCGAACAGGTCGTAGTCCTGCCCCTCGCCCGCGGCGCGGCCGGAGCGCTCGGTGAGGGAGCCGTCGTCGGGACGCTCCTCTGTGGCGCGCTGGAGAGACGGGTTCGTGTCCAGCGGCGCGATGCGCGGAGTGGGGCGGCGAGGCATGCCCCCAGCCTAGTTCGTCCGGGGCGGCGGTAGCGTGGAGTGGTGCCCGCCGAAACCTCTTCAGACCAGCCGTCCCTGGACCCCACCGACCTCTCCCCCGTCCTCTCGCCGGAGGGGTGGGCGCTGCTGAACCGGCTGAGCGCAGAGGGTTCCTACCGCGAGGCCGATGCGCTGTCCCTCTCCACGCGGCTGCGCAAGGACGGGCACGCGCCGAAGCTGGTCTCGGCGGTGCTGACCCAGCTGCGGCTGCGTGGGAAGGCGGAGGCGAAGTTCGGGCCGTTCGCGGAGTCGATGGTGCTGACTCAGGCGGGGCTGGAGCAGGCCACGCGGCTGCAGGTCGCGGCGCTGCACGCGGGCCGGTTCGCGGGGGCAGGCGTGCGGCATGTGGCCGATCTGGGCTGCGGCCTCGGGGCGGACTCCATGGCCATGGCGTCTCTGGATCTGCAGGTCACCGCGGTGGAGCGTGACCCCACGGTGGCGGCGGCGGCCACGGTCAATCTGATGCCCTTCCCCACCGCGCAGGTGGTGTGCGCGGACGCGGTCCAGTGGGCGCAGCAGGCAGGCGCGCTGCCGGCAGAGCTTCCCGACGGCGGCCCCTCGCCTGAGGCAGGCGAGGTCGCTGAGGGTGGGGCGCAGGGTGCGCCGGACGGGTTCTGGCTGGATCCGGCGCGGCGGGTGCTCTCCTCCTCCGGGTCCTCGCGGGTGTTCGATCCGGAGGTGTTCTCTCCCCCGCTGTCCTTCGTGGAACAGCTGGCCGACTCCGGAGTGGCCGTGGGCGTGAAGATGGGCCCGGGCATCCCGCACGGCGCGGTCCCGGCGGGCTGTGAGGCGCAGTGGGTGTCCGTGGGCGGCGAGGTGACCGAGGCCGTGCTGTGGTTCAACGCGGTCGCACGGCCCAACGTGCGCCGGGCGGCCCTGGTGCTGGGCTCGGGACCGGATCCGGCCAGCCCCGCGGAGATCACCTCGCCCCAGGACTTCGGCGACTCGCACGCGGCGGAGGTGGCCGGCGTCGGGGGTGTGGGTGGCTGGCTCTATGAGCCGGACGGTGCCGTGATCCGTGCAGGGCTGGTGGCGGACCTGGTGGCGCGCGAGTTCGGCGGTGTGCGCGGGCGACTGCTGGATGAGCACATCGCCTACTTCTGTGCGGATGAGCAGGTGGAGACGCCGTTCGCGCGGGCGTACGAGGTGCTGACCGTGATGCCCTACCACGTGAAGAGTCTGCGGCGGTGGGTCAAGGACACCGGCGTGACGCGGCTGGACATCAAGAAGCGCGGCATGGCGGTGACGCCGGAAGAGGTGCGGCGGCTGCTGATGAGCGGGCAGAAGGGCAAGGGGGCAGGCGCAGGCCGGCACACCACCCTGGTGCTGACCCGCGTGGGCCAGGAGCGCCTGGCGATCGAGGTCCGCCCCGTCTGAGAGTGCCGGGCCTGTGGACACCGTTCCCAGGACATCTCGGGGGTCGTGGGGCCGATTCCTGTCCTGGGAACGGTGTCGACGTGTTCCGGGTCCCGCGCCGGCCCCCGTCCGTGCCAGCGCCCGTCCTCGTGCGCCCGTCACGGGGCTTGACGCGCGTCAAGGTGCCGGCTGCGGTTCGTTCGTAGGTTGAGGACATCAGCAGGGAACTGCTGATGGACCATTGAAGAACCGCCACCGGAAGGGGTCTCACCATGACCGCCACCACCACCCACACCGTCCTGCGCGCCGAGGGCTTCTCCTGCCCCTCCTGCGTCCACAAGATCGAGAAGCAGGTCGGCCGGCTCCCCGGCGTGGAGGCCGTGAAGGTCCACTTCGCCTCGGCCCGGATCGAGATCGACCACGACGCCGAGCGCGTCTCCGTGGACGACCTCGTGGCCGCCGTGGCCAAGGCCGGCTACGCCGCGGCTCCGTCCACCTTCTGACCGGCGGCTGAGCCGCCCCGCGCGTCTCCCGCCCAGCGCCCCTCTTCCCCTCCCCGTTCCTCATCTCTCGAAAGGTCGTACCGCCATGACCAGGCTCCGGACATGGGCTCGCGGCACCTGGGCCGTCCCCGTGGTGTCGGGAGTCCTCATCCTGCTCTCCTTCGCCCTCCAGCACCTGGCCGGCGGGGCGTGGAACGCCGCCGTCGCCCCCCAGTGGTGGATCGACGCCGGAGAGCACGCCCATACAGCAGCCAGCACCTTCACCCTGGCCGACGTCGCCATGCTCGCCGCCGCCGCGGTGGCCGGATACCGGATCCTGCTCCAGGCCGCCCGGGCCCTGACCGCCCGGGTGATCGGGATCGACCTGCTCGTGTCCGTGGCCGCCCTCGGCGCCGTGGTCATCGGCAACTTCTGGGAGTCGGCGGCCGTGACCTTCCTGTTCGCCGTGGGCCACGCCCTGGAGTCGGCCACCCTGACCAAGACCCGGTCGGCTCTGGCCGAGCTGGTGGCCGTAGCCCCGGACACCGCCGTGGTGCTGCGGGACGGAGCGCAGGTGCACGTCCCGGCCGGCCAGGTGCAGGTAGGAGAGACCGTGCTCGTCAAGAACGGCGCCAAGGTCCCCGTGGACGGGATCGTGCTGGACGGCACCGGCGCCCTGGAGGAGGCCTCCATCACCGGAGAGTCCATCCCGGTGGAGAAGTCCGCACAGGACCAGGTCTTCGCCGGCACCGTCTCCCGGGGCGGCTTCCTGCAGGTGACGGCCACGGGCATCGGTGCCGACACCACCCTGGCCCGGATCATCCACCGTGTGGAGGAGGCCCAGGACGCCAAGGCCCGCACGCAGGCGTTCATCGACCGCTTCTCGTCCTGGTACACCCCCGCGGTGATGGTGTTGGCCCTGGTGGCCGGGCTGGTCACCCAGGACGTGGTCCTGGCACTGACCCTGCTGGTCATCGGCTGCCCCGGTGCCCTGGTGATCTCCATCCCGGTGGCGATCGTGGCCGGCATCGGCCGGGCCGCCCGCAACGGCATCCTCATCAAGGGCGGCGAGTTCCTGGAGACCGCGGCCCGGATCAGCGCCGTCGCCGTGGACAAGACCGGCACTCTCACGGAGGGACGCCCGGAGCTGACCGACGTCGTCGTCCTCTCCCCCACCATGGACCGCCGAGACGTCCTGCGCTGGGCCGCCGCCGCAGAGGCGGGATCCGAGCACCCGCTCGCCCGGCCCATCCTGGACACCGCCCGCGCGGAGGGCGTGGGAGCCGTCGGCCTCCCGGGCTCCGTCACCCCGGTGCCGGGCAAGGGCATCGTCTCCGTGGTCGACGGGCAGCGGGTGCTCATCGGCAACGCGGCCCTGCTGGAGCAGTACGGGGTGGTGGACGAGGTCGGCGCCGGCCGCCAGGCGCATGAGCTCGCCGCGGCGGGCCGGACACCCATGATCATCGCGCTGGGCGGCACAGTGATCGGCGTGGTGGCGGTGGCCGACCAGGTCCGTACTGACGCCGCCGCGATGGTCCGGGGTCTGCACGAGGCCGGCGTCCGTAAGGTGGTCATGCTCACCGGGGACACCCGCCTGGTGGCCGAGGCCATGGGTGAGGTGACGGGCATCGAGGAGATCCACGCTTCCCTGCTCCCCGAGGACAAGCTCGAGGCGGTGGCCCGGCTGCAGACCGAGGGCCACACGGTCGCCATGGTCGGCGACGGCGTGAACGACGCCCCGGCGCTGGCCACGGCGGACATCGGGGTGGCCATGGGCGCGGCGGGATCAGCCGTGGCCGTGGAGACGGCGGACATCGCCCTGATGGGCGACAACCTGCTCAAGCTCCCGGAGGCCATCAGTCTGGCCAGGCGGACCGCGGCGGTGATGCGTCAGAACATCACGATCGCCCTGGTGACGGTGGTGCTGCTGCTCGCCGGAGTGTTCGGCGGCGGGGTGACCATGTCGATCGGCATGCTGGTCCACGAGGCCTCGGTGCTGGTGGTCATCCTCAACGCCATGCGCCTGCTGCGCACCCGGCAGGGCACGACGAGGGCCTCTCGCTCCCAGCGGATGGCGCCTCAGGCGGTGGTCGCCGATGCGGTCTGAGGGTTCGGCGGCCCCGGCCGGACCCGGTGGGGCAGAATCAGGTGCCATGCGCACCCTGCCCCTCCGGGAGATCCGCCGGGACGAGGACAACTGCGTGGCTCGGGTGCCGATCTTCGCAGGACTCACCCCCGATCAGCAGCAGGCGGTGGCACGGCTGGCCCGGCCCCGCCTGCTGCAACGCGGTGAGCTGCTGTACGCCGATGGAGACGAGCCGGCCGGCATGAGCGTGGTGCACACCGGGCAGGTGGCGCTGACCCGGGGGTCTCCCCAGGGGCGCCGGCGACTGATCCGCGTGTCCGGTCCCGGGCAGACCATCGGCGAGCAGTCCTTCCTCACCGGGGCTCGGGCCACCGACCAGGCCGAGGCCCTGACGGACACGCGCATGTGCGTCTTCACCCACGCCGCCCTGGCGGGGCTGATGCACGAGCACCCCAGCATCGTCCTGCAGATGCTGCGCAGCGTGAGCGAGCGGATGGCCGAGGCCGAACGGCGGCTGGCGTTGAGCTCGGTGGACGTGGACGTCCGGCTGGCCGACTACCTGCTCGATCTCCCTCTGGAGCGCGGCAGCTCCAGCACAGTCCGGCTGCCGCTGGCCAAGAAGGACGTCGCCTCGCTGATCGGCACTACGCCGGAGTCCTTCAGCCGGGCCCTCACCCGGCTGAAGGACCAGGGCCTGGTCCGGGTCCAGGCCGATCGGGTGGTGCTGCTCGACCCGGACCGCCTGGATGCCCTGGTGGCGCAGGCCTGAGTCCGCTGCGGGACGCCCGGCCCCGGCACTCGTGCCCCATGAGGGTGTGCCGCCCGCGGGAGGATGCACCGGGACGGTGCATCACGGTTCGGATGGCTCTGCCGTCCAGCACGTCCCATCCCAGCACCGCACCGGCACCCGGCACCGCACGGTGTCAGCGCGGCGGCTCATCAGCAGCCGGTGCCGGCGGGCCAGTCGCCGACCTGCACCGGCAGGGCACCCGGCGCCTCAGCCTCACCCGTCAGCACGTCCACCAGCGCGGCGAACGCTCCGGGGGTCCGCCCGTACAGGGCCACCAGGGCACCGTCCTCGGACGCGCGGGACTCCGCCAGACCGAACGGGGCGTCCAGAGCCACCACCACGTCCCCGTGGGCAGCCCCGCGCGCCGAGCCCACCAGGGTCACCACCGGGCCGGAGCCGAGCGTCAGCCCCGCCTCCTGCGCGGCATCGGCCAGCCGCATCCGGTCGGTCTCGTCTCCCCCGCGGATCTGCAGGGAGTCGGTCACCATCGACTCACCGCACACCCCGTCCACCACGGTGATCGCCGAGGCGGAGACCTGCTCGCTCACCCCAGCGGCATCGGCGCCCTGGTCCGCCCTGGCCGCCTCATCAGGTCCCGACGACGCCACCTCACCGGCCACGGCATCTCGCCACATCAGCATGGTCACCACGCGCTCGGCCGCCTCGGTCAGCCGTTCCTCCGGCACCTCTCCGTCCTGCACAGCGGACACCAGGGCGCCGTGCGCTCCCACCACGTTCGAGGGCATCAGCAGCAGGTCTGCGCCGGCGGCGAGCGCCCGCACCGGTGCCTCGTTCGGACCGAACCGCTCCACCAGGGCACCCATGTTCAGCGCGTCGGTCACCACCACGCCGTCGTAGTCGGCGTCGCCCAGTCCGCGCAGCGCCTGGTACGCCGCCGACGACACCGAACTGGGGACGCCCGGGTCCAGCTCCGGGACATCCAGGTGCCCCATCATCATCATCGGGGCGTACTGCTCCTCACGGTGGCTCGCGGCGATCAGATCTTGGAAGGGAGCCCAGTCCCGGCTCAGCAGCTCGTCCACGCTCTGGACCTGCTCCGGCATGGTCACGTGGGAGTCGTCCTCCACGGAGCCGTGCCCGGGGAAGTGCTTGGGCGAGGCGAGCACACCGGCCTGCAGCAGCCCCTGCTGTCCGGCGGCACCCAGCGCCGCCACCGCCTCCGGGTCGGAGGAGAAGGACCGGGCCCCGATCGCCGGATCCGCCGCCCCCACGGTCACGTCCACACTTGGGGCGAAGTCCACGGTGAACCCCAGCTCGGCCAGCTCGGCGCCCATCAGCCGGTGCCCGTCTCGCGTCAGCTCGGCGGTCGCACCAGGCTCGGCGTCCTCCCCTGCACCGGCCGGCGCCGCCCCGTAGCTCATCGGGGTGGGCCACTCGGTCAGCGGGGCCTTCACCCGGGCCACGAGTCCACCCTCCTGGTCCACGGCCACCACGCCGGACCAGTCACGCCCGGCCTGCAGCGCCTCCTGAACAGCGGTCAGCTCGGCCGAGAGCGCCTCCAGATCAGCCTCTCCCCCAGAGGTGGGGACGGCGTCGCCCATCACGATCACCCCGCCCAGGTGCAGCCGCTCCAGCTCCTCCGGGCTCGTCCCGGCGGCGCCGAGCTGGCCCACCAGCACCTGGCCGGCCTTCTGGTCCAGGCTCATCTGCGCCACGGCCTCAGCGGCCCGCGAGCGCAGCTCCTCGTCCGGCCCGGCCGCCAGCAGACGCTCCAGCTCGGTCTGAGGCTCCTCCTCAAGGCTTCCCGACGACGGCCCCTCACCACTCTGCCCAGCGCTTCCGGTCCCCCCGGTCACCGAGGTGGACGGACTCTGCCCGCCCGGTGCGGTGCAGCCGGTGAGCAGCAGCAGGGTGGACAGGGAGAGGGCGGAGAGCACACGAGTGCGGGGCAGAGTCACGCCCCCATGCTAGGTCCGCTCGCTGGCAGCCGGCTCAGCGCGCGGCGCGGCGGCGTCGGTAGTCCAGCCAGCCCAGGTACCCGCTGTAGACCGTGGTGGCGGCCAAGCCGGTGCCCAGGGCTGGAAGGTGCCAGCGCCGTCGTCGTTCCGGCTCCGCTGTGGCCACCTGGGTCATGCCACGGACGATCGCCGCACCGATCAGAGCGGCGCCGAAGCGCTGTCCGGCCACGCCCACCCGGTCCACGAGCGGTTCGAACTCGTCGGCGCGGAGGTGGACCTCGGGGCCGCCGGTGTCCAGCATGGTCTGCAGGCGGCGGAACTGCTCGGGCAGGTCATCGGCCAGCTCCAGTAGCCCGGTGCCGGTCTCGGCCAGGCGGCGCATGACGGCGGTGGGGGCGTAGCGGTCCATCAGCATGGCGCGCACATAGGGGCTGAGCACGGTGCCGAGCTGGAAGTCCTGGTCCAGGGTGACGCCCATGCCCTCGGCCATCATGATCATGCGCAGCAGCAGGGCGATCTCGCGGGGCAGCTGCAGGTGGTGCCGGCGCAGCACGCCGAACACGCGCATCAGCAGCGGGCCCATCTTGAACTCGGCGAGCGTCTTGCCGGCGTACAGGTTCACGATCGGCCCGATGTTCCGGGTGAGCGCGGCCATGTCCACCGGCTGACGGCCCGGGGCCACTTCCACCAGGGCGTGGGCGATCCTCCGCGGACTCTTGCGCACCACGGCCCCCAGCAGGGTGCCCAGGTCCGTGCGCAGCTGGGCGTCCAGGGTGCCGACCATGCCGAAGTCGATCAGCGCGATCCGCCCGTCCTCCTCCACGAAGAGGTTGCCGGGGTGCGGGTCGGCGTGGAAGTAGCCGTCCTCGAAGATCATCTGGGCGATCATCTGCGTGGCACGGACGGCGAGCGCGGGACGGTCGATCCCCGCGGCGTCCAGGGCGGCCACGTCGTCGATCTTGATCCCGCCCACACGCTCCATGGTCAGCACGCGCGAGGTGGTGCTCTCCCAGTGCACGGCCGGGATGCGCAGGGCTGGGTTGCCGGCGAAGTTCTGGGCGAACTGCTCGGCGCTGCGTCCCTCTTTGAGGTAGTCCAGCTCGGAGCGCAGGGTGGTGGCGAACTCGTCGGTCAGGCCCACCAGGTCCACGGTGGCCAGGGTGCGTGAACTGCGCGAGGCCGTGGCGGCCAGGTTCTGCAGGATCTCCAGGTCCTGCTCCACCTGGTCCACCACGCCGGGGCGGCGGATCTTCAGGACCACTTCGCGGCCGTCCTGCAGCACGGCGGCGTGGGCCTGCCCCAGGGAGGCGCTGGCCAACGGGGTCCGGTCGAACCGGGCGAAGAGGGTGTCCACGCCGGCGCCGAGTTCGGACTCGACCACCTGCACGATCGTCTCCCCGTCCACGGGGGCGGTGCTGTCCTGCAGCTTGGCCAGTTCGCGGCGGTAGCTCTCCGGGGTCAGGTCCTCACGGGTGGCCAGGGTCTGCCCGAGCTTGACCGCCACCGGACCCATCTCCTCCAGGGCCAGGCGCAGGTGCTCCTGGGGGCTGTACTTCTCACGGTTGGCCTCGGCCTTGAGCGCCTCGAACGGCTTGAGCCGGGGCAGGGGCGCGTTGCCCACCAGATAGCCGAGTCCATGGCGCAGCAGGATCTCCACGATCTGCCGGTAGCGGACGGCGCGTTCCTGGAACATGGGGTGTGGGGCTCCTTCCGGGTCAGGTGCCGTTCTCCACACTACGTGCTGCCCCGGGGGCTGTGTCCGCCTCCGCCACGCCTCCTTCGTCCCGACGACGGCCTCTCACCTCCCGCATCACCTCGCCGCAGGCGGCGGCAGGGACCGTAGGATGAACGCGTCTCTGCCCCTCGTCCTTCTGGAGCCCCGCGTGACGCTGCACCTGCCCTTCGCCCCCTCTGAGCAGTCCACCCTGGGATTGGAATGGGAGCTGGCCCTGGTGGACGCCGGGACCGGGGCACTGCGCTCGGACGCGGACACGGTGCTCGGGGAGGTGGCCCGCAATGCCGGCCTGGCCCCGGGCACGGACCACCCGCGGATCACCCAGGAGCTGCTGCAGAACACGGTGGAGCTGGTCACGGGGGTCTGCCACCGGGTGGATGAGGGCGTGGAGCAGCTGCGCGCAGTGGCCCGTGAGGTGCAGGCGGTGACGGACCCGCTGGGCCTGGAGCTGTACTCGCAGGGTTCGCATCCCTTCGCGCTGCCCACGGACGAGCCGGTCACCGAGAAGGACCGCTACGGCAAGATGATCGACCGCACCCAGTGGTGGGGCCGGCAGATGGTGATCTACGGGGTCCACGTGCACGTGGGTCTGGATGACGTCCGCAAGGCGATGCCCGTGGTGGACGGTCTGGTCAACTACTTCCCGCACGTCCTGGCGCTCTCGGCCTCCAGCCCGTTCTGGGCAGGTGCGGACACCGGGTACCAGTCCCAGCGCACCCTGATGTTCCAGCAGCTGCCCACGGCGGGGCTGCCGTTCCAGTTCCAGGACTGGTCCGGGTTCGAGTCCTGTGTGGCGGACCTGATGCACACCGGCGTGATCGATGACGTGACCGAGTGCCGGTGGGATGTGCGCGCGGTGCCGCGGCTGGGCACTGTGGAGATGCGCATGTGCGACGGCATGGCCACAGTGGAGGAGATCGGCTCCATCGTCGCCCTGACCCAGTGCCTGGTGCAGGACTTCAGCGACACCCTGGAGGCGGGCGGGAGCATCCCCACCATGCCGCCGTGGCATGTGCAGGAGAACAAGTGGCGCGCGGCCCGGTACGGGTTGGAGGCCATCATCATCCTGGACGCGAACGGTGAGGAGCAGTTGGTCTCGGACCACCTGCGCGCCGAGCTGGAGCGTCTGGCACCGGTGGCCGAGCGGCTGGGCTGTTCGGCGGAGCTGGACGGGATCCACGCCATGCTGGAGTCCGGCGGTGCGGCGGCACGTCAGCGCCAGGTCGCGGCGCAGACGGTGCGCCAGGCCGCTCAGGCCGTCGGGGCAGGGATCGATCTGCCTGCCCTGCCCGATCCCACGGCGCCGCTGCGTGCTGTGGTGCGTGACGCCGTCGGGCGCACCCGCGACTCCCTCTCCCGCTGATGCTGGGCGCTCCGGACCCACTCCCCCACTGATCACGTGCACGCCAACTGGTGCGACTCGCCGAGCGGAACCGCAGTTGGCGTGATCGTGTTCAGGATTCCCGACGACGGCCGGTCACCTCATGCGATTCGACTCTGCGGTTCGCTGGGCGGGGGGGCCGGGACATCCGAAGAATTCCAGAAGACTGGCCAGGACTTCGCTGCCGGGCCATGGCGCCAGCACCACATGGTCCTCCTGCTCTGTTGGCTCCTCAGGCCTGAACAGCCGGAAAACCCCGGCGGGACCGGCGTCCAGGATCGTGAAGCTCAACGGTGCGCCGGCTGTGTCGTGTGGTGTGCTGCGCACGGCGTCCTGACTGAGTCTCCACAGGGTCCAAGGGACTGCGGCACTGGCCTGGCGCATCGAGGTGAGCATGGTCCCCTCGACTTCGGCTCCGGGTCCATTGAGGACGTGGGTCACCAGAGTCTCCAGGTGGACCGGCTCTGACGCGGGCACCTGCATGGTCCGAGTGCTGGTGCGCAGGCCGAGACAGATCATCTCCGCGACGCTTTCAGCGGGCATGAGCCCTAGGGACGTCCGCGGGGAGTCGTTAAGTCGGGGCCCGGGGTCCACAGGTCCTGCCGGGGCCGCGCGGACCACTGCGCAAAGGCCACGATGCTCGATCAGCAGTGGCCGCGCATGCCTGTTCGCGGTCCACACATCCAGGTGAGTGCGCATTGCTTCCCGGGATCGGATGTGCCTAGCGATGTTGCCGCGGGTGGTGAGCTCCCCCGTATCGTCGATGAACTCGAGATCGAGGAGATCCTTGCGCAGGTCCTCCGGTCCGCTCCTCCATTCGTCCGCATTCATGTCGGCAAGTCGACTCCAGGTGGTGGATGAGACATCCGTGAGTGGCCAGTAACCCCATGGACCGGGTTCAGACCGAAGCCGAGGAGCGTTCTGCGCCGCTCGGACGGCTTGGGCGAACCCGTCGTCTGCGGCAGCGGCAACAGTGGCCGGACCCCAGTCAGAAGGGATACCGGCCACCACCATGTCCATCAGCTCCCGGCACGAGGAGTACAGCCTCAGACTGCACGTCCCGACAACATCCAGCACTGGTACAGACTCGTCAGGATCGACCCCGTCGGGCTCTGCGGTAGGCCACAGCAACCAGCGCACCACCGCTGCGGACATCCCACCCAGGAGAGGGGTCAGCATCACGAAGCGCAGCCCGAACCATTCATCACCCACCCAACGGTCGGTGGCGAGGAGAACTCCATCGTCAATCGCCTGGCGTGGATCCACCTGAGGCTGACCGGGCATCAGGTCCGACCACCGACGGATAGTGACGGTCGGAACCATCCCTGTTCCTTCGGGACCACCCATCTTGAGGATGTCCATCCCAGAAGTGAATGCAGCTGACCAGCCTGGTGGGATGTAGGACAGCCGTTGGCCTGTGGTCACTGGGAGGACCTCATCATCGGTCGACCGCCTCCCCCACCGGCCCCTGTGCCGAACCTCCGGTTGCGCTCATCGATCAGTCGAGCGTGCTCGTCGGGATCGTAGGCGTTCGGCAGACCCTTCACAGCAACTTCCTGCATCATCTCGGATTCAGTCTGCGCGTTATCCCAGGCTGCGTCCATGGCCAAGCTGATCGCATTCCCTGCGACGAAATTGGCACCGAAGGAGGCCACCGCTCCAATTCCCGGGATGAATGCAATGGCCACGCTCGCAGCCAAGGACACACCTGTAATTGTCATCTCTCGGTCAACCGCCCACTGCGCTGCCTCCTCGATCTGATCGTTGGTCATCAGAAAGTGTGATGACGACATGACAGCGGCATGCTGGTTTCCCGCTTGTCCCCAGGAGACGACGGTGAAGGCCACCACGGCAAGCCCGCCGGCCGTACCTAAGACAATGCCTGCGCCCGATATCTCAGGTTCCAGGAGGTAGTAGTTCGATGTTTCCGTGAAGATTTCGGACAGCGTCAACAACCCGTCTGTGCGGTTTCTGTCCGTGTCACTGGATCCCCCCACCGGGTCAACGGTGATGTCCTTCGTCGCTGGATCGTTCGCGAGAGCTTCCAGTGTTCGAAGCTGCAGGTTGGGGTCCATGGCACTGCCGACCACCACTAGTTCCCCCGAGCTGGTCCGGATCCATTTGACACCGTTCTCGTCGATATAGCTGTAGGGGAGGGATTCGATGTCGATCTCCGCGGCGACACGCTTCGCGTCGGCGGCGGAGAGCTGATCCCCGAACAGATGGTTGTTCAGCAGCATGAACTCCATCTCCTCGGTCGAGTCGACCCTGTCCAGCCCAGCGGAGTGGATGGTGAAACGCAGATCCGTCAGATCGTCGAAATCGATCGCGTTCAGAGTGTCGGCCAGCGTCTGACGTGCCGTGGCGATGTCCAGCTGGATGTTCTGTGCGGTCGGTTCGTTCTCTGCTCGCTCTGCCTCCAGGCGGCTGTGGAGCTCGAGCTTCGGGACGCGGTACTTCGTCATGAACTCGTCGAGCGGCCTGTCCTGATCAACCAGGAATTGGGAATACCGGTCGGTCCAGTCGGTCGCCCACGTGTCGTAGTCGGACTTCTTGCCATCGTGCTTCTGCACGGCCGCGTCATACTCGACGACACCGTCATAGAACATCTTGGTCGCCGACTGGAACGCTTCGAGTTCGCGGGCCACTTCGGACATCGCCGTGACGACCTGTGAGGCGTCTGAGCCTCCATAGGCATCTTCGAACTGGGTCCAGATCGCGAAGACCTCGTTGAACAGGGCCGCGGAATCGGTCACGCGCCCCAGCAGCTGCCCCGCCGCGATGACGGCCGATCCAGTCGTGGGACTCACCATGGCCCAGGCCGTGTGCCCCTGATAGTGCGCGTCCGAACGGTGGAACGTGTCTGCGTTCTCCCAGGAGATCGCCGTGAAGTTCGCCATCAGCCCTCCTCCGGGGTGTTCGTGTCCAGGAACTGGTACGGAGCCTCCTGGTAGTGGCCACCCGGCAGCGACCCGTCGACATCAGACGGCGGCTTGTCCCATGCGGTCCCATCCGCGTTGAGGATCACTGGCATGTCCTTGCCCTGTTTCTGGGAACGGTGTTGGACTTCTGCATCACCTGACACGTAGTAGTCGATGACGTCCTGCATGATCCCGATGCGCCGTTCGATCATCTGGACGATCTTGTCGAACTGCGGTGACAGTCCTTCATGGAAGAACTGCCGGTACGCCTGATCCAGTTCAGACGCCTCGTAATCGCCTCTCTTGGATTCGGCGTCCACGTAGCTGTTGCGATCCACGATGTTCAGGTCGCTGTCCGCATGTTGGAAGTACCTGTCGCGATCCCGCATCACGTCGCGGACCTCGTCCAGAACGCGTTGGCACTCGTCCGGTTTGATCCAGAACTCGGTCATAGTTGGTCGTTCCTCCAAGATGGCTGCAGCGGGTCCAGAGTCTGGACCTTTCAACTCAGGCTATCGCCAGGCCCAGTCGGTCACCATGGGGAGAACTCCCCACCCCACATGACTCACCCCTGCAGGGACACCCGCTCCACGGGCTGGCCGGGGTCAGCGGCGAAGTCCAGTCCCGAGGGTTCCACGCCGTCAGCCATCAGCTGCGCCCCCAACGCGGCCACCATGGCCCCGTTGTCCGTGCACAGCCGCACCGGGGGCACCGTCAGCTCGATCCCGGCCGCCGCGCACCGCTCAGCCAGCAGTCCGCGCAGTCGTGAGTTCGCCGCCACTCCCCCGCCCAGCAGCAGGTGGTCCAGACCGTGCTCC
Source organism: Micrococcus terreus (assembly GCF_900116905.1). Lineage (GTDB taxonomy): Bacteria > Actinomycetota > Actinomycetes > Actinomycetales > Micrococcaceae > Citricoccus > Citricoccus terreus. Next base: position 240,817 of record NZ_FPCG01000001.1, on the reverse strand, counting down.
TGACAGGCCCGCACCGCCTTGGAGGTGATCACGTCCGCGACCGCCTCCTGGAAGGATGCGGCGATGTCCGCCGTCGGGATCTCCTCATCCGGCACCCCCGCGGCCTCGAACTGCTCCACACACCGGGCCACCGCGGTCTTCAGGCCGGAGAAGGACCAGTCATGCCGGTGCTTGCCGGGCTCCTCGGCCGTGCCCACGAACTTCGGGGCGCTCAGTCCGCGCGGGAATCGGAATGCGGTGGGGTCGCCGGTCTGGGCCAGCCGGTCGATCACCGGTCCGCCCGGATAGCCGGCACCGAGCAGTCGGGCGACCTTGTCATAGGCCTCGCCGGCGGCGTCGTCGATGGTGGAGCCGAGCAGTTCTACATCCGAGGTCAGCCGGTTCACCCGCAGGATCTCGGTGTGGCCACCGGAGACGAGCAGGGCGCCCAGGGATGCGGGCAGGGTGGCGCGGTTGTTCCCGACGACGGACGCCTCGCCTCCCAGCACCTCGTCCAGTACGCCGACCCCCACGTGGGCGACGAGGTGATTGATGCCGTAGAGGGGTTTGCCGGTGGCCAGGGACAGGGCCTTGGCACCGGCCACCCCGACCATCAGCGCCCCGGCCAGCCCGGGCCCGGAGGTCACAGCGATCGCGTCGAGGTCCGCCAGGGTGACGCCGGCGGTGACCAGGGCCTGCTGCAGGGTGGGGACGAACTCCTCCAGGTGGGCACGGGCGGCGATCTCCGGGATCACCCCGCCGAAGCGCACGTGCTCCTCCATGGAGGAGGCCACAGCGTTGGCCAGCAGCTCGGTTCCGCGGACGATCCCGAATCCGGTCTCATCGCACGAGGACTCGATGCCCAACACGAGCGGTGCGGTGGGCGTGGGAGCGGTGGAGCGGGATACGGACATGCCCCCATTCTAGGAACGGGGGTTGAGCAGCTCGTCCACAGCGTGGAACAGACCGAGCCCGTCCAGGGGCGTGAGCTTGACCATGGTTCCCTGTCCGCCGGGCCGGTCACCAGCCACGAAGCCTGCTGACTCTCACCCCAGGGAGGCGGCCTTCTGCAGCGCCGCCTCGAGGTACGGTGCCGACGCGCCGACTCCGGACGAGGCGACTTGCGCGGGCGTTCCTGAGGTGACCACCGTGCCGCCGTCGTCTCCCGCGCCGGGTCCGAGGTCGACGACGTGGTCGGCTGCGGCGACGACGCGCATGTCGAGCTCTACCGCGACGACGGTATTGCCTGCATCCACGAGGGTCTGAAGATGCGCCACGAGCCGGTCGGAGTCGGCGCAGTGCAGACCGGACGTCGGTTCGTCGAGTAGGTAGAGAGTGTCCCCGCGCTGGGATCGTTGGAGCTCGGTAGCGAGCTTGACACGTTGTGCCTCACCTCCGGACAGCTCGGTAGCCGGCTGTCCGAGACGCAGGTACCCGAGACCTACGTCGATGAGTGCCGCGAGCGACCGCATGATGTCGAACTCTCCGTGGAAGAAATCGTGGGCCTCCTCGACGCTCATGGCGAGAATCTCCGCGATGTCGCGGCCGCGCCAGATGATCTCCAAAGTGCTGGACTGGTAGCGGGTGCCGTGGCAGTCGGGGCACTCGGTGTAGACCGAGGGGAGGAAGAGCAGCTCCACCATGACTGATCCCTCGCCCTTGCAGGTAGGGCAGCGACCGCCGGTGACGTTGAAGGAGAATCTGCCTGGCTTGTACCCCCGAGCGCGGGCCTCGGGCGTCTCCGCGAACCTCCGTCTCACGTGGTCGAACAGACCGGTGTAGGTGGCGACGTTTGAGCGCGGGGTGCGACCGATGGGCTTCTGGTCGATGCTGACGACGCGGCGCACCCCGGAGAGGTCTCCCCGGACCGTTCCCTCGAGCTCCTCGGGCTCGTCCGTCAGCAGGAGCTCGTCTTCTTCGGGGGCGGCAGCGTCCTCCGCTTGGACAGTTCGTGCCCGCCGCTCGCCGAGCAGCGCAGGTAATGCCTGGCTGACCAGGCTCGACTTGCCTGATCCCGAGACTCCGGTGACAGCGGTGAACACCCCGAGCGGAAGTGAGATCGACACGTCGCGCAGGTTGTTGCGAGTTACGTGCTCGAGCTGCAACCACCCCTGCGGCTCTCGGGGCGTCCGCCGGGGTAGGCCGCTGCCCCCGAAAACGTACCCGCGGGTGACGGACTCCTCCACCTCTGCGAGGCCATCGGTGGGCCCGCTGTAGATGACGCGTCCGCCGCGCTCGCCCGCGCCGGGGCCGATGTCGACCAGCCAGTCCGCGTGCCGCATCACGTCCACCGAATGCTCCACGACGAACAGGCTGTTGCCTCGGCGCTTGAGCCCATCGAGGATGCCGAGCAGCGCAGTGACGTCCTGCGGATGAAGCCCTGCGGAAGGCTCGTCGAGCACATAGACCACGCCGAACAGTTCGGAGGTCAGCTGGGTCGCGAGTCGCAGTCGTTGTAGCTCGCCGCCGGAAAGGGTGGGGGTGGTGCGGCCCAGGGAGAGATACCCCAGACCGAGATCGATGATCGGCCGTAGTCTGTTGACGAGTTCTGCGCCCAATCGCGCTGTCGCGGCCAGCTTCTCCACCGAGTGGTTCGGCGTCTTGCGCACGTCGGGGGCGGCCGCATGGGCTGAACCCCCGGCGTCGACGCGCTGCTGCACAGCGTCGCGCCGGGCTGTCTCATCCAGTGCCTGACCCGCCGTCTCGGTCCCGTCGAGATCGCCGGTGGCCCGCTCAACTGCCTCCTCGATCAACGTCGAAAGCTCCGCGAGCGGCAGCTCGGAGAGCTCTGCGACATCGAGGCCTTCGAACGTCACGGACAGAGCCTCCGGCTTCAGCCGCTTGCCGTGGCAGACAGTGCAGGGAGCGACCGTGAGGAACTGCGCCACGCGCCGCTTCATCGACCCGCTCTTGGTGTTCGCGAACGTGTCGAGCACGTACCGGCGAGCACCGACGAAGGTGCCGGAGTAGCTTGGCTCGACGCCAGCCTCGATCGCGGCCCGGGCCTCGGGGAGAGTCAGCCGCGAGTGGACCGGGACGTACGGCGTCTCCTCGGTGTAGAGGATCCAGTCCCGATCCTCCTTCGGCAGATCCTTCCAGGGGACGTCGACGTCGTAGCCGAGGGCGACGAGCACATCGCGCAGCTGATGACCGTGCCAGGCCGTGGGCCACGAGGCGATAGCCCGCTCGCGGATCGTCCGCGAAGGGTCGGGCACCATCTTGTCCTCGGTGACCTCGTACACCCGGCCGATGCCGTGACACTCAGGACATGCGCCCTGCACTGTGTTGGCGGAGAAGTCCTCGGCGTAAAGCATCGGCTGATCATCAGGGTAGTGGCCAGCCCGGGAATAGAGCATCCGCACCAGGGATGAGAGCGTGGTGATGCTGCCTACCGAAGACCGCGCGCTACGGCCTCCACGCTGCTGCTGAAGAGCAACGGCCGGCGGCATGCCCGTGATGGAGTCAACGTCCGGGACGCCGGCCTGGTCGATCAGGCGACGAGCGTACGGAGCGACGGACTCAAGGTAGCGGCGCTGAGACTCTGCGAACAGGGTTCCGAACGCCAGAGAGGACTTCCCCGAGCCGGAGACCCCAGTGAACACCACCAGCGCGTCGCGGGGCACCGTGAGGTCGATGTTCTGAAGGTTATGCTCGCGCGCGCCGAGAACACGCACGTCTTGCTGAACGGGCGAGGGATCCCGCGACGTGGGCGCGGGTGTTTTGACCATGCCAAGAAGATTAGCAACGGGGCCTATCGATTGCGTCGGATCAGGCACCTGTCCTAGACGGTCCACCCGTCTGTGACGCGCATTGTGGGAGCGGTGGTACGCACAGCTATGGAGGATGGAGCCTGGGTGGCCCGAGCTCTGCGATAGTCGAGGTCAACGAAAGGAAACCCACTTCCGTCATCACCGTCGTCAGCCGCTGGAAAGAGCTCAAGAGCAAAGCGGGACGGCGCTTGCACTGCCCGCGGACCTACCTTTTTCCGGTTCGGAGGCCGGTCTCAGGTCTAAGCCGCCTGAGTGCGGCCTCCGCGACGGCTGGATTCCAGCATCTCGGTCAATGAGCGCGCGTCATAGCTGCCGACCATCCGACAACCATCGATGAAGAACGTCGGGGGGACTGCTGCATGAGTAAGTGACATCCTGATCCATAGGTCAGGTCATCCCAATCTGGCTTGCCCGGGAGGGCAGCCTGGAAGAAGGGTTCTGTCCCCAAGCCCTACCCGAGCGAGCTGGGTGACGGCCTGGTTCGTGTTGCTCGAGATCGCGAGACCGGCGTGACCATCGAGTAGATCGTTAAAGATGTGGGGCCCACCCGATGACGTTGCGCACGTGGTTGCCTCACGCCGACATCGAGGAGGGTGCCAAGCCGGGCCGGTCTCGGACTGCGGCCGCCGACTTGCGGCAGGCGCTCAAACGGATCCGGCTGCTGGCGCAGGAGAACGAGGTCCTTGACGGACAGAGGCAGCCCTCTCGCCAGCCCTACTACCGCTGGTTGGCCAATCCCACCACAGCCTCACTTCCCGGGCAGGGCCAGGCGGAACACCTTGGCCCAGGCGGAGCCGACCTGCTTCAGCAGCGGGCCGGTGGTGTACGGCAGTCCGTAGCGGGCACAGATCTCGCGGACCTTTGGCGCCACCTCGGCGTACCGGTTGGAGGGCAGGTCCGGGAACAGGTGATGCTCCACCTGGTGGGAGAGGTTGCCGGTCATGAAGTGCATGAACTTGGAGCCGTCGATGTTGGCCGAGCCGATCATCTGCCGCACGTACCAGTCGCCGCGGGTCTCCCCCTCCACCATCTCCTCGGTGAAGGTCTCCGCGCCCTCTGGGAAGTGGCCGCAGAAGATCACCGAGTGCGCCCAGATATTGCGCAGCCCGTTGGCCACCACGGTGCCGATCAGCGCGGCCTTGCCGGAGCCGGTCAGCAGCTCCGCGGCCACCGGGGTGGCGGCGTAGTCCTTGGCGAACTGCTTGGCGGCCTTCACACCCACCGAACGCAGATCTCGCATCAGTTCCTCACGGGACTTCTCTCCGGCCTTCACTCGGTCCAGTTCGAGGTCGTAGAGGGCGATCCCCCACTCGAACACCGGTGCCAGCCCGGCGTTGATCACCGGGTTGAGGATGTGGCGGGGCTGCCACTGCTCGTCCTCGTCCATGCGCAGCACGTTGTAGCCCACGTCCCGGTCCTTGCCGATCACGTTGGTCCAACGGTGGTGCAAATCGTTGTGGGTGTTCTGCCAGGCAGTGGAGGGGGTGACGAAGTCCCATTCCCACGTGGTGGAGTGGATGTCCGGATCGCGCATCCAGTCCCACTGCCCGTGCAGCACGTTGTGCCCGATCTCCATGTTCTCGATGATCTTGGCGAACGTGAGCATGGCAGTGCCGGCCACCCAGGCCACCTTGTTCTGGGCGTTGAGCAGGCAGCCACGTCCGGCCAGTTCCAGCACACGTTGCAGGCGGATGACCCGGCGGATGTAGGCGGCGTCCGAGGCGCCTCGGCGAGAGAGCACGTCATCCCGCACGGCATCCAGCTCACGGGCCAGCTCGGCCACCTGCTCATCGGAGAGGTGAGCGGCGGCCGGGGGCCGCACGGCAGGGCTCCCGACGGCGGCCAGGGACCCCGGGCGCACCCGGGCGGCGGACGCTGGGGTCGAGTCAGGTGACGAGTCGGCAGCAAGGGCCGGGACAGTGGCCGTCGAGGCGGATGCGGCCGGGCCGCCCTCCTGCTGGTCCTCGCGCGGTGCCCAGCTGACGGTGTTCGGGCGGTCGGCCGGCAGGACACGGTCGCTGGAGCGGCGGATGGTGGTGCGGCGCTCCTCGGTGCTCGTCGCGGTTGTCTCGGTGGTGGTGGGATGCAGGGTCTGAGTCAAGGGTCCTCCTGAAGTGAGGGGATGGACGTCGGAAGTCTGGAAACGGGGAACGGGAGGCGAAGGCCCTCGGTGAGAGGCCGTCGTCGGGAAGGTGGAGGGCTAGAGGCCCAGGCTGACGGGCCCGGCGGCCGCGCTCACGCAGGTCTGGATCAGCTGGCCGGGGTCGCCGTGGACCTCGCCGGTGCGCAGATCGGTGACCTGGCCGGAACGCAGGGGCACCAGGCAGGCGTGACAGATGCCCATGCGGCAGCCGCTGGGGGCGGGCAGTCCGGCGTCCTCGGCGACCTCCAGCAGGGGGACGTCGCCCGGGGCCTGGACCTCGGTGTCGGACTGTTCGAAGACCACCAGTCCGCCGGCGCCGGCCTCCCCGCCGGTCAGGTCGGCCTGGAAGCGTTCCATCTGCAGGGCGCCGGGGCCGGTGGGTCCGTGGGTGGCCCAGAGGTGTTCGGCGTCGTCCAGGAACCCGGAGGGGCCGCAGGCGTAGGCCGCGCGGTCACGCCAGTCGGGGCAGAGGGCGTCCAGGGTGGCGGTGTCCGTCAGGTCCAGCCGGCCGGACTCGGAGGTGAAGTGGTGGTGGACCGTGAGGCCGGGGAACTGATCGGCCAGCTCCTCCAGCTCCTCGCGGAACAGGGCGGTCTGCGGGGTACGGGCGGAGTGGATCAGGACCACGTCAGCGTCCGGGCGGCGCGGGACCAGGGTGCGGATCATGGACATGACCGGGGTCAGACCGGATCCGGCGGTGAGCATCAGCAGCGGACGCGGCTCCTCGGGGAGCACGAAGTCCCCCTCGGGGCGGGCCAGGAACAGGACGTCGCCGACCTTGGTGGTGCGCACCAGGGTGCCGGAGACCTTGCCGATGTCCGTCACGGTGATCTCCGGATCGGCGCCGGCGGGAGCGGAGAGGGAGTAGGAACGCCACTGGCGCACGCCGTCCACATCCACGCCGATCCGGGCCCACTGACCGGCGTCATGCGCACGCCAGCCGGGTCCGGTGCGGAAGGAGATCGTCACACTGCCGGGCATGGGGCGGGTGACCTTGGTGACCACGCCGCGCAGCTGACGCGAGGAGTGGACGGGATCGAGCAGGGAGAGCACGTCCTGAGGGGTCATCGGGTGCAGCAGTGCCTCGGCCATGCGCTTGATCAGTGAAAGTCCTGCCATACCGTCAGCCTATGCGCTCGCCAGATCAACTTCTCCGCCTCGGGCGTACGATTGCGCCCAGGAACCTATCGCCGGGAGACAAGAATGACCATCATCCCCACCCCCACAACACCCTTGGACTGGAGTCCGCCGTGGGAGTCGCTGCCCTCGGACCTCTCGGAGGCGCTGGCCCCGGCCGTCCCGGGGATCGTGGAGAAGATCATCGAGACCGTCCCCCGGCAGATCCCCGCCTACGCCTCTGCTCGTGGTGACGGGCGGTACGGGGACAAGCTCACCCTCGGCGTGATCACCGCGCTGGACAACCTGCTGGCGCTGCCCGGGACCTCCCGGCCGGCCCTGACCGCGGAGTCCCGTGCCCTGGTGGCCGACCTCGGGGCCGGCGAGTTCCGCCAGGGCCGCTCCATGGACGCGCTGTTGGCCGCCTACCGCACCAGCGCCCGGATCGCGTTCCGTGGGCTCTCCGAGGAATGCGCCCGTCAGCAGATGGACCTGTCCGTGGTGGTGGATCTGGGCGAGTCGATCTGGGCGTACATCGACGAGCTCTCCTCCGTGAGCGCCCAGGCCTACGCCTTCGAGCAGTCCGCCCGCGCCGGCGTGCTGGAGCTGCGTCGCGCCGACCTGGTGGGGGCTCTGGTGCGCGGCGGTGTGGAGGAGGACGAGCTGGACCGTCTCTCCGGGGCCGCTGACTGGCGCCCGCCCCGGCGACTGGCCGTCGTCGTGATGCCCGTGGCCTCAGCTCCTGCAGTGCGTGCCGCGCTGGGGGTGAGCGGGCTGGTGGTGGAGCGCGAGTCCGAGGCCACAGCGCTCATCCCTGCGCCTGAACGACCCGGCCAACGGGCCAGGATGCTGCGGCTGCTGGCGGGATCCGGAGCGGTGATCGGGACCAGCGTGGACTGGCGTGGGGTGCCGCACTCGTACCGCATGGCGCGCACGGTGGCGCTGCAACGGCGCTCCGCGGGGCCCGACGACGGCCAGTCACCTCTGATGGCCGAGGATCACCTGGCGGCGGTGGTCCTGGGCGCGGAGCCACTGGTGATGGCCGAGCTGGCCGAGCGGGCGCTGGCGCCGCTGAGTGAGCTGACCGAAGCCAAGCGCGAGGTGCTGGAGCAGACGCTGCTGAGCTGGCTGAGCCATTGGGGGCAACGTGGGCCGGTGGCGCAGGAACTGGGCATCCACCCGCAGACCGTGGGGTACCGGCTGGGGCGGCTGCGCGAGCTGTTCGGGGACGCGCTGGAGGACCCTGCCGCACGGTTCGACCTCGAGCTGGCCCTGCGCTGGAGAGCACTCAGTCGGTGAGCGGCCCTCATTCCTGATCACGTGAACGATCCAGACAGGGACACGCCGAGGAACTCGACATCTGTTGTACACATGATCAGTGGTGGGGGCCGAATCCTCGCTGTTCCTGCGCACGCATCGCCCGGCGCAGGCGGTCCAGGAAAGCCTGCTCTCCATAGGCGGTGTAGAGGTCACGCCCTGCCTTGACCGTGCGCCAGTCATGCCGGTCGAAGTCGTCGTCACGCCAGATGTCCCGGTTGACCTGCGCCTGCTCAGCGTGGCCACCGCCGTCATACTGCAGCGCCAGCTTCCACTCCAGCAGCGCCAGATCCGGCTGGCGACGCACACCCGACCCCAGCACGAGCACAGGATTCACCACCGGTTCCGGCAGTCCAGCACTCACCACCACCATGCGCATACGGGATTCCGGTGCAGAATCCACCCCCTCACGCAGCATCGGTCGGGCCTCACGGGCTGCCTGGATCCCCCTGACGCTGCGGCGGCGCCTCATCGCAGCATCGATCTCTGTGAGCGTCGCCAGCGGGTTGGCGCCCAACACCCCGTCTGGACGCGGCGGTCCATCGGAGCGCTGGAGCAGGGCGTCGCCTGCGGCCACCAGGTCCAGAGGGTCGTTCAGCAGCGGGGCCAGGTCCAGCCAGGTCCTTGCGGGCGTGGTCAGGCGCAGTCCCTCCACCTCCACCACGTCGGCCGGGTCCAGCTTCGCCCGGTGGCCCACCACCCCGGGGCGGCGCATGGAACCGCTGAACCCCTTCCGGCCTGTGACATGGATCTGCTCACCGTCTTGCATCCAGATCGGCAGCCAGATCCCCCACAGCTGCGCGGCCGTGACATGGCTCAGGTGTTGGCCTCCGCCCAGTCGGCACAGCGCCACAGCCATGTCCCGCCAGGACGGCTCCGCGTCGGCCCACATCCGCAAGCCGGGAGTCGGAGAGGTCAGATCCGGTCGCCGCAGTTGATGGCGGGTGACTCCGGCCCTGTGCGCGTCGCCAACGGAGAACACGGAGCCGAGTATGGACGCGGGGGCAGCTGAGTGTTCCATTCCCCCAGCGTCGCGCACACCGCAGATGCCCGTCCGCGACTATCCACAACCTCACACTCCCGTCTGATCACGTGAACGATCCAGACAGGGACACGCCGAGGAACCCGGCATCCGTTGTACACATGATCCGGGTTGGAGTCAGTCGGTGAGGGGCAGGCGCATGATCAGGGCGTCCACGGACTGGGTGCGCCCGCCGGCATCCCGCTCCCCGGGGTAGTACCCGCGGCGGGTGTGGATGTGCTCGAAGCCGTGCTTGGCATAGAGCGCCTGAGCGCCGACGTTGTCTGCGCGGACCTCCAGCAGCAGCGCCTCGGCTCCACGCAGCCGGGCCTCATCGATCATCCACTGCAGCTGCACGCCGCCCAGGCCCAGACCGCGAGCGCCGGGCACCACGCCGATCGTCTGCACATCGGCCACGTCACCCACCACCATCAGCCCGCCGTAGCCGACGATCTCCCCGTCGCGCTCGGCAGCCTCGCCAGCACCAGCACCCCCAGAGCTGTCTCGCACCACCACGCGGTAGTCCCGGGTGGCAGGCCGTCCCTGCACGTCCACTCCCCCGGCAGGTCCGGCCTGAGCCAGCTCCTCCAGGTAGAACTCCAGCGGCCAGGCCTCCAGGGGGAACAGCCGCTGCTCCAACTCCAGGACGTCCGGCAGGTCGAACGGGGTCATCGGGCGCAGCAGGAACCCGGCCGGCATCCGAGCAGCCGGACCCTCACCTGCCCCCTCGGTCACGTCATCGATCACGCGTCGCGCTGACCGGCCTCAGCACGCTCGGCGTCAGCCCTCTCCTCAGCGCGCCGCTCACCCCGGCTGTCGTGCTCCACGGCACCGAGCTCCCCGCCGGTCTCGGCCTGTCCGCGCATCTGCCGGTAGCGCAGCCGCTGTCCGAGCGTGGCCTTGGAGCGCGCACGGTCCTTGGCATCCAACGGGTCGTCGCCGAGCACGGGGTCGTGCCCGGTCTGGTACCGGTCCGTCCATACCTGGATGACGGCCCAGGCCACGGCCGTGTAGGGCACGGCGAGGATGGCCCCGAAGATGCCGCCCACCAGGGTGCCGATGGTCAGGGCGAGCAGCACGATCAGCGCGTGCAGGCTCAGCGTGCGTCCCATCACCACGGGCTGGAGCAGGTTGCCCTCGATCTGGTTCACGGCGATCACGATCGCCACCACGATCAGCGCCTCCACGAAGCCCACGGTCACCAGGGCCACCAGGGCGGCGAGCACGCCGGCCACGGTTGCGCCGACGATCGGGATGAATCCGCCCACGAACACGATCACAGCCAGCGGCAGGGCCAACGGCACGCCCACCACCATCAGGCCGATGCCGATCAGCACCGCATCCACCGCGGCCACCGTGGCGGTCCCGCGCACGTAGCCGCCGAGCACCTCGGAGGAGCGGTCGGCGGACTCGGCCACCTTGGCCCGGGTCTCGCCCTGGAACCAGCGCAGGGCGAAGTTGGTGATCTTCCCGCCGTCCTTGAGGAAGAAGAACAGGATGACCACCATCAGCACCAGCCCGGTGATGAACTCGGTGGCCGCGGAGATCCCGGTCAACGTGTTGGAGGCCAGTCCGCTGGCGAAGGAGCCGCTGGTGACGAAGTCGGTCACCTGCTTCACGGCGTCGTCGATCATCTGGGTGTCCACCGGCAGCGGCCCGTTGGTCAGCCAGCCCTGCGCCTCCTGCCAGCCCTCTTCGGCGGAGGAGACCAGGGAGTCCCACTCCCCGCGGATGGCGAAGACCACGCCGGTGATGACGCCGCCCACCAGGGCCACGATCCCCACGAACGCCGCGATCGTCGCCCACATCTGCGACCACCCCTTGCGCACCAGCCAGCGCACCAACGGCGCCACGGCCGAGGCGAGGATCAGGGCCACCAGCAGGGCGATCAGCACCACCTTCACGCGCAGCAGCAGCCAGATCAGCACTGCGGCCACGGCGGCGATCAGCAGCAGCTGGGCCGCGCGCGCACCTGTCTTGCCCAGCGCATCGCGCCACGGACCCTGGCTTGGGTCCTTTGTCCCCGCAGATTCCCGACGACGGCCGGCACCTTCCGTGCCCGTCCCACCCGAGCCTGAGCTCGAGTGGTCGGCGTCCTGCTGGTCCACCAGCACACCAGCTTCGGACGCGGAGGGGTTCTCAGCGTCCTCGGGTGCCGGGATGTACTGCGCGGAATGGCTCATCTGGGGTGCTCCAAAGCTGGGTGTCGGAAAAGCTCATCCCACTGTAGACGCGCGCCACCCCCACTCCGGATCACGTGCACGCCGCAGACAGGGACACGCCGAGGGAACCCACACCCATCGTTCACGTGATCCGAGATGGAGCGGCGGCCAGGACTTGCCCCTCAACCCAGTTCCATGGTTCATTAGTCGAGTAATGAACCACTGAGGTGGTGTTGTCGCTAGTCTAACGGACAGACAGAACCGGCAGAGCCAGGCCCCAGCAGGAGGTGACGCAGTGGAAGAAGGCAAGGCGCTGTTCGTGCAGATCGCCGAACAGATCGAGGGCTCCATCCTGGACGGGACCCTCGCCGAAGGTGAGCGGGCACCGTCCACCAATGAGCTGGCCGCCTTCCACCGCATCAACCCAGCCACGGCCGCCAAGGGCATCAACCTGCTCGTGGACCGCGGGATCCTGACCAAACGCCGCGGCCTGGGCATGTTCGTCGCCGAGGGAGCGCATCAGAGCCTGCGCTCGGAACGTCGTCAGCGCTTCGCCAGCACCTACCTCGACCCCATGCTCTCGGAGGCCCACGCTGTGGGACTGACCATCCCCGAGGTCATGGAGATGATCCGCACTAGCGGGCATCACTGACCTGAGAGGAGAGTGCCAGATGGCCACCGCGATCGATGTCCGGGGTGTCTCACGGCGCTACGGCAGCACCACGGCCCTGGACGATGTGTCCGTCGCCTTCGAGCAGGACGTCATCCACGGACTGCTGGGGCGCAACGGCGCCGGCAAGACCACCCTGATGTCCATCATCACCGCCCAGGACTGGCCCAGTGCCGGTCAGGTCGAGGTGTTCGGACAGACCCCGCATGAGAACGAGAAGGTTCTGCCCCGGATCTGCTTCGTGCGGGAGGAGCAGCGCTATATGGACGACGCCCTGGCCAAGCACGCCTTCCAGGCTGCCCGGGACGCCTTCCCCCACTGGGACCAGGAGTTCGCCGAGCAGCTCATCCGAGAGTTCCGCGTCCCGGAGAAGACCCGCATCAAGAAGATGTCGCGTGGGCAGCGGTCCGCCGTCGGGGTGATCATCGGCCTGGCCTCCCGCGCTGAGGTGACCTTCTTCGATGAGCCCTATATGGGACTGGATGCGGTGGCCCGGCAGCTCTTCTACGACCGACTGCTGCAGGACTACGCCGAGCATCCGCGCACCATCGTGCTCTCCTCGCACCTGATCGACGAGATCGCCCATCTGATCGAGAACGTGGTGGTGATCGACCACGGCCGGATCATGCTGGACGAGTCCGTGGACGAGCTGCGCGGCAAGGCCGTCACCCTGGTGGGCCATGCCGACTCGGTGGCCGAGATGACCGCCGGCAAGGAGCTGCTGCACCGCGAGACCATGGGCCGAATGGCCCGGGCCACCGTGCTCGGGCCGCTCACCGAGGCCGAACGCCGCCGCGTGACCGAACTGGACCTGGACCTGGTCCCGGTCTCCCTCCAACAGCTGGTGGTCCACCTGACCTCCCGTGAGGACCAGCGCCAGACCCAGAACGAGGAGGCGGCACGATGACCACGTCCACCGCACCCACAGCCCCAGCACCGGCCCCCGCACCGGCCCGCCGCTCCCGCATCCTCAGCGCATTCCGGCTGCAGTTCATCGTTCGGCAGATGGTCTGGGTCCCCCTGGTGGTCTTCGTCGTCTCGTGGCTCATCGCCCTGGGCATCGCCGCGTGGCTGCGCTCCATCCTGGACCAGGGCGTCAACGCCGGCAGCCCCATCTACACCGGGGCATCCCAGGCGGCCATCTGGACGGTGGCGTTCATGGCGGCATACGCGGCCAGTCACACCTTCCCGTTCGGCTTGGCCCTGAGCTACAGCCGCCGGGTGTACATGACCGGCACGGCGCTGGCCTTCCTGGCGGTCTCCGCGGGCTTCGGGCTGCTGTTCGGGATCGGCGCCGCCCTGGAGCAGGCCACGGACGGGTTCGGCATCCATGCCTACAACTTCGCCCTGCCCTACCTGATGCAGAACGGAACGGTCGGTGCCGGCGTCTTCGCCACCCTGGTCTGCCTGGTGGTCATGCTCGTGGGGTTCGTCAGCGCCATGCTCTACAAGCGGGTCTCGGTGATGCAGCTCTGGCTGATCATCCTCGGCTTGGTGGTGGTGCTGGCGGCCATCCTGCTGCTGGTCATCCAGAACGACGCCCTGCCCACTCTCTGGCAGTGGATCGTGGAGCAGACTCCACTGACCCTGTCCGCCTGGCTGGTCGCTGCAGCAGCTGCCCTGACCGCCCTGGGCTACGGGCTGATCCGCCGCGCCACCCCCTGACGCTCATCCCACCTCAGCGCGCCCCGGTCCCTGCTCTCTTGCGGGGGCCGGGGACCTTGGCGTCGGAGTCCCGCAGGTACAGCGGCACCACCGGCATCAGACCCCGCCCCCTGCGCAGGGCAAGCTCGCCCACCAGGCCCAACTGGCCGGCGTCGGGAACCGCGTCTGAGAAGCCCTCCACGGCGTGCAGGATGTCCGCATACAGGCCCGCACCGGCACCGTAGGCCGGCAGCGGGGTCACGTCCGACGGGGCGGTCACGAACGGTCCGTGCAGGCGCTGGAACTGCCCGCCCACGCTGACGTAGTGCGCCCAGTAGACCTCCTTGCGGCGGGCGTCGGTGGCCACCACGAACTCCTCCACACCGGCCCGGAACGCATCCTCAGCCGCTGGCAGCGCGATCGCATCCAGGCTCATCACCCCGAAGACCGGCAGGTTCCAGGCGAAACCGAGCGTCTGGGCGGTGACCAGTCCGGCGCGCAGCCCGGTGAACGGCCCCGGCCCGACGCCGGCCACCAGACCGGCCAGTTCCCTCGCCTCCACGTTCGCTTCAGCCAGCACCTGCTGCACAGCGGGGGTGAGCACCTCGGCATGGGTGTTGGTCTCGGTGCTGGCGAATCGGGCGAGCACCTGACCCCGGTGCACCACGGCGGCGCTGGCGGTGGCGGAGGCGTCGATGGCCAGGAGAGGTCCGTCCGGGCAGCCGGAGCGGACGGTGTTCTCGGGGGTGGGGTCAGTGGGAGCGGACACGTTCCTCAGTCTACGGAGCGTGGGAGGACCGGCGCCTCGCCCAGCGGACCGCGCCGGGGTGTCCCGCCCAGCACCGGCCTGCCCGCCGCACCGGCCGCTCCTCCGCCGTGGGTGAGCAGCCACAGCGCCTCCCACACACTCTGGGCGCTCACCGGGGCCACCCGGACCATGGACATCCCAGCGCGCTCGGAGGCCGCAGGGTCGCCGCCGAACACGTAGTTCCCCGCCGGCTGGGCGCTGATCAGGCCGAGGTTGACCCCGTGCCGGGCGGAGGTGACCTCCCAGGTGAACCAGGGTGCGCCCCACCACCCCGTCACGGCGTCATGGTCCACTGAGGCCTCACCCGGCACGGGCTCGAGCTGTTCGGGACCCGGCACCGGGGCGCACCCGTCGGCCACCCGCTGTGTGAAGAGCTCCTCGGGCAGCAGCAGGTCCCGTGGGAGCGCCGCCGGGAAGGTCCGCACCCCGGCCCACTGGCACACCAGCGAGGCCAGCGAACCCCGGTCCAGGCTCATCACGGCGTACTCCCTGCCGTCCTGCCGATCCACGGCGGCCATCAGGTCCGGACCAGCCGGGCCGGACACCACCGCCACGTCCGAACCGCTGATCCACCCCTGGAGCAGGGTCCGGCGCCCACCGCACCGGCCCCGCACCGCCAGGACCTCGTGCGCCGTGGAGATCGGCCGCATGAACTCCTCCCCGGCGGAGGCCAGCAGCCCGTCCAGGGTGAGCAGTCCTTCCCGCACCAGACGCCCCACGGCGGCGCGGTTCCGCACGGTGGCGAACGGACCCAGAGGCCCCAGGGCGTGGACGCGCTGCAGCAGCTCCAGGTCCTCGGCACCGGCGCGGGCTGGGTCCTCCGGGGAGACCGTGGCCCGCCGGCTCTCCCCTGCCACGAGCCGGGCCAGGGTGTCCACGTCCGGGACAGTGCGCCCGGGCCAGCTGCTGCCATTGAGACTGTGCTCGTGCGCCCGGCCCATCAGGCGGCTGTCCTGGCGCCCACCGTCTGGACTGGGGCGGAGAGCGGCCGCGCGGGCATCAGCCGCGCACCGGCCACGGCTGCATCGAAGACGTGGGTGTACCGCTGATAGTCCCCGACCAGGCAGTGCGCGCTGATCTCCAGCGTGGCCCGTCCGCTGGGCAGGGCGTACTGCACCAGCCACCGGCGGGTGAACACCGCGGCGTCCCCGTTCCAGCGGGTCAAGTCCACCCGGCGGGCCGGCAGCCCGGCCACCTCAGCCGCGGTGTCCTCCACCAGGTACATCCGGTCCAGCTGCTCCACGTCGGCGGGCTGACCGCCGTACGTCGCGGCGATCAGCCGCGGGCTGCTCACGGCGTCTCCGGGTCCGGCCGCCACCAGGTGGAACCCCTTCACCCGGTAGCCGACCCACCCCTGCGGCAGGTCCAGGCTCAGGGCTGGCGGGCGGTGCATGCAGGGACTCCTTGGGGGGACGTGAACACTTCGTGAACACGGTACGGATCCACGGTCCGCCCCGCGATGGGGAGTTCTCCCCATGGCCCTGCACGGCGCGCCTTCCCTACGGCAGCTCCACTCCAGCCCAGCGAGGACCGTAGGCGGTGAGCACGGCGGAGCGGATCTCGTCGGTCCCGTCCTCGTCCTCGGAGAAGTCGGTGATGATTCCCGACGACGCCCCCTCACCTTCCGCGGGCACGGCACCGGGTGCAGCGCCCACGGCGCGCACGAGCTCGATGTCCAGCCAGGAGGCCTCCGGATCCTCCGGCCATCCGGCGAGCTCCTCGGCCATGCCGCGGCCCCATTCCACCACGGTCACGGAGCGGTCCACGGTGGCGTCCAGGTCCAGGTCCAGCAGCTCGCCGGCGGAGCCGAGCCGGTAGGCGTCTACGTGCACCAGGTCGACCGCGCGCGGGTCCTGAGCCGCACGGACCGTGGGGTGGATCCGGGAGAGCACGAACGTCGGGGAGATGATCCCTTCGCGCACCTGCAGGCCGGCGCCGAGTCCCTGGGTGAAGGTGGTCTTGCCGGAGCCGAGCTCGCCGGTGAGGATCAGCACGTCCCCGCCGCGCAGCAGCTGGGCGAGCCGTCCGGCCCAGGCCTGGGTGGCCTCGGCGGTCTCCAGCCGCACCTGAGCGCGCAGGACCGGTTCGGGCGGCCGGACTCCTGCGGCCTCGCCCGTGAACGGGCTCATCGCCCCTCCCCCGTGGGTGAGCCGATGTCCTCGCCGGGACGGGTGTCCACATGGACCTTGGGGATGCGCGCGCCCACCCGGGTGACGATCTCGTAGTTGATGGTGCGTGCGGCTCGAGCCCAGTCGTCGGCGGTGATGCCGGAGGCCGGCCCGAACAGCTCCACGGGGGATCCCACGGGTGCCACGTCCTCTTCGGTGCCCAGGTCCACCACGAACTGGTCCATGGCGATCCGCCCGGTCACCTCGGCCCGCCGGCCGCCGATCCACACGGGGGCCTCCATGGCGGTGCGCGGGATGCCGTCGCCGTAGCCCAGGGGCACCAGGGCCAGCCGGGTGGGTTCAGGGGTGCGGTACAGGTATCCGTAGGAGATGCCCTGCCCGGCGGGAACCGTCTTGCTGTTGGCCACCGTGGTGGTCAGGCTCATCGCAGGGCGCAGGCCGAAGTCGCTGGCCGGACGCCGGTCGAAGGGGCTCAGCCCGTAGATGCCCAGCCCCACCCGCACCAGGTCCAGGTGGGTCTCGGGCCGCACCAGCGTGGCGGGAGTGTTGGCCAGGTGGCGCACGTCCACGTGCAGACCGGCCCCGCGGGCGATCTCCACTGCCTGGTGGAACTGGGCCAGCTGCTCGTCGGTCTCCTCCTCGCGGTCCAGGTCGTCGGCCACGGCCAGGTGGGAGAAGACGCCCACCACGCGGATCAGCCCCTGTTCCTGCAGCGTTGCCGCCCGGGCGGTCACGGTGGGCCAGTCGGCCAGGGTGGCGCCGTTGCGTCCGAGTCCGGTGTCCACCTTCAGATGCACGCGGGCCGGCTGCTGGAGTCGGCGAGCAGATTCGGCGATCGCCTCCAGCTCCCACCCGGAGACGCCCAGGTCGATCCCCTCCTCGATCGCCCGCCCGAACGGGGTGGACCGGGTGTGCAGCCACGCCACCACGGGCGCGGTGATCCCGGCCGAGCGCAGGCTCAGCGCCTCGGTGACGTGGGCCACGCCCAGCCAGGTGGCCCCGGCCTGCAGGGCGGCCTGGGCCACAGGGATCATGCCGTGCCCGTAGGCGTCGGCCTTCACCACGGCCATCAGCGCGGCGGGTTGCACCCAGGAGCGCAGGGTCGCCACATTGTGGCGGATCGCCGCCAGGTCCACGACGACGGCCCGCTCAGCCGGCCCTGCCCCTCCCGGCACGCTGTGCGCACCGGTCGGCGGCATGGAGGAGGCAGGCGGAGGGCTGGAGGCGCGGTGACCCGAGGCCGGGTGAGCGGAGGGTGCTGGGGTCTGGTCAGGCATGGTCCCCTCATTCTGGCACCGAGCACAGCACACCTGATCTCCTCCCAGGTCAGCCCCGCTTCAGCAGGCCCCGCCCCTGTGGCGCAGCCCATGCGGGACCGGCAAGACAACAGAGCAGGGCATGAAGGATACTGGGGCGTAGCACCAGATCGGGACGGGGCGGGCATCCGCCGCGGATCAGAACGGATCTGAGAAGGGGTCACGATGTCCTCGAAGATGGAGGATCACACGCGGTCGCAGACCGATCACGTCCAGCCACAGCAGTCCGAGAGGTCACCGAAAGCGGGGACCGGCTCACGGGCCTCGGTGAAGGAACAGCGCACGTCCTGGCAGGACGCCCTGCAGCGGCGCATCGCCGTGGTGGACGCCCTGGTCATCCTGTGGGCGGTGATCGGGGCTCAGATCATCCGCTTCGGTGTGGGCGGCACCCCTGATCTGGCCGGTGCGCTGGATGCCAGCTACTGGACCTTCACCGTGGCCCTGACCGTGGTGTGGTGGCTGTTCCTCGGTTTCTTCCGCAGCCGGGACCTGCGGGTGCTGGGAGCGGGCCCCGAAGAGTACAAGCAGGTCGTGACCTCCTCGCTGTACCTCTTCGGGCTGATCGCGATCATCTCCTACCTGTTCCGCCTGGAGGTGGCCCGTGGATACGTGGGCCTGGCCCTGCCGCTGGGGGTGATCGGCCTGCTGGCCGGGCGGTGGTTCCTGCGTCAGCACCTGGTCCACGCCCGCGTGCAGGGACGGTCCACCCGCCGTGTGGTGCTGCTGGGCAGCCCCAACAGCGTCCTGCACCTGCATGACTCCCTGCGCTCCGTACCCGGCGCTGGGTATCGGCCGGTGGCGGCGATCCTGCCCGGCTTCCAGGTCGAGACCCCGGACGGGGAGGAGGGCCTGCCACTGCCGGTGGCCAGCGCCTCGGCCAAGGTCAAGGACATCATCCAGGTCCTGGAGGACTACGACGCCGACGCCCTGGCCATCGCCTCGGGGGCCCAGCTGAAGATCCAGACGGTGCGCCGCCTGGGCTGGGAGCTCTCCGAACGCCGGATCAGCCAGATCATGGCTCCGGCACTGACGGACATCGCCGGACCGCGCATCCACAGCCAGCCGGTGGCCGGGACCTCACTGATCCACGTCTCCACCCCTCGCCTGGAGGGCTTTGAGGCGTTCGTCAAGCGCACGTTCGATGTGATCGGCTCAGCCGTCCTGCTGATCCTGCTCGCCCCGGTGTTCCTGGTGGTGGCCCTGTGCGTCAAGCTCAGCGACCCGGGCCCGGCCTTCTTCCACCAGGAGCGTGTGGGCAAGGACGGCAGCCGGTTCCCCATGCACAAGTTCCGCTCCATGGTGGTGGACGCCGAGGCCCGCCTGGCGGAGCTGCCCGCGCAGAACGAGGGGGCCGGAGTGCTGTTCAAGATGAGGGACGACCCGCGCATCACCTCGGTGGGCGCCTTCATCCGCCGGTACTCCATCGACGAGCTCCCCCAGCTGTGGAACGTCCTCAAGGGAGAGATGTCGCTGGTCGGCCCCCGTCCGCCCCTGCCGCGGGAGGTCGCCGAGTACGAACGGCATGTGGGCCGCCGCCTGCTCGTCAAACCGGGGATCACCGGGCTGTGGCAGGTCAGCGGTCGCTCGGACCTGAGCTGGGACGAGTCGGTGCGCCTGGACCTGTACTACGTGGAGAACTGGTCCGTGGTGCAGGACATCCTGATCCTGCTGCGCACGCTCAAGGCCGTGGTCGCCAAAGACGGAGCCTACTGATCCGCGCTGCCGCTGTTCAGCAACGGATCGGGTGAATGTGATTGTTTCTCGCCCGCGAGCCAGCCGAGCTGGCCGCTTCCCCGCCCACCCTGCACCTGGCCTGCACCATTCGTGGAAACTGAGAGCAAGAACACCTGGTCATCAAGCAGACACACTGGTAATCTGGCCCTTGGGTCAATGACTTCAGCCGCTGGTCGTACCGTCTCAAACACACACCGGCGCTGAAGCAGTTCTTCGTGTGATGTTCGGGGTTAATCATGGGTCATTTCGCGCGTGCTGCAGTCGGCACTGCAGCTGTTCTGGCGTTCGTCTCCGCCGCAGTCATCCTGGCGGCCATTGCCGCTCCTGAGGCGGTGGCCATGACGCATGTGATGGCAGACAGTCCTGATGCAGCAGCCGCTCAGCTGGAGTCCTTCCGACCGCTGGCCGGAGTCCTGTGGGCCGCCGCTGGCGTGCTCGGCCTGCTTTTCGCCATCACTTCGCTGCCGCAGTGGCGAGCACGCTCCTGATCTGATCAGGCAGCGCTGAGGCGCCGAACGGTCCGTCTGCGGCCGCCGCGCGCCCGGCCAGTCCGTGCAGCCGCACGGCTGCGGCCACCTGCATGCCCACCGCGGGACGCTCAGCGTCCGCCGCACCGCGCGCCAGCACCGCCCCGATCACCCCGGCCAGGCAGTCCCCCGTTCCACCGGTCGCCAGTTCGGCCCCGCCCTCGGTCTGTACGAACACCGTCCCGCCCGGCTCCACGATCACCGTGGAAGGTCCCTTGGCCACCAGCACCACATCCAGGGTCTCGGCGAGCTCGCGCACGGCCCCCACCGGGTCCTCGTCCAACCCTGACTCCCACTCCCCCGCATCCAGACCAGCCTCAGCACCCAGCCGCTGGGCCAGGGCCACCAGCTCCCCGCAGTGCGGGGTCATCACGACGACGGCCCCCGCCGCACGCAGTCGTCTCACCTGAGCCAGGCTCACCAGGGACAGGGCGGAGGCGTCCAGCACCACGGGCAGCCCCTGTTCGGCGGCCAGGACCACCACGGCCTCCAGTCGGTCGGCTGCCGATTCGTCCTCCCCCAGTCCGGGGCCGCACACCCAGGCGGTGGCCTTCCCGCCCACCTGGTCCTGGGCCACCACCTCCGGGGCGGCACCCAGCACCAGCTGCCGCACTGCCTCCGGTGCTGCCAGGCGGACCATGCCCAGTCCGGATGCCAGCGCCGCCCGGCAGACCAGCACCGCCGCACCGGGGTACTGCTCCGATCCGGCGGCCGCACCGAGCACACCCCGGCTGTACTTGTGATCGTCCCACCGCGGCGGTGCGAACGCCGCGCGCAGCTCCGGCTCCCCCACGGACAGCAGGTCCGGTGCGCCCAGGTACGGCCCCAGACCGATCTCCACCAGCTCCACCCGCCCGGCCGCCTGCGCCCCGGCGCCGAGGAGCAGCCCGGCCTTGACCGCCCCGAACGTCACCGTCACATCGGCAGGGATCACCTCGCCCAGCACCTGCCCGGTGTCTGCGTCCACGCCGGAGGGGACATCGCAGGCCACCACGGTCGCGCCCTCGGGCAGCACCAGCCCGTCGGGCAGCTCGAATGCACCGCGGGCGCCGGTGCCCAGGATCCCGTCGATCACCACAGCTGCGCCGGAGGGAACCTGGTCCACCACCTGACCGCCGGCTGCCAGCAGTGCCGCGTGGCCGTCGTCGTGCAGGGCCCTGCTCCGGCTGGCCGGGACCGCCACCGTGTGCACCCCGCGGCGGCGCAGGAAGCTCAGCGCCCACAGGGCGTCTCCCCCGTTGTTGCCGCTGCCCACCAGGGCGGCCACCGTGGAGCCGGCCACCGGGCCGCGGCGGCGCAGTTCGGCGAGCACATGCTGGGCCAGGCCCCAGGCGGCACGGCGCATGAGCGCATCCCCCTGGCCGGCTTCGAGCAGGGGCTGTTCGGCGGCGCGGACGGCGGTGCCGGTGTGGGCGCGGAGCATCAGCCCTCGGCCACCACCATGGCGGTGGCGATGTCACCGTCGTGGCTCAGGGAGAGGTGCCAGCGCTTGACGCCGCGGGACCTGGCCACCTCGGCCACGGTCTCGGAGGCGTTCACGTGGGGGGCGCCGGCCGCGTCCATGTCGATCTGACAGTGCTGCCAGTTCATGCCGGCGGGGGCGCCCAGGGCCTTGGCCACAGCCTCTTTGGCGGCGAAGCGTGCGGCCAGCGAGCGCATGTTCAGTGCCCGTTCGGCGGGGGTGAAGAGCCTCTCCCGCAGGGCCGGTGCCTTGGTGAGCTGCTGTTCGAACCGGGTCACCTGGACCACATCCACGCCGATGCCGATGATCATCTGTTCATCCTAGCCAGGGTGCTCAGCGGACCCGTTTGATCCATTCGATCGGCTCCTGCAGCCAGCCCGGCGGCTGCGTCTGGCACCCGGGGACCACGAAGGTCTTGCCGTAGGCGGCCATGGCGTAGACGAAGTCGTAGATGTGGTGCCGGGTCTGGCGGGGCGGCTGGAACTCGTAGAGGTGCAGGTCCTGGTCCCAGCAGCGCTGGAACACCAGGCGGGAGCGTTCGATGTGGTGGTCGAAGGTCAGCACGCCCAGGGTCTGTGCCCCGTGGTCCCGGGCCAGCTGGGTCCCGATGATCGCCTCGCCCTGGGTGGTGGTGGGCTCGGGCACGAAGCAGACGATCTCGGCGGGCAGGTCCTGCTCGGTGCACAGGTCGAACTCGTGGTCCGGCGGGTTCGAGACGATCAGCAGGTCCGTCACCCCAGCGTCGGCCAGGCGCAGGGCCTCCTGGTGCGCGCCGGGCTGGGTGGCCAGCACCACCAGGGCATCCACGTGCTCGGCGGGGTTGGTGCGCGGGTTCAGCGTCAGCCAGGCCAGCACGGCCGCGACGACGGCCAGCACGGTGACGAGGATCCCCGCCACCCAGCGGAGCGGGTGACGGCGGCGTCGTCGTGATCCTGCCCGGTCAGGCCCGGCCACGGGCCTGCCACTGCTGCCGTGCGGTCCAGGCGGATCCCACCATCTGCTCCAGTGAGTGGCGCATCGTCCAGTCGATGTCCCGGGCGGCCAGGGAGCCGTCGGCCACGATCCTGGGCGGATCGCCGGGGCGGCGCGGGTGGACCTCGGGCTGGACGTCCTGTCCGGTGACGGCGGCCATGGCGTCCATGATCTGACGCACGGAGGTCCCGCTGCCCGAGCCGAGGTTGTAGATCGGAGCGAGCTCCTCCCCCGCCTCGAGTCGCCGGGCGGCGGCCACGTGGGAGACGGCCAGGTCGGCCACGTGGATGTAGTCCCGCACGCAGGTGCCGTCCTCGGTGGGGTAGTCCCCGCCGAAGATCTTCGGGGCGCGGCCCTCGATCAGTGCGTCGAACACGAGCGGGAAGAGGTTGTGCGGGCTGGTGTCCACCAGGTGCTGGTGCCCGGAGCCGACCACGTTGAAGTAGCGCAGGGAGGTGTGCCGCAGTCCGGTGGCCCGGGCCTCGTCGGCCAGCAGCCATTCGCCGATCAGCTTGGACTCCCCGTAGGGGGACTCCGGCCGGGTGGCGGCGTCCTCGGTGACCAGGTCGGTCTCCGGCGTGCCGTAGGTGGCTGCCGAGGAGGAGAACACCAGGTTCTGCACTCCGGCGTCCCGGCAGGCCTGCAGGAGGCAGACCGTGCCGGAGACGTTGTCCCGGTAAGTCTGCAGGGGCTGCTGGACGGAGACTCCGGCGTACTTGAACCCGGCCACGTGGACGATCCCGGTCACGTGGTGCTCACGCAGGGCCTGGGTCACCTGGGCGGTGTCGTTGAGGTCGGCCTGGATGAACGGCACCTGTTCGGGGACGAACTCCGGATGGCCGGTGGAGAGGTTGTCCAGGACCACCACGGGGATCCCTGCGTCGAGGAACGCATGGACCACGTGGGATCCGATGTATCCGGCTCCCCCGGTCACCATCCAGGTCATGATCGGCTCCCCTGCCTCAGCGCGTCAGCGGTCGGTGGACTGCAGGATCACGATGCCGCGTCCGGGAACGGTGACCTTGTCCCCGGCGGTGAAGGCCAGCACGTCGCTGGAGGCGCTGGCGGTGTCCACCACCAGGTTCCACTGGGACGGGAAGGGCTCACCAGGCAGGGTGTACTCCACCGGTTCCCAGTGAGCGTTGAGCAGGATGTAGAAGTCGTGGTCGTCGTCGGAGGCTCCGTGTTTGCCGGAGGCCGGCAGGTCATGGCCGTTGAGGAAGAACGCGATCGACTTGGCGTGGTAGGAGTCCCAGTCGGACTCGTCCTTGGCCGTGGCGTCCGGCTCGAGCCAGACGATGTCCGGCAGGTCCGTGCTGTCCTCGCGCGCCATGGGGCGGCCGTCGAAGTAGTCGCGGCGGCGGAACACCGGGTGCAGGTGGCGCAGCCCGATCATCTTGGCGGTGAACTCGATCAGGTTCTCATCGGCCTGGTCCCAGTGGATCCAGGAGAGCTCGTTGTCCTGGCAGTAGACGTTGTTGTTGCCCTGTTGGGTGCGGCCGAGCTCGTCGCCGTGGCTGATCATGGGCACGCCCTGGCTGAAGAGCAGGGTGGCCAGGAAGTTGCGCTGCTGCTGGGCGCGCAGGCGGTTGACCTCGGGATCGTCCGTGGGGCCCTCGGCACCGCAGTTCCAGGAGCGGTTGTGGCTCTCGCCGTCGTTGCTGTCCTCGCCGTTGGCCTCGTTGTGCTTCTCGTTGTAGGAGACGAGGTCGCGGAGGGTGAAGCCGTCATGGGCGGTGATGAAGTTGACCGAGGCGCGCGGGGTGCGGCCGTCCTCCTCGTAGAGGTCCGCGGAGCCGGTGATGCGGGTGGCGAACTCGGCCAGCGTGCCGGGCTCTCCGCGCCAGAAATCACGGACCACGTCCCGGTACTTGCCGTTCCACTCGCTCCACAGGCCCGGGAAGTTGCCCACCTGGTATCCGGCCCAGCCCACGTCCCAGGGCTCGGCGATCAGCTTGACCTGGCGGATCACCGGGTCCTGGCGGATGACCTGGAAGAAGCTGGAGAGCATGTCCGGCCCCTGCTCCCCCTCAGCGCGGGTGAGGGTGGTGGCCAGGTCGAACCGGAACCCGTCCACGTGCATCTCCTCCACCCAGTAGCGCAGGGAGTCCATGACCAGCTGCAGCACCATGGGGTTGGACAGGTCCAGGGAGTTCCCGGTGCCCGTGTAGTCCATGTAGTGACGCTCGTCGCCCTCCACCAGGTGGTAGTACCCGGGGTTGTCGATGCCACGGAAGGACAGGGTCGGGCCCATATGGTTGCCCTCAGCGGTGTGGTTGTAGACCACGTCCAGGATCACCTCGAGGCCGGCGGCGTGCATGGCCTTGACCATCTCCTTGAACTCGCGGACCTGCTGGCCGCGGTCTCCGGAGGAGGAGTAGGTGTTCTGCGGGGCGAAGTAGCCCAGGCTGTTGTAGCCCCAGTAGTTGGACAGCCCCTTGTCCTGCAGGTGGGAGTCGTTGGTGAACTGGTGCACGGGCATCAGCTCCACGGCGGTGACGCCCAGCCGGTTGAAGTGCTCGAGCACCTTGGGGTGGGCCATTCCGGCGTAGGTGCCGCGCTGCTCCTCCGGGACGTCCGGGTGCAACTGGGTGTGGCCCTTGAGATGGGTCTCGTAGATGACGGTCTCGTTGAACGGGATGTTCGGACGCTCGTCCTCGCCCCAGTCGAAGGCATCGTCGTCGATCACCACGCCCACCATGGTGTGGCCCAGGGAGTCGGTGGAGTCGATCTCGTCCGGGTTGTCGAAGCTGTAGGAGAACTGGTGCTGGCCCCAGTTGAAGTCCCCCTCGATCGCCTTGGCGTAGGGGTCGATCAGGATCTTGGCGGGATTGAAGCGCAGCCCGCTGGCCGGGTCCCAGGGGCCGTGGATGCGGTACCCGTACAGCTGGCCTCCACCAACGCCCGCCACGTGTGCATGCCAGGTGTTGCCGGAGCGCTCAGTCAGCTCGAGACACTCCTCGGCCCCGTCAGCGTCGATCAGGCAGAGCACCACCTTCTCGGCATCCTTGCCCACAGAGATGGCGAAGTTGGTGCCCTCATCATCCGGGGTGGCTCCCAACGGATAGGGCATACCGGTCGTCATCTCGAACATGGTTCTCCTCAAGCGGATGGGTGGGACGGCTCCATTCTATTTGGCTTCGAACACCGCGACGTACCTGGTGAGTGATGACCCGAGTGACACATCTCATGCGGGTGCTGGTAGAAACGTACTTGAACTGTGAAGTTCGTTGCCTCTGACTCCTGGTGAAAGCAATGGTGAGTGTTTGATGCGTCTGTCGGTGATTGGGACGGGCTATCTAGGTGCCACGCATGCCGCGTGCATGGCCGAGCTGGGGTTCGAGGTGCTGGGTCTGGATGTGGACCCGGCCAAGATCGATGCGCTCTCCCGCGGGGAGCTGCCCTTCCACGAGCCCGGCCTGTCCGAGCTGCTGGTCAAGCACGTGCAGTCCGGCCGGCTGCGCTTCACCACCTCCTATCAGGAGGTCGGGGACTGGGCCGATGTGCACTTCGTGGGAGTGGGCACACCGCAGAAGGCCGGCGAGTCCGCGGCAGACATGCGCTACGTGGACGCCGCGGTGACCTCCCTGGCCCAGCACATCACCCGCGATGCGCTGATCGTGGGCAAGTCCACCGTCCCGGTGGGAACCGCCACCCGCCTGGCCGGGCTGATCCAGGCCACCCGTGCCGAGCTCGAGCTGCCCGGAGAGGTGGAGCTGGCCTGGAACCCCGAGTTCCTGCGCGAGGGCTTCGCCGTCAAGGACACCCTGCACCCGGACCGGCTGGTCGTCGGAGTGGACTCCGAGCACGCCGAGCAGGTGCTGCGTCAGGTCTACGCCGCACCGCTGGCCGAGGGCGCCCCGTGGATCAGCACCGACTTCGAGACCGCCGAACTGGTCAAGGTCGCCGCCAACGCGTTCCTGGCCACCAAGATCTCCTTCATCAACGCCTTCTCCGAGATCACCGAGACCGTCGGCGGAGACATCACCACCCTGGCCGACGCCATCGGACACGACCCGAGGATCGGACGCCGGTTCCTCAACGCCGGCGTCGGCTTCGGCGGGGGCTGCCTGCCCAAGGACATCCGCGCCCTGCAGGCCCGCGTCTCCGAACTGGGCCTGGACCGCACCATGGCCTTCCTCAACGACATCGACGACATCAACCTGCGCCGCCGCGACCGCGTCGTCGACCTCGCCGTCCAGGTCCTCAATGAGGGTGCAGTCGAAGCTCCTTCGACAGTGCTGCCCGGGCAGAAAATCGCAGTACTCGGTGTCACGTTCAAGCCGGACTCGGACGATGTGCGCGACTCTCCCGCGCTGGATGTGGCCAATCGGCTCTTCACCGCCGGGGCCGACGTCGCCGTCTATGACCCCCAGGGCAACCGCAACGCCGCCGGACGCTTCCCGCGGCTGGACTATGTGGGCTCCCTGGAGGCTGCCGTCACCGGAGCCGATCTGGCCATCCTGCTCACCGAATGGGACGAGTTCAAACAGATGGACCCCGCCCAGATCGCACCGCTGATGAAGCACCGGGCCATCATCGACGGCCGCAACGTCCTGGACGCCAAGGCCTGGACCGACGTCGGGTTCACCCACGCCGCCCTCGGCCACCGCTTCAAACTCTCCATAGATGAAGAGACAGCCGAATAAGCTCCCCTCCAACTAGGCATTAGATTCAGGGGACATCCATATCCGCCGCAGAAACCTAGTATCAGGGTTTCGTTGAGGCCAAGACCCCTAACCCCTCACAGCCACCGAAGGACCGGTCTAATAAATGCGTAGCCGTGCAGAAGTTGCCGTTCTAATACCCACCCTGGCTTTCGACGACTCCACCAGAAAAGCAATCGAGTCAGTGCTGGCTGATAGTTCGGCTGGTCCAGTGATCGTTAGCTTGGTCCTAGACGGGCCGAGCACTACGCCTATTCCCGACTGGGTCGAACAAGATGGGGTCACTCTACAGTTCACGGGCAAACGATCCGGGACAGCAACCGCCCTCAACTTGGCACGCAGTGTCGTTGACACTCCAGTTTTGGCCCGGTTGGACGCGGACGACATTTCCTACCCAGGCCGCTTCAAGGCCCAGCTGGAAGCTATTGACCGAGGTTTTGTCACTGTCGGCACGCAAGGTCTGTTGATTGACGGATCGGAACGGACCATTGGGAGAATGATCACGCGCCACGAGGACAAAGACCCTAGGGTCGCATTACTTCACAACAACCCGTTCATACATTCGTCGACGCTTTTCCGGTCTGATGCCTTCGATCGGGCAGGTGGGTATGACCCAGCGTGCATTCGCATGCAGGACTACGACCTCTTCCTTCGCCTAGCCCTAGAGGGCCCCATGCGAATCATCGAGGATCGTCTAGTGGGCTATCGGCTCCATGAAGGGCAGAGCAGCAAGAAGATGACCGGCTTCACGAGCCTCATGAGAAAGATCTCGGCTGGCCGAAGTCGACTGGCATCCGACCTTGGGGTTCCTTGGTATGTCCAAACCAGCCGCAACGCCTTCTTCGTCGCGTCTCAAACTTCAAGGTATGGAGGATTGCGACGTCCGGGATATCTTCGTGGCCTTGGATCGTAGGGGTAACTTCACAGCCGTTCTGCGAAAGGAATCAGCATAATGGCTCCCAGCCAACTTGACCGGCGTGGCTGGCGACGACTGATTCTCTACTCGTCAGGACTTGGGCTCGCCGGAAAGATCATTAACTTTGGAACGCTAACAGCCCTAGCAGTGTTCCTTTCTCCGGCCGAATTCGGGCATTTCTCAGTCGCCCAACTGATAATTACTGGGGCGGCGAGCATCGTCAGTTCAAGCTTCGGAATGGCCGCCAATACCGGAGTAGCGCATGTTTCTGTAGTTACTGGAAAAATGTCGCCGTTCGAGGCTGTGGCATACGCGATACATTCTCTGCGAAAGCACATCGGATACACTCTTATTGGGCTAGTCGTTCTAGTCTCGCTGCTCTACTTTGTCATCATGGGCGGGGAATTTAGCTACTGGGTTCCCCTTTTAGGCTTCACAGCTATCTCACTGGTCATCACCGACATCTTCATCGGAGCTATAGCAGGCCTGGGAGCGGTCCGCACGGCGGGATCTCTCGATGCAGCAAGGGCAATGGTTGCCGGAGCCGCAGCTCTCACCCTTGGAATCATCTTCGGCCCCGTCGGGGCCGCCTTCGGTCTGGTGCTCTTTGACGCTATCCTTGCCATAGTTGCTCTCGCAGTCACCCTAGTCACACGCAAAAGTTCGCCGCAGGAAGATCCTGCTCCAAACGCCAGCCAAATCGCAACTGTCTATGCAGGCATAACGACGAATGGCGTCGCTCAGATAGCAAACTGGGCACTTCTAGCTGTGATTCAAGCAACCATGGGCCTTGCCGCAGTTGGAACTTACTCAGTTGCCAATAGGTTTGCCACGCTGGTACTGCTTGTGCCTGGATTCCTGGCCAAGAACGTCCTGGGCGAGCTGTCCAGACTGAGAGAGGCCAGAAACTTCCCTTCATTGCGGAGAGTCGCTAGCCGCTACATCGCCTGGATTCTAGTGTGTTCGGCTGTCGCAGCGGTCGCCGCATCGGCCATCGTCCACTTCGCAGCTGACTCAATCCTCCCTGAGTATTCTGGACTAACAGTGCTAGTACTGATACTTTCTATCGGCGCGGCTTTCCGAGCTTCCGCAACTGCCAATGGCGTCGTCCTCGTCTCATTGGGCGCCAGAAGGGACTGGATCTTCAGTGACCTTTTTGCGACCATTGTCGCAATCGCCTGGCTTAGCGGTAGCGCCATCTACTTCGACAGCCTAGAAGTACTGGTTGCAGCCACTGTGGCATCTGCGTTTACCTGCCTTGTGCTGCGAGTGCTGTCCATGCGAAAGCGATTGAATGATATCGAATCAACTTCACCTGTAAGGCTGGATGAATAGTAATGCATATCCACATGGTGTCGGGGATTTTCGTATCCCCCGACGAGTTTCGGAATAGAAACCTCCAAGAAACCATGGAGACCATCCTTGCTGATGGTCTCCGTGACAGAGGTATCGAAGTCACCACCGGCGGTCACAGTCTCACAGACAACTGGAAGCACGCGGATATAGTCCATATTCACCACTTAGCAAATGCCTGCCTCCGACTGTTCCGGCCGCCCAAACAGAAAATCGTTTTCACGAGACACGCCACCAAAGACATCCCCCTTCACCATCGTTTAGTCCTAGCTCAGACATACCGCGTCGCTGATGCTCTCGTTGTTCTCAGCGATTCAGAGCGCCACCTTGCAGCGACACCTCAGACACACGCCAAACTGCACATGATCCACAATGGCGTTAACCCGGAGTTTTTCGCGGCCGTGCGCCGGACTCAGCCTCTCGCCCCGGAACCATTCCGCATGCTCTATGTCGGCCAGCTGATCGAACTTAAGCGTGTTGAAATCGCGGTCCAACTCGTAGCCAACCTCCGAGCCAAGGGCCACAACGTGAAGCTAGACATCGCCTACCACCGTGCAACATTAGAGAGTCGGTTGATGGATCTTGTACAACAGCTTGGCATCACAGACTCTGTGACATTTCTAGGTCCACTGAACCGTCAGGAACTCGGGTCGGCGATGCACTCTGCGCACTTGCTTGTTCACCCGTCCAGAACCGAAGCCCTGCCTACAGTAGTTACAGAGGCGGGGCTTACTGGACTTCCCGTAGCCGCCTTCAACGTCGGAGGCATTCGAGAACAGGTCTACGCACCCGAACAACTTCCGCCACCTCACGATATAGATAGTTTTTATAGTCTAACTACCTCAATCATAGAGAACTATGATCACCACTCTCAGCTTGCGTCAGAACATGCGAGAATAGTTCGAAATCGTTTTAGTGTTGATGCCATGATTGATGGTCACATTAGACTTTACGAATCGCTATTGTGATCTCTATCCCCGGCTAGGTGGTCGAATCCGAGGACGGGTGCCACCGCTACAGGTCACAGGGCACCCAGAGGGATACCGTGATCAGCCGGTTCGCCCACGGGCAGATGGGGTGGCGGCCCACGAGCCTGCACATCACGGGCTAACTGTAGCGGTGCGCTGGCTATAGCGACGTATGGCGCCTCCACATCACGAAGTCGGCTGAACCCAAGGCCTAGATCTCCCGCCGGGCACTGGGCTGAGACCTGGAGGGGGTCGGCTGAGGGTTCGGCGGACTCTTTGAATGCTCGGCGGGGCGGCGAGGACTGTCATCATGGCAAGGATCTCCTCGAAGGAGGTCAACGCTAGAGCCTTGGAGTTACGTGAGCCGGGAACGACCCAAAAGCAGATTTGCCAGGACCTCAGGATATCCAAGTCTGAACTGCGATCCTGGATGGATGAACCCCGCCTGCACCACCATGGATTCAAGCCCGCCGAAGGTGTTGGGGGCAAGGCCGAGCAAGCCAGGATGCTGAAACGGGAGCAGGAGATCAGGACGACGAGATCCTGCGGCAAGCTGCGGCCTTCCTCTCCCTAGCAAACCGGCTCTTCACACTTGAGCGTGGTGTTCTACTCGAGGGTGGATCTGGGAGCGTTGGCGTGTCCGCCGGAAGCTCCGTGCCAGGGTGCGTGACTGGTAGTTGGTCTGGTTGCGGAACCCGCGCCCGGTCCGCTTGATCTACTTGACGGCGGTGTTCGCTGCCTCGGTACGGACATGGTGACGCGGGCGCCGATGAACTCCTTGACCTCGACCCACCACTTCGCCACCGTCAGCGAGAGCCGGTCGACCTCCGTCAGCTGAGCGGCGGCGACGGCCACCTCGAAGCCGATCCTGCGTTCTGCGCCTTGTCGATGCTCGGGGCGTTCTGGATCCGCAGCATGTGATCATTGACGGCCCAGGCGGCGGCACTTTCCTCGAAGGACCCGTCATCCTGGACCTCTTCGAGCCAGTGCAGCCCGGCCTCGGTGAGCCGGTCCACGGCACATAGCAGCATCATACGGTGCGCCCACACCACGTCTTGCTTGCGGCCCCGGCGGCCCAAGACCTCACAGATCACACGTTGGCGAACGGCGGTGAGCGTCTGATTGCCGAGCTTGACCATGTGCCAGTGGTTCACGCTGATCTCCACCGCTGGCAGCATCTGACGGATCGCGGTGCGGAACGTGGCCGAAAGATCGATCGCCACCACTTCCAGAGACTCCAGCCACGCCCCGGAGCGCTGCCTCAGCCAGTCGGTGACGTTGCGACAGGACCGGCCGTCTACGAACCCGGGCACGTGTCCGGTGTAGGCGTCCACGAAGGTACTCATCCACGGCTCCACCCGGCACCACACCGCGATGTCCGGGGTCTTGAACCACTTCGCGGAGGCGATCCGGCGCTCCTCGATCCCCAGCGCCCGCAGCGGGCCCCGGCCTACCTCAGGCAGTACCAGGGCGGCGTCCACCACGGCGGTGTTAACGCTGCCCCAGGCCAAGCCACGCACGCCGGCGACCTCCGCGGTGCCCCGGCCATAGTCCCGCACCGTGGTCACCACCGGTTCCTTCAAGCGTATGATGCACCGGGCCCGGGCCGACAGCTGGTCCGCGCCCTGAGTGAGGGTCCGGCGCTCACAGGAGATCTCCGCGCACACGTAGCCGGCTTGACCACGATCTTTTCCACCAGAGTGTCGCCAGCCGGGATGTCCTTCACCGGCTGGCGAACCCGCTGGTGCACTCTCGATGAGAGCACCCCGCAGGACGGACAAGCACCCTCTCCAGTGTGGTCGGTCATGACCACCCGGAGCCCGCCCAACGGCCGATCGACGGCCTCCACAACGGTATGGCCGTCCAGGTTGAAGACCACCATGGGCAGCATCCCTTAGCAGGTGCTCGGCGGCCTGTTCGGCGGTGTTGTGGGCAGGCGGAGGCAGGGTGGCGCACGTACGCTGGGACATGGCTCATGCCCTTCGCAATCTAGGGAAGATTCTTTGCAGAATACATCCTCAAACAAGGGCCCGCGCCCCTTAACTCAAGACAGCCCCACGCTCAACCGGGAAGAGGCAGCAAACCTCGAATCCGGGGTGGCGCGCCTATAGATATGTACCCGCTGGCCCATAACCTCGCCGCTGCCGAGATCCGAAGGTGACTAGGACCCGCTGGGTATTGGACAACTCCCAGACAGGCCTCTTACCAGTGGGACGCTCGGTCAGTCACAACGCAGACGGGGAGGAGAAGCGGTTGCTCAACGCCGCATCCGACGTTCACGCCGACGACCTTTCACTTTGGGCACCGGTTCATCGGCGATGAGCTGAAGGGGCCCGGACACCGGGCCAGCGAGCGGCGGATGTCGCGAGTGTGCTCCCTGCAACTCATCTTCTCGGTCACTGTGCGACGACCTAGGGAAACGGCACGAAGCTGGACCCGCCGGCCTGCGAAGACCTGCTCGAACGTGACTTCACTGCAAACGGCATCAACGAGAAGTGACCGATAGATGCCACCGAGCACCATACCGGCCAGGGCAAGCACTACCTGCGCGCGACCTAAGGCCCCTGCTCGGGAAGAACCATCAGCTAAACCACCGGCAAGCGGAAGGAGTCCCGGCTGGCCGTCGCGGCACTGGTGGGTGCAGCGGCCCGCTCCAAAGGGTCGGTAGCAATGGCCGGGCTGATCGTCCCCAGCGAATGCGGTAGCGAATTTCGACCACTGAAGTTCCAGCAGGCGTTGAAGCACCACAGGGTGATCGAGTCGACGGGCCCGGCCGGAGCTTCCCGGGCCAACGCGGCGATGGAGAGCTTCTTCACCAACCTCCAGAAGAACGTGCTGACCGCGGACGCATAAGTCCCAGGAACGAGCTGCGTCTGTCAATCATCGACTGGAACGACCCAACCTACCAACGCCGAAGACATCGACACATCAGCGAACTGACCCCGGTTCAACACAAAACCATCCATCAACACGCCGTCGCTCTGAGGGTCTTAACCGCCGAGTCAACTAAATCCTTAGCAGACCCACATCCAACTATCCACAATCAGAAGATCGCCCTAACACGAGTGTCGCATGCTTATCAGATCGAGCTCCGTCCAGGAATGATAGAGATAGTGGCACGAGGACCAAGTAGATGAAACTCTGTATAAACGCATTTATAGACGTAATAGACACCTGACTCGCAAAGGCTATGAGCAAAACAGACGCGTAGATTGAAACAAAAGAAGAGGCACGATCGTGTATCACCTGAACAATCTTAAACGCTACCACAAGAATAACAGCAAATAATAGCAGGCCGACAATATTACTCGAAAGAAAAACCTCAAGCCAGCTTAGAAGAATCTGATCCCGGGTAAGAGAATTCCCATATATGAGTTGATTGTAGAACGCTGTCCCGGTGTCATTCCGCCACACCTCGCCGATGCCGGGTATGGGACTCAGGATGGATGCGATGACAGTTCCACCGGGCCAGTAACTGCCGTCGAAAATAATTGCCGTTTGAAGCGGCGATTGCCCATAGAGCAACACCGTCTGAACTGTAGTCCGCAACCATGATCCTTCAGCCACGTAGGCACCCGACGGGGCAAACAACTCTGAACGGAAGGAACCTATCTGAATGAAGGCCAACCCGGCAAGCAAGGAAACCCAAACAATACGTCTAAACTTAATCTCTATGTCGAAGTAGATGATGTAGCTGGCTAGAACACCTACAAGTGGAATAAGTAGAGTAGCACGGTTTAGTCCGTACGACCCAAGAGAGAAGTAAGATACAATCAAAAGGACAATTATAAGAAGGAATGAGAGTTTCCCCGATTTTTCTCGCCGTCGCACAAGGAGCAAAGCAATCGCAAGGGGGAGCATGGGCCGCAGAAGATTGCTAGTCAGCTGCGCAATGCCGCTCTGAACGTCCTGTCCAGCGGACTGCAATACACGGTAGTCCTCTATCGTAACGAAACTCCAGAGGGAATCCACCGAAGGGAAACGCAGGACCAAACCTACGATGCCCAAACACATGAGTATGACGATCACGCGATCTGTCACTCCAGTTCGAAGACTCCTACCCCCAACCGGACTAGTCAACTTGCTACTAGGTGTTTTCGATCGCATCGCGAAGAAGCTAAAGAGGAATACGGCAGCAAAGTAGATCACTCCGACCCAAAGTACTTTCTCGGCGCTCGAGTAACTGCCATAATCTCTATACGGGACCGGATCTTGGCCCACGTATAGAATCAGAAGAGGGACTACTGAACCTCGCAAGAACTCGAATGCTCCAAAAAATGTCCATACGGCAGTAGACCGAGACTTCACCCTGGCTAGCCGCATGAAGTAAAGTGCGCTTAAAGTAGCGTGCACAATTGCTGGACCAGCAAGTCGAGATTCCTGATCCCCCTTGGCACTTGCTCCCACATATAGGAAAGCAAGTAAGAGCAGGGCTATCAAGCTGAGGACAAGAAGCGAAGCAGAGGTCTTTCTTATCAAGTCGCTACCCTATATCTGTTTTCCATCTTGTCTATGCGCATGACCTGCCTGATCTCCTCAATCTCCACCTCTCGGCTGCACTGAAAATGCAAACTACTATCGTCGAGGATGCTGCATGAGGCGCAGAAACTCGACCCATCGGTCTTGGACTTCGCTTCGTCTATACCGAGCCGTCACCATCGCTAGAGCATTCGAGGCATATCTCTCAGCAACATTAGCCTCAGACAACACAATGCGCAGTTCATCTGCAAGTGCGACATCGTCGTCGATGTCAGCCAGACCGCCAGTCAGTCGATGTTCGACTAAGTCAACGATCCCCGTTGCGCGTGTAGCGACCACGGGGACCGACGTTGCAAATGCCTCAAGCACCACAGTCGGAAGTCCTTCGCGTCGGCTAGGCAGACACAGTACGTCAGTGATAGCCAAGTACGGCGCTACATCTGTGACTTCACCCGCAAAAGTCACGGAATTCGTAGCCGCACGCAACGTTTCCAAATCGGCTTCACTCGACTCTTCCGTGCCACCTACAATCAAAAGTTGCACGTTTAGAGATGGGTCCAACCTGGCGACAGCACGAGCCAAGCAATTCAATCCCTTATCATTATTTAACCTGCCGATAAAAGTAATAACAGGCCTGTCACTCGCGATACGTAATGATTTTCTCAGGCATGCTTGGGCAACCCGGTTTTCGCGAGCGGCTTTGAAGTGTTCAAGATCGACGCCATTAGGGCTACCGAATCCCAAGACTCTAATCTTTTTCGGATCACATAACTGTAGCCTGACCAACTGATTTGACAACGATTCCCCGACCGGCACTACTGTGGTGGCCAGCCGACAAGTAAGCCTCTCCATCCAGGCAAGAAGC
Source organism: Micrococcus terreus (assembly GCF_900116905.1). Classification (GTDB taxonomy): domain Bacteria; phylum Actinomycetota; class Actinomycetes; order Actinomycetales; family Micrococcaceae; genus Citricoccus; species Citricoccus terreus. The sequence goes on along the minus strand of NZ_FPCG01000001.1, from coordinate 204,799 downwards.
TTGCGCTTCCAGCCACGAGAACCTTCTAAACGTAAGCCGTGTACCTCATAGATCCGGTTGGGCACACCTGTCATGGAAGCCGCTGCGAGGCCGAGGAGGGATGCTTTTGGTGTTCCGAGCACAACCACATCAGGCTTCACCTCCCGAAACAACTTTCGCCATCTCATCAATGCGACGAGATCATTCAACGGGTCTGGCTCTCTGCTCATACTTACTTCGTGCAAGTGGACACCGGGCGCAGTTTCGGCGGCCAAATTAGTTCCTGGTGAACATGCCAGATGCACATTCCATCTTGCTGCGTTAAGCCGCTGCCAAAGCCCTTGGTGGTACCTGAGCTGGTAGTCGATGGTCATACCAAAAAGAACCGAACCAGCGTTAGCCATGTGCGACATCACTTCCTGCAGAGTTGTAGGCAAGCGCTTGAACAACCCATGTCTGATCCACGGGAGGGGAATCTTGTCCCTCCTGCATCTGACCGAACCACATTACTTCGATTCGACGCGCCAATCCCGCAGCCTTGGGGCTGAACCTGCCAGCGAACTTCCCGCACCGCACTGCATACCGGCAGAGTTCGGCTGGCAGAACTCGGGGTTCACGTCCACCGGCCAACTTGAGCACTTCGCGTGTGGTTAGCCCCTCCCAAGGCTGTAGCTGAATTGCCGGTTGCGCGGAAGTTTTTACCCCAACACTGATGACGAACTCAGCCAAACCCGTGACGCTGCTGACGATCGTCGGACGGTCTCCGGGCGACGCAACGCTCGAAAACGGCGACCGCGCGACACGCTGCAGAGTGGTAGTTGTTTTTCGACCTTTTCCTTGTACCGATGTCGCCCGAACTACAATCTTGTCGACCTCCCCAAAAAGGTTCCGCGGTTCGACAGCGAGGAACGCCCGTTCTCCAAGCGCCTTAGATCTCGAGTACGGCGAGAAAGGATCTACATACGGCGTAGCATCTAGGATGTGTTTCTCCCCCTGCACGGCCGCAGAGCTGATGTGGATTACTCGGGTAGCGCCAGCCATAGTCGCCGCGTACACAACTACAGCAGGTAATAGGCCATTTGCTCCGAAAATCGAGGACGACTCACTTCCGTCCGGTTCAGCAAGGCCGGCCGCATTGACAACCACGTCGAAGCCCGCGAGTTCCGCAGCAAGCCGGCTGATTTCATTGCTCCCCGCTGCGACCTTGGCGGCAGCCAGCCCATCATCCTCATTCGGGGGAAGAACCAGCCTAGGTGCTGGAACCGCCTTCACCTCAAAGCTCCGTTCCATCAGTCGGCTGACAATAGCGGATCCGACGAAGCCAGAACCACCGATCACCGCCCATCGGCGTGGCCTCCAATCAGGGCGACCTGGAACTGTAGAAGTGAACTGACCTGGACGAGCCGGCTTGGGCGCACTCATTCTATTTTCCCTTCCCTAGCTGCGGCATTATCAAGTAGAACGAGCTCAGTACAATGAGCAGAACGGATGCGAAAGCGATAGACAATAAATCCGCTTCAATCGCTATTCCTAGGATGCCACAGATTGCCGATAGAAGAGAGACGGTGGATGCAACACCGAGATGAGACATGCCACGCGACGTTAGCTTCTGGTAGGTGTGCGACCGGTGAGCTTCAAAAATCGGGTCTCCCCGTAGACTCCGCCGCACCAGCGTTGAAACCGTGTCCGCGAGGTAGATAGCCAGGGGCGCCATGGCAGCAATCGGATGAATGCCACTAACTGCAGAAGCGATGGCCATCCCAGCCGTCAAGGCACCGAGAAGGTAGCTACCGACATCTCCAAGGAACATTCCAGACGGCGCTAGGTTCCAGGGAAGGAAGACGAGGTACGCCGCCGCTGTGATAGTCCCCGAAGCGACCAGCCAGTCCAAATTATTAATGAAGCCAAGGCAAGCAAAAGATATGCCTACTACTGTCCCATAGAGGCTAGAGATGCCATTGACACCGTCCATAAAATTTGTAAAATTGATAATAGCTGCATACGCGATGGCAAGCGGCGGCACCATCCACATGGCATAACTGGACGACGAGATCAAAAAAACCGATAGCACTACGCCAATAATAATCTGAATCGCTGCACGTAGCAGGGTACTCACTCCCCGCAAATCCTCAACCAGTCCGACGATGCTAGCTAGTAAAGAGGCGCCTAGAACAATCATTAAAGAGATACCGTGATCGAGGCGATCTTCAAAGGTTGCATACACCACGCTTCCAGCTACCGCGACCCCTAACATTTGCGCGACACCGCCGCCCCTGATAGTCGGCTGAGTGTGCGATGAACGATGGTTGGGGCGGTCTACGACCCCCCACCGCCCGAGAAGTGGCCGGAGAAGGATCGGGGATAGCCCTGCAACTGCCGCAGCCAGTAAGCCCGGGAGAAGTATGGTGTTTATCATTTGTCGACCATGCCGTCAATAGTCGCCGCAACCAATCTATAAGACTGGTCAGCTGTCTCACGAATCTTCAACCGTTCAGTCTTCATGTTCGCGAGGGTCCCTTTCCACGTCTGCACATTTGACTCCCAGCACCACTTCAGTTTTGCCGCACCTCTCCAGCCAGACGAACTTCTCCAGCTTGGTCGGTGACAACATCTCTACCAGGGCATGAGAGATCTTGGGGTGGTACGGTCGCTCGTCGCCCTCACCGAGACCAACTAACTCCTCATGCATCTTCTCGCCTTCCCGCAACCCCGTGAAGACGATGTCGATGTCCTTCCCCGACATCTCAATCATCCGCTCGGCGATGTCCATGATCCGCACGGGTTCACCCATGTCCAGAATCAAGACTTCGCCGGCGGAACCGATGGCGCCCGCCTGGAGCACCAGCTGGCAGGCCTCGGGAATGGTCATGAAGTAGCGGGTGATATCCGGATGGGTGACCGTCAGGGGGCCGCCCTTCTCGATGAGGGAACGGAAGGTCGGCAACATGGATCCCCTGCTGCCGATCACATTGCCGAACCTGACAGAGAGGTACGGCCGTCCAGTTTCCTCGCCCATCCAGGCCGTCAGTTTCTCCGCAACGCGCTTGGAGTGCCCCAGCACGCTGGTCGGATTCGCTGCCTTGTCGGTGCTGATGTTGATGAACGTCTCCACCTCGGCCTCGCGGGCGGCTTCGAGCACATTCAATGTACCCAGCACGTTTGTCTTCCAAGCCTCTTCCGGGTACTGCTCGAGCATCGGCAGGTGCTTCAACGCAGCCGCGTGATAGACCACCTGAGGACGACGCTCACGGAAGACCTGCTTCATGGTCTCCGGCTCGCGGATATCTGCAAGAACCACGTCCTTGGTGTGCAGCAGTCCGTGGCCGACAGTCTCGAGCTGCGCGAGCTGCAGACCCGTCTCATCTCGATCGACCATGATCAGCTCGGCGGGCGCATGCTTGAGGACCTGTCGGCAAAGCTCTGAACCGATAGAGCCGCCGGCACCGGTGACCAGAACACGCTTCCCCGCGATGTAGTGCGCGATCGATTCGACTTCAGTGTCCACCGGGTGGCGTCCGATCAGATCTTCGATGGATATCTGGCGGAGATCGGTCAGCCGAGTCTTACCCTGCATGATCTCTTCAAGGAGGGGAAGCACACTGACTGTGAGTCCAGCGTCCTTGGCTGCATCAGTGATCGTTCGCACCAGGTCTGAATCGGCGCGACCGATCGCAATGATCAGATCTGTGGCACCGGTCTCCTCAGCTACCCGCGCCATGTCCTCCAGGCCACCCATAACGCGAGTGCCGCGGATCTCCAGGTTCGACAGGTGCCTGTCATCGTCCAGCAGCGCCACGGCGCGGTATGGGGATTCCTTGTCTGTCTTCATGCGGCGGATCATCGTTTCGCCCAGATACCCCGCGCCATAGATGATCGTGGGCTTAGCTGCCCCGCTCGGCCCAGCTCGGTGCTCACGGAGAAGTCTGTAGAGATAGCGGATCGCCAGCATCAGAATCAGGGCGACCGGTGTGGCGATCAGGAAGACACTCCTGGGTACGTCCCACACCGTGCCCAGGACGAACACCAGGAGAGACGTCACCAGACCGACAATGGCCACGACCAGGGTCACAGTCTTGACCTCTTCGAAGGTGCCATAGGGGTGGCGCCCTCGGTACAGACCGAAAACATACCCCAAGATCGTCTGCAGACCTACGGCTCCGAGTGCGAAAAGGAGGACGCCAGCCCAGGCCGCCCCCGGAACATTGAATTCGTATCGGAGCCAGACAGCCAGAACAACGGCGAGGAACCAAGCGAAGGCGTCGCAGGCCCAGAAGGCAAATCGAGCAGTCGGATTAAGTGGCTGGCGGATCACCAGGGTCTCCTTTGACGAGTATTCGCGTTCCAGAGCCCCGTCACCCTGTCGAACTACTCAACGACGCGCACGACTACTCCTCAGATGCGTGCACAGGTTTACGCTCCCGACACTATTCCAGGAGTGTTTCAAATACCAAACCACATGGCATCAGCACGCAAGGCGCGCCGACCATACAGTCACTCCACAGTCACTGACTTTGCCAGATTGCGGGGTTGATCAACGTCATACCCCTTAGCGGAGGCCAACTCCAGCGCGAATATCTGCAGAGGAACCGTGGTCAGAAGCGGCATGAGCATAGGCAGCGTCTCGGGCACATAGAAAGTGGTCTCCGCATACTGCTTCACATCTTCGTCACCCTGTTCGGCGACGACAATCGTCTTTGCACCACGCGCCCGGACTTCCTGGATGTTGGAGACGACCTTCGCATGGAGCGAGTGACGGTCCATCGGTGATGGGACCACGACGAAGACCGGCTGTCCCTCATCGATCAGAGCGATCGGGCCATGCTTGAGCTCACCGGCGGCGAAGCCTTCTGCATGGATGTAGGCCAGCTCCTTGAGCTTGAGTGCACCCTCAAGAGCCACCGGGTAGCCGACGTTACGCCCCAGGAAGAGCACCGATCCGGTGTCCTTCATGGACCGAGCGAGCTCCTTGACCTGGTCAGCCTGGTCCAGAACGGTCTGGATCTTGGCAGGGATCTCAGCCAGCTGAGCCAGGATGTCCTTGATGGCCTGGCTGTACAGCTTCTTGTTCAACTGCGCCAGGTACAGGCCGAGCAGGTAGGCAGCAGTGATCTGTGCCAGGAAGGCCTTGGTCGAGGCCACGGCGATCTCCGGGCCGGCGTGCGTGTACAGCACAGCGTCGGACTCACGCGGGATGGTCGAGCCGTTGGTGTTGCAGATGGAGACGGTTCGTGCGCCCTGCTCCTTGGCATAGCGAACAGCCATGAGGGTGTCCATGGTCTCGCCGGACTGGGAGATCGAGACGACCAAGGTGTTCGGGTCGATGATCGGGTCCCGGTAGCGGAACTCGTGGGAGAGCTCGACCTCGACAGGAATACGGCACCAGTGCTCGATGGCGTACTTGGCGACCATGCCGGCGTAGGCAGACGTGCCACACGCCAGGACGATGATCTTGGTGATCGACTTCAGTTCCTCGGGGTCGATACGCAACTCGTCCAGGATCAGCTGACCGGCAGCATCGGTGCGGCCCAGGAGAGTATCGGCGACCGCGTGAGGCTGGTCGTGGATCTCCTTCTCCATGAAGGTGTCGTAGCCGTCCTTCTCGGCGGCGGAAGCATCCCAGTCGACGGTGAACTGCTTGCCCTCGGCCGGATTGCCCATGAAGTCGGTGATCTCCACGGAATCCGGAGTGATGGTCACGACCTGGTCCTGCGCCAGCTCGATGGCGTCACGGGTGAAGTCGATGAAGCCGGACACGTCCGAGCCGAGGAAGTTCTCGCCCTCACCCAGTCCCACGACCAGCGGTGAGTTGCGGCGCGATGCCACCACCATGCCCGGGTGATCGGCGTGGACTGCCAAGAGCGTGAACGCGCCCTCCAGACGCTGAGAGGCCAGCTGCATGGAACGGGTCAGGTCCTGGTTGCCGGTGGTGCGGTAGATCTTCGCCAGCAGGGCGGCAGCGACCTCGGTGTCGGTCTCAGACCGGAAGGTGACGCCATCGGCGAGAAGCTCCTGCTTCAAGGTGGCGTAGTTCTCGATGATGCCGTTGTGGATCAGCGACAGCTGGTCGTCATCGGCCAGGTGCGGGTGGGCATTGACGTCGGTGGGACCGCCGTGGGTGGCCCAGCGGGTGTGGCCGATGCCGACGGAGGCCTTGTCCACCGGATGCTGCTCCAGCTCCGATGACAGGTTGGCCAGCTTGCCGGCCTTCTTGCGGTGCTGGACCTCACCGTTGGCGACAACTGCCACGCCAGCCGAGTCATACCCGCGATATTCCAGGCGCTTGAGCCCCTCCATCAGCACGTCCAGAGCGGTGTGCTCCTGGAGCTGAGAGGGCAGACCAACGTAACCAACGATTCCACACATGAGGGACAGCATATCCGCACATAAGGATTTGCCCGCTCACTTTCTGCTGCAAGCCCGTGTGATCCCCCGCTCAGGACTTGAACGCCTCGTTCGTGATTCCAGTGGCGTATCCCTGAGGATTCATCGACTGCCACTGCCACAGATCTCTGACCATCTCATCTACGCCACGGATAGCGCGCCATGGAGAACGGCGAGAAATCTCAGACACTTCTGCGAAGCTCGTCGCGCTGTCTCCCGCACGGCGATCCACTCGTTCGATCGGTATCTCCCGACCAGTGACTCGTTCGAAGGCTTCAACCATCTCCAGCACAGATATGCCTGTTCCCCGCCCGACATTCCAGGTCAACACTCCCGAGCTCGCACCAACCGCGTCCAACGCAGCAAGGTGCGCATCAGCAAGGTCGACGACGTGCACGTAGTCCCGCACTCCAGTGCCGTCTGGAGTCGGGTAGTCATCACCGAAGACCTTCAGTGCCGGGTAGGTGCCGTCGGCAACTCGCGCCATGTAAGGCATCAGGTTGGCTGGGACGCCCCGCGGGTCTTCCCCTAACCGGCCGGAAGGGTGCGCGCCCACGGGATTGAAATACCTCAGAAGTGCCATGGACAGCTGAGGTTGGGCGGCCTGAATATCAGTGAGGACCTGTTCAGCCATCCGCTTGCTCCATCCATACGGATTACCAGGGCGGAGCTCCGCTGTTTCATCGACCGGCATCTGCGCCTCTGGGCTATACACGGTGGCTGATGAGCTGAAGACGAAAGAAGATGCACCGGCCTTGACAGCGGCCTGGGCGACATTGACTGTGCCCTGGACGTTGGTTGTGTAGTACCGCTCCGGTTCCGCCACGGACTCTCCAACCGATTTCAATCCGGCGAAGTGGATGACGGCTTCCGGACGCCAGACATCGAAAAAGTCTGCAAAGGAGCCTGTGTCACGCACGTCGCCCCGATGGATGCTCAGATCCCGCCCTGCGATGTCTTGTACGCGTTGCAGAGACTCTGGCTGAGAGTTCTCGAAATTGTCCAGTACAGCCACGTCATGCCCCTCTTCGAGAAGCCGAACGCAGGTATGCGACCCGATATAGCCGGCTCCGCCGGTGACGATAACACGCATGGTCTCAAGATACCCGCACTCAGTGCTTGCCTCATGTGCCCGACAATGGAAGGCATGGGCCGTCGTCGTGCAATTCTCCGTGCTGTGCTGGGCGCTTCGCTGGTCCTCCTGCTGATCGGCGCCATCACTGGTGTCGGCCTCTGGCGAGCCGTGTTCCGCCCGAGTGTGGACGGCCCGATCGCACAGGCGGATGCGCTCCTGGTCCTGGGTCCTGCAGACGGAAAACTCGCTGAGGCCGTGCAGCTGATGAATGACGGGGCCGCGGACACGCTGGTCATCTCCGATCAGGACCAGCGGGACGGTACACCTGGTGCCTGCCGGCCGGAGGTCGTCGATGAGGTGCTGAGATTGGGATGGGCACCCGGAGGTCCGCATCAGCTTCTGTGCTTCCGTCCGATTCCGGTCACCACTCAAGGTGAGGCCATGGGCATCCACAACCTGGGTGCGCACCATGGCTGGACGAGCCTGAATGTCTTGGCGTACCCCGAACACATCACTCGCGCGCGGATCCTGGTGGACCGTTGCTGGTCTGAGGAATCGGCCTACCTCGCCGCGCCTGACCGCACTGCTTCTCAGGGAGGCCGTGCAGCGTGGAATGCCTTCTGGTATCAGAGTGGAGCTCTCGGCAAGGCGGCCCTCACCCCAGGTTGCGATGACATGCTGCCGCCATGGCTGGAGCAGCTCAGCTGGCGACTCTAATTCGTCCCCCCCACTTCACAAGCCCCCTCCCCCGCTTCTAGCGTCATCCCTATAGTGCGTGCCAGCGGTGCCGGCAGGTCCGGCCACCGCCGACACCCCACCCGGTGCGCACGGAGCGGAGATTCGCCATGAAGGCACTCACCTGGCAGGGCAAGCGCAGCGTCAGCGTGGAGCAGGTCCCGGATCCACGCATCCAGGAGCCCACCGACGCGATCATCAGGATCACCTCCACCGCCATCTGCGGATCGGACCTGCACCTCTATGAGGTCCTCGGGCCATTCATGGATGCCGGCGATGTGATCGGGCACGAGCCCATGGGGATCGTGGAGGAGGTGGGCTCCGAGGTCACCCACATCAAGCCCGGCGACCGCGTGGTCATCCCGTTCAACATCTCCTGCGGACACTGCTGGATGTGCCAACGCGGTCTGCAGTCCCAGTGTGAGACCACCCAGGTCCGCGAGCAGGGCTCCGGCGCCGCACTGCTGGGCTACTCCCGGCTCTACGGCTCCGTCCCCGGCGGGCAGGCCGAGTACCTGCGCGTCCCCCACGCCGACTACGGCCCCATCAAGATCCCCCACACCGGCCCGGACGAGCAGTGGCTCTACCTCTCCGACATCCTCCCCACCGCCTGGCAGGGCGTGAAGTTCGCTGAAGTCCCCGAGGGCGGATCACTCGCCGTGCTGGGACTGGGCCCCGTGGGCCAGTTCGCCGCGAGGATCGGAGTCCACCTGGGGTACCAGGTGTTCGGCGTGGACTCCGTCGCCGAGCGCCGGGCCATGGCAGAGCGCCACGGAGTCACCGTGGTGGACGCCGACGGCCTGATCGGCAAGCACGTGGCAGAGACCCTGCGGGAGGCCACAGGTGGCCGCGGCGTGGACGGCGTGGTCGATGCCGTGGGCATGGAAGCCCATGGCTCGCCGGTGGCTGGGGCTGCACATGCCGCCGTCGGGATGTTGCCTGATGCCGTGGGGCGCCTCGCCATGAAGAACGCTGGCGTGGACAAGCTGGCCGCACTGCACACCTCGATCGACGCGGTGCGCCGCGGCGGCACCGTATCCATGAGCGGCGTCTACGGCGGCATGGCAGACCCGATGCCGATGATGACCATCTTCGACAAGCAGATCTCCCTGCGGGGAGGTCAGTGCAACGTCAAGCACTGGATCGATGATCTGATGCCGCTGGTGGACGACCCCTCCGACCCGCTGGGCGTGCTGGACTTGGCCACCCACCAGGTGCCATTGGATGAGGCTCCACGCATGTACGAGCTGTTCCAGAAGAAGCAGGACGGCTGCATCAAGGTGGTGCTCAAGCCATGACCGAGCTGACCGGCAGCACCGGGATGCGCGTGGTGGTGGTCGGGGCCACCGGGAACGTGGGCACGGCCCTGCTGTACCGGCTGCAGACCGCAGCCGAGGTGGACTCGATCGTGGGGATCTCCCGCCAGGGCCCGGACCGTGGCGGGCCACCGTATGAGGGTGTGGAGTGGCACCAGATCGACGTGTCCGCTGACAACGCCGGGCCCGACCTCGAAGCAGCCATGCGCGGCGCCGACGCAGTGATCGATCTGGTGTGGGTGATTCGGCCCAACCGCGACCGGGAGCACCTGCGCGCGGTGAACGTGCGCGGCAACCAACGGGTCTTCCAGGCAGCCGTGGCCGCCGGGGTGCCGCACCTGGTCTACGCCTCCTCCGTGGGGGCCTACGGACCGGGTCCGAAGGACCGTGCTGTGGACGAGTCCCACCCGACCACCGGGACGCCGTCCTCCCACTACGCGGCCCAGAAGGCCGAGGTGGAGGAGCTGCTGGACCAGGTGGAGCGGGAGCACCCCGAGATACTGGTCACCCGCCTGCGCCCGGGGCTGATCTTCCAGGCCGGTGCGGCACCGGAGATCAAGGACTACTTCCTGGGTGACCTGGTCCCCGCCGGACTCGTGGACGGACTGCGAGTGCCGGTGCTGCCGTTCCCGCGGGGGCTTCGGTTCCAGGCGGTGTCGGCGTTCGATGTGGCCGAGGCCTACTGGCAGGTGGTGCGGCAGAAGGTGGGCGGTGCCTTCAACGTGGCCGCTGATCCAGTGCTCGACGCGCAGACCATGGGGCAGCTGCTGGGAGCGAAGAGGTATCTGGAGCTGCCGATGCCGGTGTTCCGGGCGGCAGCCGCCCTGACCTACGCCGCGAGGCTCCAACCCACCGATCCTGGGTGGCTGGACATGGCCGCAAACGTCCCGGTGATGGACACCTCAGCCATCCGCCAAGCCGTGGGATGGACAGAGACGTCCACCTCTCAGGAGGCCGTACGGGAGCTGCTGGACCACATGGCAGACGCCGAAGGCCTGGGCAACGCGAAGCACCGGTCGACGTCGCCGGTGGAGTGAGGTGAGCTGGCGGCAGGACGTCCTGCCGCCACCGCCTCAGGTGTCCAGCCCGATGGCATGGCGGACGCTCGCCGGAGGCTGTTCGCCGCGAGCCCGGTACGCCCGTGCCACCTTCTGTGCGCGTTCCTTGCGCAGCTGCTCGCGGGGATTGATGCCCGGCTGCCGACTGGCTGTGGAGTAGATGTCGAAGCCGATGTACTTCAACCTCCACAGGAACCGATACCAGGGTGAGAGCCCGGTGTTGTCATGCACCAGGGGGTGGGTCCGCTCACTCTCGTGCTCCGGGGCGACTCCGTGGCTGGAGCCCGGATGGGACGTGAACTGCGCGTGCTTCCGTGTCTGATCCTTGTCGACGTGGGCCATGACCGGCCTCCTGTCCAGAGACGCCACCGCCAGTTCGATGGCGTGCACGTCACGCTACGCCCGACCGACCGGTAACCGAAGAGCTCGAGACCGGGCAGGCTCTCAGATCAGTCCGTGCCGCCCAGGAACCGCGTGGACAGGGTCTCCTCGCTGATCTTCTGCACCTCGGCCTGCTGGTCCTGGGCGACCTTGTAGAGCCGCTCCATCTCGGCCCGGTCCAACTCAGGGGTGTGGTCTGCCAGCTCCGCCAGCACGTCCCACATGGCCGCCTTGGCCTGCAGGGCACCCTGAAGCAGGTCCAGCTCCACCTGGGTCCAGCCGTTGCCCTTGGACCGGGTCAGGTTCACCGGGTTGAGCCGACCGGCCACCTCAGCCACCTGACCCACGGCCTCCTGCAGCGCCGGCGTCTTCATGCCCAGCCGTGCGATCAGCTCCTCCAGGGACCGCTGATCCGCGGCGACATCCTCGGCCAGCTTCACCAGCCGCTGGGCGTACGGGGTCCCCTCCCAGGTGTCCGCTGCAGTGCGGAACATCTTCACCCCGGACCGGGATCCCAGCAGGTGCTGGTTCAGGTAGTCCTCCAGCGTCTCCCGGTCCAGGGCCGAGTCCGCCGCCGAGCGCTCCTCTCCGGAGACCGGGGTGGGATCGGCGCTGAGATCCGGATCCACGTTCACGTGCGGGTCCGGAATGGAGGCGGGGCGCGGGGTCTGGTTCTGTGGGGTGCTCATCACTCCATCCCACCAGCCCCGGCACCGCTGGCACAAGGCCTCAGATCGTCCTGTGGCCTCAGTCCCGGCCCCAGAAACGGTCCTCGGCAGCTCCATCCTCTGAGAACAGGTGCACCTGGGTAATCAGCCCGTCCTGAACGGTCAGCAGGTCCACGCCGGCTATGTCCAGGCGATCTCCCTTCCGCTCCCCGGCGAACCGCACCGGGCAGGCGACGAGAGGGCCGTTGACCATGGGCTTCCCGGTCAGCTCCAGCCTGAACGTCCCACCGCTGATCTGATGCATCTCACCCACCACGGCGGCAACGGATTCGGGGCCGCGGTGCACTCCGCTGAAGCGGTTCTGTCCAGGCTGATGCCACTGCACCTGCGGACTCAGACGGGTCATGGCCCCAGCCACGTCACCGGCGACCAGCGCCTGGACGTACTCGGTGGCGACGGTGAGCGCGCTGGGTGGCGCAGACGACTTCGGCGTATCCATGGGTCCTCCTAGAGTGATGTTCGGATCCGGGTGATCCAGCGACTCGAGGATCGTGTCAACACCGCACCAGTTACCTCAGCGTCAGGAAGGGCAGGACGAGATGAGCGCGGACTCAGGACTGAGCGACACCCAGTGGAACGTGCTCTCTGAATCCTGTCCGTCTCGCACGTCCTTGGCCCGGATCGCGAACAAGTGGACGGCCATGATCGTGATCGTCCTGACGGACGGCCCACAGCGTTTCGGCGCCATCCAGCAGACCGTCCAAGGCATCAGCGGCAAGGTCCTCACAGACACCCTCCGAGCGCTGGAACGGGACGGCATCCTGACCCGCCATTCCTACCCGGAGAACCCACCGCGCGTGGAGTACGAGCTCACCGCTCTGGGCCGGACCCTGACCGAACCGCCACCGCGCTGGGGAGGTGGGCCGAGGAGCACTTCGACGAGGTCCTGGCCGCCCGGGACCGCTGCGACGAGCAGAACGACCCGGTGACCACCCCATGACACCCCCACTCCTCCGCTCCGGCGCGCCACGCCCCCTGCGCCTGACCCTCGCCGCGGTCGCGGTGAGCCTGGCACTGACTGGATGCACGTCGTCGGGATATCCCGCCGATCCTGACGGGACCCTGGACTCGATCTCCGGGGGCACCCTGCGGGCCGGCGTGAGCCACCACCCGCCGCACGTGGACGCCCGCGGGGCCGAGCCCACCGGGCCTGAGGCCGAGCTGATCCGTGGCTTCGCCGCCGCCCATGACGCCGAGGTGGAGTGGACCGTCTCCAGCGAGGAGTCGCTGATGACCGCGCTGGAGAAGGGCGATCTGGACCTGGTGGCCGGCGGCCTGACCACCTCCTCCCCCTGGACCAGCCACGCCGCCCTCACCCGCGGGTACACCGAGGTCACCGGGCCTGACGGCGAGCCGGTGGAGCTGGCCATGGCCGTGCCGCTGGGCGAGAACCAGATGCTCGGCGCCTTGGAAGCCCACCTGGATCAGGAGGGCCAGCAGTGAGCGGCGAGCAGGCCACCGGCGGTGCCCAGCGCCACCAGGCAGACCTTCCCGACGACGGCCGGTCGCCCTCTGCAGCAGGGCGGCGGTTCGGTGCCACGGAGCTTCCCCCGCAGATGCAGCGGGTGGTGAAGAAGGCGATCGTGCTGGAGTGGGTGACCCTGGGCGTGATGGCACTGACCATCACCGCGGTGGGGATCGTGATGGGCAGTTCCCAGGCCATGCGGGCGGCCTGGATCGAGGACCTGCTCTCACTCATCCCGCCCATCGCGTTCCTCGTGGCCATCCGGGTGATCAACCGGCCGCCCTCACGCAACCGCCCCTACGGGAACCACCGGGCCGTGGGCGTGGGGCACCTGGTGGCCTCCGTGGCGCTGCTGGTGATGGGCGCACTGCTTGTGGTGGACTCCGCGCTGGGGCTGATCACCGGCGAGCATCCGCCGATCGGCACCTTCCACCTGTTCGGGCAGACCGTGTGGCAGGGCTGGTTCATGATCGGCATCATGCTGCTCTCCGTACCCGGGCCCGTGATCCTGGGGCGGATGAAGCTCAAGCTGGCCGAGCAGTTGCATGACAAGGTGCTCTACGCGGACGCGGACATGAACACGGCCGACTGGCAGACCGGGCTGGCCACCGCCGTGGGTGTGGCCGGCGTGGGCCTGGGGCTGTGGTGGTTCGACGCCGCCGCCGCGCTGTTCGTGGGGGCCAGCATCCTCAAGGACGGTCTGTCCAACGTGGCCACCGCCATCACTGACCTGGCCGACTCCCGCGCTCGAGAGCTGGAGGGCACGGGCCCCCACCCGCTGATCAGCGAGCTGGAGCACTGCGCCCAGACCACCGACTGGGTGGAACAGGCCGGGGCCCGCGTGCGGGACGAGGGGCACGTGTTCCATGTGGAGCTGTTCGTGGTGCCGCGGAGTGCTGGCGGAACTGCTGGTGGTGCTGGGACTGGATCGCACGCTGCCGGAGCCCGCCCTGCGCCGGTCCCCGTGGACGTGCGTGCGCTGGAGGAGCTGCGCGGACGCATCGTGGACCTGGACTGGAAACTGGAGGACGTCGTCGTGGTCCCCGTGACCGAACTGCCCCAGGAAGTCCGCCCCTCCCCTGACAACTGATCACGTGCACAATAGATGCGCTCTGCCTCGGCGTGTCTCGACCTGTGGCGTGCACGTGTTCGGGCCGGGAGCGGCCAGGCACGGAAACCTTGGCTTCGCTCACTCCATATACAAGGTTTCTGATGTCGACACCCCCTCCTGGGTGGTTCGCTGGGAAGAACGTCCGTGGGGGGCCAACACGTCCGAGGAGGTGGCAGCTCAGGGCCCTCGCGCCGTCAGCGGCTTGCCGCGCGTGGCCCCTACAGAGCCGCTGTGCCGGCCGCCATCGCGCACTTGCCCGTCCACACCTCTCCGGAAGTGACCGCCGCCGCCGAGGATGCACTGCAGGAGATCACTCGCTTCGACGCCGAACTGACCCCAGGACTCTCTCACCTGGGTGCCGCCGCTGACGGTGAGCTTGCACCTCTCTCCACTGTCCTGCTGCGCACGGAGTCGGCATCGTCCTCTCCGATCGAGAACGTCACGGCAGGTGCCAAGGCTCTCGCCCTGGCGGCCCTCCAGGAGAAGACGGGAACCAATGCCACGCGCGTGGCCGTCCATGTCGATGCCGTGCAGCTGCAGACCTCTCCGATGAGCTGACTACTGCCTTCACGACCTGGTGGACTTCTGCCATCGCACGGGTGGCCCAGGAGATCGTCGAGGCGCTGGACGCCTTCGGCGCTCGAGTCAGACGCCGATGAGCACGCCCCTCCCGCGAACCCGCCCTCACTCCTGGAGCAGTGCCGTCATCCGGTAGGGGATAACCGTGCGCAGGAACATGCTGGTGGAGGTGCGCAGGATGCCCGGGCACAGGCGGATCTCCTCCGAGACCCGGTAGAGATCATCCGGATCCCGGGCCACCACCCGGCACAGCAGGTCGGTCTGGCCCGCTGGGGCCATCACCTCGATCACCTGCGGGATGCGGGCCAGCCCGGCCACGGCGTCATCCAAGTGGTGCTGATTCAACTCCACGGCCACGCTGGCCATGATCCCGTGTCCCAGGGCGGCCGGATCCAGGCGGGTGCTGTGCGGGCGCAGCCGGTCAGAGGTGCGGTACCGCTCCAGGCGCGTATGGATGGTGCCGCGCGCCAGCCCCGTGCGCTCGGCCAGGGCCAGCACCGTCATCCGGGGGTCCTCATCCAGCGCGGCCAGCAGACGCCGATCGATCTCGTCCAAGGGTGTCATCGTCGAGTTGACCACCAATGATGCCTTCCTCCGTGCCGATCTGATCAGATTGACCGCCTTCATGATACTCGTTTGCGCAGACTCCACACCCAGGTCTTGACTGATGCTCAGAAGACGCAGACCCTCCACCAGAGGTGACCGTCCTGGCCGCAGGATGCATGCCCACCGGCAGACATCCAGCGCACCTCGCTCACCACCCCGCAGCGAGCGCCAGCCACACCGCGTGCGAGGCCCCGACCCCCGGGGTCCGCACGCGGAGGCACCTCTGCTGTTGACTGGACCCATGCAACGGCCCCCGCACCTGACCCTCCATCCACTCACCGTGGAGGACGCCCCAGCCATGGTCAGCGTCCTGGCCGACCCTGCGCTGTATGAGTTCACCGGCGGGGAGCCGCCCACGGAAGAGCAGCTCACCCGCCGCTACACCGCTCAGTCACAGGGGCACTCCCCGGACGGTACGGAGCAGTGGATCAACATGATCGTGGTCCTGCATCCCGGAGCGCAGCCGATCGGTTTCGTCCAGGCCACCGTCCCCACGGACGGGGGCCCCGCGGAGATCGCCTGGGTCATCGGCGCACCGTGGCAAGGCCAGGGTCACGCAGCCGAGGCAGCCCGCCAGCTCCTGGCCCACCTGGCCGAACGCGGCGTGACCGAGGTGCTCGCCCACATCCACCCGGACCACACCGCCTCCCAGCGGATCGCCACGCACCTCGGCCTGCACCCCACCAGCGAGGTGGTGGACGGCGAGATCGCCTGGCGCGGCACGCTGCCCTGACCCCCGCCCCCGTAGGCCACCCTGGGCACACTCGTGTTTAATGGGCGGGTGACATCATGCGCTGGAGCTGAGACCGGACCGTCCTCAGCGACCCCGGATACTCCAGCCCCCACCACGCCCGTCAGCCCCATCACGGCAGCGGTCTCGCCCGTCCCCCCAGCGGATGGCAGCGTCCCGGCCTGGGCCGGGTCCCCGCCGGAACCTGAGCCTGGGGACCATCACTACTCCCCCTTCGTGGAGCTGGAGCGCGAGACCTGGGCCCGCCTGGCCTCCTCCATCGAGCAGCCCTTCGACCAGGCCGATGTGGACCGGTTGCGCGGTATCGGCGAACACCTGGACCTGCGTGAGGTGGCCGAGGTCTACCTGCCCCTCTCCCGCCTGCTCTCCATCCACGTGGACGCCGCTGCCCACCTGCGCCGGGCCTCCAACGACTTCCTGGGCGAGTCCACCCGCCGCACCCCGTTCGTGATCGGCGTGGCCGGCTCCGTGGCTGTGGGCAAGTCCACCACCGCGCGTGTGCTCCAGGAGATGCTGCGGCGCTGGCCCAACACCCCGCGCGTGGAGCTGGTCACCACGGACGGCTTCCTCTACCCCAACGCCGAGCTGCGGCGCCGCGGACTGATGGAGCGCAAGGGCTTCCCCGAGTCCTACGACCGCCGGGCCCTGCTGCGCTTCGTGGCCGATGTGAAGTCCGGCGCCCCCGAGGTCCGCGCCCCCATGTACTCCCACCTGACCTATGACATCCTGCCGGACGAGGAGGTCGTGGTCCGCCGCCCGGACGTGCTGATCATGGAGGGCCTGAACGTGCTGGCCCCACCGCGCGTCCGCGCCGACGGCACCACCGGCCTGAGCGTCTCGGACTTCTTCGACTACTCCATCTACGTTGACGCCAAGACCGCCAGCATCGAGCAGTGGTACGTCGAACGCTTCATGCGCCTGCGCTCCGGCGCCTTCGCCGACCCCAAGTCCTACTTCCACCGCTACGCCACTCTCTCCGACGCCGAGGCCGAGGAGACTGCCCAGGACATCTGGGACCGCATCAACGGCCCCAACCTGGAGCAGAACGTGCGCCCCACCCGCGGCCGCGCCAAGCTCGTGATGTCCAAGGACGTGGGCCACACCGTCCGCCGCGTGCTGCTGCGCAAGGTCTGACCCATGCGACGCGCCCTGCCCCTGCTCACCACAGCGGCACTGCTGGCCGCCCTCACCGCCTGCACCCCCGCCCCTGAGCCGGCTGACGCACCCACCTCACCCAGCGCATCCACCGCGCGCACCACCTCCACCCCGACGACGGCCCCCTCGCCTACCGCGAGCGCCTCACCCACGCGTTCCGTCGCCACCAGTGCCGCCCCGTCGGCGTCGATGTCCTCGTCCGAGGACACACCGTCAACGCGGTCCCCCTCCCCCACCGTGGCGCCTTCCTCCACGGCCCCCACCACCGTCGCGCCGACCGCTGCTGGCCCGTCCCTCGCGCCCCTCCACCGCGATCCGGACTCGCTGCAGGTCCTGGTGAACAAGCATCACCCCGTCCCGGCGAACTGGAGGGCGCCTGATCTGGTCAGTGCCGGCGTCGTGGGCAACCGGCAGGGCATGCTCCTGCGCAGGCCGGCCGCCCAGGCCCTGCAGGGAATGGTGGCCGCCGCTCGGGCGGACAGGATCGAGCTGATCCTGGTCAGCGCGCACCGCACGCACGACTACCAGGCCGGTCTGTACTCCAACAGCATCCAGCGCAACGGTCTGGCCCACGCTGACCGGTACTCCGCGCGCCCGGGCCACTCCGAACACCACACCGGGCTGGCCGCGGACCTGGCAGCCGCGGACGGAACGTGCACCCTGCAGGGCTGTTTCGCGGACACCCCGGAGGGCCGGTGGATCGCCCAACACGCCGTGGAGCACGGCTTCGTGATCCGCTACCCGCAGGGCTCCGAGCCCATCACCGGATACGGAGCCGAACCGTGGCACCTGCGCTACCTGGGCGTGGAGCAGGGGCAGGCCGTGATGGAGGCCGGTGGGATCGTGGAGACCGCCTGGGGCGCCGACCCCGCACCGGACTACCTCCCGTAGCCGCGCGTCCCACAGCCCCGGCCCCTGCTCTCGCACCCTTCCCGGGACACTTAACGCACCCGGGCGCCCTGGAAGTGTCCCGGGAAGGGGGTGGAGGCACCCACTCCTGCACAGTTCCTCATGAACACGTCATGTCGTTCTCATGAACGGCTCATGGTCAGTCCGTAGATTCGGTCTTCATCGCCAGCTGACCGGAGGGACCACACCATGGGCATCAACATCGCCTTGTACTCCCACGACTCCGTGGGACTGGGCCACGCCCGCCGCAACCGAGCCCTGGCGTGGGCTCTGGCGGAGACCCTGCCCCGCCTGACCGGTCAGACCACCGCCGGACTGCTGATCGCCGGCCACCCGGACGCCAGCCAGGACAGCCTGCCGGAGGGCTGGGACTGGCTGCTGCTGCCCGGGTTCGCCCGCACCCCGGACGGCTACGCCCCGCGGTCCATGGGCGTGAAGTCGGACCAGCTCACCGATCTGCGTTCGGGGATCGTGGCCGCGGCCCTGGACTCCTTCAGCCCGGACCTGTTCATCGTGGACCGGCACCCCTTCGGTGTGGACGGCGAGCTCAAGCCGGCCCTGCAGAACCTGCGCGATCGGCACCGGTGCACCACCGTGCTGGGCATGCGTGACGTGCTGGACACCCCCTCGGCCGTGCAGCAGGAATGGGAGCAGATCGGTGGCGGCGCGGAGGCCGCCCGCCACTATGACGCCCTGTGGGTCTACGGGGACGCCCAGGCCTACGATCCCCTGTCCACCGGGGAGATCCCGGGCGAGTTCGCTGACCGCTCCTACTTCACCGGGTACCTGGCCCACGGCCGCCCGGAAGACACCGGCCGCCCCGTGGAGGCGCCCTACTTCCTGACCATGGTCGGTGGCGGGTCGGACGGCGGCGCGATCGCCCGGGCCGCAGCCGCCGCCCCGGTCCCCGCCGGCCACCGCCACCTGATCGTCACCGGCCCCCAGATGCCGGAGGAGGACGTGGACCAGGTGTACGCCGCTGTGGCCACCAACCCGGATCAGTCACTGCTGGACGGGGCGGACGGCGGCTCTTCCGCTCCCCGGATCCGGGTGCTGCGCTCCACCGCGAACATCCCGGCGCTGATCCAGCACGCCGCCGGTGTGGTCTGCATGGGCGGGTACAACTCCGTGGCCGAGGTGATGGCCACCGCCACCCCCGCGCTGGTCATCCCCCGCAGCTCCCGCCGGGCCGAGCAGCCGCGCCGTGCCGAGGCGCTCAGCTCGTCCGGCGCGCTGGAGACCCTCCCGGCGGACCAGCTCACCCCGGAGCGTGTGGGCGAGTGGTTCCGCAGCGCCCGGGACCGCCGGGTCTCCCGGGACCACCTGGAGCTGGACGGTCTGCGCACCGTCGGCCAACTCGCCGCGGATTTGCTGGGTCAGGCCCCGGAACGATTCCCCGTCCCCACCCTCACCGCCCCCGCCGACGCCTCGAGCCCCGCTGGCGAGTCGGTCCGCTCCCGCGCCCCGGAGGTCGCCCGTGTCCGCTGAATCCCCCGTCCCCGTGATCGGCTATGTGCTGAAGATGTACCCGCGTTTCTCGGAGACCTTCGTGGTCTCGGAGATCCTGGCGCGCGAGGCCCAGGGTGAGCGGATCGTGATCTTCTCCCTGCGCCCCTGCACGGACGCCCGTTTCCACCCCGAGTTGGCGCGCGTGCAGGCCCCGGTGATCCACATCGGCCGCCCCTCCAGCTCCACCCGCCTGTGGACCGCCCTCGCCCAGGGCGCCGCCGACCCGCAGCTGGCCCAGGGCATGTCCGAGGTGCTGCCGGAGCTGCTGCAGCACGGCCATGACGACGCCGTCCAGGCCGTGGAGGTCGCCCGCCAGGCCCGCGCCCACGGGGTCACTCACCTGCACGCGCACTTCGCCTCCGTGGCCACCACCGTGGCCCGCCTGGCCGGCCGCATGGCAGGGCTGCCGTACTCCTTCACCGCCCACGCCAAGGACATCTTCCACGAGGACGTCCAGGAGGAGGACCTGCGGCGCAAGCTCGCCGACGCCCACCACGCCATCACCATCTCCGGCTACAATCTGGAGCACCTGCGCACCCGCTTCCCCGAGTCCACCCAGACCCTGCGCCTGGTGCGCAACGGCCTGGACCTGGACCGGTTCCCCTTCCAGCCCCGCCAGCACACCCAGAATCCCGACGACGGCCCCGCTCGCCTGCTGGCGATCGGTCGCCTGGTGGAGAAGAAGGGCTTCTCCCTGCTGGTCGAGGCGGTGCACCGCCTCCGCGAGCGCGGGGTGGAGGTCACCGCGGAGATCGCCGGAGACGGCCCGCTGGCACCGGAACTGCGGGCCCAGATCGAGTCCCTCGGGCTGCAGGAGCACATCACCCTGCTCGGCCCGATCACCCAGGCCCAGGTCACCGAGCTGCTGGGCACCCGCGACCTGTTCGTGGCCCCGTTCGTGGTGGGGTCGGACGGCAATGCCGACGGCCTGCCCACCGTGCTGCTGGAGGCCATGGCCCGCGGACTGCTCTGCGTGGCCGCCGATGTCACCGCCGTGGGCGAAGTGGTCCAGACCGGCCGCACCGGCTGGCTGGTGCCCACCGGAGACGTGGAGGCCCTGACCGAGGCGATCGCCGAGGCCGTGCGTCCCGGGGCCGATCACGCCGAGCTGGCCGCCCGCGCCCGCGCCCAGGTGGAGGAGCTGTTCGACTCGCGCGGTCAGGCCGCCCGGCTGGCCGAGCTGGTGGTGCAGCCATGAGGATCACCTATCTGCTCGCCGACCCCGGGATCGGCGTGTTCGGCACCAAAGGCGCCTCTGTGCACGTGCAGGAGATGGTCCGCGCGTTCCGTCAGCAGGGGCACGAGGTCACCGTGTACTGCGTGCGCCGGGGCGACAAGAAGGGCTATGAGTCCGTGCCCCAGGACCTGGCCGACCTGCCCGTGGTGGAGGTCCCGGTCCAGGCCGCCTCCGGCACCGCTGAGCGGGAGATCGAGCTGCAGCGCACCGCCCTGCGGATGGTCGAGCTCGCCGCCGCCGGCTCTGCCGAGGGCACCGCTCCCACCGCACTTGTCTACGAGCGCTACTCACTGTTCTCCGACGCCGGCGCCCAGCTGGCCGCACGGCTCGGCGTCCCGCTGATCATGGAGGTCAATGCCCCTCTGGTCCAGGAGCAGCTCACCCACCGCTCCCTGCACCACCGGGACGAGGCCGTGGCGCTGACTGAGCGCGCCCTGGCCGGGGCCACCGTGGTCTCCTGCGTCTCCGAGCCGGTGGCGACCTGGGTCCGCACCGCTGTCCCGGCCGCCGCCGCGCAGACCGTGGTCACCCCCAACGGCGTGAACACCGAGCGCATCCGCCCGGCCGAGCACACAGGGCACACCGCGCGCACTGCTCAGACTGACCCCTCCTTCACCGTCGGCTTCCTGGGCACCCTGAAGCCCTGGCACGGCACCGAGACCCTGCTGGAGGCTGTGGCCCGCGCCCAGCATCCGGAGAAGGACTCCTGGCGGATCGAGATCTGCGGAGCCGGCCCCCAGCTGGAGTCCCTGCGCACCCTGGCCGCCGAACTGGGCCTGGCCGAGCAGACCGTGTTCCACGGCGCCGTCGCACCCGTGGACGTGCCCGGCGTGCTGACCGGCTGGGACGTGGCCACCGCCCCGTACCCGGTACCCGCGCAGGACCACGACCACTACTTCTCCCCGCTGAAGGTCTACGAGTACCTCTCCGCCGGCCTGACCGTGGTGGCCTCCGGCGTCGGCGAGCTGCCCGCCGTCCTCGGGACCGAGGGCGATTCCACCGCTGACGGCTCCCCTGCCGCGGGCACCGGCACCGTCCCCGGAGTGCGCGTCGGGCAGCGCGGGGTCATCGTCACCCCCGGTGACGCGGACGCCCTGGCCCGCGCGCTGGACCTGCTCGCCGGGGACCGCGCGCTGGCGAGCCGTCTGGGAGAAGCCGGCCGGGCCGACGTCGTGGAGCACCACACCTGGACCAGCCGTGCCCAGGACCTGCTCGCCCTGGTGGGCACGCACACCCCTGCTGAGGTGGGCCGGCCGTGAGTCTGTTGCGCCGCAACGGCGCCGCCCAGAAGGCGCCAGCGCGGAAGAAGCCGAAGAAGCGCCCCACCAGTCCGGTCCGCCGGACCCTGGCGCTGATCACCCCGTACCTGGGCGAGCACAAGGGCATGATCGCCCTGGGCCTGCTCGCCCTGGCCGGGGATGTGGCGTTCCGCATCCTGGAGCCGTGGCCGGTGAAGATCGCGATCGACACCGTGACCGTGGCCCTCGGCGCGGACGTGGCCCAGGCCACCGGTGTCCCCCAGGACGTGACCACCACCCTGGTGATGTGGGCCCTGATCCTGGCTGCCATCGTGGGTGGGCGGGCCCTGTGCAACTACATCTCCACCATCGCCTTCGCCAAGACCGGGGTGCGCGTGGTGACCCGGCTGCGCACCCGGGTGTTCGACCACATCCAGTCCCTCTCGCTGCGGTACCACTCCACGTCCTCGATCGGGGACACCTCCCAGCGCCTGGTGGGAGACATGGGCCGACTCCAGGAGGTGGCCGTCACGGCGGGGCTGCCGCTGGTGGGCAACCTGCTCACCGTGGTGGTGCTGTTCATCGTGGTGATGGTGCTCAACCCCATGCTCTCCCTGGTGGTGCTGGCCACCGCGGGGATCTACTTCCTGATCTCCAAGCTGGCCACCCCCAAGATCACCAAGGCCTCCCGCGCCACCCGCAAGGGCGAGGGCCAGCTGGTGGGTGACGCCGCCGAGGCCCTGGCCGCCATCCGCGTGGTGCAGGCCTACGGCCTGGAGGACACCGTGGCCTCCTCCTTCGCCGCGGGCAACGCCAAGGCGCTTAAGGCCAACATCAAGGCCCGCAAGCTCGCCGCCCGGCTGGAACGCTCCACGGATGTGCTGGTGGGCCTGTCCACCGCGGTGGTGCTGGGCTTCGGCGGACTGCAGGTGATGCGCGGGGCGATGACCCCCGGGGACATGGTGCTGTTCCTGATGTACCTCAAGACCGCCATGAAGCCGCTGCGGGACATGGCCAAGTACACCGGGCGGATCGCCCGTGCGGCGGCCTCCGGCGAGCGGATCGCGGACCTGATGGACGAGGAGGTGGAGATCACCGACCCGGATCCGGCCGTGCCCATGCGTCACGTCCAGGGCGATGTGGTGTTCGACCGGATCAGCGCCCGGGACGGTCACGGCCGCCCGCTGTTCCGTGAGTTGGACCTGATGATCCCGGCCGGGCAGCGTGTGGGACTGCTGGGGCCCTCCGGTGCAGGCAAGTCCACGCTGGCCGGGTACCTGCTGCGCCTGGCGGACACGGACCAGGGAGCGGTGCTGATCGACGGCTACGACACCCGTGCCGTGCTCAAGGAGGACCTGCGCAACCACGTCTCGATCCTGCTGCAGGAGTCGGTCCTGTTCGCCACCTCCGTCCGGGAGAACATCCGCTACGGACGCCTGGACGCCACGGATGAGGAGGTGGAGGCCGCCGCCCGCCGGGCCGGTGCGCACGAGTTCATCATGGAGCTGCCGGACGGGTACGACTCCGCCCTGGGTGCCCGCGGCGACACCCTCTCCGGCGGTCAGCGTCAGCGCATCGCGATCGCCCGCGCTCTGGTCCGCAACGCGCCGATCGTCATCCTGGACGAGCCCACCACCGGTCTGGACCCGGCCTCCCGGGCCATGGTCGAGGAGTCCCTGTGGGAGCTCACCCGCGGCCGCACCACGGTGGCCATCACGCATGACCTGTCCATGATCCGCGAGCTGGATAGGATCCTGTGGCTCGAGCGCGGTCAGATCGTGGAGGACGGCTCCCCGGCGCAGCTGCTGGCGAACCCGGACAGCCGGGTGGCCCAGTGGGCCACCGCGCAGATCCAGGGCCGGGTCCAGCCCACAGCTCCCGACGACGGCCCGTCACCGTCTGCAGGAGAGGACACCCCGGCATGAGCGCCAGTGAGATCCCGAGCCAGGTGCCCAGCACCGCCGAGGCGGACGCCCACCTGATCGGGCTGGCCCGGCTGGAGGGTGCCGAGCGGCTGTTCTCTGACGCCGCGCTCTCCCAGGCGGTGGGCCGCCCGGTCACCGCCACGCACCTGCGCCTGAAGCCGGGTCAGAGCGTGACCGTGGCCTGGCAGAGCACCGGGGCCGGACCTGCCGAGCACGGCTGGGCCCAGGTGACCGCGGACTCGGACAAGATCCGCAAGACCCTCAGCCGGGCCGAGAAGGCCCACTGTCCCGACCAGGTGACCGTGCACGAGCTGCCCGGCTCCGTGCTGCTGATCGGCTCGGTCTGGACCGACCCAAAGCTCGCGGTGGAGCTGCACCGTGCCCACCGTCGGCAGGCCCAGGCCCGTGGGTCGGACGAGCCGTGGCAGGTGCTGCGCTTCAACCCCGGCCGCCGTCTGGTGGCCCGCGCCGGCCAGGACGTGCTGCGGGTGCACACCTCCCCTCTGGACGGCCCCACCGGGATGGTCCAGACGGTGCGCCGGTGGCGCTCCTGGGACCTGCCGGTGCTGCCGCTGCGCAGCCTGGGCGGCCATGGGACCGCGGCTTCCAGCCCGTTCTGGGGTGCCGGAGATGCCCTGGCCCTGCCCCACCCGGACACGGCACGCGCCGCCGGTGAGCTGATCGGCCGCCTGCACTCCCGCCGGGCCGCACGCTCCCCGCTGCCGGCTGTGCCCCTGCGCGTGCGTTCCTCCGCTGAGTCGGTGGCCGAGTCCGCCCCCTGGCTGGCCGAAGCCGCCCGCGCCCTGGCCGCGCGCCTGGAGCCGCTGCTGCTGCGGGACCTCTCCGACTCCCCCGCCGTGGAGCTGCACGGGGACCTCTCCCCGGACCAGCTGCTGGTGGCCACCCCCGGGAGCACCGAGGTGAGGCTGATCGACGTGGACCGTGCCGGGGCCGGCCCCGCCGCGCGGGACCTGGGCTCCTGGCTGGCCGCCTGCCGCCGTCAGGGCACCCCGGAGATCGGCGAGGCGTTCCTGAACGGCTACGCCGCCCACGCGCCGCTGCCGGAGGATCGGACGATCGCCGCCTGGGAGTCCTCCGCCCACCTGCTGGCCGCCCTCGATCCGCTGCGTCACCGAGCACCGGACTGGCCGCAGCGGGTCACCGAGCGGCTCCAGGGGGCGCTCGACGCGCTGCCGCGCCCCACCGCGTCAGCCGGCGGTCCGAGCAGCTCCCCCACGCGGGCGCAGCCGGCCACCGCGGACCCTGACGCCCCCGCGGCGCTGCCGGACGTCGTCGTGACCGCCGAAGGCACCGCCTGGCGCGTGGAGCGGGTGTGGCCAGGCAAGACCGACGAGCCGGACGCCCCGCTGAGCGTGGAGGTCCGCGCGGACGGAGCCCTGCGGGCCGGGCTGTGGACGCCCCGGGGGCTCGAGCTCTTCCCCGCCGGCCGGGACAGGAGGCTGCCGGCCCTGGAGCCGCTGGTCCAGCAGGGCGCCGAGGTGGTCTCGCACCGGCCGCGGCGCCGGGCCGTGGTCCGGCACCAGGTCTCCCTCGGCGCGGTCCGGTACACCAAGATCGTCCGGGCCGGGCGGGCTGAGGCGATCCTGGACGGGATCAGCCGGGCGGCGGCCTTCGAGCGGGGCTTCCGCACCCCCGCCGTGCTCGGCAGCACCGAGGCGACCGTCACATTCGCCGAGCTGGACGGACGGTCCCTGCACCGCCCGGACCTGTTCAGCGGCGCGGACTGGGAGCGGGCCTGGTCCGAGGTGATGGACGCGCTGGAGGCCGCCCGGCTCCCGGTGTCCGGCTGCGGATCCGGCATCCCGGAGCACGGCCCCGCGGAGGAGGCCGGTGTGCTGCGGGACTGGACGGACCGGGCCGCGCCCTGGGTCCGGGACCTGGCCGCCTTCCGGGAGGCCATGGAGCAGACCTATGCCGGGCTCGAGGACGTGGGACAGGGGGACTCGAACGCTCTGGTCCCCACGCATCGGGACCTGCATGACAAGCAGCTGGTGTGGTCGGCCGAGCACTCCCCCGGCCCGGGCCTGCTGGACGTGGACACCGCCTGCCTCGGTCACCCGGCCCTGGACCTGGGCAACCTGCGAGCGCACGCCCAGTGGCGGCGGCGGCAGGGCGTCTGGTCCGCGGAACGGGCTGAGACGGTGATCCGCGCCGTGGACGGGCTCGCGGCACGGACCGGCGTGGAGGAGGCGGTCCTGGGGCTGTTCGAGCGGGCCGCCCTGCTGCGGATCCGTTGCGTCTACGCCTTCCGTCCGGTGTACGCGGGGGCCGCGGAGGAGCTGCAGCGGCAGCTGCCGGCCTGAGCCATGTCACCCGCTCCGGGCCCTGAGTCCGGACCGTGATGTGCGGGTCGCGCAGCCCGGGCGAATCGTGATCAGGTCACGGGGCTCCAGGCCTTGGCAGCTGCGGAGGCCGGGCGCACACTGAGCCCACCATGCCACGGGGACATGGTCTTCCAGGAAAGGCAACCACCATGACACTCGACCCCTCGCCACGCAGTACGCGCCGCCAGAGACTCCACGCCGCCGCCACGGCCGTGGTCCTGGCCTGTTCCGCGGGAGCGTTCGCTCCGGCCTCCGCCGCTCCGGTCGCGCCGGCGGCCCAGCCCACCGCCGTCACCACGGCCACCACCGCAGCCACCCCCTACTGCGGCATCCGGTGGGGCTCGCTCCCGGAGACCCGGAGCGGATACTCCTCCGCCACCATCCACAACGTCCGGGCAGGCCGCCACGCCTGCTTCGACCGCATGGTGATCGACCTGACGGGGCAGGTGCGCGGCTATGACGTGCGCTATGCCCCCGTGTACCGGGAAGGCTCCGGAGCCTTCGTCCCGCTGCTCGGCGCCGCCGATCTGCGGATCACGGTCACGGCCCCGGCCTACGACCAGGACGGCCGGGCCACCTACACACCGCGCTCTCCGAACCGGCTCGTGGACGTGACCGGCTACCGCACGTTCCGCCAGATCGCCCTGGCCGGCAGCTTCGAGGGTCAGACCACCTTCGGGCTCGGCGTGCGCGCCCGACTGCCGTTCCGCACCTTCGTGCTCCCGCAGTCAGGAGGCGTCTCCCGTCTGGTGATCGACGTCGCCCACCGGTGGTGAGTCCCTCACACCACCGCAGGGCAGGACGGCCCGGCTGCGGGGCACCCGGGAGCGGGTGCCCCACAGCCGTGTCACCGCTCCGTTTCAGAGCCCAGATGATGAACGCACAGGTCAGACGCAGAAAAAGAGCGTCCAGCCCGGTTCCGTACCGTGATCTTGGACACTCCGAGCCCGTAGTTTAGCCGGATTCATGGACCTTAGGCCATTTCGTTACCGAATCGAGTCCATCCTGACGTATGCTCGGGACCATGCTTCAAGGTTTCAAGGAATTCATCATGAAGGGCAACGTGGTCGATCTGGCCGTTGCCGTCGTCATCGGTGCCGCCTTCGGCGCCGTCGTCACCGCCCTGGTGGACTCAGTGCTCATGCCACTGATCTCCGCCCTGGTCGGTTCCCCGAACTTCGACTCGTTCGCAATGGTCACCATCAACGGAAATGACATCAAGTTCGGTGTCCTGCTGACCGCCATCGTCAACTTCCTGCTCATCGCCGCCGCCGTGTACTTCGTCATCATCCTCCCGATGAACAAGATGATCGAGGCCCGCAACCGTCGCCTGGGCATCACCCCCGCGGAGGACGAGGTCCCCGAGGACGTCAAGCTCCTCACCGAGATCCGCGACGCCCTGCAGGGCCGCTCCGGCACCGTGCCCCCGGCCGGTGGCGCGAACCCGCAAGTCTGATCGACCTCACCATCACGTCCAACACAGCGATGGCCGCTCCGTGAAGGGGCGGCCATCGTTGTCTTCGGTTCTGTGTCCGACCCGGCTGTCAGATGGCCTTCCAGCTGAGGTTGTCCTGCTTCTTGGCCAGGACCACCTGCACGGCCAGCACCACCGCCACCAGTCCCAGACCGATCAGATCCTGCACCATGTTCGGGTTGAGGATCAGCAGGGCTCCCGCGGCCAGCACGATCCGCAGGTACCACGGCATCTTGACCATCAGGTGCCCTTCTAGCGCGGCCGAGAGCAGTGAGACGGCCACGAGCGCGGTGATCACCACGGTCACGCCTTGAAGCAGGTTCACGTCCCGCAACAGCATCTCCGGATTGAAGACGAAGATGTACGGGATCACGAACCCGGCGGCCGCCAGGCGCAGGGCAGCGAAGCCCGTCCTCATCGGATCGCCGCCAGAGATGCCCGCCGCCGCGAAGGCCGCCAGGGCCACCGGCGGGGTGATGTTGGCGAACAGCCCGAAGTAGAACACGAACAGATGCGCCAGCAGCGGCTCCACACCGAGCTGGGTCAGCGCCGGAGCGGCCATCGTGGCGGTGACGATGTAGGCCGGAATGGACGGCAGACCCATGCCCAGCACCAGGCAGGCCAGCATGGTGAACACCAGGGTCCAGAACAGCTGACCGCCGGCCAGGGAGACGATTCCTCCGGCCAAGGTGAGACCGAAACCGGTGATGCCGACCACGCCGATGACGATGCCCACGCAGGCACAGGCGATCGACACGCTGAGCACCGAACGGGTGCCGTCCTCCAGGGCTCCCAAGATGTCCTTGATGCCCATCCGAGTGCTCTTGCGCAGCTGGGCGGCGATGATCGTGATCACGATGGTCACCAGAGCTGAGTACAGGATCGTCCGGCCCGAGAAGAAGAGCATGTAGATCAGCACCACGAGCGGCAACAGCAGATGGCCGCGTTCCTTGAGCACGTCCATGACAGCCGGCAGGGAGTCCCGGGAGATGCCCTTCAGCCCCAGGCGGGTGGCCCGCAGGTGGATCTGCACGATCAGACTGAGGAAGTAGAGCAGGGACGGGACGATCGCTGCCAGGGCGACCTCCGCGTAGGGGACGCCCAGGGTCTCGGCCATGATGAAGGCCGCCGCACCCATGATGGGAGGCAGGATCTGGCCGCCGACCGACGCCGTGGACTCCACGGCCCCGGCGAAGTTGCGGGTGTATCCGATCTTCTTCATCAGCGGGATGGTGAAGGCACCGGTGGAGACCACGTTGGCGATCGCCGAACCGTTGATGGACCCCATCAGGCCGGAGGCGATGGTGGCCACCTTGGCCGGACCGCCACGCGACTGGCCGGCCACCGCCAAGGCGATGTCGTTGAACAGCAGGCTCATCCCGGACTTGTTCAGGAACGCCCCGAAGAGGATGAACAGGAAGATGTACGTGGAGGCCACGCCGATCGGTGTGCCGAAGATTCCTTCGGTCGAGGCGAAGAAGCTGTAGGCCATCGTGTCCCAGTCGTACCCGCGGTGGCGGAGCATGCCGGGCAGGTCACGGCCGAACATCCCGTAGAGGAAGAAGAGAATGGCCAGCACCGGCAGCGCCCAGCCGGTGAGGCGGCGGGCGGCCTCGACCACCAGGATCAGCAGCAGTCCGGCCACCAGGACGTCCATCTGCTCGAAGCGACCGGCCTGGCGCAGGATCGTCTCGTAGTTCACTGCCAGGTAGACGGTGGGCACGAGCGCCAGCACGGCCAGGATCCCGTCCACGATCCGCCAGACCCTGCCCTGAGCGCCGCGCACCGGCGGGTAGAGCATGAAGACCAGGAACAGGATCAGGCTCACGTGAATGGAGCGATGCAGCAGCACCCCGGGAGGCCCGAAGAACGAGGTGTACATGTGGTACAGCGCCGTGAAGATCGCCACGCCGGAGAGGAAGAGTGCCAGCGGCCTCCAGTTGTGGTCCCTGGTACGCGATTCGATGTCGAACTTCGCCGCGACCTCTGAGGCCTCCGTCTCCTGCGCCCGGCGCTGTTCGTCCGTCAGATTCTCCAGGACGACCTCGTCGCGCGGCGGCGCCTCCGTGGCGGCGGCCTCGCCGGAAGGTGTCACCGGAGTCCGTGACTCAGATGGGTTGCTCATGCTGACCTCAGTTCCAGTGGTCGGTGGTGGGGAAGGTCGTCAGGACGTGCCACGATCTTCCCGTCGAGGGTGAGAGTGAACTGCTGGGTGTGCGAGTGGATCCAGTTCACGGTCTCCAGGTGCCGGCCGATGTCGGTGATGACGACCTTGCCGTCCTGAACAGAGGCGTTGGCCTCTCCGGCGGGCATTCCTGCCCCATAGGATTCGAACTCGGTGCGGGCCAAGGTGAATCCCTCGGACTCCTCCAGGACGAAGACATCCGTCCAGGGCGTCAGCTCGATGGAGTGGATCCAGGTGAGGCTGATCTCCGAGCCCGGGGATGCCGCCCAGCGGCCCCACTCCTCGCCGGTGCGCTGATCAGCGCACACGATTTCCGACGGGGAGCGGGGCCAGAGGACGGCGCCGGTCGCGGTGATCGCGGACAGTCCCGCGACAGCCCCCAGAGTCAGGGCCGTGCGCCGGGACAGCCGCGGGCCGCGGCCGTCGCTGCGATCACTCGGGGAGCTCGACACCGTTCTCCTCGAAGTACCGCTGGGCACCGGGGTGCAGAGGCGCGGTCAGGCCGGTCGTGGCCTTCTCGAGGGAGATCACCTTGGCGGCGGCATGTGCGGAGTGGATCTGCTCCAGGTTCTCGAAGAACGCCTTGGTGATGTCATAGGCGGCGTCGTCAGACAGCTGGGAGCTGAGCATGACGTGGTTCGTCACGCCCACGGTCTCCACGGCATCGTCCTGGAGGTAGGTGCCGCCAGGGATCTCGTCCTCCACGAAGAAGTCGTGCTCGGTCAGCAGCCGCTCCTTCGCATCACCGGTGATGGGCAGGATGATGAACTCGGTGTTGGTCTCGAGCTCGGTCAGGGAGGGGTTGGGCACACCGGAGGTCACAAACGCGGCATCGGTCAGGCCGTTGGCCATCTGCTCGGCGGCTTCGCCATAGGGCAGGTAGTCCACCTGCATGTCCTCATAGGACATGTCGTGCGCATCCAGGATCAGCTGGGCGTTGAGCTCCACACCGGAGCCTACGTCACCCACCGACACACGCTTGCCCTTGAGGTCCTCGACCGACTCGATGCCGGAGGCCTTGGTCGCCACGATCTGAGCGGTGTTCGGGTACAGCGCGGCCATCGCCATCAGCCCTTCGCGGGGCTCCCCCTCGAAGGGGCCGGTGCCCTCGATGGCCTGAGCGTTGGCGTCACCCATGGTGAAGGCGATTTCGGCGTTGCCGTCCGTCAGCAGGTTGATGTTCTCCGCCGAAGCGCCGGTGGACTGCACCGTGGTGTCGGACTCCAGCTCATCCTTGAGGATCTCACCGAAGGTGGCGCCCACCTGGTAGTAGACGCCGGAGGTGCCGCCGGTGGCGATGGTCAGGAACGAGGCGTCCAGGTCACCGCCGCCCTCGCCACCGGAGGCGCCGCCGCCGCCGGGGTCACCCCCGTCGGAGCAGGCAGTCAAGGTCAGCGCCGCGGCAGCGGCCACGACGGCCAACCGTCGCGCGGTACGGGAGCGGGTGGGGGCCATGAGAATCTCCTCGGAAGACGGTGCGGGTGGTATGACCGCGGTCATAATGTGAGGTACATTACACAGCGTTACGTGTTGCATGCAACATACTTCGCGAAGGAGAGAGAGATCGGATGATCGTCGCTGAGTCCACCCACCCACATGTCGTCGTCGTGGGTGCCGGCATCCTGGGACTGGCCGTGGCCCGGGAAGTGCTGCAGTCTCGTCCCGGCGCCGAGGTCACCGTGGTGGAGAAGGAGGACCGCGTCGCAGCCCATCAGACCGGTCACAACTCAGGCGTGGTGCATGCCGGCCTCTACTACGAGCCCGGCAGCCTCAAGGCCCGGCTCTGCCGGCGCGGCGTGGGACTGCTGACGAGCTTCGCTCGAGAGCACCAGGTCCACCTGAACGAGACCGGCAAGCTGCTGATCGCGCGCAACGATGAGGAACGGTCCCGCCTGCGCGGCATCCGCGAACGGGCCCAGGCCAACGGCGTGCCGGACGTCGAGATGCTGGACAGTGGGGGCATCCGCCGGGTCGAGCCGCACGCCACCGGCCTGGAGGCGCTCCATTCCCCGCACACCGCGGTCATCGACTACGTGGGCGTGTGCCGCGCCCTGGCCGCCGAGATCACCGCCGCCGGCGCCGAGCTGCTGCTGGGCACCGCGGTCGCCGCCATCCATGAACCCCAGAGCCCGTCCGGGCCGAAGGTCCGCGTCCAGCTCCAGGATGATCGCGAGCTTGAGGCCGACCTGGTGATCACCTGCGCCGGCCTGCAGTCCGATCGCCTGGCCATGAACTCCGGGTCCAGCCGGTGGCCGCGCATCGTCCCCTTCTCCGGGGACTACCTCACCCTGCGAGACAACCGCACCCACCTGGTCCGCGGTCTGATCTATCCGGTGCCCGATCCGCGCTACCCGTTCCTCGGGGTCCACCTGACCCGCATGCATGACGGCTCGGTGCTGTTGGGCCCCAACGCCTTCCTGGCCGGCTCCCGCGAGGGGTACGGACGATTCGGCCTGAACCCCCGCGACCTCGCTTCGGTGGCCGGATCCCCCGGTTTCTGGCGCTTCGCCCGGCAGAACGTCCCGGCGGCCCTGAAGGAGCTGTCCACCGCCACCAGTCGGCGCCGTTTCGTGGCCGGTGCGGCGGACTTCGTCCCGGAGATCACCCCCGACGACGTCACCTCCGGTCCTCGAGGCATCCGGGCTCAGGCGATGGCACAGGACGGGACCTTGGTGGACGACTTCGCGTTCTCCGGCTCGGCCCATGTCCTGCACGTGCGCAATGCCCCCTCTCCCGGCGCGACCAGTGCCCTCGCCATTGCTGAAGAAGTCGTGCACCGAGCCTTCGGACAGGAGTAGATTCAACAGGTTGCTGTCCGTCGTCGTGACGGCTGATCGAAGGAGGGTCGTCCGATGAGCGGCATCGTGCGCACGTCGCTGATGGACCAGGTCCTGGGGCAGCTGCGCCAGGAGATCCTGGACGGCACCCTCTCCCCACAGGAGCATCACAGCGCCTCAGCCCTGGCCGTCCGCCTGGGCGTCTCACGGACCCCGGTGCGTGAGGCCATCCTGGCGCTCGAGCAGGACGGCCTGGTGCGGATCATCCCGAACCGCGGGATCAAGATCCTCACCGCCGGACTGGACGAGATCGTGGACAGCATCGAGATCCGTCTGCTGCTGGAAGTGCCCACGGTGGCCCGCGCGGTCATGGCGGCGGACGAGGAGACCCGGGACGGGGTGGCGCAGGCCTTCCACCGCATGGAGCTGGCCGCCCAGGACGAACAGACCGAGGAGCTGCTGGTCGCGGACCGCGACTTCCATCTGGCCCTGCTGGGCGGGCATGCCAATCAGCGTCTGCTCCGGGTCCTGGCCGAGATCCGAGACCACGTCATCGCCGGGGGCGCCGCCACCGTCCCGCGCTCGCGCACGCACCGCGAGCTCCTCGAGGACCACCGTCCGATCCTGGACGCTGCCCTTGCCGGGGACGCGCCGGCAGCTGCCGCGGCCATGGGCGAGCACATCCTGAACACGGCCACCCTGCTGATCCACCGCCTGGCAACCGCCCAGCACGAGGACCCCCGCCCGTGGGTGGAACGCCTGGAGGCCGCCGTTCCCCGCGGGTGAGACGTCCTCACCGATGGCCTGGACCGTCAGCCGCGCCCGGCGCGGAGTGTCAAGGACGTGCCGGAGCCGGACTCTCCGATGACAGCGGCCACCCGCGCCACCGGCCCGCTTCCCTTCTTGAAACTGTACTGACCGGTCGGTACAGTTATCCGCCGTGACGGCTCCCTTCCAGCGCTGGTCCTTCCTCGGCGTGATCTCCCTCGGCCTGCTGATGATCGGCATCGACAACTCGATCCTCTACACGGCCCTGCCTGAGCTGCGCGAGCAGCTGGACATGACCGAGACCCAGGGACTGTGGATCATCAACGCCTACCCCCTGGTGCTGGCCGGACTGCTGCTGGGCACCGGCACCCTGGGCGACCGGATCGGCCACCGGCGGATGTTCCTGACCGGCCTGGTCCTGTTCGGCATCGCCTCCCTGGCCGCGGCCTTCTCCCCCGACGCCTGGTCGTTGATCGCCGCCCGGGCGGCCCTGGGTCTGGGCGCCGCGGTGATGATGCCCGCCACTCTGGCCCTGATCCGGATCACCTTCACCGATGAGCGCGAGCGCAACACCGCCATCGGCGTGTGGGGCTCGGTGGCGGTGATCGGTGCCGCTGTGGGCCCCGTGGTGGGCGGACTGCTGCTGGAGTTCTTCTGGTGGGGCTCGATCTTCTTGATCAATGTGCCGATCGTGCTGGTGGCCCTGGTCGCCACCGTGCTGATCGCTCCGCCGAATCTGCCCAACCCCGCCAAACGGTGGGATGCCGTCTCCTCGATCTACGCCCTGCTGACGCTGTCCGGACTGGTGATGGCCATCAAGGAGGCCGCCCATCCGGACCGGACCTGGTGGCTGCTCGCGGCCGCCGTCGTGGTGTGTGCGCTGGCCGGGGTCGCCTTCGCCCGGCGTCAGCAGCGCCTGACCGATCCGCTCCTGACCTTCGACATCTTCCGCTCCCGCATCTTCACCGGTGGCGTGCTGGCCGCCGGCGGTGCCATGTTCGCCGTGGCCGGCCTGGAGCTGATGACCACCCAGCGCTTCCAGATCGTGGAGGGGTACAGCCCCCTGGACGCCGGGCTGCTGATCATCGCCGTCACGGTCACCGCCTTCCCGTTCTCCATCCTCAGCGGGGCGTTCCTGCACCGCCTGGGCTTCATCCCGCTGATCACCGGCGGCTTCATCGCCGTGACCGTGGGGATCGGACTGGCCCTGTGGTTCGGCTCCGTGGACGTGATCCCGGGCTTCGTCGGGGCACTGGCCCTGGTGGGCGCCGGCGCGGGGTCCATCATGTCGGTGGCCTCCACCGCCATCGTCGGGTCCGCTCCCGCCCACCGTGCGGGCATGGCCGCGGGCGTGGAGGAGGTCTCCTACGAGTTCGGGACGCTGGTCTCGGTGGCCATCCTGGGCAGCCTGCTGCCGGTGCTGCAGCTGGCCACCGGCTCCTACGACTCCGCCTACTTCCGCACCCTGGCCATCCTGGCCGGAGCCGCAGCCGTCCTGGCCGTCGTCTCCGCGTACTGTTTCCGAGGCAACCCGAAGGGAGCGCGTGTTGCGCACCAGTAGACGTCAGCAGATCATCCAGGCCGTCATCGGGATCATCGAGCAGCGCAGCGTGGAGGCACTGACCTTCGAGTCCGTGGCGGCAGCCGCCGGGATCTCCAAGTCCGGGATCATCTACCACTTCCCCACCCGCCACGACCTGCTGCGCGGGGTCAACCAGCACTTCATCGACCAGTGGGAGACCGAGCTCCAAGAGGTGGCTGGCGCCCCGGCCGATCAGCTCACCCTGGCCCAGCGGCTCCGTGCCGTGGTGGTCACCCTGGGCGGCAACGCAGACCGCGCCGAGCTGCTGATGAGCCTGGAGTCCCACGACCACCCCGAGCTGCCCCAGATGTGGGCCGAGCTGGAGGACCAGTGGATGAGCACGGACCCGCACAGCGAGCTCTACCCGGTCCAGCTGATGGCCCTGGGACTGTGGGCGCACGACCACGTGCACCACCGAGCCCTCTCCGAGAAGGAGCGCGCTGACCTGGTGGCGACCATCCTGGACCGGCTGCCGAAGGACTGAACCCAGCCGGCCGTCGTCGGGAAGGTCTGGACGGCGTAGGCAGTGTGGGCGCTGTGGCTACTGCTGCAGCGCCGTCTCCACGGCCTCCCGCATCGTGGCCGGTGAGGTGGTGGGGGCGAAGCGCTCGATGACCTGCCCGTCCCGGCCGACCAAGAATTTGGTGAAGTTCCACTTGATGGCATCGCCGAGCATCCCCGAGCGCTGCCCGCGCAGCCACTGCCACAGCGGGTGCGCGTCAGAACCGTTGACGTCCACCTTGGCGAACATGGGGAAGTCCACGCCGTAGTTGAGCTGGCAGAACTGGCTGGCCTCGGTGTCGGTGCCCGGCTCCTGGTTCGCGAACTGGTTGCAGGGGAAGCCCAGCACCACCAGCCCCTGGTCCCGGTACTGCTCGTAGAGCTCCTGCAGGCCGGTGAACTGCGGAGTCAGACCGCACCTGCTGGCGGTGTTCACCACCACGGCCACCTGACCGGCGTACTCGGACAGTGGGCGGTCCTCACCGGTGGGGGTGGGGGCGGTGAACTCGTGCAGGGATCCTGGGGTGGTCATCGACCCACTCTACGGAACGTGCCTTCGGCGGCGGTCAGCGTCAGCGGTCCAGCTCGATGCAGGGTGCCCAGGAGTTCGGCGGCTGCTCGCAGTTCGGTGCCTGAATGGCCAGCCAGGCCACGCCCATCAGCACGACGACGGCCAGCACCAGGCCCACGAAGAGGGCCACCTTGGACTTCACGCCAGGGGGCTCAGGCCAGGGCCAGTTCGCGCTGGACCACGGCGGCCAGGTCCTCGGCCTCACGGCGGGCCACCGACTCATCGGCGGCCTCGACCATCACGCGCACCACCGGCTCCGTGCCGGAGGGGCGCAGCAGCACCCGGCCGGTCTCGCCCAGGCGCTGCTCGGCGGCCTCCACAGCGGCATGCAGCTCAGGGTCGGTGGCGGCACGGGACTTGTCCACACCCTTGACGTTGATCAGCACCTGCGGGAGGCGCTCCATCACTGCGGCCAGCTCGGCCAGGGACTTGCCGGTGGCGGCCATGCGCGCACCGATCTGCAGTCCGGTGAGCACGCCGTCCCCGGTGGTGGCGAAGTCGGAGAAGATCACGTGGCCGGACTGCTCCCCACCCAGGGAGTAGTCGCCGTACTTCATGCCGGCCAGCACGTAGCGGTCCCCCACCTTGGTCTCCACCAGCTGCACGCCCTCGCGCTGCATGGCCAGCTTCAGGCCCAGGTTGCTCATCACGGTGACCACCAGGGTGTCATCACGCAGCCGCCCGGCGTCCTTCAGGGCCAGCGCCATGATCCCCATGATCTGGTCGCCGTCCACCACGGTGCCGTTCGCATCCACGGCCAGGCAGCGGTCGGCGTCCCCGTCATGGGCGATCCCGAAGTCCGCACCGTGCTCCAGCACGGCGGCCTGCAGGGGCTCCAGGTGGGTGGACCCCACGCCGTCGTTGATGTTCAGTCCGTCCGGATCCGCGCCGATCACCACCACCTCGGCACCGGCGTCGGTGAAGGCCTGCGGGGAGCATCCGGCCGCAGCGCCGTGCGCGCAGTCCAGGACCACCTTCAGCCCGTCCAGGCGGTGCGGCAGGGACTTGAGCAGGTGCACCACGTAGCGGTCTTCGGCGTCGGCGAAGCGGTCGATCCGGCCCACCTCGGCGCCGAGCGGACGCAGCGGCTCCAGCTCCATCTGACGCTGGATGGCGTCCTCCTGCTCGTCGGTGAGTTTCTCACCGCCGCGGGCCAGGAACTTGATCCCGTTGTCCGGGGCCGGGTTGTGCGAGGCGGAGATCATCACGCCGAAGTCGGCATCCTGGTCATCCACCAGGAACGCGGCGGCCGGAGTGGGCAGCACCCCGGCGTCCAGCACGTCCACACCGGAGCTGGCCAGGCCCGCTCGCACGGCGGAGTTGATGAACTCCCCGGAGATGCGCGGATCCCGCGCGACGACGGCCACCGGACGCTTCCCCTCGGGGACGGTCTGGTGCCCCAGGACCACCGCGGCGGCCTGGGCGAGCTTCAGGGCGAGTTCGACGGTCAGGGTCTCGTTGGCCAGGCCACGGACGCCGTCGGTTCCGAATAGTCGTGACATCACGCCTGATTCTAAGCCGTGCCGCCCGGTTCGCCCCGCAGCGACCCGTCCGAGGAAGCCTCGGCATAGACCCACTCCAGCCGGTCCCGCCGGCTCTCGGGACAGTAGTGCAGACGCAGGGCCTGGCTCCAGAAGGCCCGATTGCGCGCACGCAGGTCCTCCCGGGCCAGCAGGGCCGCCGAGAGCTCCACCAGGTCGCCGAGGGAGGTGACCATGGCGATCGGGTCCCCCGCGTCCGCCGCGCCCGGAGCGAGGCGGAAGACCGCGGGCATGCCCGCCGCCGCGGCGGCCACCACCGTGGGCGGCACGCTGCCCGAGGCGGTGGCGCTGACGTACAGCGAGGCTCCGAGCAGCTCCTGGTGGCGCTGGTCCGGCTGGACGGACCGCACCGCCCGATCGGCCGAGGCAGAGGGCAGATGCCGCGGGTCCAGGCGCTCGCCGTCCACCCAGGCGAAGCGGGTCTCCTGCGGCCGGCGGATCCGCCGCAGCCGCTCCGAGAACTGCGCGAAGGCCTGCTGGTACTCCGCGGGCCCGGTGACCGCCCCGGCGGCCACGACCGCCCTCTGCTGTGCGGGCAGGTCGTTCCAGGTCCCCTCCAGCCGGTAGGGGGCCGGAGGCACCAGGTGGATGGGCGTGCGGCCGCCGCAGAGCCGGTGCGCGAACCGGTGATCGGCGGACGTGGTGGTGGCCACCATGTCCGAGAAGCAGCACAGCCGCCTCTCGACGCGCTCGATCCGGCGCACCTGATCGGGGTTCAGCGGCTGCTCGACCAGGCCGAAGCCGTGCGGCGTGAACACCATGCCGGGGCGCCCGAGCTCCGGCACCAGCCGGCGGCCCACGCGCATGGCGAAGCCGATCGGCGCCGAGTGGGCGTGGATGACGTCGGGCTGCAGGGCGCGGACGGCCCGCACCAGGGCGGGGGTCTCGGTGGCCATGAGCCGCACGGAGGTGCGGAACGAGTGCTCGGCCGCCGGATGGAGACGGCCGGGGACCGGGAGCGGCGGTGCGGTCAGCACCTCGTGCTGAGCGAAGGATGCGGCCTCGGAGAAGGAGGCCACGGTGCGTTCGGCGAGATCGTCATGGCGGTCGACGACGTGCAGGACCTTCATGGCAGGCAAACCTCAGGGTGTGGGCCGACAAGGCGGCTGGGCGGGCTTCAAGAGCCCCCCTGAGACGGTCCGATCGCGCGCCCCGACGCTCGATCGACGACATGACAGTACCAAAATGCCAGGGGCGGTGCAGACCCTCAGGTCCATTTAGACCCCCACGTGTCTTCCCGTGACGCTGACCTGCGCCGCGGGCCCGCCCGTCGTGTAGTGTCTGCCCTCCCCCAGCACCGACCGAGGCGACTAGCGCACCCGGGGGAAGGCGCCGCCGTCGTGCTCTCCGAACTCCGAGAGCTCGGTGGCCGGGCCACAGACCAGCGGATCTGGCTGGTGCACGATCCGGGTGTCCTTGCCCGGGTATGGCAGGGTGTGCAGCACGTGGCGCATGGCCTCCAGCCGGGCGCGCTTCTTGTCATTGGACTTCACCACGGTCCACGGGGCGTCGGCGGTGTCCGTGTAGAAGAACATCGCCTCCTTGGCGGTGGTGTAGTCGTCCCACTTGTCCAACGAGGCCAGGTCCGTGGGCGAGAGCTTCCAGCGACGCACCGGGTCGGTCTCCCGCGTGGCGAAGCGGTTGAGCTGCTCGCGCTGGGAGACGGAGAACCAGAACTTGATCAGGTGGATGCCCGAGTTCACCAGCATGCGCTCCAGCTCCGGGGTCTCCCGCATGAACTCCAGGTACTGCTGCGGCGAGCAGTAGCCCATCACCCGCTCCACACCGGCCCGGTTGTACCAGGAGCGGTCCATCATCACGATCTCCCCGCCGGAGGGCAGGTGCTGGATGTAGCGCTGGAAGTACCACTGCGAGGCCTCGGCGTCGGTGGGCTTCTCCAGGGCGACGGTGCGGGCGCCGCGGGGATTGAGATGTTCGTTGAAGCGCTTGATGGCACCGCCCTTGCCGGCGGCGTCACGGCCCTCGAAGATGATCAGCACCTTCTGGCCCGTCTCCTTGACCCACAGCTGCATCTTTAGCAGCTCGATCTGCAGCTCGCGCTTGCGGCGCTCGTAGATCCGGCGGGAGATCTTGGCCTCATACGGGTAGCCCTCCTTCCAGGCCTCCGGGTCCGGGGAGGCGAGCTTCTTGGAGCCGGCCAGCTTGCGCTGCAGCTCCGCGATCTCGTCCACCTCGTCTGCGTAGTCATCGGCCACGGCGAACGGCTCGTCGTCCGGGCGGATGTCCATCTGGTGCAGGCCCTCCAGGACCTCCTCCGGAGTCAGATCCGAGGCGGCGACCGAGGAGACGGGGGCGGTTGCGGCCTCGGTCTTCGGGGCGCTCTTGGTGGCGGCCTTCGCGGTGGACTTGGCGGGGGTCTTCGCAGCAGGCTTCGCGGCGGTCTTCGTCGCGGACTTGGCGGTGCCCTGCCCGTTCCTGAACGCGTTCGACGCGGCGCTGCTCTTCGAGCTGGAGTCCTTGGTGGCTGCCATCGGCAAGCTCCTCATGATGGTGCGGCGCAGGTTCGGCCGCCGACCTCTGCGGAGGTCTCGAACGCGATCTGACCTGCTCCGAGGCCACGGTGCCCCGGACTTGAATTCTACCGGAGCGTAGGATCCGGCGCGCCGGATGCCGGGCACTATGCCGCCCCCACTCTGGCCCGCCTAGCAGGCAGCCTCCAGATCTGGATGGACACCCATCTGCGGAACACCATCCAGTGGCCCCCGGAGTTCGTCTGAATCGCGGCCACCCCCTTCTCGAGACACTCTTCGCCCGGACAGGTCACCGAGCTGTCCCGAGAAGGGGGTGAGAGCGTGCGCCGAGCCCGGCTGCCCTGCCCTAGCCCTCCACAGCGGCCCGCAGGTCGTCCACCGCGCCGGGCACCGCCAGCAGGTCCACCGCCTCCGCGCGCATCTCGACCTTGCGCACCTTGCCGGTGACGGTGGTGGGGAACTCCTCCACCACGCGCACATACCGGGGGATCTTGTAGCGGGCCAGCCGCCCTGCGCAGAAGTCCCGCAGTCCCACGGCCGTCAGCGGCTCAGCTCCCCCACGCATCCGCACGCAGGCCATCAGCTCCTCGCGGTACCTCTCGTCCGGGACTCCGATCACCTGGGCGTCGGCGATGTCCGGATGCGTGTAGAGGAACTCCTCGATCTCGCGCGGGTAGATGTTCTCTCCCCCACGGATGACCATGTCCTTGATCCGCCCGGTGACCTGCACATAGCCCTCGGCATCCATCCGCCCCAGGTCTCCGGTGTGCATCCACCCCTGGGCGTCGATCGCCTCGGCGGTCTTCTCCGGCTGATCCCAGTAGCCGGTCATCACCAGGTAGCCGCGCGTGCACAGCTCCCCGTCCGCGCCCACCGGAACGGTCTGACCGGTGGCCGGGTCCACGATCTTCACCTCGGCGTGCGCCGCCGCCCGACCCACGGTGCTCACCCGGCGCTCCAGCGAGTCGTCCGGGCGGGTCTGCAGGGACACCGGTGAGGTCTCGGTCATGCCGTAGCAGATGGTCACCTCCTCCATGTTCAGCGTGGTGATCACCTTCCGCATGATCTTCTCCGGACACGGCGAACCGGCCATGATCCCGGTCCGCAGCGTGGCGAGGTCGAAGGTGGCCAGATCCTCCCGAGCGAGCAGGGCGATGAACATGGTGGGCACCCCGTACAGGCTGGTGCACCGCTCCTGCTGGGCCGCCTCCAGCGTGGCACGCGGATCGAAGCTGGGCGCCGGGATCACCACGGCCGCACCGTGCGTGGTGGCCGCCAGGTTCCCCATCACCATGCCGAAGCAGTGGTAGAACGGCACCGGCACGCAGATCCGGTCCTGCTCCGTGTACCGGCACACCTCGCCCACGAAGAACCCGTTGTTCAGCATGTTGCGGTGGCTCAGGGTGGCTCCCTTGGGGAACCCGGTGGTGCCGGAGGTGTACTGGATGTTGATGGGGTCCTCCGGGGAGAGGCCTGCCGCGATCCGATCCAGCAGCGCCTCATCCGGTTCCACCTTCCCGACGACGTCCCACGCCGGGGTGCCCATGATCACCTTCAGCGCCAGCGGGCCCCACGAGGCCTCGGCCCGGTCCAGCATGGCCGGATAGTCCAGGTTCTTCACGGCCGGCGAGGCGATCACCGCCGTGATGCCGGACTGACGCAGCACGAACTCCAGTTCATGCTGGCGATACGAGGGGTTGATGGTGACCAGGACCGCCCCGAGCTCGGCGGTGGCATACTGCGTGAGCGACCACTCCCACCGGTTCGGGCTCCAGATGCCCACGCGGTCACCGGTGCGGATGCCAGCCCGGTGCAGGCCCGTGGCGAGTCGGCGCACGTCTGCCCGGAACTGCGCATAGGTCCAGCGGCGCCCGGCCGCCACGTCCACCAGCGCATCCCGGTCCGGGAACCGGTCCGCCGTGCGGCGCAGGCTCTCCCCGATCGTGGTCTGGAGCAGGGGCACCTCCACTGACCCTGCATCGTGGGACAGGGACAGTCTCCCCGCATCCCCCGGCACCCCGTGCTGATCAACCGTGCTGCTCGCGTCCATCCCATTCCTCCCCCAGTTAACAACTCTTAACCAGAGTAGAGGATGTGACGCAGGTCACCAGGGCCGTCTCACCAGATGGACACAGCACGGAACCCCGCGGCCCACTCCTGTGCAGGAGCGGCCGCGGGGTTCCGTGGAGGCAGCGCGCGGGGCGCTGCAGGTGACGAGGAAGCGCCCGGTGAGCGTCCGTCGTCGGGAAGGATCAGCGCTTCGAGTACTGAGGGGCCTTGCGGGCCTTCTTCAGACCGGCCTTCTTGCGCTCGATGATGCGGGCGTCGCGGGTCAGGAAGCCGGCCTTCTTGAGCGCCGGACGGTTGTTGTCCCGGTCGATCTCGTTCAGGGCGCGGGCGATGCCCAGGCGCAGGGCGCCGGACTGGCCGGAGGGGCCACCGCCGGAGATGCGCGCGATCACGTCGTAGGCGCCCTCGAGCTCGAGGAGCTTGAACGGATCGTTCACCTCCTGCTGGTGCAGCTTGTTGGGGAAGTAGTTCTCCAGGGTGCGGCCGTTGATGGTCCAGTTGCCCGAACCGGGGATCACGCGGACGCGGGCGATGGCCTCCTTGCGGCGGCCCACGGCGGCACCGGCCACGGTGAGGGCCGGGCGCTCAGCGGCGGGAGCGGACGCCGGGGCGTCGGTGGACTCGGAGGTGTAGCTGGTCAGCTCCACATCCTCCGGGGACTCAGTCTCATTGAGAGTCATGGTTCTCCTTGAAAGGTTTCTGGTGGGGCTGACCCGTTACTGGGCAACCTGAGTGATCTCGAAGGTCTGCGGCTTCTGGGCCGAGTGCGGGTGCTCAGCACCGGCGTAGACCTTCAGCTTGGCCATCTGCTGATCAGCCAGCTTGTTCTTCGGGAGCATGCCCTTGATGGCCTTCTCCACGGCGCGGACCGGGTTCTTCTCCAGCAGCTCTGCGTAGGAGACGGACTTCAGTCCACCCGGGAAGCCGGAGTGGCGGTAGGCCTTCT
Organism: Micrococcus terreus; assembly: GCF_900116905.1. Classification (GTDB taxonomy): domain Bacteria; phylum Actinomycetota; class Actinomycetes; order Actinomycetales; family Micrococcaceae; genus Citricoccus; species Citricoccus terreus. The sequence continues at coordinate 161,409 of NZ_FPCG01000001.1, read as the reverse complement.
TCTTCTCGAGCTTGGCGCCGGTCAGGGCCACCTTCTCGGCGTTGATGATGATGACGAAGTCGCCCATGTCCATGTGGGGGGCGAACGTCGGCTTGTGCTTGCCGCGCAGCAGGGTCGCAGTCTGGCTGGCAAGACGCCCCAGCACCACGTCGGTGGCGTCGATGACATGCCACTGGCGGTCGGCGTCGCCGGGCTTCGGAGAGTACGTACGCACGTTGTCTGCCTTCATGTTCGGTTCGGTTACAGCGCACTGCCAACCGGGTCGTGAGTCCAGTGGAGAGCCGCTGAGGTCTTCGGTGCGCTGCCGGCACACCAGGTGAGGACTGGTGAGGAGACCGGGTCCGTGAGATTCCCAGTGGCACCCCGGGCCTAGCGACCATGCAACAGGCCACCCGCGGGCGCGACGAATCCGGGAAAGGACACGCACAACGACTCACCATGCTACCCGACCCGGAGGCGACGGGGCAAAAGAGGATCTTCCCCCACAGCCCCTCCCTGAGGTGGAATGGTGTGATGCGCCTCACTTCCGCCGCGTCCTCCGTGGCCGCCACCCTCACCGCCCTGACCCTGACCGCCGCCTCCGCGTCCGGAGTCGACACCGCACCGGTCCCGGTTGCGTCGACGACGTCCACGGCGTCGGCCAGCTCCTACGTCGCACTGGGAGACTCCTATTCCTCCGGCACCGGAACCCGTGCCTCCACCGGAGACTGCTACCGCTCCCCCTACGGCTACCCGAGGCTGGTCGCCGACGCTGCTGGACTCTCGCTGGACTATCAGGCCTGCTCCGGAGCCACCACCGCTGACCTGCTGAGCCGGCAGATCGGTGCCGTGACCGCGGAGACGGACTACGTGAGCGTGACGATCGGCGGCAACGACGTGGGCTTCGCCTCCGTGATCACCGCCTGCGCGCTGCCCGGGTGGATGGGCGACTGCTTCGGCAAGCTCTCCACCGCACAGACCGTCCTGCGCAGCGAACTGGCGGCTCGCCTGGACTCGGTCTACGGCGGGATCCGGACACGCGCACCGCAGGCGACCGTGGCGGTGGCCGGGTACCCGCTGCTGTTCAACGGGACCGACTGCAGCCTGGCCACCTTCTTCTCCGCCGAGGAGATGCGCCAGCTCAATGCCAGCACGCACGAACTCAACAGCCTGGTCAGCCACCGCGCTTCCGCTGCCGGACACCGCTTCGTGGACGTCCGCTCCACGTTCACCGGCCACGCCTGGTGCGACTCGTCCGAGTGGATCAACGGCCTGTCCATGCCGGTCGAGGAGTCCTACCACCCCAACCGGGCGGGCAACCAGGGATACGCCGGCGCGGTGACAGCAGGACTCGGCGTCAGCCCGGTGTCCTCGCTCGCGACCCTGGCCGGGATGACGAAGACCTCGGCCGGGCCGACGTCCGCGTCTCCGGGCCACCAGTCCATGGACCTGGACACATCCACTGCCGCTGACGGCACCGGTGTCACGGATGCAGCCCTGCGTGCTCAGGCCGACCAGGTGCTGGCCATGCACCTGGACTCCACGAAGAACCTGCGGCGGGCTGCCGCTGAGGGCGTCAATCCCTCTGCCGTCCACCGGGCCGTGGCCCAGCTGCGCAGCCCCCACACCGAACGTGTGCTGGCCGGCCTGCAGGAGCTTCAGGCACTCGAGGCCGCCTGGGAGGCCCAGCAGTCCACGCGGTGATCTGCGGCTGGGCCGGCCGCCACGGCGGGTCGTGATGCCAGCCGCCGGTCAGTGCTCCGTGCTGCTCCGTCTGGCCCGGGTCCCTGCGGCCCGGGCCGCCAAGGCCCCCGGTGACCGGCCGTCGTCGGGATACTCCACCTGCTCCAGCACCAGGGCATGGGGCGGAGCCAGTCGCGTCTGGGAGTCGCGGACCTGTGCGGACAGCCGGTGGGCCATCCAGCCGGGCTTCTGACGCCCCTCCCCCACCTGCAGGGCCGAAGCGACCAGGGCACGCACCATGTTGTGGCAGAACGCATCTGCACGCAGACGGGCGACGATCAGACCGCGCTCGTCCCGATGGATGCTGAACTGCTGCAGCTCGCGGATCGTGGTGGCACCTTCCCGCGGCTTGCAGTAGGACAGGAAGTCGTGCAGGCCCAGCACGCTGCGGGCTTCGGCGTCCATCAGCTCCACGTCCAGGGGCGCCCCGTGCCAGTTAGTCGAGCGACGGTTCAGCGGATCACGCGTGAGGGTGCTGTCGCTGATGGCATAGCTGTAGGAGCGCCACAGGGCGGAGAACCGGGCGTCGAATCCGTCCGGGGCCAGCTGGGCCCCGTGGACCATCACGTCGCGCCCGTCACGGCCCAACACGCCGCCCAGACGCCGCACCAGCGAGGAGGCCGGATCCAGGTCCTCGCGGCCACGGGCCAGCCCGATCCACTCCCGCTGCGTCAGGTCCAGGTGCACCACCTGTCCGCGGGCATGCACACCGGCATCGGTCCGGCCGGCCACCACGGTGCGGACCGGACGTCTGATGATCCTCTCGAGCGCCTCCTCCAGCACGCCCTGGACGGTGCGGAGGCCCGGCTGCGCCGCCCACCCATGGAAGTCGGTGCCGTCATAGGCCAGATCCAGACGGACCCGGATCAGTGCCGGCTCCTCCTGTCCAGCCCGGACGGTCCCGCCGAGTCCCGGGACAGGCCCGGCGTGGGGATGGTGCTCTGGCATGGCTCCATCCTAGGCAGTCCGGGGGCACGGCCTCCCCGGCCCTGCCGCCAGGCGACGGCAGAATGGACGGATGGCCCCGTGTATGCAGTACCTCACCGCCGTGACACCAGCTCTCCTGCTCGTGGCCGTCCTGGTCATGCTGCTCCCGCGCCGGTCGCACGGCCTGCGCATCATGACGTTGATCCTGGGCTTCATCCTCGCCCGCGACAGCATGACCCGGCACGGACTCTGGGAGTTCGGGACGGAACAGCGCTCCGGTGGCCCCGGCGTGCTGGCCGAGCTGCCGGTGCTGTGGCTGCGGTTCACCGATGACCCGGTGGCGCTGCTGGTGATGGCCCTCGCCTCGCTCGCGCTGGCCGGGGGGGTGCTGCTGGCCTGCCGCGACCGCATCCGGTCGGTGATGTGGACCGGAGCGAACTGGTTCGTCTCCGTGGTGCTGGGACTGGTCGGGGCCGTCGTCGTGGTGGCGCCTCTCGTGGTGCTCTATGGACCGATGGGTGAATGGTTCTCCCCGGTCAACGACGCACTGCGCGGACTGACCGGCGCCGGAATCCCGGTGTCCGACCGCGGCGGGACGGTGGCGTTGTCCCTGCTGCCGGTGCTGCTGCTGTTCGCCCTGTGCGGGAACCTGGTGGAGGAGGTGCTCTTCCGCGGGTTCCTGCAGAGTCAGGTGGAGGACGAGCTCTCCGGACGTGGTGCCCGGTGGCGGGCGGTGCTCGTCTCCTCCCTGGCCTTCGGCTGCGCCCATCTGTTCCTGGCATTCACCGTGACCGGGCTGGGATGGCCGATCGTGCTGTTCACCCTCTGGGAAGGGCTGGTGTGTGCCGTGATCGCTCTGCGGCACGGCGTGCTCGGTGCCACCGTCACCCACGGCGTGGCGATCTTCCTGCTCGCGTCCGGTCTGATCTGAGCCGCAGACGACTCAGGCCCGCCACCTGCGCAGGGCAGGGAGCGGGCCTGAGGGCGATGACCGGACGGTCAGGGCCGGGTCAGATCACTTGTTCTGGTTCTCCGTGGTCTCCACGTTCGGAGCCTGGGCGTCAGCGGCCTCGGCAGCGGTGTCCTCCGCGGCCTGAGCCTCAGCGGCCTGCTCCGGGGTCTCGGCCTCGGTGGCCGGGGTCTCGGCCTCGGTGGCCGGGGTCTCGGTCACGGGAGTCTCAGCGGTCTCCTGGGTCTGCTCAGCCGGAGCTGCGGGAGCGGCGGTCTCGGTGGCCTTCTCGGCCTCCTTGACCACAGCCTGCTTCGGAGACACGGGCTCCATCACGAGCTCGATCACGGCCATGGGCGCGTTGTCGCCCTGACGGTTGCCGATCTTGGTGATGCGGGTGTAGCCGCCCTCGCGGTTGGCCATGGCCGGGGCGATCACGGTGAACAGCTCGTGCACGATCGACTTGTTGGTGCGGTTCTTGGCGCTGATGATGCCCTGCACCTTGCGGCGCGAGGCCAGATCGCCCTTCTTGGCGTGGGTGATCAGGCGCTCAGCGAACGGACGCAGGCGCTTGGCCTTGGTCACGGTCGTGGTGATCGACTTGTGCTCGAACAGGTTGGCGGACAGGTTCGCCAGCATGATGCGCTCGTGGGCAGGGCCGCCGCCCAGGCGCGGTCCCTTGGTGGGGGTAGGCATTGGTGTTTCTCCTCAGATGTTCCCTGCTCAGGCGGCGCCGGCAGGGCGAACGTTGGTGGTCGGCATGGTCCGGACCGCAGTCCGGGTCATGCTCAGTACTCGGTGTACTCCTCGTCGGACTCCTGGGAGTGCATCGACGGGTCGTACCCGACCGGGGAGTCCTTCAGGGACAGGTCCATCTCAGCCAGCTTGTCCTTGACCTCGTCGATGGACTTGGCACCGAAGTTGCGGATGTCCATCAGGTCGGCCTCAGACCGGGCCACCAGCTCACCCACGGTGTGGATGCCCTCACGCTTGAGGCAGTTGTAGGACCGGACCGTCAGCTCCAGGTCCTCGATCGGCTGGTTGAAGTTGACGTCGACGTTCGGCGAGCCGGTCGGCTGCCCCACCTCGATGCCCTCGGCATCCACGTTCAGCTCGCGAGCCAGGCCGAACAGCTCCACCAGGGTGCTGCCAGCGGAGGCGACGGCGTCACGGGGAGCCATGGACTCCTTGGTCTCCACGTCCAGGATCAGACGGTCGAAGTCCGTGCGCTGCTCCACGCGGGTCGCCTCGACCTTGAAGGTGACCTTCAGGACCGGGGAGTAGATGGAGTCGACCGGGATGCGACCGATCTCAGCCTCCGGAGTCTTGTTCTGGGCTGCGGTGACGTAGCCACGGCCGCGCTCCACCGTCAGCTCCATGTCGAACTTGCCCTTGCCGTTCAGGGTGGCGATGTGCAGGTCCGGGTTGTGGATCTCGACACCTGCCGGAGCGGTGATGTCGGCCGCGGTCACGGTGCCGGGGCCCTGCTTGCGCAGGTAGGCGACCACGGGCTCGTCGTGCTCGGAGGAGACGGAGAGCTTCTTGATGTTCAGGATGACCTCGGTGACGTCCTCCTTGACACCTGTAACGGTGCTGAACTCATGCAGCACGCCGTCCACGCGGATGCTGGTGACAGCAGCGCCCGGGATCGAGGACAGCAGGGTCCGGCGGAGGGAGTTTCCAAGGGTGTAGCCGAAGCCGGGCTCCAGCGGTTCGATAATGAACCGGGAGCGGTTCTCGGCAACGGTCTCTTCAGTCAGCGTGGGGCGCTGGGCAATGAGCACTGACATTTCCTTTCGGCGAGCGTCCGCCATATGACGCACACGATGGGTGGAAACGAATCATGGGACAGGTGGTGCGGCGCAGAGGCACCGCTGCGCACGTCCCCTCAGCGGGGTGCTGGGGGACGTGCGCTGGGCACTGGGTCAGACGCGGCGGCGCTTGGCCGGACGGCAGCCGTTGTGGGCCGAGGGGGTGACGTCCTGGATGGACCCCACCTCGAGGCCGGCGGCCTGCAGCGAGCGGATCGCGGTCTCGCGGCCGGAGCCGGGACCCTTCACGAACACGTCGACCTTGCGCAGTCCGTGCTCCTGTGCGCGCTTGGCTGCCTGCTCGGCGGCCATCTGTGCGGCATACGGAGTGGACTTGCGGGAGCCCTTGAAGCCCACCTCACCGGACGAGGCCCAGGAGATGACGGCACCGGTGGTGTCCGTGATGGACACGATGGTGTTGTTGAAGGTGCTCTTGATGTGGGCCTGGCCCACGGTGATGTTCTTCTTGTCCTTGCGGCGCGGCTTGCGTACCGCAGCGCGAGTCTTGGGGGGCATGTGATTCTCCTACGAAAAGCTGATGCTGTGCGGGACTGAAGTCGGTGTGATGCGGGGAAGAAGAATCACTTCTTCTTGCCGGCAACCGTCTTCTTCGGGCCCTTGCGGGTACGGGCGTTGGTCTTGGTGCGCTGGCCGCGGACGGGGAGTCCACGGCGGTGCCGCAGGCCCTCGTAGCTGCCGATCTCCACCTTGCGGCGGATGTCTGCGGCGACCTCGCGCCGCAGGTCGCCCTCGACCTTGAAGTTGCCCTCGATGTAGTCGCGCAGCTGCACGAGCTCAGCGTCAGAGAGGTCCTTCACGCGGGTGTCCGGATTGACCCCGGTCGCCGCGATGGTCTGCTCTGCACGGGTCTTGCCCACGCCGAAGATGTACGTGAGCGCGATGATCACGCGCTTCTCGCGCGGGATGTCAACGCCTGCCAGACGTGCCATATGGCCGTCCTCCTTGTTCCTTCTGCAGCAGAGGTCTGCATCAGCACGTCCCCTCCCCTGGTCCGGTCAGTCCGTGTGGACGGTCCGGTCCTGCGATCCGGTCGGTGCGGCTCCGGGGAAGTTCCGGAGGTCATCCGCTGTCCGTGATCGCGGTTCGGGTCCCCGGCCTCTGCGGCCCGGGGGTTGCGTCAGGGGTTGCCCCGTCGGCTGTGCTGCTGGTGGTCCAGGTCGGACCGGTGGTGGTGCTGGAGCGCGTGTGCTGACCCGTTGGAACGGGTGTCAGCCCTGGCGCTGCTTGTGGCGTGGGTTGTCGCAGATCACCATGACCCGGCCGTTACGCCGAATCACCTTGCACTTGTCGCAGATCCGCTTCACGCTCGGCTGAACCTTCATGGTTCCTCCTCTAGCGCTGCTGGGTGAGTGGGTGGGTTTACTTGTAGCGGTAGACGATCCGGCCCCGGTTGAGGTCGTAGGGGCTCAGCTCCACGACGACCCGATCCTCCGGGAGGATTCGGATGTAGTGCTGACGCATCTTCCCCGAGATCGTGGCGAGAACGACATGGTCGTTGCTCGACAGGCGGACCCGGAACATCGCGTTCGGCAATGCTTCGGTCACCGTGCCCTCGACCTCGATGACACCTTCCTTCTTAGCCATATCCTCCGCTAACGTTGGGCCTCACCACGGCTCCGATCCGGCCAGACATGTGGCACCAGAAGGCACCGAGACCTGGTCGAGATGGGTTCCGCAGACGAGGCGGGATGTTGCCTGGATGTCGGACTCGGGCACCCGTGGGCGCGCCGGTAGAGACAACCAGCACTCCATGCTACTCTTTTCGCCCCGCAAAGAGAAATCGCCCGATCACGCCGCGGAGGAGCGGCGTCGGCGACGGGTCAGGAACCGAGCGGGACGGGGACGATCCCGAGCGGAGCCAGCTCTGCGACACCGCCGTCAGGGGCCGTCAGCACCCAGATCCCGCCGTCATGGCGAGCCACGGAGTGCTCCCACTGGCTGGCCCGGGCTCCATCACGGGTGACCACGGTCCACTCATCGTCCAGGACCTCGGTCGCCAGTCCGCCACGCACCAGCATCGGCTCGATGGCCAGGCAGAGCCCGGAGCGCACCTTGGGCCCGCGGTGGCCGGTGCGGTAGTTCAGCACGTCCGGCGGCAGGTGCATGGCCGAGCCGATGCCGTGGCCGACGTAGTCCTGCAGGATTCCCAGCGGGGCTCCCGGCTGGGAGGAGACGAAGTCGTCGATGGCATCGCCGATCTCCCCGACGTGCTTGGCGGTGGCGAAGGCTGCGATGCCATGCCACAGGGCCTGGCGGGTGATCTCGCTGAGACGCTCGTCCTCGGGATCAGCCGTGCCCTCCGCCGAGGATCCCAGGATCACGGTGCGCGCGGAGTCGGAGTGCCAGCCCTCGACGATGCAGCCACCGTCGATCTTCAGCACGTCTCCCACCTGCAGGACCCGGTCACCGGGGATGCCGTGCACGACCTCCTCGTTCACCGATGCGCAGATGGTGGCCGGGTAGCCGTAGTACCCGAGGAAGTTCGGCGTGGCACCGGCCTCCTGGAGCACCTGGGCGAACACCGCGTCGACGTCAGCGGTGGTCACCCCGGGGACTGCAGCCTCCACAGCGGCGTCGAGGGCTCGGCTCAGGATCAGCCCGGCCTGGTGCATGAGCTGCATCTGGGGCACGGTCTTGAACTCGAGCTGCTGCCGGGAGAATGCCATGGGGTCGATCAGGCCTGAGGGGCGTCCGGGTTCACGACCTTCAGGCTGCCGGTGCGCTCACGCACACCGTAGACGGCCTGGAGCAGTCGCTCGGTGACGTCGTCGATCTGGCCGGTGCCGTCCACGCTGGCCACGATGCCGCGCGGGGCGTAGGACTCGATGACGGCTGCGGTCTGCTCGTGGTACAGGTCCAGGCGGTGCTGGATGACGTCCTGGGTGTCGTCCGCGCGTCCCTCGGTCTCAGCACGCTTGAGCAGACGAGTGACCAGCTCCTCGTCCGGAACCGTCAGCTCCACGACCACGGAGAGCTCCTGGCCGGCGTCCTTGAGCATCTGGTCCAGCGCCTCGACCTGCCCTGCGGTGCGCGGATAGCCGTCCAGCAGGAAGCCGCCCTCGGCGTCGGGCTGGGAGAGGCGGTCGGCCACCATCCTGTTGGTGACGTCGTCGGGAACGAAGTCACCGTTGTCCATGTACTGCTTGGCCTCACGGCCCAGGGGTGTCATCTCCTTGACGTTGTACCGGAAGATGTCGCCGGTCGAGATGGCCACGATGCCCAGCTTGTCGGCGATACGGGAGGCCTGGGTGCCCTTGCCGGACCCGGGAGGGCCCATCATCAGCATGCGGGTCATAGTTGCTCCTTACTCTCGGATCCGGCGCGATCCTGCCGGTGCCACGGGGTGGGACGAGGTCTGTTGCTGAGGCTACCTGGACTAGCGCAGAAGCCCCTCATAGTTGCGTTGCTCCATCTGGGCGTTGATCTGCTTGAGGGTCTGCAGGGCCACGCCCACCATGATCAGGATCGAGGTGCCGCCGAACGGGAAGTTCTGGTTGGCGTTGATCAGCACGAAGGCCACCAGTGGGATCATGGCCAGCATGCCCAGGTAGAGCGCGCCCACGAAGGTGATGCGGCTGATCACATACTGCAGGTACTGCTCGGTCGGCCGGCCTGCGCGGACGCCGGGGATGAAGCCGCCGTACTTCTTCATGTTGTCGCTGATCTCCTCTGGGTTGAAGGTGATCGTGACGTAGAAGTAGGTGAAGAAGATGGTCATCAGGAAGTACGCGGCCATGTAGACGGGATGCGCTCCGTCGCCGAAGTACTGCGAGAGGAAGACGACCCAGTCCGGCGGTGGCGTGCCGTCCTGAGGAGTGTTGAACTGGATCAGGATGCCCGGAAGCATGAGGATCGAGGAGGCGAAGATGACCGGGATGACGCCGGCCATGTTGACCTTGATGGGGATGTAGGTCGTGGTGCCGCCGACCGTGCGCCGCCCGATCTGACGCTTGGCGTACTGCACCGGCACACGCCGTTGCGACTCCTCCACGAACACCACGAGGGCGATCGTCAGGATGCCGACCAGCAGGACGATGAAGGCGGTGCGCCACCCCTGGGTCGTGAAGATCTGGGCCATGCCGGCGGGGAACCCGGCGGCGATGGAGACGAAGATCAACAGCGACATGCCGTTGCCCACGCCCCGCTCGGTGATCTGCTCGCCCAGCCACATGATCAGGCCAGTGCCTGCGGTGAGGGTGATGATCATCAGCAGGATGGTCCACAGGGAGTCGTTCGGGACGATCGGCAGGTTGCAGTTCAGCAGGGCGCCGGTCCGAGCCAGGGAGACCAGGGTGGTGGCGTTGAGCACGCCCAACGCGATGGTCAGGTAGCGCGTGTACTGGGTCATCTTGGCCTGGCCCTGAGCGCCTTCACGGTGCAGCGCCTCGAAGTGCGGGATGACCACCCGCAGCAGCTGCACGATGATCGAGGCCGTGATGTACGGCATGATGCCCAAGGCGAAGACCGAGACCTGGAGCATGGCCCCGCCCGAGAACATGTTCACGAACGAATAGAGTCCGCCGCTGGTGTTGCCCTGGGCCAGACACATCTGCACATTGCCGTAGTCCACACCTGGAGCGGGGACGAATGCTCCCAGTCGGTAGATGGCCACAATGCCGAGGGTGAACCAGATCTTGCGCTGCAGATCGGGTGTCCGGAAGACACGGGCTATCGCGCTGAACAAACGTCCTCCTGGAGGGATGGATGAAGGGGTGTCCCGGGTCACGGCCGCGGGCCACTGGGTGAGTCTACCGGAAGCGAATCGGCCCCCGTGCCGCAGGTCCGCGAACGGACTGCGGCACGGGGGCCGATGTCACTGTGGATCAGACAGTCTCGGTGGAGCCGCCGGCTGCCGAGATCTTCTCCTGAGCCGAGGCCGAGAAGGCGTTGGCCTTCACGTTCAGGGCGACGGTGATCTCACCGGTGCCCAGGACCTTGACCGGCTGGTTCTTGCGGACCAGTCCGCGGGCCACCAGGTCGTCGACGGTGACGTCGCCGCCCTGGGTGAAGGTCTCGTTCAGCTTGTCCAGGTTCACGACCTGGTACTCCACGCGGAACGGGTTCTTGAAGCCGCGCAGCTTCGGCAGACGCATCTGCAGCGGCAGCTGGCCGCCTTCGAAGCCTGCACGCACCTGGTAACGGGCCTTGGTGCCCTTGGTGCCGCGGCCTGCGGTCTTGCCCTTGGATCCGTGGCCACGACCCACACGGGTCTTGGCGGTCTTGGACCCCGGGGCCGGACGCAGATCGTGGACGCGGAGCGCCGAGACGCCCTCGGCCTGATCTGCGGCCTGTGCCTTGTCAGCCTTGTCAGCCATTGGTGATCTCCTCAACCTTGACCAGGTGAGGCACGGTGTTGACCATGCCCACCGTCACGTTGTCGGCCTGGCGGGTCACGGTGTGACCGATCCGCTTCAGGCCCAGCGAACGCACGGTGTCCCGGTGGTTCTTCTTGGCGCCGACCAGGGACTTGACCTGGGTGATCTCCAGGGTGGCGTCCGAGACGGCGACGTTCTTACGGGTGGTCTGACGAGCGATCTCAGCCATTCGACACACCTGCCTTCTCTGCACTCTTCTTGGCGCGGTCTTCCTCCATGGTGCGAAGCATCGCATGGGGGGCGACCTCGTCGAGGGACTTGCCACGACGGGCGGCCACAGCGGCCGGCTCCTCGAGGCGCTTCAGGGCGTCGATGGTGCCGCGCACGATGTTGATCGCGTTCACGGAGCCCATGGACTTGGACAGCACATCGTGGATGCCGGCGCAGTCCAGCACGGCGCGGACCGGACCACCGGCGATCACGCCGGTACCCGGTGCAGCAGGACGCAGGAGCACGACGCCAGCAGCGTCCTCGCCCTGCACCAGGTGCGGGATGGTCGAGCCGACGCGCGGCACGCGGAACAGAGACTTCTTGGCCTCCTCCACGCCCTTGGAGATCGCGGCGGGGACCTCCTTGGCCTTGCCGTAGCCGACACCAACCATGCCGTCGCCGTCTCCGACGACCACCAGTGCGGTGAAGGAGAACCGGCGCCCGCCCTTGACGACCTTGGACACACGGTTGATGGCGACGACGCGCTCGAGGAACTTGTCCTTGTCCTCGTCACGTCCACCACGGCCGCGGTCATCGCGGCCACGTCCACCACGATCGTCGCGGCCACCACGGCCACCGCGGTCGTCGCGGCCACCACGGCCACCACGATCGGTGGTCTGGCTGGCCGAACCGGCAGAGGTCTCGGACGCGGCGGTCTCAGCCTTCGGTGCGGTCTCAGTCACAGAATCCGTCACAGTGCTCTTCTCGTTGTTCGGGGTCTCGCTCACAGCTTCAGCCCACCTTCCCGGGCGCCGTCGGCGACGGCGGCCACGCGACCGTGGTACTTGTTGCCGCCGCGGTCGAAGACCACGGCCTCGATGCCGGCTGCCTTGGCACGCTCAGCGATCAGCTCGCCGACCTTGGTGGCCTTGGCGGTCTTGTCACCCTCGAGTGCGCGCACATCCGCCTCCATGGTGGAGGCCGATGCCAGCGTCACACCGCGGGTGTCGTCCACCAGCTGCACGAACATGTGCCGTGCAGAGCGGTTGACCACCAGACGGGGACGGACAGCAGACCCGTTGATGCGCTTGCGCACACGCAGGTGCCGGCGGGTGCGGGCAGCGAACTTGCCCTTGCCCTTCACTTTCAGCGTGGACATCACTTACCTGCCTTTCCGGCCTTGCGGCGGATCTGCTCGCCGGCGTAGCGAACGCCCTTGCCCTTGTACGGGTCAGGACGACGCAGCTTGCGGATGTTCGCAGCGATCTCTCCGACCTGCTGCTTGTCGATTCCGGAGACGGTGACCTTGTTGCCCTCGACCTTGAAGGTGATGCCCTCGGGGCACTTCACCGGAACGGGATGGGAGTAACCCAGAGCGAACTCCAGGTCCTGGCCCTTGGCCTGCACACGGTAGCCGGTGCCCACGACCTCCAGCTGCTTCTCGTAGCCGTCGGTCACCCCCAGGATCATGTTGCTGATCAGGGTGCGGGTCAGGCCGTGCAGAGACCGGGACTCACGCTCGTCATCAGGACGGGACACGGTGAGCGTGCCGTCCTCGAGAGCCACGGCGATGGGCTGCGCCACCTCGTGGGTCAGCTGGCCCTTGGGGCCCTTGACGGAGACGGTTGCGCCGTCGATGGTGACATCGACGCCAGCGGGCACGGTGATCGGAAGACGTCCAATACGTGACATGTTTTCTACCTTTCTTCCGAGTCGCCGTTACCAGACGTAGGCGAGGACTTCCCCACCCACACCCTTCTTGGCGGCCTGCCGGTCGGTCAGCAGACCGGAGGAGGTGGACAGGATCGCAATGCCCAGTCCGCCCAGCACGTGCGGCAGGTTGGTGGACTTGGCGTACACGCGCAGACCCGGCTTGGAGATGCGGCGCAGACCGGCGATGGCGCGCTCACGCTGGGGGCCGAACTTCAGCTCGATGACGAGCTTCTTGCCCACCTCAGCGTCCTCCTCCTTCCAGTCAGCGATGTAGCCCTCGGACTTGAGGATGTCGGCCACGCGCGTCTTCAGCTTCGAAGAGGGCATCTCCACGGTGTCGTGGTAGGCCGAGTTGGCGTTGCGCAGACGGGTCAGCATGTCTGCGACGGGATCGGTCATGGTCATGTGGGCTCCTGGCCCTTTCTCGATGCGGTTTCCCGATCCCCTGCCGGAGCCGGCGGGAGAGGGACCTGCAGCGTAGAGGAGTTACTGGTCAGTCTTGAACGGGAAGCCGAGGGCCTTGAGCAGAGCCCGGCCTTCGTCGTCGTTCTTGGCGGTGGTCACCACAGTGATGTCCATGCCGCGCACACGGTCGATCTTGTCCTGGTCGATCTCGTGGAAGACCGACTGCTCGGACAGGCCGAAGGTGTAGTTGCCGTTGCCGTCGAACTGCTTCGGGCTCAGGCCGCGGAAGTCACGGATGCGCGGAAGCGCCAGCGTGACCAGACGATCCAGGAACTCCCACATGCGGTCACCACGCAGGGTGGTGTGCGCACCGATGGGCATGCCCTCACGGAGCTTGAACTGGGCGATCGACTTGCGGGCCTTGGTCACCTGCGGCTTCTGGCCGGTGATCAGGGTCAGGTCGGCGATGGCGCCGTCGATGATCTTCGAGTCCTTGGCGGCCTCGCCCACACCCATGTTCACCACGACCTTGACCAGGCCGGGGACCTGCATGACGTTGCCGTAGGTGAACTCCTCCTGGAGGGAGGCGCGGATCTCCTCGCGGTACTTCGTCTTCAGGCGCGGGGTGACCTTGGGGGCTGCGGTCTGCTCGGTCTGCACCTCAGTCATCACAGCTCCTTTCCGGAGGCCTTGGCGAAGCGGACCTTGACGGTCTTGCTCTCGCCGTTCTTCTCCACGGTCTCGAAGCGGTAGCCCACACGGGTCGGCTTCTTGGTCTCGGGGTCGACGACGGCCACGTTGGAGATGTGCACCGGAGCCTCGACGACCTGGATGCCACCCTCGGTGGAGCCGTTGTTGTTCTGGCCGGCACGCAGGTGCTTGGAGACGCGGTTCACGCCTTCCACGAGCACGCGGTCAGCGGACGGGAACACGCGCAGGACCTTGCCCTGCTTGCCCTTGTCCTTGCCGGCGATGACCTGGACGAGATCGTCCTTCTTGATCTTTGCCATGTGGTCAGATCACCTCCGGTGCCAGCGACACGATCTTCATGAAGCGCTTGTCGCGCAGCTCACGGCCCACGGGGCCGAAGATGCGGGTGCCGCGCGGTTCGCCGTCAGTCTTGAGGATGACGGCTGCGTTCTCGTCGAACTTGATGTAGGAACCATCCGGACGACGGCGCTCCTTGCGGGTGCGCACGATGACGGCCTTGACGACATCGCCCTTCTTGACGTTGCCGCCGGGGATGGCGTCCTTGACGGTGGCGACGATCACGTCGCCGATGCCTGCGTAGCGGCGTCCTGAACCGCCGAGAACACGGATGGCCAGGATCTCCTTGGCACCGGTGTTGTCGGCGACCTTCAGCCGCGACTCCTGCTGAATCACTCGATACTCCTCATCGTCGCGCTGGTTCTCCCCCGTAGCCGGGCGAGCCTTGCGGAACGGATATGTGGTCATCCCGGGCTGCTTACCCCTGCCCCTGGTGGCGATCCTGTCGCTCTGGTGCCTTCCGACTCCCCCATTCAGACGGGTGACGGCGCTTCCAGATCGACAGTCCGCAGGGCAAGGCCGAGGCTGCTGGTCGGGAGTCTGCGCGAAACCCTTGGCCCGCGGGGTGGATAGTCCCGCCAACAAGGGCGCACAGACCATTCAGTCTAACGCACGAAGGCCCCGGTCCGCCAATCCAGAGGATCAGCGGCCGGGGCCTACGTGGTGCTCTCGAGAACCGGACTCAGCGAACCGGTCGGTGGATCCCGAGAGAGGGGATCACTTCGCCTTCTCGACGATCTCCACCAGGCGCCAGTTCTTGGTGGCGGACAGCGGACGGGTCTCGGCGATGCGAACACGGTCGCCGATGCCGGCGGTGTTCTCCTCGTCGTGGGCCTTGATCCGCTTGGTGGTGCGCAGCACCTTGCCGTACAGCGCGTGCTTCTTGCGGTCCTCGACCTCGACGACGATGGTCTTGTCCATCTTGTCGGAGACGACGATGCCGCGCAGCGACTTGCGGTACCCGCGCTCGGTGCTCTTCTGCTCAGCCTGGGTGGCCTCGGTGTTCACGGACTCGGTCACTTCGCCTCCTCAGCCTTCTTCTTCTTGGTGGTGGCCGCGGGGGCCTCCTCGACCGGAGCCACATCCTCGCGGATGCCCAGCTCACGCTCGCGCAGGATCGTGTAGATCCGGGCGATGTCGCGCTTGACGGTCTTCAGCCGGCCATGGTTGTCCAGCTGACCGGTGGCCGACTGGAAGCGGAGGTTGAACAGCTCCTCCTTGGAGCGCTTGAGCTCCTCGGCCAGGCGGACGTTGTCAAAGCCGTCCAGGGCCTCGACGTTCAGTTCCTTGGAACCGGTGGCCATGATCACTCACCACCCTCTCGGCGGACGATACGTGCCTTCATCGGCAGCTTGTGGATCGCCAGGCGCAGGGCCTCGCGGGCGACCTCTTCGGAGACACCGGACAGCTCGAACATGACGCGTCCCGGCTTGACATTGGCCACCCACCACTCGGGAGAACCCTTACCGGAACCCATGCGGGTCTCGGCCGGCTTCTTCGTCAGCGGACGGTCGGGGTAGATGTTGATCCACACCTTGCCGCCACGCTTGATGTAGCGGGTCATGGCGATACGAGCGGCCTCGATCTGACGGTTGGTCACATAGGCCGGGGTCATCGCCTGGATGCCCCACTCACCGAAGGTCACTGCGGTGCCGCCGGAGGCGTTGCCGGAGCGCTTCGGGTGGTGCTGCTTGCGGTACTTGACTCGACGTGGGATCAACATCAGGCGTTGCCTCCTTCAGGGGCGCCGGCAGGCTGCTCCTGGGCGGCACCGGACTGCTGACCGCCGGCGCCCTGCTCGCGCGGAGCACGCTCGGCACGGTCATTGCGACGACGACGCTCGCCGCCGCCGGGACCGCGGCGGTCTCCACCACGTCCACGGCCGGACGGTGCAGCGGCCTCCTTGGCGGCAAGCTCCTTGGCGGTCAGGTCGCCCTTGTAGATCCAGACCTTCACGCCGATGCGGCCGAAGGTGGTCTTGGCCTCGAACTTGCCGAAGTCGATGTTCGCACGCAGGGTGTGCAGCGGCACGCGACCCTCGCGGTAGAACTCCGAACGGGACATCTCGGCACCGCCCAGACGGCCGGCGCACTGGATGCGGATGCCTTCGGCACCTGCACGCATGGCCGACTGCATGGCCTTCTTCATCGCGCGGCGGAAGGCCACACGAGAGGTGAGCTGCTCGGCGACACCCTGGGCGACCAGCTGAGCGTCGACCTCGGGGTTCTTGACCTCGAGGATGTTCAGCTGGATCTGCTTGCCGGTGAGCTTCTCCAGCTCGCCGCGAATGCGATCGGCTTCGGCGCCACGGCGACCGATGACGATGCCCGGACGAGCGGTGTGGATGTCCACGCGGACGCGGTCACGGGTGCGCTCGATCTCGACCTTGGAGATGCCTGCGCGCTCCATGCCGTCGGTCATCAGCTCGCGGATCTTGACGTCCTCCTTGAGGAAGTCCTTGTACCGCTGGCCCTCCTTGTTGGAGTCGGCGAACCAGTGCGAGACGTGGTCGGTCGTGATGCCGAGGCGGAATCCGTGGGGGTTGACTTTCTGACCCATTTACTTCTTCGCCTCCTTCTTGTCCTCGGTTGCAACGACCACGGTGACGTGGCTGGTGCGCTTGTTGATGCGGAACGCGCGGCCCTGGGCTCGCGGCTGGAACCGCTTCATGGTCGGTCCCTCGTCCACGTAGGCCTCGCTGATGAACAGCGCGTCCTCGTTGAAGGCGACCCCTTCACGGTCTGCCTTGACCCGTGCGTTGGCCACCGCGGAGGCGACGAGCTTGTACACCGGCTCCGAAGCGCCCTGCTGGGCGAACTTCAGGATGGCCAGTGCCTCACCGGTCTGCTTGCCACGGACCAGGTCGACGACGCGCCGGGCCTTCATCGGCGTGACGCGCAGGTGGCGCGCAACTGCCTTGGCTTCCATTGCTTTCCTTCTTTCGAATCTGTCGAAGTGCAGCGCGCTGGTCAGCGACGCTTGCCCTTCTTGTCGTCCTTCACATGGCCGCGGTAGGTCCGCGTCGGGGCGAACTCGCCCAGCTTGTGCCCGACCATCGACTCGGTGACGAACACCGGGATGTGCTTGCGACCGTCGTGCACCGCAATGGTGTGGCCCAGCATGTCGGGGATGATCATGGACCGGCGGGACCAGGTCTTGATGACGTTCTTGGTGCCCTTTTCGTTCTCAGCGACGACCTTCAGGTACAGGTGCTGATCAACGAAGGGGCCCTTCTTCAGGCTGCGTGGCATGTCTCCAGGCTCCTATCGCTTGTTCTTGCCGGTACGGCGACGGCGCACGATGAGCTTGTCGCTTTCCTTGTTCGGGCGGCGGGTGCGGCCCTCGGGCTTGCCGTTGGGGTTGACCGGGTGGCGACCACCGGAGGTCTTGCCCTCACCACCGCCGTGCGGGTGGTCGACGGGGTTCATCACGACACCGCGGACGGTCGGGCGGACGCCCTTCCACCGCATGCGGCCGGCCTTGCCCCAGTTGATGTTCGACTGCTCGGCGTTGCCGACCTCGCCGATGGTGGCGCGGCAGCGCACGTCCACGTTGCGGATCTCGCCCGAGGGCAGACGCAGCTGAGCGTAGCGACCCTCACGGGCCACCAGCTGGACGGAGGCACCAGCAGAGCGTGCCAGCTTGGCACCGCCGCCGGGACGCAGCTCCACAGCGTGGATCACGGTGCCCAGGGGGATGTTGCGCAGCGGCAGGTTGTTGCCGGGCTTGATGTCAGCATTGGCGCCGGCCTCGACGGCATCGCCCTGCTGCAGCTTGGCCGGAGCCAGGATGTAGCGCTTGGTGCCGTCCACGTAGTGGAGCAGCGCAATGCGGGCGGTGCGGTTGGGGTCGTACTCGATGTGCGCCACCGTGGCGGGCACACCATCCTTGTCGTGGCGACGGAAGTCGATCAGACGGTACTGACGCTTGTGTCCACCACCCTTGTGACGGGTGGTGATCTTGCCGGAGTTGTTGCGGCCGCCGGTCTTGGACAGCGGGCGCAGCAGCGACTTCTCCGGGGTGGACCGGGTGATTTCTGCGAAGTCGGCCACGGACGAGCCACGCAGGCCCGGGGTGGTCGGCTTGTATTTACGGATTGCCATTACCTATTCCTCGATTAAGTGGTCTCCGCGTCGCCTCAGGCGAGCGGACCTCCGAAGATGTCGATCGTGCCATCCTTCAGCGTGATGATGGCGCGCTTGGTGTTCTTGCGAGCCCCCCAGCCGAAGCGGGTGCGCTTGCGCTTCCCGGCACGGTTGATGGTGTTGACCGAGGCCACCTTGACGGAGAAGATGCGCTCCACCGCCAGCTTGATCTCAGCCTTGTTCGAGCGGGGGTCCACGAGGAAGGTGTACTTGCCCTCGTCGATCAGTCCGTAGCTCTTCTCCGAGACGACCGGTGCGATGACCACGTCACGGGGATCCTTGTTGATGCTGCCGCTCACTGGGCATCCTCCTTCTGGTCCTTCTTCGTGGCGGCCGACACGAAGGCGTCGTAGGCCACGGAGGTGAAGACCACGTCTTCACTGACCAGCACGTCGTACGTGTTCAGCTGGTCGACGTACAGGGTGTGCACCGACGGCAGGTTGCGGGCGCTGAGCGCTGCGGCGTCGTCGGAGCGGTCGATGACCATCAGGAAGTTCCTGCGGCCCTGACCCAGCTCAGCGAAGACGGCCTTGGCTGCCTTGGTGGACGGGGTCCCGGAGACCAGCTGCTCGATCACGTGCACGCGGCCGTGGCGAGCCCGGTCAGACAGGGCACCGCGCAGTGCGGCGGCCTTCATCTTCTTGGGGGTGCGCTGGGAGTAGTCACGCGGCTCGGGGCCGTGGACGACGCCGCCGCCGGTCATCTGAGGAGCGCGGATCGAGCCCTGACGAGCGCGGCCGGTGCCCTTCTGCTTGAACGGCTTGCGGCCGGCGCCGGAGACCTCTCCGCGACGCTTGACCTTGTGGGTGCCCTGGCGAGCGGCGGCCAGCTGGGCCACCACGACCTGGTGCATCAGCGGCACGTTGGCCTGGACATCGAAGATCTCGGCGGGCAGGTCGACCTTGACGGTCTTCACAGCGGTGTTCGAGGGGGTTGCCATCTGGCTCATGCTCCCTTCACTGCGGTGCGGACGAGCACGACCTGGCCCTTGGGGCCGGGCACTGCGCCCTTGATCAGCAGCAGGTTCTTCTCCACGTCGATGGCGTGGAGGGTCAGGTTCTGGGTGGTCTGACGGACGTTGCCCATCCGACCGGGCATCCGCTGGCCCTTGAAGACGCGACCGGGGGTGGAGGCACCGCCGACCGAGCCGGGCTTACGGTGGTTCTTGTGCTGGCCGTGGGACGCGCCCACACCGGCGAAGCCGTGGCGCTTCATGGCACCGGCGAAGCCCTTGCCCTTGGTGTTGCCCACGACGTCGACCTTCTGGCCGGCCTCGAAGAGCTCCACGGTCAGGTCCTGTCCGAGGCTGTACTCGGCGGCGTCTGCGGTGCGCAGCTCGACCACGTGACGACGCGGGGTGACCCCGGCCTTCTCGAAGTGGCCGGCGAGCGGCTTGGTGACCTTGCGGGGGTCGATCTGGCCGTAGGCGATCTGCACGGCGGTGTAGCCGTCCACATCCTCGGTCAGCAGCTGGGTGACGACGTTGGCGTCGGCCTGCACGACGGTGACGGGGATGAGCTTGTTCTCGTCATCCCACACCTGGGTCATGCCGAGCTTCGTGCCCAGCAGTCCCTTGACATTACGGGTGATGGTCATAGTCTCTCAGCACCTCCCTCTCAGAGCTTGATCTCGATGTTGACGTCGGCGGGCAGATCGAGACGCATGAGCGAATCGACGGCCTTCGGCGTCGGATCGATGATGTCGATGAGCCGCTTGTGGGTGCGCATCTCGAAATGCTCGCGGCTGTCCTTGTACTTGTGGGGAGAGCGGATCACGCAGTACACGTTCTTCTCCGTCGGCAGCGGCACGGGGCCCACTACCGTTGCGCCTGCGCGCGTGACCGTATCGACGATCTTCCGGGCCGAAACGTCAATGACCTCGTGGTCATACGACTTCAGCCGGATGCGGATTTTCTGTCCCGCCATGGCGTCATGCCTCTTTCGTACTTGTTGTCCGTACCTGTCCCTGTGTGCGCAGTCCCGGCCGGGGCCGGCGTCGCGCCTTGTTCATCCACCCGTGCAGGCCGAATCCGGTGGAACCGGGTTCCTCGCCCTGCCGGGGCTTCGACCCACGCAGTCGGGCGTGTCGCGCACTGCTTCGCAGTGAAGGTCACGGTCCTACGGTGGGGAGGGTGTTGAATTTGGTCCTGAGACTCCGGTCCAGTCGGCCGATGGATCATCGACTCCGGTGGACGCACGGCACGCCCAGGCACTTGAGCAACTTGTCTAGTATGTCAGATCCGCGGCCCTCGCGCCAACCGGGCGCAGGTCACACCTGCCGGAGGGATCCAGCGCGGCTCAGGCGAACCATTCCCACGGCGGACCGGCGATCAGCAGGAGGGCGAAGACCACCCCGACGACGGCCATCGCCAGGACCGTTGCCAGCGCCACATGGCGCAGGACCCAGGCCTCGAGTGACTCCCAGAAGCCTCGCGGTTCACTGCGGCCGTCCGCCAGGCGCCAGGTCCGGTCCGGCTCCCCCCGGCGATGCAGGTGCCGCTCGAACGGCACGGTGGCGAAGGGCACGACCGCCGATCCCAGTGCGAGCAGACCGGCGGCGGGGCTCCACCGCTGGTTGATCCACACGCCCACCGTGATGACGCAGTAGCTGAGGAAGACGAAGCCGTGCAGGCCGCCGAACACCGGCATCAGCGCCTCGGTCACCCCGCTGTACTTGAGCACCATGGCCGTGATCAGCAGGGCCCAGGTGATCATCTCCGCCGTGGCGAAGACGCGGTACAGAGCGCGTGGACCGGGCAGGACGGTGCCGCTGGAGCGCTCGACGATGGCGGTCATCGACCGTTCTCGTTCGCCCTGCGGATGCGCTTGGCGCGTTCGATCTCTGAGCTGAAGGTGCGGCGGCCACGGACCACCAGGACCACGACGGCGGCGATCACGACCAGGGCGATGACGATCTCCATGCCCCCAGCCTACCGGTGCTCCAGCGGATCCACCTGGTCCGTGGGACTCGGCTCCTTCCAGTCCTCCCGCGCGCCGCGCATCAGCTGGCGGACGGCCAGGCCGATCAGCACCACCCCCAGCAACGTGAGCCACAGCACCGTGTAGCCACGCAGGAACCAGAGGACGGCGAGCGTGACCCCGGCAGCTCCCCACCAGGTGAACAGGGCAGTCCGCGTGGTCAGTCCCACCACCATCAGTGCGGCGAAGAGCAGCAGACTCACCAGCTGCATCAGCGTGGATCCGTCCACCAGAACCAGTGCACTCGCCGCCGTCATCACGGTGGCCGCCGCGCCGCCCCAGAGGGTGGCCCGGCGCCGCCGCACAGCCGCTGTGACCCGATCGCGCAGATGGCCCCCTGCCAGGCTGGCCAGCGTCAGCGCCACCAGCTGCATGCTCCACCAGCTGGCCTGAAGGACGCGCTCGACCTCAGCCGCCTGCCACCAGGCGTACAGGCCCAGCATCACGGTGGCCAGCACGGCACCGTCCAGGGCATGTCGGCGCCAGGACGTGGGGAACGGGTCGGCGTCCCTCGTCCACCACAGCACCGGGATCCAGAGACCCAGCGCCGTCAGTGCACAGCCGGTCATCATGACGGCGACATCAGGTGATGCCGCAGACACCAGTCCACCGGCCAGCAGGACCGCCAGTCCCCCGTACTCGAGCACGGCTGCGCGGTCCCACAGCACCGTCGACTCCGTCCGGCGGCGGTCCAGCATCGCCCATCCACAGAGCACACCGAGCGTGATCACACCCACCGCCGCTGCCCACCATCGATCCTCCAGCGATCCGATGGCCTCCGCTCTCCCCCACGCCAGCACCAGCGCCACCGCGGACGGAACCGCGAGCACCGTCCCGAGCACCAGCAGCGCCACGCTCCGACTGCGCGCCAGCACGTAGCAGACCAACGCCGCCACTGCTGCCCCGACCACCAGGATCGCCCACTGCGTCTCGGGCACCAGGGCACAGAGCAGGGCCACCGACCAGAGCACCGCTGAGGCCACGGGCCGGAACAGTCGACTGGTCCGGCTGTCCTGCCGCGCCTCGTCCACGGTCAGCTTCAGCACGAGCAGCAGGAAGACGGCTGCAGCGGCCCCCGCCGAGAACAACGGCTCAGGCAGCCATCCGCCCTGGCGCAGGAGCATCAGGTCGGACAGCCCGGCCACTCCCACCACCACCGCAGTCAACAGCGCCCAGTGACCTCCACGGGCCCGGCCGAGCACACCACCGGCCATCCCCAGGCTCAGGGCGATCACGGTCAGTGCTGCCCGGTCGTGGGTGTCCACGGCCTCGATCGCCCACAGCGCCGCCAGCGCTCCGGTGACGACCACCGCGGACCACGCTCCGCCGCCGAGCACCGCTCCGCGATGCCGCAGCAGGTGCCGGAGCATCAGCCCACCGGCCAGCGTGAGGGCAGCGGCGCCGCGGGACGCCGCCGCGTCGGCACCGAGCAGGTCCACCAGCGCGGCGACGGCGACCGCCAGCACTGCCTGGCCGGCGATCATCGTCGTCATCCTGATCGACTCCCCCAGCCGACCGGTGCTCAGCAGCCCCAGCAGTGTGAGCCAGCAGGAGACGACCACCAAGGAGGTCACCTCCAGCCCAGCGAAGCCCTTCACGGCGAAGATCGCCCAGCCGGTCAGCATCACCGAGCAGGTCGTGCCCAGCACCAGTCCCAGCGGCGCGGATAGACGCGGCTCGCTCCGGCGTGCCGTTCCCTCCACCGCCGTTGGCCCACGCCCCCGCAGCCACCACAGGGCCCCGGCACCGGCCACCAGCATCAGGACGAGCACGAGCGTCTGGACCACGGACGAGTCCCTCGTCTCGGCGACGGCGAACACCGTGGCCCCGAGCCCGACGAGGATGAACGCTGACCACACGCCGGCCTCAAGGGCGTCCTCGGGCTCACCTGGTCGGAAGGCACGGACGGTGGCCCAGGCCACGGACAGCACCGCCACGACGACGGTCGGCCACGACTGCGGACCGGTCCCGTCCCAGCGGTCCACGAGCAGCCCGACCAGGATCAGGACCAGGACCGCGGTCAGGTCCGGTGCCAGCTTCACGTCGATCCTGGTCCTCGGACCCGACCGGCGCAGCAGGACGGCCCACAGGAGCTGGAGGGAGGCCGCCACGGCGACCACGGTGATCAGCCTCCATGGGCCCTGCGCCACGGGGAACAGGACACCCGGGACCAGAGCGACCGCAGAGGCAGCCTGCCATCCGACAGACTCACCGATGGTCGTCGGCCGCAGCAGCCCCAGGACCGCGGCCAGTGCGGTCAGCAGGACGAGCAGGGCCCACGTCAGACTGACCGGCACCGCCACACCGTCCTGCAGCGTGACCTGAGCGACCAGCGCCAGGATCCACAGCAGTCCCAGGCCAGCAAGCTGATCGGCCCGGGCACCGGTGTGGGCGGGGAGGAATCCGGCACGCATCAGCGACCCTGGAGATCGGCGGTCCCGCCAGAGGGCCAGGGTGGTGACCAGGACCTGGACTCCCAGGGCGATGGCCAGGGCCCCTGCCATCACCTGCACCGAGGCGTCCAGCATCCAGACGAAGGCCACCACGGCGGCGGTGATGCACAGGCGGGCGCCGTAGGCCGCATACAGGCGACGGGCTGAGCGCCCCAGCACCGCCACGGTCACGTAGTAGCCGCCAGCGGCCAGCAGCAGCACCACGAAGTGCAACGGCTCCAGCCAGGATCCGACGACCATGGCCAGCAGCACCACGCCCGGGGTGACCCAGTGGTGCAGATCGCCCAGGGCCCGGCGGAACTCCTCGGGCAGCCAGCGCACACGCGCCTCGTCTGCGGTGAGCCAGGCCATCACGGTGGCCAGAGCGATCGATGCAGTGAGCCCCCACACCATCCCCTGCTGCACGGCGGCTCCGGAGGCGATCACCGTGGAGAGCAGGAACGGCACCGCCAGATAGGCCACGACCCTGCTGCGCAGTCTGGCGGCGGCCACCACCATCAGCACCGTGCCGACAGCAGAGGTGATGAACCAGGAGAGCGCGGGGCGGTGCAGGACGAGCAGGTCCAGGGCCAACCCGGAGATCGGCACCAGTGCGAGACCGGTTCCGGTGAACGCCGCGGCTGCGGGGCGGACCCTGCGGCTGGTGGTGTGCACGATCAGACCCCCCACATAGAACAGCCCGGTCACCGCGGCCAGTCCGATCATCCTCGCCGAAGCAGGAAGGGCAGTGCCGATGAACAGTGACGCCGCCGCGACCAGGATCAGGCAGGCGGCGTACAGGGTGATGTTCACATTGCGGTGGTCCCGGCGACGACGCTCCTGTGCCAGTTCCTCATCCGTGGCCGGCCGCCACGCCGGCGGCGCGGGCTGGGACGTTCCCGGTGATGCCGTGGGCAACTGCCCTGCTGGGCTGAGCTGATCTGCCGGAGGCGATGGCGACCAGACGCCGGCGGACGGGGACCGCTTCGGTGGGGTCGGCCAGGACCCGGGGGCGTGCAGCTGCTCCGGTGACCGCTCAGGCGTGCCACCCGACCTGCCCTGCTGCTCCTGAGCCAGCGTGACATCACGCTGGGAGACGAGGGAGCCGGCGTCGTACCCTTCCTGCCAGGCCCGGGCGAGATCGGCCTGCCGGCTCCCCGTGGCTGCCGCGCGGCGGCGGCCGATCAGCCACCCCACGAGAGCGCCGATCAGCAGCGCGACGACGATGTCCATGGACTCCCCCTCCGCCGACCAGGGCCGGTCCGCTCCCCCAGCCTACTGGTGAGGGGACAGGGCCCAGGAGTTGTCCACAGACGACAGGACCCCCGCAGCCGAAGCTGCGGGGGTCCTGTCTATGACGGTGTCAGACCGCCGTCAGATCACTTGGTGATCTTGGTGACGCGGCCGGAGCCCACGGTGCGGCCACCCTCACGGATGGCGAAGCCGAGGCCCTCCTCCATGGCGATCGGCTGGATCAGCTCGACCGTCATCTCGGTGGTGTCGCCGGGCATGACCATCTCGGTGCCCTCGGGCAGCGTGATGACGCCGGTGACGTCGGTGGTGCGGAAGTAGAACTGCGGACGGTAGTTCGAGTAGAACGGGTTGTGACGGCCACCCTCGTCCTTGGACAGGATGTAGACGTTCGCCTCGAAGTCGGTGTGCGGGGTGATCGAGCCCGGGGCCACGACGACCTGGCCGCGCTCGACGTCGTCACGCTTCAGACCGCGCAGCAGCAGGCCACAGTTCTCGCCGGCCCATGCCTCGTCGAGCTGCTTGTGGAACATCTCGATGCCGGTGACGGTGGTCTTCTGCACGGGGCGGATGCCCACGATCTCGACCTCGGAGTTGATCGCCAGGGTGCCACGCTCGGCACGACCGGTGACCACGGTGCCGCGGCCGGTGATGGTGAAGACGTCCTCGATCGGCATCAGGAACGGCTTGTCCTTGTCGCGGACCGGATCCGGGATGTAGGAGTCCACAGCGTCCATCAGGTCCTCGACGGACTTGACCCACTGGGCGTCGCCCTCGAGAGCCTTCAGGCCCGAGGTGCGGATGACCGGAGCCTCGTCACCGTCGAACTCCTGGGAGGACAGCAGCTCGCGGACCTCCATCTCGACGAGCTCCAGGAGCTCCTCGTCCTCGACCATGTCCGACTTGTTCAGGGCCACCAGCAGTGCCGGCACGCCGACCTGGCGGGCCAGGAGCACGTGCTCGCGGGTCTGGGCCATGGGGCCGTCGGTGGCGGCGACCACGAGGATGGCGCCGTCCATCTGGGCCGCACCGGTGATCATGTTCTTGATGTAGTCAGCGTGACCGGGGGCGTCCACGTGTGCGTAGTGACGCTTCTCGGTCTGGTACTCCACGTGGGAGATGTTGATGGTGATGCCGCGCTGACGCTCCTCAGGAGCAGAGTCAATGGTCGCGAAGTCGCGCTGCTCGTTCAGGTCCGGGTACTTGTCGTACAGGACCTTCGAGATAGCGGCGGTCAGCGTGGTCTTGCCGTGGTCGACGTGGCCGATGGTACCGACGTTGACGTGCGGCTTGGACCGCTCGAACTTTGCCTTCGACACAGGTTCCTCCTAGAACTGTTCATCTCAGAAGACTTCTCAGCCGCGGGTGGCGTGCTGACAACTTGGGAAAGTCTACTGGTCAGATGTGCTGTTGATGAAATCCCCGGATTCGGTCAGGACCGGTCCTGGTTCAGGCCAGCCGGGCCGCCTGAAGGGGCGGACCAGACCTTCCGTCCTGCAGGTGGATCGACCTCCGGGATGCGGCCGGTCCACCGTGTCCGTTCCGGGTGGCACCACGTGGTGCAGTGCCACCCGTGACGGACATGTCTGTTGTGCTTCGAGATCAGCTGCCGCGTGGGCGGCAGATCACTCTCCGCGGTTCTTCTGGATGATCTCGTCCGCCACAGCCTTGGGAACCTCAGCGTACGAGTGGAACGTCATCGAGTACACAGCGCGTCCCTGGGTGCGGGAGCGCAGGTCACCGATGTAGCCGAACATCTCCGACAGCGGGACCAGGGCCTTGACGACCTTGACGCCGGCGGCGTCCTCCATGGACTGGATCTGTCCACGACGGGAGTTCAGGTCACCGATGACCTCGCCCATGTACTCCTCCGGAGTACGGACCTCGACGGCCATCAGCGGCTCGAGCAGCACAGGGTTGGCCTTGCGCACGCCCTCCTTGAAGACCTGAGAGCCGGCGATCTTGAACGCCATCTCAGAGGAGTCGACATCGTGGTAGGCGCCGTCCACGAGGGTGGCCTTCACGCCCACCATCGGGTAGCCGGCCAGGATGCCGAACTGCATGGCGTCCTGGATGCCGGCGTCCACCGAGGGGATGTACTCGCGCGGGATGCGGCCACCGGTGACGGCGTTGACGAACTCGTAGGTCTCGCCCTCGGCCGTGTCCAGGGGCTCGAAGTTCATCTGCACCTTGGCGAACTGGCCGGAACCGCCGGTCTGCTTCTTGTGGGTGAAGTCGACCTTCTCCACAGCCTTCTTGATGGTCTCGCGGTAGGCGACCTGGGGCTTGCCCACGTTGGCCTCGACCTTGAACTCGCGGCGCATGCGGTCCACCAGGATGTCCAGGTGCAGCTCCCCCATGCCGCCGATCTCGGTCTGACCGGTCTCCTCATTGAGGTTCACGGTGAACGTGGGGTCCTCAGCGGAGAGCTTCTGGATGGCGGTGGAGAGCTTCTCCTGGTCGTTCTTGGAGTTCGGCTCGATCGCCACGGAGATCACCGGGTCCGGGAAGGACATGGACTCCAGGATGATCGGGTCTGCGATGGAGCACAGGGTGTCACCGGTGGTGGTGTCCTTCAGGCCGATCACGGCGTAGATGTGCCCTGCCACGACCTCCTCGACCGGGTTCTCCTTGTTGGCGTGCATCTGGAACAGCTTGCCGATGCGCTCCTTCTTGCCCTTGGTGGAGTTCAGCACCTGGTCGCCCGGCTTCAGGGTGCCGGAGTAGGCACGCACGAAGGTCAGCTGACCGAAGAAGGGGTGAGCGGCGATCTTGAAGGCAAGGGCCGAGAACGGAGCGTCCTTGGAGGGCTCGCGGGTGAGCTCCTTCTCCTCGTCGTTCACGTCGTGGCCGTGGACCTCACCGGCATCCATCGGGTTCGGCAGGTAGGCGACCACGGCGTCCAGCATCGGCTGCACACCGCGGTTCTTGAAGGCCGAGCCGCAGAACACCGGGTAGGCCTCGGCGTTGATGGTCAGCTGACGCACTCCGGCCTGGATCTCCTCGACGGTGAGCTCCTCGCCCTCGAGGTACTTCTCCATCAGCTCCTCGGAGGTCTCGGCCACGGCCTCGACCAGCTGGGAGCGGTACTCCTCAGCCTTCTCCTGCAGATCGGCGGGGATGTCGCGGATCTCGTACTTGGCGCCCATGGTGACGTCGCCCTTGGCGTCGCCCTCCCAGACGAAGGCCTTCATGGACAGCAGGTCCACGACACCGATGAAGTCGCTCTCGGCACCGATCGGCAGCTGCATTACCAGGGGCTTGGCGCCCAGACGGTTGATGATGGTGTCCACGGTGAAGTAGAAGTCAGCGCCCAGCTTGTCCATCTTGTTGACGAAGCAGATGCGGGGGACGTTGTACTTGTCCGCCTGACGCCACACGGTCTCCGACTGGGGCTCCACGCCCTCCTTGCCGTCGAACACGGCGACAGCGCCGTCGAGCACGCGCAGGGAGCGCTCCACCTCGACGGTGAAGTCCACGTGGCCCGGGGTGTCGATGATGTTGATCTGGTTGTTGTTCCAGAAGCAGGTCACCGCGGCGGAGGTGATGGTGATGCCGCGTTCCTTCTCCTGCTCCATCCAGTCAGTGGTGGAGGCGCCGTCGTGGGTCTCGCCCAGCTTGTGGTTGACACCCGTGTAGAACAGGATGCGCTCGGTAGTGGTGGTCTTGCCCGCATCGATGTGCGCCATGATGCCGATGTTGCGGACCTTCTTGAGGTCGGTAAGCACGTCCTGTGCCACGGTGTCTCCCTTGGTTTGGGTGGTGTGGGTCCTGGAGGGGTGGTGGCCCCTTGCGGAGCCCTGACGTCGGTCCGTTCAGGACCGGTGTGGTTGACCTCGTCCGGGGCCGGCAGCGCGAGCGCGGCCCCGGACGATCAGCGTCACCAGCGGTAGTGGGCGAAGGCCTTGTTGGACTCGGCCATCTTGTGGGTGTCCTCGCGCTTCTTGACCGCAGCGCCCAGACCGTTGGAGGCGTCCAGGATCTCGTTCATCAGACGCTCGGTCATGGTCTTCTCGCGGCGCGCCTTGGAGTAGCCCACCAGCCAGCGGAGGGCCAGGGCGGTGGAGCGGCCGGGCTTGACCTCGACGGGGACCTGGTAGGTGGCGCCGCCGACGCGACGGGAGCGGACCTCGAGGGCCGGCTTCACGTTGTCCATGGCCTTCTTGAGCGTGGCCACCGGATCCGAACCGGTCTTCTGGCGGGCACCCTCGAGGGCACCGTAGACGATGCGCTCTGCGGTGGACTTCTTGCCGTCGATCAGCACCTTGTTGATGAGCTGAGTGACGAGCGGTGACCCGTAGACCGGGTCGACGACGAGGGGGCGCTTCGGCGCGGGACCCTTACGAGGCATTACTTCTTCTCCTTCTTCGCGCCGTAGCGGCTGCGGGCCTGGCCGCGGCCCTTGACACCCTGGGTGTCCAGTGCGCCGCGCACGATCTTGTAGCGGACACCGGGCAGGTCCTTCACACGACCGCCGCGCACGAGCACGATCGAGTGCTCCTGCAGGTTGTGTCCCTCACCCGGGATATACGCGGTGACCTCGATGCCGCCGTTCAGGCGGACACGGGCGACCTTGCGCAGAGCGGAGTTCGGCTTCTTCGGGGTGGTGGTGTACACGCGGGTGCACACGCCACGACGCATGGGGTTCCCCTGCAGAGCAGGAGCCTTGGTCTTGACGACCTTCGGTGAGCGGCCCTTGCGGACCAGCTGCTGAATCGTAGGCACTCTTGGTCTCTTCCGTTGGTGATGTTCTCAGCCCCGCGCGATGTCCGCCCTCAGGCATGATCTGCACGTGTTCACGGGTCTGTCCCGCGCACTGGACTGCTGGTGGTCGTTTCTTCGCACCCATGGGGGTTCGGCGTGAACGACCGTAGGCGTGCTAAAGTGTGGCATTCGTTGCGCAAGAACCCCGCAACCCGGACCGTGTCCCTAGTGCCACACACAAAACAATTGATCTGAGTCTAACAGCATGTGCCCCCACCCGAAAACCGGGTCCCTCCCTCACGCCCTCTGCACGGCCCTCGCCTCTCATGTACCCATCATCTCGCGTCACTACGATGAAGCAATGACCAGCGGACCTGCAGCCTCGACGTCTTCTTCGCCCCGGCCCGACACACCGACAGGCCGAGTCCTCGTCGTCAGTACGGGACGTGACCGCGGATCCTTGGCCGCAGTTCGAGCCCTGCATCGCGCCGGCTGGACCGTAGGCGTCGGGACCCCCGGGGGGCGTGGAATGCTCGCCTCGACCTCGGCCTGCACCCGGGCCCATGCGGTGGAACGCCCCCGAGGGGACGGCCTGGCCTTCATCGACGGTGTGAGGTCGGCAGTGAGCGAAGGCAACTACGACGTCGTCTTCGGTGCCGGTGACGATTGGATGGCCGCCCTGTCCCTGTACCGTGATCACCTCGATGCCCAGATCGCCCACCCGTCCTGGGATGCCGTCGTGGCCGCCCTGGACAAGGTCAGCCTCTCCCGCGCAGCATCGGCCGTCGGGCTCGATGTGCCCCGGACCGAGCCGGCCACAGCGGACGTCATCGCGTCGTGGGACGGGCCGGTCGTGGTGAAGTCACGCTCGCACTGGCAACCGGGCCAGAGTCACCCACTGCGCATCGAAGCCCGGAGGTTCCCGGACACCCGGAGCGCTCAGGAACGCATGGAGCACCTCCGGTCCCACGGCATCGAACCCATCCTCCAGGCCCCCGTGGACGGTCGGCTGATGGCTCTGATCGGACTCTTCTACGACGGTCGACTGGACGGCCGTGTCCAGCAGGTCAGCCCTAGGATCTGGCCTACCCCCACCGGAGTGTCAGCACGTGCCGAGACAGTCCCCGTCGACGACCAGCTCGCCGCTCGCGCAGAGCGACTGCTTGAGCGCCTGGGGTGGGAGGGTCTGGTCGAGCTTCAGTTCCTCCAGGATGCCAGCGGCACGGCACACCTGATCGACCTCAACGGGCGATTCTATGGATCGATGGCGCTGGCTGAGACCGCTCGTCCGGGGATCGCCCATTCCTGGGCACAACGCACGCTGGGCCACTCCAGCGAAACCCTCGCGGACGGACGTTCAGGACATCGGTACTCGTGGGCAGCGGCCGATCTCCGTCGCGCCTGGGTCGAGCGCCGCGGCGGGCTGCTGCGCGACGCCGCGGACACGGTGCGCTGGGCCGCGACCGCACGGCACAGCGTCTGGGACTGGACTGACCTGGGCCCGACCTTGCGGCTGGTCGGAGAACGCCTCCGGCCAGGGATCCGCTGATCACCCTGAGCTCAACGTCGACGACGTGCTATGCGCCAGACGTCGCTCAGGACGGCTCGTTCCGGTCCCCGCAGGAGGATCACTCCCCCATAG
The DNA here is from genome assembly GCF_900116905.1 of Micrococcus terreus. Taxonomy (GTDB): domain Bacteria; phylum Actinomycetota; class Actinomycetes; order Actinomycetales; family Micrococcaceae; genus Citricoccus; species Citricoccus terreus. Next base: position 130,137 of record NZ_FPCG01000001.1, on the reverse strand, counting down.
AAGACGACGGACACCACACCGGCCGTCAGAAGGATGGCTGCCGCCGGAGCCATCCCCTGTGTCCATGCCGCCAGGAGGACCCCGGCCGTCCCCGAGACCAGTGCCAGGGCCGCAGTGCGGGACACCAGTCCCCCGACCGCCCGGATGTCGACCGCCTGGTGGCGACGGTGCAGCAGCATCAGATTCACGACTGCGGCCAGTACCAGAGATGCTGTGGTCGCCAAGGCGATCCCCGCCACCCCCATGATCGGTGCCAAGACGATGTCACCGACCACGTTGACGACCATGGCCACGACAGCCACGACCATCGGCGCACTCGGATCCCCGATCGAGTATGAGGCCTTCACCACGATGGCCCGGCAGCCCAAGGCCACCAGTCCCGGTGCGTACCAGGCGAGGGCGGTGGCTGTCAGCATGACGGCATGCCCGTCGAATGCACCCCGGCCGAAGACCAGAGTGACCAGAGGCACTGCCGTCACCGCCAGCACGATCGCCACGGGCGTGAGCACCGTGAGTGAGACGTCCAGTCCTCGGCCCACCAGACGGCGGAGCTCATCCTGGGCTCGGACGGCGGCCCCCAAGGCCGGGTAGAGAGGAACCAGCAGCGCGGTGATGATGAGCGTCTCTGGGAGATGGATCAACCGCCAGCCGAAGGACAAGGCCGTGATCGCCCCGTCCCCCACCGTGGAACCCACAGCGCGGTCGACCATCGTGTTGACGTTGACGATGGCCGTCCCGACCAGCATCGCCGGCACCAGACGAGCGATCTCCTGGAACCCCTGGTCCCGGAGATCCAGGCGGGCCCGCAGACCGATCCTGAGTCGTCGGACCGGGGGAAGCTGCATCAGCAGACGGAGTGCGGAGCCGACCACGAAGCCCACGGCCAGCGCCTTCACTCCATGGTCCGGACCGAAGAGCGCGGCTGCCGTGATCATCGCAAGATTGAACGGGACGCCCTCCAGTGCCGACCAGACGAATCGTCCATGCGCCTGGACCAGCGCTGCGATGAGGTTGGTGCCGGCGATCAGCACGGTCGCCACCAGCATCACCCGAGTGAGCCCGGCGGTCAGCTGTGCCTGGTCATCCGAGAAACCCGGTGCGATCACTGAGGTGACCGGACCTGCCAACAGGCCGAGGAGCATCGCACTCACCCCGAGGACGACCAGGGTCACGGTCAACGCCGTGTCGAAGCTGCGGTGCCCGACACATCGTCCAGGGTCCGTGCGCTCCTCCGCAACCTCTCGAGCCACAGTCGGGGTGACCGACTTCGCGACGGCCGTGGCGATCAGACCCAGGAGCAACGTCATCAGGCCCTGGGCCACCAGGAAGGCATCCAACTCTGGGCCGGCACCGAACACGCTCGCGATGACGACGTCCCGAACGAATCCCAGCAGCGTCGATATCGCGGTGAGTGCCGTGATCACCACCGCTGCCCGGGAGATGCTCCACCGATTCTGTCCAGCCACCTCGTCGTCCTTCCAGCATGCCTCGGCCGACATGCATCCTCTGTCCGCACATCCCATCACGGATCCGTCCTGACACACGGCGACACCCCCCGAGTCGAAACTCAGAGGGTGTCGTCGTCTGTCTCAGCGCTCAGCCGAGGTGATCAGCCGCGGAAGTCTCCGCCCATGCCGTACTCGTCCAGGCTCACGGCGTGGAACTCCGGCGTCAGGGACTGGTCCAGCCCCGGGTAGTCGAAGTCCGCGTAGCCGGCGGGCCCGGTGAACAGGTTGGCTTTGGCCTCCTCGGTGGGATCGACCGTGACCTTGGTGTAGCGGTCCAGGCCGGTGCCGGCCGGGATCAGCTTGCCGATGATCACGTTCTCCTTCAGACCCAGCAGCGGATCCGACTTGCCCTCCATGGCCGCCTGGGTCAGCACCCGGGTGGTCTCCTGGAAGGACGCGGCGGAGAGCCACGAGTCCGTGGCCAGCGAGGCCTTGGTGATGCCCATCAGCTCGTCACGACCGGACGCCGGCTGACGGCCCTCGGAGACGGCCTTGCGGTTGGCGGCGGTGAAGCGTCCACGGTCGGTCAGCTCGCCGGGCAGCAGGTCGGTGTCGCCGGACTCGATGACGGTGATCCGGCGCAGCATCTGCCGCACGATGACCTCCACGTGCTTGTCGTGGATGCCCACACCCTGCGACTGGTACACGTCCTGGACCTCCTGGACCAGGAACTTCTGCGCAGCACGCGGACCGAGCACGCGCAGCACCTGCTTGGGATCCACGGCGCCGGAGACCAGCTGCGTGCCGACCTCCACATGCTCGCCGTCGGACACCAGCAGACGCGCACGGCGCAGCACCGGGTAGGCGATCTCCTCCGAGCCGTCGTCTGGGGTGAGGATCAGCCGCAGCTGCTTCTCCCCGTCCTCGATGGTCACGCGGCCAGCGACCTCGGAGATCGGAGCCACACCCTTGGGGGTACGGGCCTCGAAGAGCTCCTGGATGCGGGGCAGACCCTGCGTGATGTCATCAGCAGAGGCCACACCGCCGGTGTGGAAGGTACGCATGGTCAGCTGCGTGCCGGGCTCACCGATGGACTGTGCGGCGATGATGCCCACGGCCTCGCCGATGTCCACCAGCTGGCCGGTGGCCATGGAACGGCCGTAGCACTTGGCACAGGTCCCGACGGCGGACTCACAGGTGAGCACGGAGCGCACCTTGACCTCGGTGACGCCGGCCTCGATGAAGGCGTCGATCGCGACGTCGCCGATGGCCTCGCCGGCCTGACCCAGGACGGTGCCGTCCTCGGAGGTGACGTCCACGGCCAGGGTCCGGGCGAACGAGGAGTTCTCCACGGTCTCATGGCGCACCAGCTCGCCGTTGTGGTTCACCACGGCGATGACCTCGGTCAGGCCACGCTCGGTGCCGCAGTCCTCCTCGCGGACGATGACGTCCTGGGACACATCCACCAGTCGACGGGTCAGGTAACCCGAGTTGGCGGTCTTCAGCGCGGTGTCCGCCAGGCCCTTACGGGCACCGTGGGTCGCGATGAAGTACTCGAGCACGGTCAGGCCCTCGCGGTAGGAGGACTTGATCGGACGCGGGATGATCTCACCCTTCGGGTTGGCCACCAGGCCGCGGATGCCGGCGATCTGACGCACCTGCAGCCAGTTGCCTCGCGCTCCGGAGGACACCATGCGGTTGATGGTGTTCAGGCGGGGCAGACCGGCACGCATGGCCTCGGCGACCTCGTCGGTGGCCTTGTTCCAGATGTCGATCAGCTCCGAGCGGCGCTCGTCGTCGGCGATCAGACCCTTGTCGTACTGGGCCTGGACCTTGCGAGCCTGCTCCTCGTAGCCCTCCATGATGGACTCCTTGTCCATGTCGGAGGTGATGTCCGAGATGGCCACGGTGACACCGGACCAGGTTCCCCAGTGGAAGCCCGCATCCTTGAGGTTGTCCAGGGTCGCGGCGGTCTGGACCATCGGGTAGCGCTCGGCCAGGTCGTTGACCAGCTGGCCCAGGGAGCCCTTGGTCGCCTCGGCGTCCAGCCACGGGTAGTCCTCGGGCAGCAGCTCGTTGAAGAGCACCTTGCCCAGCGTGGTGTCCAGCAGGATCGTCTGACCCGGCTCCCAGCCCTCAGGGGCCGGGTGGGAGTCCGACGGAACGAAGCCGTCCACACCGATCTTGGCCGGGGCGTTCAGGTGCAGCTCACCGGCGTCGAAGGCCATGATGGCCTCCGCGACGGTCGAGTACTGCTGTCCCGCGCCCTTCTCGTCCTCGCGCACCGTGGTCAGGTGGTTCAGGCCGATGATCATGTCCTGAGCCGGAACGGCCACAGCGCGGCCGTCAGAGGGCTTGAGGATGTTGTGGCTGGAGAGCATCAGCAGACGCGCCTCGGCCTGGGCCTCGGGGCTCAGCGGCAGGTGCACGGCCATCTGGTCACCGTCGAAGTCAGCGTTGAACGCCGAGCAGACCAGCGGGTGCAGCTGCAGGGCCTTGCCCTCCACCAGCTGCGGCTCGAAGGCCTGGATGCCCAGACGGTGCAGGGTGGGTGCACGGTTGAGCAGCACCGGATGCTCGGTGATGACCTCTTCCAGCACATCCCAGACCTGAGGACGGAAGCGCTCGACCATCCGCTTGGCGGACTTGATGTTCTGTGCGTGGTTCAGATCCACCAGGCGCTTCATCACGAAGGGCTTGAACAGCTCCAGAGCCATCTGCTTGGGCAGACCGCACTGGTGCAGCTTCAGCTGAGGACCGACCACGATGACCGAACGGCCCGAGTAGTCCACGCGCTTGCCGAGCAGGTTCTGACGGAACCGTCCCTGCTTGCCCTTGAGCATGTCCGAGAGCGACTTCAGCGGGCGGTTGCCCGGTCCGGTGACGGGGCGTCCACGACGTCCGTTGTCGAACAGGGAGTCCACAGCCTCCTGGAGCATGCGCTTCTCGTTGTTCACGATGATCTCGGGGGCACCCAGGTCCAGCAGACGCTTCAGACGGTTGTTGCGGTTGATCACGCGACGGTAGAGGTCGTTCAGGTCCGAGGTGGCGAACCGGCCACCGTCGAGCTGGACCATCGGGCGCAGCTCCGGCGGGATCACCGGGACGGCGTCCAGGACCATGCCCAGCGGCGAGTTGTCCGTGGTCAGGAAGGCGTTGACGACCTTCAGACGCTTCAGGGCGCGGGTCTTGCGCTGGCCCTTGCCGGTCTTGATGGTCTCGCGCAGCATCTCTGCCTCGGCCTGCAGGTCGAAGGTGTCCAGGCGCTGCTTGATCGCCTCGGCGCCCATCGATCCCTCGAAGTACTGGCCGTACTTGTCGCGCATGGCGCGGAACAGACCCTCATCACCCTCCAGGTCGGCGACCTTGAGGTTCTTGAAGCGGTCCCAGATCTGCTCCATGCGATCCAGCTCGGCGTCGGCACGCTTGCGGATCTGCGCCATGGTCTTGTCCGCGGCGTCGCGGGCCTTCTTCTTCTCGGCCGCCTTGGCGCCCTCAGACTCCAGCTTGGCCAGGTCCTTCTCCAGGTCACCGGCGACAGCGGCGATGTCCGCATCACGCTGGTCGGAGAGGTGACGGGTCTCCTGATCGTGCTCGGCCTGCAGATTGGGCAGGTCGGCGTGACGGGCCTCGTCGTCGACCTTGGTGATCATGTAGGCCGCGAAATAGATGACCTTCTCCAGGTCCTTCGGGGCCAGATCCAGCAGGTAGCCCAAGCGCGAGGGGACGCCCTTGAAGTACCAGATGTGGGTCACGGGTGCGGCCAGCTCGATGTGGCCCATCCGCTCACGGCGCACCTTGGAACGGGTCACCTCGACGCCGCAGCGCTCACAGATGATGCCCTTGAAGCGCACGCGCTTGTACTTGCCGCAGTAGCACTCCCAGTCCCGGGTGGGGCCGAAGATCTTCTCGCAGAAGAGTCCGTCCTTCTCGGGCTTCAGGGTGCGGTAGTTGATGGTTTCCGGCTTCTTGACCTCGCCGTACGACCAACCGCGGATCTCCTCCGCGGTCGCCAGGCCGATACGCATGAGGCCGAACGAGTTTTCAGTGGACATGGTCCGTTGAACTCCTGATGTTGTGAAGATGGATGACGTCTGGGGGGCGGGGAGCGGGATCAGACTTCCTCGACCGAGCTCGGCTCGGCGTGGGACAGGTCGATGCCCAGCTCCTCGGCGGCCCGGAAGACGTCATCGTCCGAGTCACGCATTTCGATGGTCTGGCCCTCCTGGGACAGGACCTCCACGTTCAGGCAGAGGGACTGCATCTCCTTGATGAGCACCTTGAAGGACTCGGGGACGCCCGGCTCGGGGATGTTCTCGCCCTTGACGATCGCCTCGTAGACCTTCACGCGTCCGTGGATGTCATCGGACTTGATGGTCAGCAGCTCCTGCAGGGTGTAGGCGGCGCCGTACGCCTCCAGGGCCCAGACCTCCATCTCGCCGAAGCGCTGTCCGCCGAACTGTGCCTTGCCGCCCAGCGGCTGCTGGGTGATCATCGAGTACGGTCCGGTGGAGCGGGCGTGGATCTTGTCGTCCACCAGGTGGTGCAGCTTCAGCATGTACATGTAGCCGACCGAGACCGGGTCCGGGAACGGCTCGCCGGAGCGGCCGTCGAACAGCTGGGCCTTGCCGTCGGTCCCCATCAGGCGGTCGCCGTCACGGGTGGGGTTGACGTGGCCGAGCAGACCTTCGATCTCGTAGGCCTCAGCACCGTCGAACACCGGGGTGGCGACGTTGACCGGACCGGACTCGCGGGGGAAGTTCGGCAGCTTGGCCAGCCACTCGGGCTCACCCTCGATGGTCCAGCCGCGGGATGCGGCCCAGCCCAGGTGCAGCTCCATGACCTGTCCCAGGTTCATACGACCCGGAACGCCCAGCGGGTTCAGGATGATGTCCACCGGGGTGCCGTCGGCCAGGAACGGCATGTCCTCGACCGGCAGGATCTTGGAGATGACGCCCTTGTTGCCGTGGCGGCCAGCCATCTTGTCGCCGTCGGTGATCTTGCGCTTCTGGGCCACGTAGACGCGCACCAGCTGGTTCACACCCGGGGGCAGGTCGTCGTCCTCGTCGCGGTCGAAGATGCGCACACCGATCACGGTGCCGGACTCGCCGTGCGGCACCTTCAGGGAGGTGTCGCGGACCTCACGGGACTTCTCGCCGAAGATGGCGCGCAGCAGGCGCTCCTCCGGGGTCAGCTCGGTCTCACCCTTGGGGGTGACGCGTCCGACCAGGATGTCCCCGGCCTCGACCTCGGCACCGATGTGGATGATGCCGCGCTCGTCGAGCTGCGCCAGGACCTCGTCCGAGACGTTGGGGATGTCCCGCGTGATCTCCTCGGCGCCCAGCTTGGTGTCGCGGGCGTCGACCTCGTGCTCCTCGATGTGGATCGAGGTCAGGACGTCCTCGGAGACCATGCGCTGGGAGAGGATGATCGCGTCCTCGTAGTTCAGGCCCTCCCAGGGCATGAAGGCCACGAGCAGGTTCTTGCCCAGTGCCAGCTCGCCGTGGTCGGTGGACGGGCCGTCGGCGATGATGCTCAGCTTCTCCACGCGGTCGCCCTCGGAGACACGCACCCGCTGGTTGTACGCGTTGCCCTGGTTGGAGCGCGCGAACTTCATGATCGGGTAGTGCTGAGTGGTGCCGTCGTCGTTCATCACGGTGACCAGGTCGGCGGCGACCTCGGTGACCACGCCGGGCTTGTCCGCGGTGATGGAGTCACCGGCGTCCACGGCCACGTACTTCTCCATGCCGGTGCCCACCAAGGGAGCCTCGGACTGGAGCAGCGGCACGGCCTGACGCTGCATGTTCGCACCCATGAGGGCGCGGTTGGCATCGTCATGCTCGAGGAACGGAATCAGCGCCGTGGCCGCGGAGACCATCTGGCGCGGGGAGACGTCCATGTAGTCGATGTCGTCCACGGAGGACAGCACCGGCTCACCGCCACCGCCACGCTGACGGCAGAGCACGAGCTCCTCCTGGAAGGTGCCGTCATCGTTCAGCGGAGCGTTGGCCTGGGCGATCTGGGCCTCGAGCTCGTCATCGGCGGTCAGGTAGTCGACCTGGTCGGTGACCTTGCCGTCCACGACCTTGCGGTACGGGGTCTCGATGAAGCCGAAGTTGTTGATCCGACCGTAGGAGGCCAGCGAGCCGATCAGGCCGATGTTCGGGCCTTCCGGGGTCTCGATGGGGCACATGCGGCCGTAGTGCGAGGGGTGCACGTCTCGCACTTCCATGCCGGCACGGTCACGGGACAGACCGCCCGGGCCCAGCGCGGAGAGGCGACGCTTGTGGGTCAGGCCCGCCAGCGGGTTGTTCTGATCCATGAACTGCGAGAGCTGGGAGGTTCCGAAGAACTCCTTGATCGAGGCCACCACGGGGCGGATGTTGATCAGGGTCTGCGGGGTGATCGCCTCGACGTCCTGAGTGGTCATCCGCTCACGCACGACGCGCTCCATGCGGGACAGGCCGGTGCGGATCTGGTTCTCGATCAGCTCGCCCACGGCGCGGATGCGACGGTTGCCGAAGTGGTCGATGTCGTCGACCTCGACACGCACGTCCACGGCCTCGCCGTGACGGACGCCCTTGATGGTCTTCTCACCGGCGTGCAGGGCGCAGATGAAGCGCACCATCTGCACCACGTCGTCCTCGGTCAGCACCGAGGAGGCGGGATCGCCCAGGGGTGCGTCCACGCCCAGCTTGCGGTTGAGCTTGTAGCGGCCCACCTTCGCCAGGTCGTAGCGCTTCGGGGTGAAGTACAGGTTGTTCAGCAGGGCCTGCGCGGCATCCACAGCGGCAGGCTCGCCCGGGCGCAGCTTGCGGTAGATGTCCAGCAGCGCCTCGTTCTGGTCAGCCGTGGGATCCTTCTCCAGGGTCGCCCGGATCGAGTCGTACTCGCCGAACTCCTCGAGGATGCGGGACTCGGTCCAGCCCATGGCCTTGAGCAGCACGGTGACCGGCTGCTTGCGCTTGCGGTCCAGACGCACGCCGACCTGATCGCGCTTGTCGACCTCCAGCTCGAACCAGGCACCGCGGGAGGGGATGATCTTCGCAGTGAAGATGTCCTTGTCACTGGTCTTGTCCGGGGTGCTCTCGAAGTAGGCGCCCGGGGAGCGGACCAGCTGGGAGACCACGACACGCTCGGTGCCGTTGACCACGAAGGTGCCCTTCTCCGTCATCAGCGGGAAGTCGCCCATGAACACCGTCTGCTGCTTGATCTCGCCGGTGTTGTTGTTCATGAACTCGGCCTTGACGTACAGCGGAGCCGCGTAGGTGGTGTCGCGCTCCTTGCACTCGTCCACCGGCATCTTGGGGTCGGCGAACTCCGGCTCGGTGAAGGACAGGGACATGGTGCCCTGGAAGTCCTCGATCGGGGAGATCTCCTCGAAGATGTCGGCCAGGCCGGAGGACACGGCCACGGAGTCGTCACCGATCTCCTGGGCATGCGCCACCCGGGCGGCCCAACGCTCATTGCCGATCAGCCGGTCGAAGGACTCGGTCTGAAGGGCCAGCAGGTCCGGGACGTCCAGTGGCTCGTGGATCTTGGCGAAGCTGATCCGGCCGGCACTGGCGCCGGAGCGGGGCGAGACGGCCCCGGGGTTGTTAGCGGTTTCGTGTGAGGTGCTCGAGGCGACCAAAGGGGTTCCTTCCACAGGCCTTGAGTGCTTCCGTTCGCTCCCCCGGCGCTCCGTGGGACCATCAGGGTCCGGGAGTCGCTGCATTCCACGGGGCCCACCGCTATATGAAGGCCAGTCCGTTGCCCGGTCCACGCTGACGTCCACCGGGCATGCCGGAGGAGACCTCAGGGGTGGACTTAGGGGAGACGCAAAGATCCATCATAACCCGGAGGTCTCCATCCGTCCACTGACCCCGGCGTGTCCTGCCCCACTCCCCCGCCGGCCTCGCTACTCTGGCCCGCCAGCGTCCCACCAGCGGGAGCAGGACCCGCTCACCGCATCGGAATCCGGTGCGGCGGAATCGTGGTCACCACCGGTGATCCGCGCAGTGCTGCAGGCTCCACGGACAGTCGGTAGCGCTGCGGGACGGCACGGTGGGCCGCCGACCGGTCTCCCCGGGGCCGGGCCAGCCACGGCCCCACCACGGGCAGATTCCCGACGACGGCCGTCACCGTGCGCTGCAGGCGCGGTCCCAGCGGGGTCTCCACCCTGCGGTGGATGCGCCATGCCGCCAGCAGCACGGCCCCCAGCGTCAAGATCAGCACGGCCTCCTTCGGCAGCAGCGGTGAGAGCAGCATGATCAGCCACCATCCCCACAGCTGGTGGACCAGGTAGACCGGGTAGGTCAGGGATCCGGCCAGTGCCGCGCCGGGCACCTGGACACGGGACAGGCGCGTCAGGGTCAGCAGGGCCACCACCCCGAACAGCCCGGCGACGATCGCCCAGAACAGTGGAAGCGGGTAGTCATAGCCGGTGAGCTCTGCGGTCTCTCTGCGCTGGATGTGCGCGGACCAGGCCGAGCCCAGGACCACGTTCACCGCCAGCACTCCCCACCGGGTCCAGGTGTGACCGAAACGGTGGATCAGGAACAGCACCATGCCCCCCGCGAACAGTGCCGAGTACTCGGGGAACAGCATGACCTGGACCCAGGCCACGTTCTGTCCGGCGCCGGACAGGACGGTGTGCAGCACCGTGCCGGCCACGGGCCACAGCGCTGCGAAGACGAGCACGCGCGCTCGGGTCATGCCCACCAGCATGAACGCCAGGATCCACAGGTAGAACTTCATCTCCACCCACAGCGTCCAGTAGACGCCGTCCAGATGGCCCACCCCGTCCATCCCGCCCTGGAACATCGTCAGGTTGGGCAGGATCTCCGACGGGCTGCGGTTCACCCCCAGCTCGGGCCACAGGACGAACAGCAGCACGACCACCGCCAGCACGGCCACCCAGTAGGCCGGGTAGAGCCTGCCGATGCGGGATCCGATGAATCGGGCCGGCGCCCTGCCGTAGCAGGAGAGCAGGATCACGAACCCGGAGATGATGAAGAACAGCTGCACGCCCAAGGCTCCGACGGAGCTCCACTGGCTGAGCTCGGGCCAGGCCTCGGCCGCCGGGGCGCCATGGCGTCCCCAGTTGCCGTGATGCCACGCCGTCCAGTGGAACAGGACCACGGACACTGCGGCCACCAGCCGCAGCACGTCCAGCAGGGCCAGGCGCGCCCGGCCGCCTGAGGGCGTCCCCACTCCGGCAGGGCCGGACGCAGGGCGCACCTGCGGCGCCGCCTCGATGCGGCGCGGCTGGGTCAGGGTGGCGGTCATGCCCGGCAGATCCTCCTGGTCGGCTTCGTGATCAAACTGTGACCTTAGGACTGCCGGCTGGACGTTGCCTGGACGCAGGGCCGAGGCCGAGACGCAGACGACCCCGCCTCGACCACCGAACGGTGGCTGAGACGGGGTCGTCACAGAGAGCTGAGTGCGGCTCAGGCCGCAGTCATCACTTCAGGGTGACGGTGGCGCCGGCGCCCTCGAGCTGCTCCTTGGCCTTCTCGGCGGTCTCCTTGTTGACACCCTCGAGCACGGGCTTGGGGGCGCCGTCGACGAGCTCCTTGGCCTCCTTCAGTCCGAGGGAGGTCAGGGCGCGCACCTCCTTGATGACGCCGATCTTCTTGTCGCCGGCAGCCTCGAGAACGACGTCGAACTCGTCCTTCTCCTCAGCGGCGGCCTCGGCGCCGGCACCACCGGCGGCCGGAGCGGCAGCGGCGGCGACGGGAGCGGCAGCGGTGACCTCGAACTTCTCCTCGAAGGCCTTGACGAACTCGGACAGCTCGATCAGGGACAGCTCGGAGAAAGCCTCGAGAAGTTCTTCAGTGGACAGCTTGGCCATGATGGCTCCTTCACAGTGTGTGGTGATTCGCTCACCGGCGTGCAGTCTTCACTGCGTCACTGCCGGTGGGCGGCGGATCTTGGTGGCCGTTCCGCATGGTGTCGCGGACAGCCGGGTGCTCCCGGGAGTGACCCCGGAGGCGGGTCACTCGGCGGCGGCCTCTGCGGCTGCCTCGGTGTTCTCTGCAGCCGGAGCCGCAGCGCCACCCTGCTCCTCGACCTTCGCACGCAGGGCGTCCACGGTGCGGACGGCCTGGGACAGCGGGGCCTGGAACATGTAGGCAGCCTTGTACAGGTTGCCCTTCATGGCGCCAGCCAGCTTGGCCAGCAGGACCTCACGGGATTCAAGATCCGCGAGCTTCTTGACGGCCGCGTCGTCCAGGTACTGGCCATCCATGTAGCCACCCTTGACGATCAGGGCCTCGTGATCCTTGGCAAAGTCACGCATCGCCTTGGCCGCGTCCACCGGGTCACCGGAGACGAAGGCGATCGCGGAGGGTCCGGACATCTTGCCTGCGAAGGCGTCGATGCCGGCTTCCTTGGCCGCGATCTCAGAGAGCGTGTTCTTCACCACGGCGTAGTGGGCGTTCTCACCGAGTGCGCGCCGGAGCTGCTTGAGCTCGGCCACGGTGAGACCACGGTATTCCGTCAGGACGGCTGCGGTGGAGGTGCGGAACAGTTCCGTCAGCTCCGCCACTGCGGCTGTCTTCTCGGACGTCGCCATGGCACTCCTTCCATTGCTTGAGGCCGGTGGACCCCTGACACGAAAGACGCCCCGTGCAGGTGCACGGGGCGTGGCAGGTTCCCGACGACGGATCTCACCTCATGCGTGATGCATGTCGGATCCTGTGGTTCAGGAGTGCGTGGCTCAGTTCACCTGCGCAGGCCGTCTCCGTGTGGAGATCTTTACGGTTGGGTCCCGAGTGTGCTCACCGCCAAGTGGGCACAGGACGTCAACGACCGGCGGTCTGTGGTGGACTCATCGTACTCGTCCCGGCCGACGTCTGCCAAATCGGCGGGCCCGTGGTCAGACGGACTTCTCCCAGGCGGCCATCAGCGCGGCGGGGACGAATCCCAGCCGGCTGTTCGCTCGCAGGATCGAGGCGTTCTCCGTGGCGTTCCAGGTGTAGAGGCGCTCAGCCTCCGGCCGGATCTGCAGCAGCTGCGGGATGTTGCGTGCCTTGAGCAGCAGGGAGAGCCGGTGTCCCCGGTGATCCGGATGCACCAGGGTGTTGGCCTGGAACGCGGCCTGCGGCAGATACTCATAGCTCTCGATGTCGGAGTGCCCCACGATCCGGCCCGTGGGCCGGTGCAGCGCAGCGGCGGTGATCACCACGAGTCCTTCGGCCTCGCGGGCGGCCTCCATCCGACGCAGCCGATCCACGTCCCACTGCTCCGGGTCCACGGTCATCTCCCCGGAGGGAGCATCCTGGCTCATCCGGCCCCACAGCTGCGCGAAGGCCTCCGCGTGCTCCTCGGGGCAGGCCCCCGTCCAGCCGATCAGCTCGTACTGGTCCAGGGCGGTGGATCCTGCCGGGTCGGGGCGAGCGGCCACCTGCTGCGCAGCACCGAGAGCTGTGGAGAGGTCCAGGACCGAGACCAGCTCCAGCTGCGCAGCGGCGAATCCGCAGGCCCGAGCGAAGGAGGCATCCGCACGAGTGGGGTCCAGCTCCAGCGCCGGGGCGCCGGTGTCCACGGATTCCGGCCCCCCGCCCTGGGGCATCGGTGCGGCGGCGGGCGAGTCCTCGTCCTGTGCTTCGTGTCCGCGGACGTAGACGGGCCTGGACCCGACCGCCTCCGGATCCAGGAGCTGGTGGTCGGTCCAGGACTGGATCACGGTGCGGCCGGCCTCCCGGGCGGCCTCCTCCACAGCGGCCGCCAAGGCCGTTCCCACACCGTGCCGGCGGAACCCCGGATGCACTCCCACCCAGGCCTGAGCGGTCACGGCGCCCGCGTCCTGCGGCAGTCTCAGCACGCCGTACCCGATGATCCGTCCGTCGGCATCGAAGTCCGAGGAGTCCGCGTTCTGCATCAGGGCGATGACGTACCGCGTGATCAGGTCGGCTCGGGGCTGGGCTCCGGCCAGCTTCTCGGCCGGAGACTCATAGAAGTCGTTGTTCCCCCAGAACAGGGAGGTGATCATATTGCCCAGCTGGGCCACCTGGAGGAAGTCAGCCGTGGCCGGGGGCATGGGGAGCCGATGCTGCTCCAGGCGCTCCGGCAGCTCCAGCCAGGCCAGGCGCACCTCCACAGAGTCACCGTGGGGTGCACCTCCCTGCGCTTCGCGCAGCGTGCGACCGGTCACCTGCAGCGGGGCCTCGCCGCCGACCCAGGACGGGTCGGAGGACGCGGAGAACTCCCACCAGGAGTCCGACTGCCGCTCGCCCGCTGCGACGCCGGACTCGGAGGAGGGGATGCTGCTGCCCTGCTGATCGGTCATGGGGACATTCAACCGCAGTTGGGGCCCGAGCACATCACGGCACACCCGGGCCCGGTTGCGCTCCGATGCAGACAGCACAGCGGCCGGCCGCCTCCCAGAGGAGACGACCGGCCGCTGGATGCGATCAGCTCAGATCGAGTGGAACGATCAGGCCTCAGCCTCGACCTTGGTCACGTTCGGATCCACGGGGATGCCCGGGCCGAAGGTGGTGGAGACGGTGGCCTTGGAGATGTACCGGCCCTTGGACGAGGACGGCTTCAGGCGCAGCACCTCCTCCAGAGCGGCGGCGTAGTTCTCGATCAGCTTCTGTGCGTCGAAGCTGGTCTTGCCGATGATGAAGTGCAGGTTGGCGTGCTTGTCGACGCGGAAGTCGATCTTGCCGCCCTTGATGTCGGTCACGGCCTTGGCCACGTCCGGGGTCACGGTGCCGGTCTTGGGGTTCGGCATCAGATTGCGCGGGCCCAGGACCTTGCCCAGACGTCCGACCTTGCCCATGAGCTCCGGGGAGGCCACGGCGGCGTCGAAGTCCACCCAGCCGTCAGCGATCTTGGCGATCAGGTCGTCGGAGCCGACGAAGTCAGCACCGGCGGCCTCAGCGGCTGCGGCCTTGTCACCGGTGGCGAAGACGACCACGCGAGCGGTCTTGCCGGTGCCGTTGGGCAGGTTGACGGTGCCGCGCACCATCTGGTCGGCCTTGCGGGGGTCGACGCCCAGGCGGAAGGCGACCTCCACGGTGGCGTCGGTCTTGGAGGGGTTGGTCTCCTTGGCCAGGGCGATCGCCTCGGCCGGACCGTACAGGCGGTCCTCAATGGCGGCCTGAGCGGCCTTGTATGCTTTGCTGCGCTGTGCCATCTGCGTGTTCTCCTTGTGCAGTCGTGGTCTGCGGGCCGCGCGCGGCCCTGCCACTGTGACGTACGGGGAGGCTGGAAGCCGCCGGCCGTCGTCGGGAACTTAGGGGGTGCCTCAGATGAGGCGGATGGTGAGGGTCAGCCCTCGACCGTGATGCCCATGGAGCGGGCGGTGCCGGCGATGATCTTGGCCGCGGCCTTGACGTCGTTGGCGTTGAGGTCCTCCATCTTGGTGGAGGCGATCTCCTCGCACTGGGCCTGGGTCAGCTTGCCGACCTTGTCCGTGTGCGGGGTGGCGGAGCCCTTCTTCACACCGGCGGCCTTCTTGATCAGCTCTGCAGCCGGAGGCGTCTTGGTGATGAAGGTGAAGGAGCGATCCTCGTAGACGGTGATCTCCACCGGCACGACGTTGCCGCGCTGGGATTCCGTGGCGGCGTTGTACGCCTTGCAGAACTCCATGATGTTCACGCCGTGCTGACCGAGCGCGGGGCCGATCGGAGGTGCCGGGTTGGCGGCGCCTGCCTGGATCTGCAGCTTGATCAGACCGGAGACCTTCTTCTTGGGGGCCATGTTGGGTCCTTTTCACTAGCGGTCCCCGGGACACGGAGCGTGCCTCCGGGGGTGTGGCCGCCGTGGCGCGGCGGCCGGTCCGTCCGGCACCGGGGCAAAGCTCCCCGGCACGGACGAAGACTGGGTTCAGCAGGTCAGGATCAGCGGATCTTGGTGACCTGGTTGAAGGAGAGCGTGACCGGGGTCTCGCGCTCGAAGATGGTGACCAGCACGACCATCTGCTGGGACTCGGGCTTGATCTCGGAGATCGTGGCCGGGAGAGTCTCGAACGGACCGTCGTTGACGGTGACCGACTCGCCGACCTCGAAGTCCACGGCGATCTGCTGGGGTGCGTCCTGGGCGCTGGCCGGAACCGGGCGGCCCTCCGACTGGGCCGTCTTGGTGGCCTCCTGGATGACGGAGGGGGCCAGCATGGAGTAGACCTCGTCCAGCGAGAGCGGGAACGGATCGTGGGCGTTGCCGACGAAGCCGGTGACACCCGGGGTGTGCCGCACAACGCCCCAGGAGGCGTCGGTCAGGTCCATGCGGACCAGCACGTAGCCGGGGATGCGCACCCGGTTGACCACCTTGCGGGTGGTGTTGCGGATCTCGACGACCTCCTCCATGGGGACGTCGATCTCGTAGATGAAGTCCTCCATGTCCTGGGTCTGGATACGCGTCTCCAGGTTGGTCTTCACCCGCTTCTCGTAGCCGGCGTAGGTGTGGATGACGTACCAGTCGCCGGGCTGGCGGCGCAGTCGGGCCTTGAGCTCCTCGGCCGGGTCGACCTCGGGCTCCTCGGCGGACTCTGACGCTGCGGCCTCTGCAGACTGCTCGGTCTCGGCGTCCTGGGCCTCTGCGGTCTCGGTCGCAGGGGACTCTGCGGACTCGACGTCGTCGGTCTCAGCGGTGTCGGCCTCGGTGGACTCGACCGACTCGGCGTCGGCAGTCTCGGCAGTCTCGGCGGACTCTGCGGGCACAGCGGAGTCCTCGGCCACCTCGGTGTCGGCGACCTGCTGCTCCAGGTCGGCGCCCTCGGTCTCCGGGACGTTCTGCTGTTCGAGTTCCTGCTCGGACACGGGTTCCTGCTTTCTACACGCGGTCGACGATGTTCCGGCAGGGCATCCCGGCGGACCGTCCTGCTGGCCGGGTCGGTCAGGACCCGTTACTGGGGGGTGCCCTCACCGAAGGTGAAGGTGGCCATCTGGCCGAAGACCCAGTCCAGACCGGTGACCAACAGCATCATCAGGATCACGAACGCGAGCACCACACCGGTCAGCTTAACCAGCTCCTCACGCGTGGGGGTGACGACCTTCTTGAGTTCGTCCACCACCTGACGGAGGAACAGGCCGATCCGGCCGAAGAATCCACGGCTGCGGGGCTCGCCGGGGGTGTCCCCCCGATGGTCCGCGGTGGCTTCGGTCACATGAACCTCACTAGGTGGGTGCCGGATTGAGCGTCCTACTGACGCCCAACTGTTCCTGCCGGTGGATCCGGACCTCTCCGGGTCCACCCTGCGCAGGGCAGACAGGACTCGAACCTGCAACCTGCGGTTTTGGAGACCGCTGCGCTACCAATTGCGCCACTACCCTTCGACCGCCTCCACACCTTCGTCCCCGTCAATGGGTCCGGAGGGGGCACAGCCGATGATGGTGCTTCACAACACCAGGGATCAAGACTACTCCATCTGGCGCAGTGCGTCGAACCGGTCTCGTGCGGTCTGGGCCCGGGCGCGAGGACTACGCTGGAGAGCACTGAGCTTCTCGGCCGTCGCTCGGCGGCCCTGATCCGGAAGGACCGTCATGTCCCAGACTCCCCAGCGTCGCATCTCCCAGCGCATCGGCTCGATCGCCGAGTCCGCCACCCTGGCGGTGGACGCGAAGGCCAAGGCCCTGAAGGCCGCCGGCCGGCCGGTGATCGGCTTCGGGGCCGGCGAACCCGACTTCCCCACCCCGGACTACATCGTGGAGGCCGCTGTCGCCGCCGCACACGACCCCAAGAACCACCGCTACTCCCCCGCCGCGGGACTGCCGGAGCTGCGCGAGGCGATCGCCGCCAAGACCCTGCGGGACGGGGGCCTGGAGGTCGAGGCATCACAGGTGCTGGTCACCAACGGCGGCAAGCAGGCCGTCTACAACACCTTCGCCACGCTGCTGGACCCCGGTGACGAGGTGATCGTCCCCACCCCCTTCTGGACCACCTACCCGGAGGCGATCCGGTTGGCCGGCGGCGTGCCGGTGGAGATCTTCGCCGGGCCGGAGTCCGGCTACAAGGTCTCCGTGGAGCAGCTGGAGAGCGTGCGCACCGAGCGCACCAAGGTCCTGCTGTTCGTCTCCCCCTCCAACCCCACCGGCGCGGTGTACTCCCCGGAGGAGACCGAGGCGGTGGGCCGCTGGGCGGCCGAGCACGGGCTGTGGGTGGTGACCGACGAGATCTACGAGCACCTCACCTATGACGGCATGCCGTTCACCTCGATCGCCCGCGCGGTGCCGGAGCTCTCAGACCAGGTCGTCATCCTCAACGGGGTGGCCAAGACCTACGCCATGACCGGCTGGCGCGTGGGCTGGATGATCGGGCCCAAGGACGTCATCCAGGCCGCCACGAACCTGCAGTCCCACGCCACCTCCAACGTCTCCAACGTCTCCCAGCGCGCCGCTCTGGCGGCCGTGTCCGGACCGCTGGATGCCGTGGAGCAGATGAAGACCGCCTTCGATCGGCGCCGCCGTGCCATGGTGGAGGGCCTGAACGCGGTCCCCGGGTTCAGCTGCCCGACGCCGGAGGGCGCCTTCTACGCGTATGTGGACGTCCGCGAGGCGCTGGGTCGGGAGATCGCAGGGCAGACCCCCCAGACCTCAGCCGAGCTGGCAGGGCTGATCCTGGAGAAGGCCGAGGTCGCCGTCGTGCCTGGAGAGGCCTTCGGCCCGTCCGGCTACCTCCGCCTGTCCTATGCCCTGGGCGACGACGACCTCGCCGAAGGCGTGCAGCGCATCCAGCGCCTGCTCGCGCAGTAGGCCGCAGACCCGCGCGGCGAGCGCAGGCTCAGAGCAGTCCGCGTTCGCCCGCCCAGCGGCTGAGCTCGTGCCGGTTGGAGAGCTGGAGCTTGCGCAGCACGTGGGAGACGTGGGTCTCCACGGTGCGCACCGAGATGAACAGCTGCTTGGCGGCCTCCTTGTAGGTGTACCCGCGCGCGATCAGCCGCATCACCTCGAGCTCACGTTCGGAGAGCAGGTCCAGCTCGTCGTCCTGCACGGCCACCGCGGCGGTGCCGAACGCGTCCAGCACGAAGCCGGCCAGTCGAGGCGAGAACACCGCGTCCCCCGCCGCCACACGCTGCACAGCGTCGCTGACCTCCGCTCCGGAGGCGGTCTTGGTCAGGTACCCGCGAGCGCCGGCCCGGATCACCCCGACCACGTCCTCGGCGGCGTCTGACACCGAGATGGCCAGGAAGCGCACCTCCGGCGCGAGGTCGTGGCAGGCCGCGGCCACCTCGGCGCCTCCTCCCCCACGGCCGCCGGGCAGGTGGACGTCCAGCAGCACCACGGCGGGGCGGTGCTGCCGGATGGCGGCGATCGCGGAGTCCACGTCGGCGGCCTCCCCGAGCACCTGGATGCGGTCCGCGTCCAGGTCTGCCTTCAGACCGGTGCGGAAGATGGCGTGGTCGTCCACCACGACGACGGTGACGGGCGGGGTCTGGTTCATCAGGTCCTGTCCTGTTCAGTGGGGTGGGACTGCTGGGCCGGGCGCGGCTGGTGGAGTCGGACCTCGGTGCCGTCCGGCCCGGTGCGCAGCTGGGCGGTGCCACCGGAGCGCTGCATCCGCCCGATGATCGACTCTCTCACCCCCAGCCGGTCGGCGGGCACGGCGTCCAGGTCGAACCCGGTGCCGCGGTCACGCACGAACACCTCGGCGCCGTCCGGTCCGGCCTCGGCGTAGACACGCACGGGCCCCGCGTGACGGACCCCATTGCGCATGGCCTCCTGGGCGGCCTGCAGCAGCGGGTCCAGCCAGGCGCCCTGGGCGGTGCCCACGGTGACCACCTCGATCGAGTGGCCGTGGCGCTCCTCCAGGGTCTCGGCGAGCTCTTCGAGGCGATCTCCCAGGGTCCCGGTGGGTCGGCTCGGGTCCTGGTAGAGGTACTGCCGCAGCTCCCGCTCCTGGGCGCGGGCGTAGCGGGCCACGCGGGCGGGGTCCTCGGCGTTCTTCTGGATCAGGGCCAGGCTCTGCAGCACGGAGTCGTGCAGATGGGCCGCCATCTCCGCACGCTCGGTCTGGGCGGCCAGGGCGGTGCGCTCCGCCATGTGGTCTCGCCAGGCCTTCAGTGCCCAGGGTGCGGCCACCAGCAGCAGCCCCACGAGCACCGCCACGGCCACGAACAGTCCCAGCCAGAGCTCCTCCATCCCCACGAATCCGGAGGCCAGCGCCAGGACACCGCCGAGCACCAGCAGCAGCCCCAGGACCACCTGGAGCACGGAGACCACCCTTCCCCGCCGTGAGGCCCCCCGCAGCGAGTCCAGCTGGAGCCAGGCCACGGCCATGCCCAACAGCACCACGCCGCCCGGGCCCACGATCCCCCAGGACACCGGGATGCCGGCCGTCTGCAGGCCCAGCACCACGGCGATCGCCAGGACCACCACACCCACGATCACCTGCCAGCCATTCCACAGGGCCCGACGACGCAGCGCATCCTCGGCGCCCACGCTCACCTCCCCGGTGAGGCCGGGTGAGGACGGACCACCAGGCTCAGAGGGCGGCAGCGGCACGGCGGCACCGCGGACCCGTTCCGCGGTCACCACGGCGTCCTCATGCTCGGAGGGCAGGAAGATCCACAGCCAGGCGTAGAAGACCAGCCCGGCCCCGCCCATCAGGCTCAGCACCACCAGGCCCACGCGCACCCAGGTCACGGGCAGGCTCAGGTGCCCAGCCAGTCCGGCGCAGACTCCGGCCACAGCACGGCCGTGCACAGCGCGGGTCAGCGGGGCGGTCATGGGTCCATCCTGCCCCAGTGCTGTGCCGTCTGGGTGCGGATCCGGAGTGATCCCGGGCTGGCTCCGGGACCACTCAGGGTCGCCTCCGGGTCAATCCGGATACCGCCTGGGCCTCCGGTCCGGAAGGCTGGAGCCATGACCTCGAACCTCGAGCACCGCTCCCCCGACCCCGGCTTCTACGGCTGGATCCGCTCCCTGCAGACCGTCCGGTCCCCTGAGCGCTGGTTCGGCGGCGTGGTGTCCGGGATCGCCGACCGTCTGGAGATCGACCGGACGCTGGCCCGTGCCGTGTTCGTGGTCGCCTGCTTCCTGACGATCGGGGTGGCCGTGCTGTTCTACGGCCTGTGCTGGCTGCTGCTGCCCGAGCCGGACGGCCGCATCCACCTGCGCGAGGCCGGCGCCGGCCGCTGGACCGCCGGGATGACCGGTGCGGTGATCCTCACCGTGCTGGGCGCCCAGGACCTGCTCTTCGCCACCAGTGACCGCGGGGCCTGGCGCGGACCGGGCTCGGTGGCTGGGGCCGTGCTGATCGGCCTGTTCATCTGGATGGTGATCGCCCGCCGCGACCGCCCCCGTCAGCTTCCCTCCGGATCTGCCGGTCCTGCGCCGCGCACCCCGCCGGCAGCTCCGGCACCCACCGTCCACCTGGCCCCCAGCCGTACCGACTGGTACGGCAGCGCGGACACGACGACGGCCCCGTCCGGTTCCGGCTCCACGGCGGCACAGCGACCTGCCGGGCATGCCGAGACCGATCCTGCCGTTCCCTCGGCACTCCATGAGACAGAGGACCCCATGAGCCAGCAGACCGTCGCTCCCCCCACGGTGCCCGACCCCTATGGCGAGGCGGGCCACTCCCGACCGTCCGCACCGGTGGGCCCGGCGCGGAAGCCCCCGGCTCGCGCTCTGCCGGGATCCCTGCAGGCCGCCGTGGTGGGCCTGGCGCTGGTGGCCGCGGCCGTCGTCGGGCTCCTCAAGTACCTGGGGGTCTACGAGGTGCCCTGGAGCCTGGTCTGGGTCACCGCCTCCGCCACCGCCCTGGGCGTGATGGCCCTGGGCGTGCTGTTCGCCGCCCTGCGCGGGAGGACCGGCGGCGGGCTGACCGTGGCCACCGCGATCCTGACCCTGCCGGTGATCGCCTCGACCACCGGCAACCTGATCCATTTCGATCCCGAGCTCAGAACGCTGCAGGGCAGCTCCGAGTCCGGCTATGAGATGCGGTTCAGCACGGGACTGATCGACCTGAGCGATCTGACGGACCTGGAGCTGCCGCCCGGCGGTGAGCTCACCGTGCCGATCGAGGTGGACTTCTCCACCGTGACCATCCTGGTGCCGGACGATGTGGACGTGCTGCTGAGCACCGACCAGGGCTTCAGCACCATCACCCACCCGACCCCCGGGTCAGACATGACCTACGAGAACGCCAACCATGACCTGGACCGCCAGCTGATCGCGGACGCCCCCGGGGACACCGTCCTGCACCTGGACACCGATCTGGCCTTCGCCACCGTGGACGTCCAGGTCTCGCAGGTCCCGACCTCCTCGACGCCCACCGAACAGAACTGAGCGTGCGCACCATGAGCCACACCACCCCTGACTCCTCGACCGACGATTCCCTCTACGCGGCCACCCCGCCCCGCTCCGGAGTGCGCCTCGGCACCCTGATCTGGGGACTGATCGCCCTGCTCGTCGCGCTGTGGTCGCTGTCCACGGTCCTGCTGGACTGGACCCCGGACCCGGTGCTGATGGGCATCGGCCTGGCCGGCCTGGTGGGCATCGCCCTGATCGGCGGCGGGATCGCCGGGGCGGCCCGCCAGCGGGACTGACATCCCCCGAACTCACCCACCCCACCCTCGAACACCCCAGGAGAGAGACCATGGAGAACATCTACCGCAGCCTGCGTTCCATCCCCTTCCGCCGCGGCCCGAAGCGCTGGGTCGGCGGCATCTGCGCCGGGCTGGCAGCCAAGTTCGGCTGGGATCCGTTGGTGGTGCGCATCGCCGTGCTGATCAGCTTCCTGTTCCCGTTCATCGGGCTGGCCACCTACCTGGTCGCCTGGCTGCTGCTGCCCTGGCAGGACGGGTCCATTCCGCTCGAGCGCGCCCTGAACGGCGGCCGCCGCGGAGGTCCGGGACAGCCCGGCTCCTACCGCGTCTGAGAGAACCGATAGCCTGGCAGGGAGCGGTCGGAGCTCTCCGGCCGCATCCCCTGCGAAAGGAGTCCCCTCATGCGCGTCGGTCTGCTCACCAGCGGCGGAGACTGCCCCGGCCTGAACGCCGTCATCCGCTCCGCCGTCCTGCACGGCATCAAGACCTACGACGACGAGATGGTCGGCATCCGGGACGGCTGGAGGGGACTGATCGAGGGCGACTGGCAGGAGCTGCCCCGCCAGGTGGTCCGGGGTCTGGCCCGCACGGGCGGCACCATCCTGGGCACCTCCCGGACCCACCCGTACAACCACCCGCAGGGCGGCCCGGAGAACATCGCCGGGATGATCGAGAAGATCGGTCTGGACGCCGTGGTGGCGATCGGCGGCGAGGGCACACTGGCCGGGGCCAAGCGCCTGGCGGACGACGGCCTGCCGATCGTGGGCGTGCCCAAGACCATCGACAACGACCTCAAGGCCACGGACTACACCTTCGGCTTCGACACCGCCGTGTCCATCGCCACCGATGCCATGGACCGGCTGCGCACCACCGGTGACTCCCACCACCGCTGCATGGTGGCCGAGGTGATGGGTCGGCACGTGGGCTGGATCGCCCTGCACTCGGGGATCGCCGCCGGCGCCCACGCCATCCTGATCCCCGAGCAGCGCACCTCCATGGAGGAGGTCTGCGACTGGGTGCGCCAGGTGCATGACCGTGGCCGCTCTCCCCTGGTGGTGGTGGCCGAGGGCTTCATCCCCGAGGGCCTGGACGATCCGCTGGCCGACGCCGGCGTGGAGGAGTCCGGACGGCCACGCCTGGGCGGGATCGGCGAGTGGGTCACCCAGCAGATCGAGCAGATGACCGGGATCGAGACCCGCAACACCGTGCTGGGCCACATCCAGCGCGGTGGCGCGCCCACCGGCTTCGACCGGGTGCTGGCCACCCGCTTCGGCATGGGCGCCATGGACCTGGTGCATCAGTCCAAGTGGGGCCAGATGGTGGCCCTGGACGGCACCGAGATCGTCCAGGTGGACCTGGCCCAGGCGCTGGACGGGCTCAAGGAGGTCCCCCAGCACCGCTACGACGAGGCCAAAGTCCTCTTCGGGCGCTGACCGGCATGCCCCTGGACTCCCACACCCGCCAGATCGTCGCCCTGGCCTGGTCACGCATCCTCGGTCTGCCCGACGACTCCCTGACCGGCCTGATCGGTGCCGCCGGCTCCTCCGCCGGGTCCTCGCGCCCAGCGCGCCTGGAGGTGCCCACGGATGGTGAGGGGCCGCCGTCGGGACGCCCTGCGGAGGGCGAGGCCCGCCGGGCCGGACGCGAGGACGAGCAGGTGGCCACCTTCGTCCGGCTCTACGGCGCCTCGGTCCTCTACGGGCCGCGGTGGCTGCTGGACGCCGCGCGGGACGTGGACGACGAGGTGCTGGCGCTGGAGTCCACCTTCATCCGGCTGGGCGCCTCCCACCGGGTCCGCTCGCTGGGCGAGGCCGCGCTGTACTACGCGGACGGCGTCCCGCAGATGGACCGCTCGGAGACCCTGGCGGTGTCCTATGAGACGGACCACGCTGCGCAGTTGGAGTCGCTGTGCCCGGCCGATGATGTGGCTGAGGCGGGCCTGAGCGGCCTGGACTCCACCTTCACCCTCGTTCCCGACGACGGCGCACAGGATGACCTGCAGGGCTCGGCTGACCCGGTGGCCGGGTCAGGATACGAGGAGTGGCAGGGGCTGATCGGGCAGGTGAGCGTGCTGGTCCGTCCGGATGTGCGCCGCCTGGGCCTGGGCGCCTATGCGGCCGGCGTGGCGATGGAGGAGGCGTTCACCGAGGGGCTGATCCCCCAGTGGCGAGCGCGGATGGGACACCGGGCCTCACAGCATCTGGCGGACACGCTGGGCTTCGAGCTGGCCGGGTCCCAGACCACGGTGGTCTTCGAGCCGTAGGACCCGCAGGTGCGCTCTGCGCGTACGGGGCAGGCTCAGCGGGGACCGCGCAGCAGTCCGGCGGGACGGCCGACCACCTGCCCGGAGTCCGGGGAGACCACCACCTCCTGGGCTGCTGCCGTGTACTCGGTGCGCTCGCCGGTGGCGGTGTCCCGCACCAGCAGCTCGGCTGTGGGGTCCACGTTGCGCTTGAGCACGCCCAGGGCGATCGGGCCCATCTCGTGGTGCAGGGCCACCGAGGTCAGGCGACCGACCGGGCGGGCCTTCTCCAACTCCGGCGCATCAGACTGACCGGACGGGCGCAGGATCAGGTCGGAGCCGGGCTGAGGCAGGGTGTGCCCAGAACCGTCCAGGTGCAGCAGCACCAGCCGGCGGGGCGGACGCCCCAAGTTGTGCACGCGGGCCACCGTCTCCTGGCCGCGGTAGCAGCCCTTGGTCAGGTGGACGGCGGTGCGCAGCAGATCCAGCTCATGCGGGATGGTGCGGTCATCCATCTCCCGGCCCTGACGAGGGCGAGCGGCGGCGATCCGCAGTGCCTCGCTGGCCATGGTCCCGGCGAGCCGCCACTCGGCGAGCTCCCCGGCGCCGAGCCGGGCGGCGGTCTGCTGCAGGTCGGTCAGGGTGACCAGGTACTCCCGCCAGGTCCAGTCAGCCGCCGGGTGGCGGGACGGGTCGGCCTCAGCTGAGTAGGGGTAGCCGCCTTCGGCGATGTGCGGCCAGGGGTCGATCCAGACCGTGCGGTCCTCCCAGCCGGGCACGGCGGCGGTGGCGCCCACCACGGCCACGGTGCCGGTGTGGTCGCGCAGGGTGACCTGGTGGGCGAAGCGCATGGAGACCAGCCAGTCCACCAGGGCCGGGCCCCGCTCTCCCTCGGTGATCAGCCAGGTGGCCGCACCGTCCTCAAGCACCTGGACGTCGAACTCGATGCGTCCCTGCACGTCCAGGAACAGGGTCTGGGTGCTGGTGCCTGCAGGGGCGTCAGCCAGGCGCTGGGAGCTGAGGGTGTCCAGCCAGCTCAGCCGGTCCGGCCCGGACACCGAGAGCACGGCACGGTGGGAGAGGTCCACGATCGCCCGGCCCTCGTCCAGGGCACGCTGCTCGGCGGCGGGCTGTCCATAGTGGGCGGCCACCCCGGCGTCGGGTCCCCCGCCAGCCACGGCTCCGTGGATCGAATCGGGACCGCTCAACAGCGGGGACCGGCGCGGCGTGGGCTCGGTCTGGCCGGGCTCAGCCACGGCCGGGCTCCCGGGGTGCCCCCGGTGCCAGCCGACCTTGGGAGGGATCGGGCATGCGGTCCAGGATGGCGGAGGCGTGCGGGGACTCCTCTCCGCCCACGGTGACGTCCCAGCGCCAGAACAGCTGGGTGTTGACCATGCCGAAGATCCGCTGAGCGGTCTCATAGGGCCCGGCGGCGGAGCCCTTGAGCACGGAGTCGGTCACCAGCTGGCCCTGGGGTCCACGGATCACACCGTAGTAGAGCTCGGAGATGGAGCCCGGGTGGGTGATCGTGGCGGTGATGGGGAAGGAGTTGTCCTCCCGGCGCAGCTGCTCCACGTCCTCGGCGGAGCGGAAGGCCGGGACCACATCGGCTGGGCGCATGCCCGGCCCCAGGTCGCCGTCTCGACGGTCACGGTCCAGCGCCCAGAAGCCGCTCTCCACGGTCAGCGGACGCAGGAAGGTGCCATCGGCCTCGCACAGCCAGGACTCGGCGCGGTACTCCAGGAACGGCAGCCCGTGCTCGGTGAAGTCCACCCGCTGGTAGAAGATCTCGCTGTCGTCCTCACCGGAGCCCAGACGGCCCTGTCCCTCCCAGGCACCGATCAGCCAGGAGAGGGGTGCGAGCTCGGGAGTGAGGTCGTACGGGAGTTCAGTGGGCACAGCTGCTTACTTCTGGCCCTTGTACAGTCCGGAGATCACGAGCGCGGCGAACCCGGCCATGGCCAGTCCGGCGAGCACGAGCAGGGCGATGAAGAAGATCTCAAGCGCAAGAATCGACATGTCTCGATCCTACTCCAGCCGGGTGCCGTGATCGGCGCCGCCCGCTGAGTGACGTCCATGACGGGTGCTGTCCCGCTCCACCCAGGCGGTGACGAACTCCTCGGCCGGGTAGGTGCGCAGATCCTCGCGCATGGCCTGCAGGATCTGGTCCCCGGACTCGGCGTCCGGCACATCGATCCGCAGCACCTCCTCCTCGTCCGCGCGACGGCGCACCACCACGGCGGCGCCGACCACAGCAGCCCCGGAGCCTCCCAGCGCGGAGGTCAGGACACCGGTGGCGAAGCGGCCGGCCCGCTCCAGGGCCGATTCCCCGCCCTCTTCGAGCTCGGCGTTGAAGACGTCATCGGCCATCTGCTGGCCGGGCTGGACTGGCTGATCACTCATCGGAGGTCTCCGTTCGTTCGGTGACGGTCAGACCGTCATGATCCTCAGGACAACGTACGCGAGCAGTCCCGTCAGGGCCACCGGCGCCACTCCCAGGGCCAGCGAGGCGCGCAGTCCGGCCGGCCGGCGGGTCTCGCTGGAGACGAGGGAGCCGGTCAGCACGGTCACCAGGCCGGCCAGGGTGCCGCCGACGACGGCAGACCACAGCGGAAAGTCGGGGAGGAGCTGGACCAGGACGAACGGCGCAGCGGCGGCCAGCAGCAGCCCCAGGACTCGACCGAGCAGACGGGCGCCGGGCAGCAGGGCGCAGAGTGCGGCCAGACCCAGTGACGCTGCCAAGGAGAGCTGGAGGGCGCCGGCGGCACCGTCGGTCAGCTCCTGCCAGCGGGCCAGGGCGGTCCATCCGGCCGCCGAGGCGATCCCCGCCACTCCGGTGATGGTCCCCGCCGTGGACTCCAGGCGCTGGGGCCGACCGTGACCGCGGATCAACTGGACCATGAAGGCGGCCATCGCCCCCAGCGCGATGCAGACGGCGATCGGCTCGAGCAGGACCGGACGCCCGCCGTCCTCCAGAGGCCAGATGACCACGGCCCAGGTGGCCAGCAGGCCGGTGGCCGCCAACACGATCGTCAGGGACGTGCGCGCCGGGGCGCCCAGCAGCTGAGGCCAGCCCAGCGCGGCGATCAGGATCACCAGGCTCACGCCGGCCGCAGTGGCCACCGTGCCCACAGCACTGCAGGCCCCGAGCACCACGGCAGCGGCACAGGCCACGAGGGCAGTCAGGGGATGTCTCACGCCGACCAGTCTGCCACCGGGCGCGTCACGGCCTCGCCATCGGCGCCGCCGGGCGTGGTCCACTCTCTATACTCGACACGTCCATGGGGAGAGCCGCATGCCCTGGTGGACGCTCGACCACCGTAGACCGTCGTCGACCCGGAGGATCACATGGCCCGGCTGCTGCTGCTCACCGCCCAGCCCGGCGCCCCGTCGGCCGTCGTGGCGTCCCTGGAGTTCCTGGAGCACCGGGTGCAGGTGGCACCGCCCACTCCGAGCTCGCTGCTGCGCCATCAGGACACCGATCTGGTCATCGTCGATGCACGCCGCGATCTCGCGGCAGCGCGTTCGCTGTGCCGGGCCCTGCGCGCCGCCGATGCGCAGATGCCGATCCTGGCCGTGTTCACCGAGGGCGGGCTGGCAGCCCTGTCCTCGTCCTGGGGCATGGACGATCTGATCCTGGACACTGCCGGGCCGGCCGAGCTGGCGGCACGCCTGCGCCTGACCCTGGCCCGGTCCACGGAGCAGAAGGAGTCCTCCGCTGCCCCCGCGCCGATCCGCTCCTCCGGTGTGGTGATCGACGAGGCCAGCTACACCGCCAAGGTCCATGGTGAGCCGATGAACCTGACGTACAAGGAGTTCGAGCTG
This sequence comes from Micrococcus terreus, assembly GCF_900116905.1. Classification (GTDB taxonomy): domain Bacteria; phylum Actinomycetota; class Actinomycetes; order Actinomycetales; family Micrococcaceae; genus Citricoccus; species Citricoccus terreus. The sequence goes on along the minus strand of NZ_FPCG01000001.1, from coordinate 102,143 downwards.
CTCAAGCACCTCACGCAGCATCCCGGACGGGTGTTCACGCGTGAGCAGCTGCTGCACGAGGTCTGGGGCTACGACTACTTCGGCGGCACCCGGACGGTGGATGTGCACGTGCGGCGGCTGCGGGCCAAGCTCGGCCCAGACCGTGAGCAGCTGATCGGCACCGTGCGCAATGTGGGGTACCGGTTCGTGCCGCGTGACCACCAGGACACCCCCGACCCCGCCGCCCCTGCCGCCTCCTGATCCCGGCCGGTAGGGTTGGTCCATGGACAGCCCCGCCACTGCAGACCGTTCCCCCCGCCGCGACTCTGCGGACGCACCGAACCTGGACACCCGGGCCGGACGACTGGAGCAGCGACTCCTGCGCGATGTCACCGCCCTGGTGGACGCCGCCGAGCGCTCAGACGGCAATCCTCCGCTCTCCGATCAGACCTGGGTGGAGCTGCGCACCACCGATGACCCGGACCGGGTGCGCACCGTGCTGGCCTGGCTGGATCACCAGGCCGGACGGGACGGAGAACTGGCCGGGGCCGTCGTCGTGGTCTCTCCCGCTGCGGGAGACGCGGACGGTGCGGCGACCATGGAACTGGTGGTCCATCCGAACTGCCGAGGCCGTGGCGTGGGCACCGCGCTGGCGCAGGCCGCCCTGGACCATGCCGGGACCGGACGGCTCCAGGCCTGGGCCCACGGCAACCACGCCGCCGCCGCCCGGCTGGCCGAGCGCTTCGGCGCTGAGGCCGGACGCGAGCTGTACCGCCTGCGCCTGACTCACCGCACCGACACGTCCGCAGAGTCTTCGGGCTCCGAGGAAACCCCGCGCGTGTGGGATGAGACCGTTCCCGAGGGCGTGCGCATCCGTCCCTTCCAGCCCGGCGTGGACGATGCCGCCTGGGTCACGGCCAACGCCGCTGCCTTCGCCGATCACCCCGAACAGGGCTCGATGACCGTGGAGGATCTGCGAGCGCGCCAGGCCGAGCCGTGGTTCGACGCCGACGGCTTCCTGATCGCCGAGGACACCACGGGGCCCGAACCCACCGTGCTGGGTTTCCACTGGACGAAGATCCACCCGGCCCAGGACGGGCACGCTCCCCTGGGCGAGGTGTATGTGGTGGGGGTCGTCCCGGAGGCGCAGGGCCGCGGACTGGGCCGACTGCTCACCGTGGCCGGCATCCGACACCTGCAGCGGCAGGGGGTCGACGCGGTGATGCTCTACGTGGACGCGGACAACACCCCTGCCGTCAGCCTCTACCGGGCACTGGGCTTCACTCGCTGGGACACCGATGTGATGTACGTGCGGGGTTGAACCACTAGAGTTCTGCCTGCACGCTCGCCTGCCCGGGTGCAGGGTTCCCGCCACCAGATCATCCGCCGTACAGAAATGGTCTCCATGCCCTACACCGCCGCACGATCCGCCGCCGGACTGCATGACACCCACCCCGACTCCGCCGTGCTGGCGGCCGGCGTGCTGCCCTGGCGGGAGAACGGTCGCGGACTGGAGCTGCTGATCATCCACCGCCCCCGGTATGACGACTGGTCCTGGCCCAAGGGGAAACTGGATGAGGGAGAGACCCTGCCCGAGTGCGCCGTGCGCGAGACCCTGGAGGAGATCGGACTGCCGGTCACCCTGGGACTGCCACTGCCCTCCATCCACTACACCTTGAACAGCGGGACCTCGAAGGAGGTCTGGTACTGGGCGGCTGAGGCCGGCCGCCGGGAGCCCACCCCGGACGGCGGAGAGGTGGACCGCACGGCCTGGGTCACCCCGGAGGAGGCCCGCCAGCGGTTGACCAACCCCACCGACCGGGAGCCCCTCGAAGCACTGGTCACCGCGTACGAGCGCCGGATCCTGCGCACCGCGCCGTTCCTGGTGCTGCGTCATGCCAAGGCCAAGCCCCGCTCGTCCTGGTCCCGCGCCGAGGGGGAACGCCCCCTGGCGGCCACCGGTCGCCGTCAGGCGCTGGCGGTGGAGAAGCTGCTGCGCGTGTGGTCGCCGGAGAAGCCGATCTCCTCCCCGTGGCTGCGGTGCGTGGAGACGGTCACTCCCTATGTGCAGCACGCCCGCAAGAGCCTGAAGACGATCGCCGCCTTCACCGAGAAGTCCGCCAAGGCCAAACCCAAGAAGACGCGCCGCGAGACCCGTGCCCTGCTGGACCGGCACCGCTCCACCCTGCTGTGCACCCACCGTCCGGTGCTGCCCCTGGTCCTGGAGGAGCTGACCGAGACGGTGGCCGGGCGGGACACCGAGGCGATCCTGGCGGCCCTGCCCACCAAGGATCCCTACCTGAAGCCCGGCGCGGTGATCGTGGCCCACCAGGCGCTGGACCGAGGCGGGAAGATCGTCTCGCTGGAGCACTACGACGTCTGGGACGACTGACTTCTGCTGGCGCACTGCTGACACCGGCTGTCCGCCCCACTAGGGTCTATGCATGACTGCTTCCCAGGCCTCCGACACCCCGAAGATCGTCCACGACGGACTGCGCGTGCTGCGCGACCCCGACCGTGGACGCTACGAGCTGTGGCAGGACGACCAGTACATCGGCTTCCTGGGCTACACCGTGGATGAGACCACCGGTGCCGACGGCCTGCGGGAGAGTGTGGTCCGGCTGCAGCACACGATCATCGACGAGAAGTTCGGCCGCCGCGGCTATGCCCGCGCACTGGTCACCATGGTGCTGGACCGGCTGAAGGCCGAGGGAGACTCGATCTCGCCGGAGTGCTCCTATGTGGAGGACTATCTGCAGCGCTATCCGGAGTACCAGGAGATGGTGCACGAGCTCTGAGGAGCAGCCGATCTCCGTCCTCGCAGACGGACCCCTTCCCGTTGTGTCAATGAGTTGATACATTGATCCACACCAGGGATGCCATCGGTGTCCCGTGAGGGAGGGGCCGACTATGGATCTCTGGGTGGTCACCAGCATCGCCGCCACCGGCATCGGACTCGCGCTCGGAGTGGCCCTGATCTACGTGATCCTGCGGTTCAGCGCCTGGACACCGGGCGGCGGATCACCCGTGGCCTCTGCTCGGATGCACGGGATGGTCACCGCCCTGATTGCCCTGTTCGCCACAGGAACCGCCGGACTGGCCACCCTGTACGAACGGGGACAGGACCAGGCCGCCTCGAGCGGGATCGGCGTCAACCCCGACGAGATGCCCGAGAGTGCAGTGACCGAACTGCCGGCGCTGTCCCTCAGTCCCACGGATGCGCTCTGGACGGTGATCGGACCGGCAGTCTGGCTGCTGCTGATCTACTGGGTGGCCCAGTACACCTGGCCCCGCCCTGCCGGCCAGGTGCGCACGGCCCGGCTGGCCCCCCGAGAGGCGGGACACTTCCTGCCCCGCACCTTGACCTGGGTGGCAGGGGCCATCGTGCTGGCCGCCGGGGCCGCCGTGGCCCTGGCCTGGACCACACCGGGAACCCCGGCGATCCACCTCCAGCAGGTGGACGGGTCCCTGGAGTACGGCTACTCCTACAATGACTGGACGCAGACCGGCTTCCGCCCGGGCGCCGAGTTTGCCCCCTGGCTGATGATCGGGCTGCTGGTGCTGGTGCTGGCCACCGTGCTGACCATCCTGGTGATCGCCCGCCGGCCGCCACTGTCCGGTCTGAGCACGGCCGATGACGACGCCACCCGGCGCATCGCCACCAACCGCGCCCTGCGGACGGCAGCCCTGGTCGGCATCGGGTTCCTGGTGCACTCGGCCCAGGCCTGGGCGCGCGGAGTGCAGGAGCAGGCCCTGCGCCAGGCCCGCCCCCACCCGTCGAACTGGCTCGACGACGGGGTCGACCTGTACTCCGAGGCGTGGATGGCCTCCGTCCCGGATCCTGCCCGGTGGATCGACACCGCAGCCCCGGGCATCGGCCTCGTGCTGATGCTGCTGATGCTCCTCTGGCGGTCACCGGCGGTGAGCGAACTGGGCTCGGGCACTGATCGGCATTCGTCCAGGGCGCTGCCCGGCACACCGGAGGCGGTTCGGCGTCTGCGCAGCGACGGGCGGCGGCTGGCGGTGCTGATCGGAGGAGCGGTCGCGCTTGCAGCCCTGCTGCCCCTCGGCAGGACCTTCCAGGGGCTGTCCGACGGCGATCGCTGGATGCAGATGGCCGGGACAGTCGCCCCCTTTGCGGTGGCGGTGTTGCTGATGCTGGTGATGGAGTTCGGCATCCGCCGGGGCCACACACCACGCGCCTCGGCCGAGCACCCCGTGGTCACCGGCACGGCGCCTCGCTGGCGGTGGATCGTCCTGGGAGTCTCCTGCGGCATGGCCGTCCTCCTGGCCATCCTCAGTCTGGTCGGCCCCCTGGCTCAACCGGGACTGGCCCTCTCACTGGTCCTGGTGGCAGCGGTGATGACAGCACTCACCGTCCTGGCGACCCGGATCGCACTGCGGAGGCCGGCTCTGGGCCGCGCCAGCTCCGCCTGGGATCAGCACCTGCGCACCGCTGGCGCCGACCGTCTCCTGGGCATCGGAACGGGCGGTGTCTTCGCTGTCACGGCAGCCGCCATCCACGGGGCGGCCCCGATCTGGGATGCGCTCTTCGCCCGCGGAGTGGTTCCCTACGACTCGTTGGTGACCTCCGAACCCGCCGAGGGCACAGCGCTCGTCATCTCCTCCGCCCTGATCCTGGCGGCGGCTCTGAGCGCCTTCTGGCCCGGCCCCACGCCGCCCTGGAGCATCGAACCGGACACCGAGCCGGCGGTCGAACCGGTCGGCCAGGACCTGCGGCCATGAGCTCGGTCTCACCAGGGACCTCCCCTCCCCCGGACCTGTCCGTGGACCTGGGCTCGGCGGTCCCGCCGTTCGAGCAGATCCGCTCCCAGGTCACCGAGCTGATCGCCACGGGCGCCCTGGCCCCTGGCAGCCGGCTGCCCACTGTGCGGGCCCTGGCTGCGGACCTGGGCATCGCGGTGGGGACCGTGGCCCGGGCCTACCGGGAACTGGAGTCCGCCGGGTTCGTGGAGTCCCGCCGCCGCCACGGCACCACCGTCTCCGGCGCCCCGCCCACGCCCACCCCCACCGAGGTGGACGAGGCCGCCGACCAGCTGCTCACCCGCGCCCGCGCCGCAGGGCTCGGATGGGAGGATCTGCTGGGACTGCTGGGCCGTCGTCGGGAACTCCTTGAAGGTCCCCCCGCACCGGCCGGACCCGGAACCGGAGACGCTCCACGCCGGTAGGATGGACGCCGTGACCATCCCCACCCCGTATGAAGACCTCCTGGCCGAGGTGATGGCCGAGGGCGCCCAGAAGGGTGACCGCACCGGCACCGGGACGCGCAGCGTGTTCGGCCGCCAGCTGCGGTACGACCTGAGCGAGTCGTTCCCGCTGATCACCACCAAGCGCGTGCACTTCAAGTCCGTGGCGCTGGAGCTGCTGTGGTTCCTGCGTGGAGACTCCAATGTGCGCTGGCTGCAGGAGCGCGGGGTGAAGATCTGGGATGAATGGGCGGACGAGGACGGCGAGCTGGGGCCGGTGTACGGCGTGCAGTGGCGTTCCTGGCCCACTCCGGACGGCGGACAGATCGATCAGATCGCGCGCGTGGTGGAGTCGCTGAAGACCAGCCCGGACTCGCGCCGGCACATCGTGACCGCCTGGAACCCGGCCGAGGTGGACCAGATGGCCCTGCCCCCGTGCCACGCCATGTTCCAGTTCTACGTGGCGGATGGGAAGCTCTCCTGCCAGCTCTACCAGCGCTCGGCGGACCTGTTCCTGGGGGTGCCGTTCAACATCGCCTCCTACGCGCTGCTGACCCTGATGGTGGCCCAGCAGACCGGGCTGGAGCCGGGCGAGTTCGTCTGGACCGGCGGGGACTGCCACATCTACTCCAACCACGAAGACCAGGTGCGCGAGCAGCTCAGCCGTGAGCCGCACCCGTACCCGCAGCTGGTGCTGCGCCGCACCCCGCAGGACATCTTCAGCTACGAGCTGGAGGACTTCGAGCTGGTCGACTACCAGCACCACCCGACGATCAAGGCCCCCATTGCCGTCTGACAGTCCCCGCCCCCGCACCTCCACCTCGCGACCTGCCTCGGCAGGCCAGCACGACGACGGCCGGTCGGCGTCCACGCCACGGATCGGCATGATCTGGACTCAGACCCAGGACGGGGTGATCGGCCTGGACGGCGGCATGCCCTGGAACGTTCCTGAGGACCTCGCCCACTTCAAGGAGCTCACCCTCGGCCACCCGGTGGTGATGGGGCGCAAGACCTGGGAGTCCCTCCCGGCCCAGTACCGCCCTCTGCCCGGGCGGACGAACATCGTGGTCTCGCGCCGGCAGACCTCCGCCGAGCAGATGCGTGAGGCCGGGGCCGCCGTGGTCCCCGGGTTCCGCGAGGGACTGGACGCCGCCCTGGAGTCCGACGGACTGGACCTGATCTGGGTGATCGGCGGGTCCACCCTGTTCGACCAGGCCCTGGACGTGGCCACCCTGGCCGAGGTCACCGTGCTGGACGTGGACGCGGAGGGAGACACCTTCGCCCCCGTGCTGGACGGCTCCTGGCAGCGAACCGCCGTGGAACCGGACACCGGCTGGCACGAGTCCCGCACCGGAGTCCGCTACCGATTCGAGAGGTGGGAACGCCCATGAGCACCCCGAACATCCCCGGACCCTCCGCACAGCCTGGCCCCGGCGCCGAGGACACCGGCGGGTTCCTGAACCGCCAGACCCTGACCTTCATCGCGTTCATCCTCGCCCCCGTGCTGGGACTGGTGACCGCGGTGATGGGGCTGGTGCTGGTGCTGCAGGACAAGGTGGTGGCCGGCGTCGTGTTCCTGGTGGTGCTCACCCAGGTGTTCGTGGTGCTGGGGCTGTGGGCCTACGCCCAGCGCAGGAAGCTGCTGGGCGGGACTGCCCCGGGCGCGAGCGATGGCGGGGCAGCTCCGCGCCGGTGAGGGCAGTGACGGCCGTTCCCTGATGCGGTGTTCGTCGGCTCGCTCGGATCGGTTGCATCCCTTGACGTGAGGCGCTGATGAGTTGCGCACCTTGTCCGGATTCCGGCCGGAAACCAGCGAACTGTGCAACTCAGAACGTCAGGTCGCCGATGTGTGCAACTCAGTCCCCTGACGCTCTCCTGCCACGGGGCACCGGCGGCGCAGCACCACGTCGGTAAGGAACTGACCGGAGTGTGACGCCCGGCCCAGACTGCGGACAGGCCGGAGAACTAGACTGGCCCGCATGACTTCCGTGGATCAGACCGCCCCTGCCGTGCCCTCCGACGCCCCTCAGGCCGCAGGCTTCGCCGACACCGCCGCCGTCCCCACCGTGGGGCTGATCGGCTGGCGCGGCATGGTCGGGTCCGTGCTGATGCAGCGGATGACCGAGGAGGGCGACTTCGCCAAGGTCAACCCCGTGTTCTTCTCCACCTCCAACGCCGGTGGGGACGCTCCCGTGTACGCCGGCATGGACGCCGAGCCGGGCACACTGCAGGACGCCTACGACATCGAGACCCTGGCCCAGCTGCCGGTGATCGTGACCACCCAGGGCGGGGACTACACCTCCGAGGTGTACCCGAAGCTGCGGGCCGCCGGCTGGGACGGGATCTGGATCGATGCCGCCTCCACCCTGCGCATGGAGGACTCCTCGATCATCGTGCTGGACCCGGTGAACCGGAACGTGATCGACGCCGGCCTGGCCGCCGGGGTCAAGGAGTTCGTGGGCGGCAACTGCACGGTGTCCTGCATGCTGATGGGCCTGGGCGGACTGTTCAAGGCCGGACTGGTGGAGTGGGGAACCGCCATGACCTACCAGGCGGCCTCCGGCGGCGGCGCCCGCCATATGCGTGAGCTGCTCAACCAGTTCGGCGTGCTGGCCGGCTCCGTGGGCACTGAACTGGCCGATCCCGGCTCGGCCATCCTGGAGATCGACCGCAAGATCCTGCAGGCCCAGCGCGACGGCTCCCTGGACGCCACCCAGTTCGGCGTGCCCCTGGCCGGGTCCCTGATCCCGTGGATCGACAAGGATCTGGAGAACGGCATGTCCAAGGAGGAGTGGAAGGCCGGGGCCGAGACCAACAAGATCCTGCGCACGCAGCAGCGGATCCCGTTCGACTCGCTGTGCGTGCGCATCGGCACCCTGCGCAGCCACTCCCAGGCACTGACCCTGAAGCTGACCCAGGACGTGCCGCTGGAGGAGATCGAGCAGATCATCGCGGCGGACAACGAATGGGTCTCCGTGGTGCCCAACACCAAGGAGGACTCCATGCGGGACCTCACCCCGATCGCCGTCACCGGGTCCATGACCATCCCCGTGGGCCGGCTGCGCAAGCTGGAGATGGGCCCGGAGTACCTCTCCGCGTTCACTGTGGGCGACCAGCTGCTGTGGGGTGCCGCCGAGCCGGTGCGCCGCATGCTGATGATCGCCACCGGCAACCTCTGACCCGCAGATTCCGCACCCTCGAACCGGAAACGCACCGTCCCTCAGGGCGGTGCGTTTCCGGTCTCGGGGTGAGGAACGGTCAGAGGGAGCAGCCCACCAGGACCGGTTCGGGGTGCAGGGTGATCCCCCAGGCCTGCTCCACGCCGTCCCGCACCACGCGGGCCACCGCCAGCAGGTCCTCGGTGCGCGCACTGCCCCGGTTCGTCAGTGCCAGAGTGTGCTTGGTGGACAGGCTCGCCCGTCCCCCCGCGATCCCGGCACCGTCCGCACCGCGGCCGTTCTCCGGGCCCTGCGGCAGGCCGAACCCCTTGGCGTAGCCGGCATGGTCGATCAGCCAGGCCGCCGAGAGCTTCACCAGCGGCTCGCCTTCAGCGTCCTCGCCGGCACCGAACGCGGGAGCACCCTCGGGCAGTCGGGCGCGCAGGCTGGCCGGCACCACCGGGTTGGTGAAGAACGAACCCGTGGACCAGGTGTCCTGATCGGCCGGGTCCAGGACCATCCCCTTGCCCGCACGCAACTCCAGCACGTGCTCACGCACGGTGTCCAGGGGGGCGTGGGTGCCCTCCTCCACGCCCAGGGCACCTGCCAGCTGGGCGTATCGGACGGGCGCGACGGCGGCCCCCGCCTCGGCGTCCTCGCCCACCGGGTGTGCCCCCAGGGCGAAGTCCACGGAGAGCACCACCCAGCGCGGGCTCGCCCCGGCACCGGGCTCTCCGGCGGCCAGCCGATCCAGTTCGGTCAGCAGGGATCGCTTGATGATCGAGTCCCGGTAGCCGAACTCCAGCTCGGCGTTGCTCAGCTCCACGACCTGCCCGGCCTGGCGGTCCCAGGCGCGCACCGAGACCAGGGTCTGGGAGACGTCCGCCCCGTAAGCGCCCACGTTCTGCACGGGGGTGGCTCCGGCGCAGCCCGGGATCCCGGAGAGCGCCTCGAGTCCGGACAGTCCGTGCTCCACGGTCCGGGCCACCGCCTCGTCCCAGTGCTGTCCGGCGGCCATGCGGACCAGGACAGTGCTGTGTCCCTGGTCGTGGGGTCCTGCAGGCACAGCGTCCTCCAGCCGCTCCACGCCGGACCAGGCCAGCTGCACCACGGTTCCGGGGAAGCCGGAGTCAGCCACCAGCAGGTTCGAGCCGCCGCCCAGCACGAGCAGCGGCTCGCCAGCCTCGTCAGCGGCCCGGATGGCCTCGATCGCCGCCTGCTCGCTCTGGGCACGCACCCACCTCCGGGCCGGTCCCCCCACCCGGCTGGTGGTGTGCGCTGCCAGCGTGACCTGAGCGCCGCCGTCGGGACGGTCCTGCGGGGTGGGGCTCACTGGGCGTCTCCGCCAGTGCCAGTGCCAGGCGCCAGCCGGACCACGGCCTGGGCCTTGGTCAGGATCTTCGCGCCGCCCTGGGCGGGGTCGGTGACGGTGAGGTCCACGCGGACGGTGCCGTCCTCGAGGTTGAGTGCGCCGATCTTCCCGGTCACCTCCAGGCGTGCGCCGGGGACGTCCGGGCCGTCGGCGGTGGTGTCGGCCACGGGGACCATGGCGGTGAAGCGCGTCTGATAGTCGATCACCGCGCCCGGATCACCACACCAGTCCGTGACCAGCTGCACGGCGGTCCCCATGGTGAGCATGCCGTGGGCGATCACCCCGGGCAGTCCCACGGACTGTGCCATGGACGGCGACCAGTGGATGGGGTTGAAGTCACCGGAGGCGCCGGCGTAGCGGACCAGGCCGCCGCGCGTGAACTCCACGGTGCGGGTGCCGATGCTCTCGCCCTTGCTCAGGGCGGCGATGTCCGGGGTGGTGTGCGTGCTCATCAGGACTCCTCTCCGCGGACCAGCAGGGTGGAGCGCACGGTGCTGACCGGCTCCCCCGCCGTGGTGGCGATGTCCGCGCGCGTGGTGATCATCGAGTGCCCACCCAGGGACTTGACCGACTCCACGGTGACGGTGGCGGCCAGCTCGTCCCCGGCCACGATCGGCCGGTGGTGGGTGAAGCGCTCGTCCGCGTGGACCACGCGGGTGAAGTCGATGTTGGCCTCAGGGTCCTTCACGACGACGGCCTCGGCACCTTGGGCGATGACCACGGCGAAGGTGGGAGGTGCCACGAGATCGGGGTGGCCCAGGGCCTGCGCGGCGGCGAGATCGGTGTGGGCCGGGTGTGTGGCCTGCACGGCGGCGGCGAACTCCCGGATCTTCTCCCGGCTGACCTGGTAGGGCGGGCTGGGCGGGTAGCTGCGTCCCTGGACGTCCGGGTTCACACTCACCGGGTACCTCCTGAAGTGGCTGGGGTGGCGGGCTGATGACCTCGGTTCAGCCTACCGGCAGAGCGCGTCCGGCCCCGGTTCGTCCTGCAGAGCTCAGTCCCTCCTCCCCTCCTCCTGACAACGAGAGGTCAGTTCTCCACCTCATAGCCCCGCTGGAGGGCGCATCAGGCGGAGAACTGACCTCTGGATGGATCGGGTGACTCCGGGGGTGTCAGTCGGCCTGCGGGGCGAAGACCTCGGCGGCATCGCCCAAGTCCAGGAACACGGTTTCGCCCGTTGCGTCCTCGGCGCCGTCGTTGTCGGTCACCGCGTAGACGCTGCCGTTGCCGGCGATGGTCAGGCCCTCGAGCTTCTCCTGAGTCCAGCCGTTGAGGCCCTCCAGGGGCGGCAGCACGTCCACCGCGAGGGACTTCTCCAGGATCGGCAGCTCCTCCCCGGTGGCCGCCCCCTGTGCGGGGACGGTGAAGGAGTACACGGCCTTCAGCTCGGCATCCGGGCCGTTGAGCTTGTCCCGCTCGATCACCGCGAAGGTGTCCTCGTCCACGGCGGTGATCTCGCTCAGACCGATCCAGTCGCCCTCCGTCTGCGTGGTCTCCAGCGCGTAGCCGAACCACTCCCACTCACCGGTGGCCACGGTGTACTTCCCGATCCGCGCCACGTTCTTCGGATCATGCGAGGAGGCACGCTGGACGGCGGTGTAGAGCACGGCGTCCTGGCCGCTGCCCACACCGGTCACGCCCTCGAAGCCCTGGCCGGCCAGACCGGAGGCCACCTCGGCGGGCATCTCCACCTCGGACAGGACCGCACCGGAGGCGTCCACGTGCACCAGGCGGTTGCCCTCGGACCCCACGGCGGGATCCGCGGACTTCGCGCCCTCCACCGCCAGCCAGAACGAGCCGTCCTGGTCGGCCCACAAGCCCTCGATGTCATAGCCCACCGGTGACCCGTCCTGGGTCAGAGTGAGCTCGGAGGTGATGGTGGCCGGGCCGCCGTCGGCATGGGTGGCGGTGTCCACCGTGTAGATCCGGGACGGGGAGAGGAAGGAGTCCGGGGCGGCGTAGAGCAGGTCGTCCTGGCCGGGCACAGCAGAGAGGGCTCCGAGTGCCGACCAGGTGATGGGGGCATCGGCCCGGCCGCCGGCGGCGTCTGCGGACTTCAGCGTGGGGACTGCGGCGGCGCCCTCTCCGAGCTGGAAGACCTGGATGGAGGCACGCACCCCGTTCTCGGCGTCGTCGGTCTCGGAGGAGATCACCATCAGGTCCCGTTCGGGGATGGCCAGCAGCCCCTCGGGGCCGTTCGTGGAGGGCAGGAACTGTGCGAACTGCGGCTTCGCCGGGTCGGTGACGTCGTAGACGCCCACGAAGTTGCCGCGCTCGGAGCCCACGAAGGCGTAGCGGGTGTCTCCGTAGGTGGCCACGGTCAGCCCCTCCGGCTCGGTGCCCTTGTTCTCGGCGCGGTGCTCCGGGTACTGGCCGTACCGATGGCCCAGGTCCTCGAAGCTGGTCCCCGCGTCCCACACCACCTCTCCGGTGGCGGCCTCGAACACGGTCCATCCGCGCGTGCCGCCCTTCCAGTCCCCCTCGTTGGCGGTGGCCACGTGGTCGTCGTCGATCCAGCCGATGGCGTCCGGCTCCCGCGGGGCCAGCGCCATGGACCCGTCCACGGACAGGTTCCCGTCCTCAGCCACGTCCACGCCGGTCAGCTCCACGGAACCGGCGGAGAAGTGGTTCAGGACCTTGCCGTTGCGGGCGTTGAGGATGACCACGCCGTTGTTCTCCTGCAGGGTCAGGGCCACCTTGGTCCCGTCCGGAGAGGTCTTGACGTACTCCGGCTCCGGGTCCTGCGGGGTGTCCAGTCCGTCCAGCCCGGTCAGGTCGATGTGACGGACCTTGAGGGAGGGGATGGCCCCGTTGAGGCGGATCATCGCCAGCGTGCCGGCTGGCTGCTGCGGCAGTCCGCCGTCCCCGAGGTCTTCATCGCGCTGGTTCTCCAGGGCGATGAAGGCGGTCTTGCCGTCCGGGGTGACGTCGATCGAGTCCGGCTGGCCGCCCAGCTCGAGCTCGTGCAGGGTCTGGCGGGTCTGCAGGTCCACGAACACCACCCTGCCGGTGGGCTGGGTGAAGGACTCCGAGGTGTCCACCACGACCATCAGGTACTTCTCGGTGGCGTACACGCTGGTCGGGGACCCTGGCGTCTCCAGGAATCCGTCCGCCTGCGGTGCGGACGGATCGGTGACGTCCACGAACCCGATGCCACCGGCCTCAGCGTCGGTGTAGACCACGGTCCTCCCATCCGGAGTGACCGTGGAGATCTCGGCAACGGTCTCGATGCCACGGTCGGTGTTCGCGTAGGCCGGCAGGGTCGCCAGACGGTGGAAGGCCGGGCCGGTGGACTCAGCGGCCGGGGTGCCGGACCCGGAGAGGGAGACGGTGGGGGCCTGGGCGCTGGGAGCCGCCACAGCGGGAACGGCCAGGGAGCCTGCCAGGGCGGCGGTCAGGCCGAGGCCGACGGCACGGGAGAGCCGGTGGGAACGAGGGCTGCGGTTCAAGGGATACCTCCGCGGATGCGCGGGCACAGCACAGGGCCGTCCTCATCGACGGTCCAGGCTGCCCGAGGGGGATGGATGCGAGCCTGGACAGTCCATCGCCTGCGAACGGCGCGGATGTGACGCGCGATCCACCCGGAGGTGAACAGGGGGTGTCAGCCGGTGAACGCAGCAGGGATTCCCGACGACGGCCGGGTCAGTCCCGGGGGCGGCCCGCCTGGCGTGCCCGGGCGTCTCGGAAGCGGATCACCTGCGCGGAGACATGGGTGGCCAGTCCGGCGCCGATGCAGATCAGGGCGGGCCAGTACAGCCACTGGGCACTCAGAGCGGTGGCGAGGATGGAGAGCACGATCCCCAAGAAGATCGAGGCCATGCCGCTGAGCAGCAGGGTGCGGTAGAGACGGGATCCGTTGTCCCACGGGGTGATGGACACGGCGGCCTCCTGGTGGGCGCTCCACGCTGATGTGTCGGAGCTGGCGGTGGATATGGAACAGGCCCGGAGTCTCTGGGAGCCTCCGGGCCTGGGGTGGTAGCGGCGGGGGGACTCGATCCCCCGACCTCACGATTATGAGTCGTGCGCTCTAACCAGCTGAGCTACGCCGCCATAGAAATGAGTGCGCCCGCGCCGCAGATGTTCTGCGACGACGGGCTTCTCATTCCAGAGCCCCGACCGGGAATCGATCCCGGGACCTCCATCTTACCAAGATGGCGCTCTACCACTGAGCTATCGGGGCAACGACGTGAAACTCTACCAGCGATTTCCGTGAGTGCGAAATCGGGCTGAGCCCACGTCAGTCACCGACCTGAGGGTCAGTACTTCTTGCGGCCACCGGGGCCGGAGGACTTCCAGCGGGGCTTGCCTGCACGGGCTCCCTTGCCGCCCTGAGAGCCGCCGAAACCGCCCTTGGATCCACCGGAGCGGAAGCCGGATCCGCCGCGGCGATCGCCCTCACCCTGGTAGCCGCGCGGACCACGATCCTCACGGCCCTCACGGGCGTCTCCGCCGCGATCCGCGCGGTCATCACGTGAGTACCGGGCGGGACGGTCGTCCCGGTTGAACCGATCATCACGGTTGAACCGATCGGTGCGCTCCCCGCGGTCAGGGCGCTCGTCACGGTTGAACCGGTCATTGCGCTCCGGGCGTCCGCCCTGTCCGCGGTAGCCGCCGCCGTCGCGACCGCCACGGGGGCCGTCCTTGCGGAATCCACCGGAGCGGAAACCGCCGCGATCCTCCCGCGAGCGATCGCGCCCACCGGAGTGGCCGTCGTCGTGAGAATTCCCACGTCCGCCGCGCTCGGCGCGCACCGGACGGCCGGTGTCCTTCTGCAGCTGGATGGGACGGCCGTTGATGGTGGTCTCCCGCAGGGCGGCCCACTGATCCGGGGAGAGGTTCTCCGGCAGCTCCACCAGCGAGTGGTTGGAGCGGATGTCGATCCCGCCGATCTGGTTCGAGCGCAGGCCGGCCTCGTTGGCCAGCGCACCCACGATGTTGCCGGGCATCACGCGGTCCTGGCGGCCCAGGGCGATGCGGTAGGTGGCGTTGCCCTCGGCGGGCTCGCGGTTCGGACCACGGGAGCCGCGTCCGTCCCGGTTGCCGCGCTCACGGCCGCCGTCCTCACGTTCACGGTCGTAGCGGCCGAACTTGGGCTGGGGCAGGTCCGGCTCCTCCACCAGCAGCGGACGGCCGCCCTGGGCCATGTGCGCCAGTGCGGCGGCCACGTCCTCGGGGGCCACGCCGTGCTCGGCCACGTAGGACTCCACCAGGTCGCGGAAGACCTGGGTCTCCTGCTCGGCCAGGGTCTGGGTGATCTGGTCGCTGAAGCGCTGCAGGCGGGAGGAGTTCACGTCAGAGACCGAGGGCATGTGCATCTGCTCGACCTGCTGGCGCGTGGCCTTCTCGATCGCCCGCAGCAGGTACTTCTCGCGCGGGGTCATGAACAGCACGGCATCGCCGGAGCGTCCGGCGCGGCCGGTGCGGCCGATCCGGTGCACGTAGGACTCGGTGTCATGCGGGATGTCGTAGTTGATGACGTGGCTGATCCGCTCCACGTCCAGGCCACGGGCGGCCACATCGGTGGCGACCAGGATGTCGATCCGGCCAGCACGCAGGTTCTCCACGGTCTTCTCCCGCTGGTTCTGCGCGATGTCACCGGAGATCGCCGCGGCACGGAAGCCACGGGCGTTGAGCTTGGTGGTGAGCTCCTCGGTGGAGTTGCGGGTGCGGACGAAGGCGATCACGCCGTCGTGCTCCTCGGTCTCCAGGATGCGGGTCATCGCCTCCAGCTTCCACTGGTGGGTGACCTGCACGAAGCGCTGGCGGATGTTCATGGCGGTGGAGGACTTGGCCGCCACCGTCACCTCCACCGGGTCGTTGAGGTACTTCTTGGAGATCCGGCGGATGGCGTTGGGCATGGTGGCCGAGAACAGCGCGGTCTGCTTCTCCCGCGGCGTGGAGGCCAGGATGCGGTCCACCTCCTCGGCGAAGCCCATGCGCAGCATCTCATCGGCCTCGTCCAGCACCATGTAGCGCAGCTCGGAGAGGTCCAGGGAGCCCTTCTCCAGGTGGTCGATCACGCGGCCAGGGGTGCCGACCACCACCTGGGCGCCGCGGCGCAGGCCGGAGAGCTGCGGCCCGTACGGGGCGCCGCCGTAGACCGGCAGCACGGAGACGTTGGGCAGGTGCTTGGCGTAGGAGGTGAACGCCTCGGCCACCTGCAGCGCCAGCTCGCGGGTGGGGGCCAGCACCAGGATCTGCGGCTGGGAGGCCGGGCCGTCCAGGTCCGCGTTCTCGGCCAGGCGGGACAGGGCCGGCACCGCGAAGGCGGCGGTCTTGCCGGTGCCGGTCTGGGCCAGCCCGACGACGTCGCGCCCGTTGAGCAGCAGCGGGATGGTCTCTGCCTGGATGGGTGAGGGGGTCTCGTAGCCCAGATCGGTCACGGCCCGCAGGACGCGGGGATCCAGGTTCATGTCCGCGAAGCCGGGGCGGCCCTCGTCCTCACCGGCGGGGAGATCGGAGTCCTCAGCGCGGGTCTGGGTGCGATCTGCGCGGTCTGCGCGCTCTGACTGCTGAGCATGTTCCGGCTGCTCAGCCTGCTCGGGGCGGTCGTCGATCGTGTCGACGATCACGGCTGGCTGCTGTTCCCCGCCGGCTGCGGTGGTCTGGGAGATCTCGGGGTTCTCGGTCTGCTCGGTGGTGGTCTGAGGGGTCTCGTGATCAGTCACGTGGTGTCCTTCGGTGGGGTCCAGCGGCCGGTTGGGCACCGCTGTGCATCGGTGGCTCCGGTGCTCCCCGGGGCGCGGTCCAACTTCACGCCCGCTCCATCTCACCTGGCAGTCCCGCCTCCCTCGTGGCACCCAGCCGCACCGGACAGCGCAGGGTGCGCGCCGTCGTCGGGACGATTCTGGGAGAGGGTGGGGGACCGGCCGCCCGCGCCTGCCGAGACTCTCGGTGGCGGGCCACACATCATGACGCCGACGTTCGGCGTGCACAGGGGAATGACCGGATTGTCCCCCGAGTCTACGGCATCGGCGCAGGCCGGACGGCGGGAGATCGGTCACACCACGACGACGGCACGCGGCCGGGGCGCCCGAGTAGGCTCAGCGTGTGCCCCAGCAGAATGGACCCACGCGCCCCGGCCCCGGCGATCCACAGGACTCCCGGGACCACCGCTACGCCCGCGCCGCCGGCAAGGCCGCTCGCGCTTTCCTGGACTCCTCGCGTCAGGACGCCGAACGGCGCGCAGAACTCAAGCGCCAGGCAGAGCGGGACGCCGAGGCCGAGCGCGAGGCCGAGCGTCAGCGTGAGCTGGCCCGGCGGCAGGCCGAACGGGAGGCCGCCCAGAACGGTCCCGCCTCCACGCTGCTGCGCACGGCGCGGTGGTGGTGGGTGGCGGTGACCCTGCTGTTCACGGTCCTGGCCACCGTGTTCGTGCTCTCCGGGCTGCAGATCCAGGCCGGCTCCGGACCGATCGCCGTGCCGGGAGTGGACGACACCCCGGGCACCGAGGGGCCGTTGAGCGGCAGCCCGGGTCAGTTCGTGCTGGCGATCGCCGCCGGCGTGGTGGCACTGGGCTCTGCGGCAGGGACCGTGCAGCTGCTGCGGAGGCGTCGCAGTGCCGTGGGGATGCTCACCGGGGTGGCCGTGATCGTGGCCGTGCCGCTGATGATCCGCTCGGCCCCGCTGCTGATCGTGGTGGGCGCGCTGCTGCTGGTCGGCGCCGCGCTGCTCTGGCTGCCGCCGGTGCGCCGCCAGCTGCGCTGAACCGCCGCCTGGCCGCTGGGTGCTGCCGGCGCGTGTCAGTCACGCGGCGGCGGGAAGGCGTTGAACTTGCGCCAGTAGTTGGCCATGGACGCCGCGATGTACGCCCACCTCTTCGGGCTGCGCTCCGCCCGGGTGTAGAGCGGGTTGGCGGTGCGCCGTGCCGTGAGCAGTCCGCGTACGCGCGTGCGGACCTGCCCGGTGGTGTGGCGCAGCAGCAGCGGCGCCGGGATGGTGTTGTACAGGACCTCCGGCTGGAGCACCTGGGTGCCCTCCGGTGAGGCCGTGAAGGACCGGGGGTCCAGCAGCGGCTGCTCCGGAGCGAGCTCTGTGAGGCCCATCCAGCGCTCTACGTACATCCGGACCGGGTTGAACCCGGCGGCGGTGAGATAGAAGTGGTTGCGGCCCAGCCGCGGGTTCATCTCGAAGAGCTTGACCGTGCCGTCCCGGGGGTCCAGCTTGGCGTCGATCATGGCGAAGCCCTCCCAGCCGATCTCCCGCAGCAGCCGTGCGCCGGCCTCCACCACGGGGTGGTCTCCAGCCGAGATGATGGCCACGGAGTTGCCCAGCATCTGGGGCGAGTGGTCCTCCAGCACCACCTCGCCGTAGCCGGCGGCGACCACGCGGGTCTTCCCGTCCACGCGCTCGGCCCAGAAGGTGCACAGGCGCATGTGGTCGTCTCCGCCGGGGATGAACTCCTGGACGGCCATCGGCGAGCTGTAGTCCACGGCTCGGAGCCGTTCCAGCAGCGAGTCGAGCTCGCACTGGTCCTGTACGGTGTGGACCTTCTGCTTGCCAGGGAAGCTGATCCGGGTCCAGGCGGCGGAGTCCGTGGGCTTGACGATCAGCGGGAACTCCAGGCCGGACAGGTCCAGGGCGTCCTGGGTGGCCACCACCGTGCGGGTGCGCGGATGCGGGATGTCCAGCCGCTCGCAGAGGGCGTAGAAGTGGTCCTTCAGAGCCACCTGCTGCACGGTCTGCGCAGCGGGGTAGGGCACCGTGAAGTGAGCCTCGAGCCGGTCCCGGTGCTGGGTGATCCGATTGACGTGGCCGTCCAGCGAGCCCAGCAGCAGCAGCGGTCGACCACCGGCCCCGAGATCCTCGCCCAGAGAGACCAGGTGGTCCACCATCGCCTCCTCGGTGGCGGCGCCGGCCGGGTAGGGGCGCAGCTCGATGAACGAGGAGTCCTGGACCAGTCCGTTGGGCTGGCCGAGCACCACCACGGAGGTGACCCCGTAGGCCTGGTGGAACTCCCGCGCCAGGGAGTAGGTCCCCAGGTCCCCGCCGAGCAGGACGGGGACGAAGGGCTGTGCAGGTGTGACGGTGGCGGGCATGCTCTGGATCCTAACGGGCGCGCCAGGCCATGTAGCGGTTGAACGCCCAGGCGAGCGGACGGTTCAAGGCCAGCTCCCATTCCCCCGCCGTGCGGACGATGTTCGCCCCCACGGAGGCCTTGAAGCGGGTCAGTCCCCCGTGGTGGTCGCCCTCCAGGGACAGGGTGGGGGTGACACCGCCATGGTCCAGCGCCACGCAGCCGGCGGCCAGGGCGTCGGTGAGCATGCGCAGCTGCAGCGCCTTGGGCCCGTTCAGCTCCCGGTGCTCGCTGCCGGAGGCACCGTAGAGGTACCAGGCCTGGTTGCCGTACTGGACCATGATGGCCGTGGCCAGATCGGTGCCCTGGTGCTCGGCGAAGTACAGGCGGCAGGCACCCGGGCGGGCCTCGTTCAGGGTGCGGTACAGGGTCTGGAAGTAGCTCAGCGGTCGCCCGGTGAACTCCTGGCGCCCGGCGGTCTGCCGGTAGAGCTCCTGGAAACGGTGCAGGTCCTCGAGCCCGCCCTCGACCACCTGGAGATCGGCCTTCTCGGTGTTCCGGGTCTCTCGGCGGGTGTTGCTGGAGAAGGTCTTGAGCACCTGGTCGATGGTCTTGGGGGAACCGTCCTGGCCCACCAGGGGCACCCGCCCCACGTACTCGGGCTGACCGGCGTGGAAGTCCATCCCCGCGGAGAGCGGACGCAGTCCGGCGGCCCGGAGCTCCTCCACCAGCTGTTCTCCGGCCGGATGGGTGGTCACCGGCGGCAGCTCCTCCAGAGTGGAGAGCTCGTCCGAGCCCAGTGCCTTGCGCACGGGGGCCGCGCCCCACTCGGTCACGTCCACCGGCGGGCCGATCCGCACGGCGAAGGATCCCCGCGTCTTCAGGTGTTCAGCCAGGGGGGCCATCACCTCGTCCACGGAGTAGGCGGTCCAGTCGATCACCGGGCCCATGGGGATGTAGGCCAGCGACTTCTTCACCACCGGGGCCGCGCGATGCAAGACCAGGGCTGCGCCGACCAGCTCGTCTCCGGCGAACCAGCCGAGGGACTCGGCGGTCCAGTCCGGCTTGACCTGGGCCCACTCCGGCTGCTGGAGGAAGCTGGTCTCGGGCCGGGTGGCCAGGAACTCTCGGTGCTCTGGGACAGAGATCGGGCGCAGGGTCAGTGTGGGCATGGCCTTCATGCTAGTGCTCTGTGACGTTCCGGAGCGGCCTGGGGCTCCTGCCCCTCGGTTCAGTCCAGGCGGGCTCGCCGGTCCACCACCACGGAGCGCCGTGTCTGGGGGTCGTACTCCATCACCTGACGGCCCCCGATCCAGACCCGGGACGCCCGCTGCATCACGTCCAGCGGGTCGCCGGTCCAGAGCACCACGTCGGCGTCCTTGCCGACCTCCAGGGTGCCGATCCGCTCGTCCAGTCCCAGCACCTTCGCCGGGTTCACGGTGATGGCGCGCAGGGCGGTCTCGCGGTCCAGGCCCTCCTTGACGGACATGGTGGCCTGGGTGACCAGCATCTGGATGGGGATCACCGGGTGGTCGGTGATGATGGAGATCTCCACGCCCTGGGCGGCCAGTCGGCCCGGGTTGGCCAGGTCCCGGCCGCGCAGCTCCACCTTGGACTTGGTGGTGAACAGCGGACCGATCAGCACCGGGACGCCACGTTCGGCCAGCACATCGGCCAGGGGGTGGGCCTCGGTGCCGTGGTCCAGGACCAACTCGTAGCCGAACTCCTCAGCCAGACGCAGGGCGGTGGCGACGTCGTCGGTGCGGTGGCAGTGCTGGCGCCAGGGGATTTCGCGCCGCAGGACCTTCACCAGGGCCTCCAGATGTGGGTCCATGGCGATCGGCTCGGCGCCCTCGGTCTGGGCGGCCTCCTGGCGGCGCAGGTAGTGCTGGGCCTTCATGAACGCCTCGCGGATCACCAACGCCGTGCCCAGCCGCGTGGAGGGTGTCTGCTTCTTCTCCTTGTAGACCCGCTTGGGGTTCTCCCCCAGGGCGGACTTCACACCGGAGGGCTCACGCAGCACCATCTCGTCGATCATCCGGCCATGCGTGTGGATGGCCACGGCCTGGCCACCGATCGGGTTGCCCGAGCCGGGGTTGACGTTCACGGTGGTCACACCGCCGGCCAGGGCGTCGTCGAAGCCGGGGTCCATGGGGTCCACGGCATCCAGGGCCCGGACCCCGGCCATGACCGGGTTCGTCATCTCGTTGACGTCGGTCATCCCGCCGTCCTCGCCCTCGGGGTGCATGCCCAGGTGCACGTGGGCGTCCACGAAGCCCGGCAGCACCCAACCGCCCTCGGCGTCCACCACCGTAGCGCCCTCCGGGACCTCCACCTCGGTGCCCAGCGCGGCGATCCGCCCGTCCTCGAGCACGATGGTCCCGTCGAAGGGCTCGGCGCTGATGGGCACGATGTGCGCGTTGACGATCGCCGTCAGCGTGCGGGAGGCGTCGGTCTGGTCGGTGGTGATGGAGGTCTCAACGGTCATCCTTCGACCCTACAAGCTGCCGATCAGAGGGAGCTGATGGCCCGGTCCAGGTCCTCGATCAGGTCCTGCACGTCCTCGATGCCCACGGACAGGCGCACCAGGTTGTCCGGCACGGCCAGCTCGGTGCCGGCCACGGAGGCGTGGGTCATCTCGGCCGGGTAGTTCATCAGCGACTCGATCCCGCCCAGGGACTCGGCGAGGATGAACAGCCGAGTGGTCTCGGCGACCTGGCGGGCGGCCGCTGCGCCCCCGGTGAACTGCACCGAGACCATGCCGCCGAAGCCGCTCATCTGGCGGGCGGCCAGCTCATGACCGGGGTGGTCCGGCAGTCCCGGGTAGAGCACGCGCTCCACGCCCGGACGGTCCACCAGCCACTCGGCGATCTGCTGGGCGTTGGAGGTGTGGCGGTCCATGCGCACGCCCAGGGTCTTGAGTCCGCGCGTGGTCAGGTACGCGTCCATGGGTCCGTTGACGGCGCCGGCGGCGAACTGCTGGAACTGCACCTTCTCGGCCAGCTCGGCGTCCTTCACGACGACGGCCCCGCCCACCACATCCGAGTGGCCCCCGATGTACTTGGTGGTGGAGTGGACCACGATGTCCGCGCCCAAGGTCAGCGGCAGCTGCAGGTACGGGGTGGCGAAGGTGTTGTCCACCACCAGCAGGGCGCCGGCCGCATGGGCGACCTCGGCCAGGGCGGAGATGTCCGAGACCTTCATCATCGGGTTGGAGGGGGTCTCCAGCCAGAGGATCGTCGCCTGCGCCTCGGCGAGCGCCCGCTCCACGGCGGAGACGTCCCCCATGTCCACCACGGTGTGGCCGATCCCCCAGGGGCCCAGGACGCGGTCGATCAGCCGGTAGGTGCCCCCGTAGACGTCGTTGCCCATCACGATGTGGCTGCCCGGCGTGGCGATCGCGTGGATCAGGGCGTTCTCCGCGGCCAGTCCGGAGCCGAAGGTGAAGGCGTGGGCCTGCTGGCCCGGGCCGGCCTCGAGCGCGGCGAGCTGGGTCTGCAGGGAGTCCCGGGTGGGGTTGGTGCCCCGGCCGTAGTCGTAACCGCGGCGCAGCTGCCCGATCTTCTCCGGCGCGTAGGTGGTGGAGAAGTGGATGGGCGGCACCACGGCACCGGTGATGGGGTCGAACTCCTGGCCCTCGTGGATGGCGCGGGTGGAGAAGCCGTGCTGGTGCTGGTTCTGCTCGGTCTGGTCTGTCATCTCGGATTCCTTCCGGTGGTCCGGTGTGCGTGGATGGTCTCTGGCGCCGGTGCGGTCCGGCGGACCAGATCAGGTCAGGTCACATCAGTGGGTGACGTGGGCCAGCAGGTCGTGCAGGGTAACGATCCCGGCCACCACGCCGTCCTGCATGGCCAGCAGAGCCGGTGCACCGGTGTCCTCGAGCCGTTCCCTGGCCTCGATCAGGGTGGAGCTGACGTTGACGCGCGGCAGGGCCGGACCGGCGTGCTCACCGACAGGCTCCTGCGGACCGGCCTGTCCGGAGGCGAGCAGTTCAGCCAGCCCGGTGACCTGCACGGTGCCGTGGATCTCTCCGGTGCGCAGATCATCCCGCGGGGCGCCGACCACCGGGAGCGCGTCCACGCCGTACCGGTTCATGGTGGAGATGGCCTCGGCGATCGTGGTGTCCCGGCTGGCGGTGACCACCTTCGGGAGGGATCCGGGCATCCAGGCGTCCTTGTCTCCCAGGACC
This sequence comes from Micrococcus terreus, assembly GCF_900116905.1. Classification (GTDB taxonomy): domain Bacteria; phylum Actinomycetota; class Actinomycetes; order Actinomycetales; family Micrococcaceae; genus Citricoccus; species Citricoccus terreus. The sequence continues at coordinate 79,222 of NZ_FPCG01000001.1, read as the reverse complement.
TCGGCGACCGTGGCCTGCCAGGGCGAGGGGCCGCCGTCGGGAGTCCTCTGCTCGCCCTCGCCGGGCTCGGAGGTGGCGCCGGGAGCCACCACCGCGCGGGGCTGGCGAGCGCCGTCCCCCACCACGCCCTCGGGCAGCACGGACTCGGCGGTCACCGTGGTGAAGCCCTGCTCGTCCATCCAGGTGTCGCTGAAGATCTTGCCCAGGTAGCCGCGGCCGGAGTCGGGCAGCAGGATCACCATGACGTCCTCCTCGGTGAGGTCCTGGGCCGCACGCAGCCCGGCCACTACCGCCATGCCGGAGGAGCCGCCCACCAGCAGGCCCTCCTCGGCGGCCAGCCGGCGGGTCATGGCGAAGGACTCGGCGTCGGAGACGGCATGGACCTCGTCTGGGACGGACTGGTCATAGTTGCCCGGCCACATGTCCTCGCCCACGCCCTCCACGAAGTACGGACGTCCGGTGCCGCCGGAGTAGATGGAGCCGTCCGGGTCTGCGACCACGATCCGCACCGGTCCCTCAGCGCGGTCCGCGGAGACCTCCTTGAGGTACCGGCCCGTGCCGGTGACGGTGCCGCCGGTCCCTGCGCCGGCCACAAAGTGCGTGATGCGTCCGGCAGTGTCCCGCCAGATCTCCGGGCCGGTGGTCTCGTAGTGCGAGGCCGGCGCTGCGGGGTTGAAGAACTGGTTGGGCTGATACGCCCCGGGGATCTCCCGCTCCAGACGGTTGGAGACCCCGTAGTAGGAGTCCTCAGACTCGGGCGGGACGGAGGTCTGGGTCACCACCACCTCGGCGCCGTAGGCGCGCAGCACGTCCCGCTTCTCCTGACCAACCTTGTCCGGCGTGACGAACACGGAACGGTAGCCCTTGAGCTGGGCCACCATGGCCAGGCCCACGCCGGTGTTGCCGGAGGTCGGCTCCACCACGGTGCCGCCGGGGGCCAGGCGTCCGTCCGCCTCAGCCTCCTCGAGCATCTTCAGGGCGATCCGGTCCTTCACGGAGCCTCCCGGGTTCAGGTACTCCAGCTTGACCAGCACGGTGGCACGGATCCCCTCGGTCACCCGGTTCAACCGCACCAGGGGGGTGTTCCCGATCAGCCCGAGCACGTTCTCGGCATACTGCATCTGGTGCTGCTCGGGTCCGGGCTGGGCGGCGGGTGTCTGGGGTGCCTCATTCGTCATGGCCCCCACGGTACCGGCGACCCCGGACACCACAGCAGTCCGAGGCCACAGCAGGTCACGTTCGTCCGCCCAGCGCGGAATCCTGTCCGCCGCGCGTGAGACCATCATGCGGTGAGCAGCCTCCAGCGACCCGGCGACCCTGCGGGCACCTCCCCCACTGTCCTGGGTGCGCTGCCGACCCCGGACGCCCAGGCGGTGCTGGAGCCGGGCGTCCCGGTGGATGTGCGCCTGACCCTGGGCGTCCTGCAACGCGGTCATGCTGATCCCACCGTCCAGTCCCGGCCGGACGGCGTCTGGCTCTGCCACCGCCAGCCGGATCCGGACGATCCCACCGCCCCGGCCCTGCCGGTCACCGTCCTGGTCCGCCCGGCGCCCTCTCCCCTGGTCCCCGGTCCGGTCCACGTGATGGCATGGGGTCCCGGCGCGGACGCGGCCATCCGGTCTGCGCCCGCACTGCTGGGACTTCCCGACGACGGCTGGCCGGTTTTCGATGACCTGCTCACCTCGCAGCGGCACGGGAGTGCGGGGTGGTCACGGGCGCTGCCCTCCTCCGTGGTGCGCGTGCGCCGGACCCACCCGGGCCTGCGGCTGCCGGCGACCGGTCGGCTGGTGGATCAGCTGTTCACGGTGGTGCTGGAGCAGAAGGTCACGCACGATCAGGCCCGGGCCGGGTGGCGGTGGCTGGTGCGGACGTTCGGCGAGCCTGCTCCGGACCCGGCGCCCGCGGGGATGCTGATGGCCCCGCGCGCTGAGGCGGTGCGGCTGATCCCGAGCTGGCAGTGGCATGCCGGGTGGGTCCAGCCCGGCCAGTCCAGGGCCATGGTGCAGGTGGCCGCGCGGGCTCAGACCCTGGACCGGCATGGTCGCACCGCAGGGTCGCACCGAGTGGATGCCGCCGCGGAGCTGGGTCGAGTGCTGCAGGCGGTGCCGGGCATCGGGGCGTGGACGGTGGCCGAGGCGCTGCAGCGCACGCACGGGTCCGCTGACCTGGTGGCGGTGGGCGACTACCATCTGGCCCACCACGTGGGAGAGGCCCTGACCGGCCGCCGGACCGATGACGCCGGCATGCTGGCCCTGCTGCGGCCCTGGGTCGGACACCGTCAGCGGGTGGTGCGGCTGATCGGGCTCTCCGGCTTCCGGCCCGCCCGATTCGGGCCGCGACTGACTCCGGCCGACCACCGCGGCCGCTGAGCCCGTCCCGGTGGGGCGGTCAGCGGCGGCGGGGCCGGCCGGATACGTCAGTGTGGAGCCTGCGTCAGTCGGGCGCAGGCCGTGGAAGGCGAGGTCAGCCTTCGTTCTGGTTCTGGGCGATCTTCTCGCGCACCTCGTCCATGTCCAGCGCCTTGACCTGAGTGACCAGGTCCTCGAGCTGGGAGGCGTTGATGGCGCCGGGCTGGGCGAAGACCAGGATCTTGTCCCGGAAGGCCATCAGGGTGGGGATCGAGGTGATGTTGGCGGCGGCCGCCAGTCCGGGCTGTGCCTCGGTGTCCACCTTGCCGAACACCACGTCCTCATGGTCGGCGGAGACCTGATCGTAGACGGGGGCGAAGCGCTTGCACGGTCCGCACCATTCGGCCCAGAAGTCCACGAGCACGATCTCGTTCTCGGTCAGGACCTGCTCGAACTCGGCTTCGGTGATGTCGCGGGTAGTCATGCGTCCACCCTAACGGTGCGCCCGGGGCGTCGTCAGGGGTGTCCACAGTCAGCGAACGGGACGGCTCCGACCGTCGGCGTTACCTCCTCCACAGCGGACCTGCTGAGCCCCAGGATCCACATCCTGCTCTGGCCGCAGGTGAGAGCCCCCAGTCGTTCTTAGCGTCGATCCCATGGACAGGGGACATCAGGTCGCCTGCCGGACGATCGGACGGAGACGACCATGGACAGCACGGCGATGACCGACCACCACGGGCCCCAGGGATCGGGGCGGATGATGCCGGGCCGGAGGGCCACGGTGCTGGTGGTGGTCCCGGGATCGGATCAGGACCAGGCCCTGCGGGAGTCGATGGGCTGGGTGGCGGCCTTCGAGGAGGACTGTGGGCTGGTGATGGACCGCTCGGCCACCGAGCTCTACGCGGTCGCCCGGGCGGCGGACCTGAAGCGGCCGCTGATGCCTCCCCGAGAGACGACCACGTCCCTGGAGATCGACTTCATCTGCGTGGGTGGCCGCTGGTTCCATCCGGACGACTGCCCGCCCTGCCCGCCGGACACCAACGGGGCCACCGCCTGGGCCTGGGCCTACTACCAGCTGATCATGGGGGCCGAGGACGACTCCCTGTGCACGCTGTGGGACCTGATGCCCCTGCCGGCCATGGTCTGATCCGGCAGGGGCACAGGCGCTCAATCCCCTTTGACGTTCACGATCTGCCGCAGGGTGTGGCGGACGGTGACCAGGTCGGCGGCGTCGGCCATCACCTGGTCGATCGGCTTGTAGGCCGCCGGGATCTCGTCCAGGAACGCGTCGGTGTCCCGGTACTCGATCCCCGCCATGGCCTCACGCAGCTGCTCGACGGTGAAGGCCTTGCGCGCGGCAGACCGGGAGTAGGCCCGGCCGGCCCCGTGGGGTGAGGAGTTCAGGGACACCGGGTTGCCCTTGCCCTCCACCACGTAGGAGGCGTCGCCCATGGAGCCGGGGATCAGTCCCATCTCCCCCTCGGTGGCTCGGATGGCCCCCTTGCGGGAGACCCACACCTGCTTGCCGAAGTGCTTCTCGGACTCGGTGAAGTTGTGGTGGCAGTTGATCCGCTCCTGCTCCTGCACCGGAGTCCCCACCCATTCGGAGACCTGACGGATCACCCGGTCCATCATCTCCTCGCGGTTGAGCAGGGCGAAGTGCTGGGCCCACCGCAGCTCCCGGATGTACCGGGAGAACTCCGGGGTGCCCTCCACCAGGTAGGCCAGGTCCGAGTCCGGCAGATCGATCCAGTACCGCCGGGCCACGTCAGCCGCGACCATGATGTGGTGCTGGGCGATCTTGTTGCCGATTCCCCGCGACCCTGAGTGCAGGAAGGTCCAGACCCGGTCCTGCTCGTCCAGGGAGATCTCGATGAAGTGGTTCCCCGAGCCCAGCGATCCCAGCTGGACGCGCCAGTGCCCGGCGTAGGAGGAGGGATCGAAGCCAGCCTGCTCGGCGAGTGCCTCCAGCTCGGCGATCCGCGGTGCGGCCGTGGCCACGACCTTCCGGTTGTAGCCGCCGGCCGAGAGAGGGATGGCGCGCTCGATCGCCTCGCGCACGCTGGTGCGCTCTGAGGGCAGGTCGTCACGGGCGAACTGGGTGCGCACGGCGATCATGCCGCAGCCGATGTCCACGCCCACCGCCGCCGGGATGATGGTCCCCAGAGTGGGGATGACCGATCCGACGGTCGCGCCCTTGCCCAGGTGGGCATCGGGCATCAGGGCCAGGTGAGGGTGGATGAAGGGCAGCTGCGAGGTGGCGATCGCCTGGTCGCGAGTCTTCTCATCCAGGATGGAGGCCCAGTTCACGAGCCTCCGGTTGATGTGTTCCACAACGGTGGAGTCCTTTCCTTCAGGTGGTGCAGGCGGTCCCAGCTGGTGCTGAGGACCGGTGAAGGTCCGGGATGCGGTGCCTGAGACAGGGAGTCTCCCTCCCTGGAAGCAGCTGAGCGTCCCGAACCGGTGGGTTCGAGACGCTCTGTCAGGTCAATGCCCCTGCGAGGCACAGATGTCCTGAGTCAGGTCTCGGCTCCCTGCCGATGACATGCCGGAGAAGGCTGAGGCTGGGCCTTCAGCTCGACCAGGTGCGAGCGCTCGCCCGTCAGCCGTGCGGCGAGGCCGAACGGCTGGAGTGCGGTGAGCTGACGCATCAGAACTCCTGGATCATCGGTGGGAACAGTCCGCCCAGATGCGAAGAATGCGGAAGCCGTGTGGCTCCCGCATTCTTCAGGCGGTGTGGCAGATGAGGGATTCGAACCCCCGTAGGCAATGCCAGCTGATTTACAGTCAGCCCCCTTTGGCCGCTCGGGTAATCTGCCGGGGAACTCTCCAGGGATCGCGTTCCGTCCAGGGGACATCCCGCGCTCGCCCGTCAAGCGACTCCCTACTGTAGCGCAGGCTGAGCCCGATCTGGAAATCCGTCGGCTCCCCCGTCCGGGACGGCGACGGTAGGCTGACAGCAGAACGATGCCAGCCGGTGCGCCCGGCTGCCCCGACCGAGCCGAGAAGGAGAACCATGGCCAGCGATTCGACCTTTGACGTCGTCAGCAAGGTGGACAAGCAGGAGGTCAGCAACGCGCTGAACCAGGCCCAGAAGGAGATCGCCCAGCGCTACGACTTCAAGGGTGTGGGCGCCGAGATCGACTTCAGCGGTGAGAAGGTGCTGATGAAGGCCAACTCCGAGGAACGGGTCAAGGCCGTGCTGGACGTCTTCGAGTCCAAGCTCGTCAAGCGCGGAATCTCCCTGAAGTCCCTGGATCTGGGTGAGCCTTTCCCCTCCGGCAAGGAGTTCCGTCTGGAGGCCTCCATCAAGGAGGGCATCGACCAGCCCACCGCCAAGAAGATCACCAAGCTGATCCGCGATGAGGGCCCCAAGTCCGTCAAGGCCAATATCCAGGGCGATGAGCTGCGCGTCTCCTCCAAGTCCCGTGACGACCTGCAGTCGGTGATCGCCATGCTCAAGGACTTCGAGGACGCGGACCTGCAGTTCGTCAACTTCCGCTGACCCCTGCCCCACTCTCCCCTCACCGGGCCACCCCCGGTGTCCCCTCCCGGAAGGACCGGACCCCCGGCATGATGTACCTGATCGAACCCGACGCCACCGTCCTGATGACCTCGCACGATCTCGGCGCGATCAAGGTCATGGAGCGCCGAGACGGTCGCGACCCGGCCCGGCTGGCGTGGACGCCGGCACCCGCGGGAATCCAGCCCTCGGACGTCCTGGCCGCGGCCCTGCGCCACGGGATCGACATCCGCCGTGGCCTGATGGTGCACCCGGCCTTCGTGGAGACCCTGATGGAGCCGGCCCGGCTGCGCCGGATCGCCGAGGAGCAGCGGCGCGTCGAGGAGCAGCTGGCCTCACTGGGACCGGTGTCCGGGCAGAGCGACGAGGATCGCGCGGCGTTGAAGAAGGCACGGCAGGACGCCGACGACGCCATCCACGAGGCCGAGGTGGCCGCGGACAAGCTGAAGAACGAAGACGTCAAGGACCACCTGGTGGCAGCCTGGCAGCGCATGGGCGGCACCTTGGCAGGGTCCCACGCCGCCTGATCCCTGTCTCCACAGCGCACGGCGCCTCACCTGCAGAAGGTGAGGCGCCGTCGTCGTGCTGGGGGTGTCCGGTCAGTGCTGGCCCAGCGCCCGGGCCATGCCCTCGAGCCGCTGGATCCGGTCGGCCATCGGCGGATGGGTGGAGAACATCGCCTTCGGATTCCGGAACGGGTTGGCGATCATCAGGTGGGAGGCGTTGACGAGCCGCTGCTCCTGCGGCAGCGGCGCCGCCTGCACGCCGTGCTCAAGTTTGTACAGCGCCGAGGCCAGCGCCAGCGGGTCACCCGTCAGCTGGGCCCCGTCCTCGTCCGCGTCGTACTCCCGGGTCCGGGAGATGGCCATCTGCACCAGGGAGGCGGCCAGCGGTGCCAGCAGGGCCAGGGCGATCATCGCCAATGGGTTGACGTTGCGCTGGCCCCGTCCGCCACCGAAGAACATCAGGAACTGCGCCACCGAGGTGATCAGTCCTGCCACAGCGGTGGCCACGGACGAGGTCAGGATGTCCCGGTTGTAGACGTGCATCAGCTCATGGCCCAGGACTCCGCGCAGCTCCCGGGCATTGAGCATGCGCAGGATCCCCTCCGTGCAGCACACCGCTGAGTGCTGCGGATTCCGACCGGTGGCGAAGGCGTTCGGGGACGGCGTCGGTGCGACATACAGGCGCGGCATCGGCTGGCCGGCCTGCGCGGAGAGCTCCTGCACGATCCGGAACATCTCCGGCTGCTCCTGCTCGGTGACCGGGTAGGCCCGCATCGACCGGATGGCGATCTTGTCACTGTTCCAATAGCTGTAGGCCGTGGTGGCCAGGCCGATCAGTGCGAAGATCCAGATCCAGGTCGAGCTGCCGGTGCCCGCGGCGATCAGCCCGCCGATGGCCAGCAGGATCCCGAACAGGGCGGCGAAGAGCAGGGCGGTCTTCAGGCCGTTGTGGTGACGATGCATGCCACCACCCTAGATCGCGAGCACCGCACCAGCGGCGCAGGGCCGCACTCAGCCGGAGTGGGCCTCGCGGCTGATCCGCGTCATCTCCTCGCGGGGCACCACCTTGACGCGCTCGCGCTCAACCGGACCGGCGGCCGTGGCCTGCTGCCCCAGGGAGAGCTCATGGGCGTCCAGCGCCAGCCAGCCCTCCCAGGTGGTGTACTCCACGCCGCGCTGCTCGAGCAGGTCGATCACGGACTGCTCGTCCGGGACCTGCGCGGTCCACAGGTTCGGCTCGTCCTCGAGCATGCAGCCGATGGTCTCCAGGGCATCGCCCTTGGTGTGGCCGATCAGGCCCACCGGTCCGCGCTTGATCCACCCGGAGGCGTACAGGCCGGGGACATGCTGCCCGGACTCGTCCAGCACGCGGCCGGCCTCGTTGACGATCACGCCGCGGCGCTCGTCGAAGGCCACACCGGGGACCGGGGAGCCGAAGTAGCCGATGGCCCGGTACACGGCCTGGACCGGGTAGTCGATCATCTCACCGGTGCCGGTGACGCCGCCGGTGCCGTCCAGCTCCATGCGCTCCATGCGCAGCCCGGCGACCTCACCGGACTGCTCGCCCTCGCCGGGCAGGATCTCCACGGGGGCCTGCAGGAAGTGCAGGTGCAGGCGGCGGGAGGCTCCGGTGTCCTGCTCCTCCACCAGCCAGTTGGTCAGGGTGTTGACCATGGTCTTGATCTGGTTGTTCGTGGAGGCGGCCTCCTCGGAGGCGGCGTCGAACTCGAAGTCCTCCGGGTACAGCACGATGTCCACGTCGCGGGAGTGGGCCAGCTCGCGCAGCTCCAGCGGGGTGAACTTCACCTGTGCCGGGCCACGGCGACCGAAGACGTGGACGTCGGTCACCGGGGAGGCCTTCAGCCCCTGGTAGACGTTGTCCGGGATCTCGGTGACCAGCAGGTCATCGGCGTGCTTGGAGAGCATCCGTGCCACGTCCAGGGCCACGTTGCCGTTGCCGATCACCGCGATCTCGCGGGCGTTCAGCGGCCACTCGCGGGGCACGTCCGGGTGACCGTCGTACCAGGAGACGAAGTCAGCGGCGCCGAAGGACCCGTCCAGGTCCGCACCGGGAATGTCCAGGGGTGCATCCAGGATGGCGCCGGTGGAGAAGACGACGGCGTCATAGTGCCGGCGCAGATCCTCCAGGGTCAGGTCGGTGCCGAAGTCCACGCCGCCCAGGAAACGGATGTCCCCGCGGTCCATCACCTTGTGCAGGGCCTTGACGATGCCCTTGATCCGCGGGTGGTCCGGCGCCACGCCGTAGCGGATCAGCCCATAGGGTGCCGGATAGCGGTCGAAGAGGTCGATGCTGACCTCGAATTCGCGTTCCGCCTTGGTCAGCAGGTCTGCCGTGTACACGCCGGCCGGTCCTGCGCCGACGATGGCCAGACGAAGGGGACGGGACGGGGCAGCGCTCACAGGAGTTCCTTCACAGCGTGGGGGTCTCGGGACAGTCCGGGGCTCGGGGCACCGACCCTCCAGTCTACCGGCAACACAGCACCGCCCTCCTGCACGGTCGAGGCCGTGGGAGGGCGGTGCTGGGACGGGCTGCCCGGAGGCGTCCCGTGGGGCGGGGATCAGCCGCGGTTCATGCCCAGGATGGCGTCGGAGGCGCGCTTGTGGGCGTTGCTGGCGGTGACGTCGTTCTCGATCATCAGATTGCGGGCCTTCTCCACGATGCGCTTGACCGCGTCACCGGCCTCCAGCCACTTCTTCTCGACGGTGTCGTACTCGGCGTCGTTGTCGGTGGCCTGGTAGTTGCTGGCCACGTAGTTCTTCTGGGTCTCGCGGTCACCGAGGATGCCCTCGATGCGTCCGGCGATCGCGGCAACGTCGGCCTCGTACTGCTCGGCTGCTCCGGCGTCGTACTTGATGGTGGTCATGATGGGTCCTTTCGGGCGGTCTTCTCAGACCTGAAGCTCTGGCGTGGAGTGGTGGATGAGGTCGGGTGCGCCTGAGGCGTCACCGAGACATCGGGAACTCTTCGGTGGTGGACGAGGTGGCGTCGGCGACCATGGTGTCCTGCTCCTCGATGTAGGACTGGTACACCTCGGCCTGACCGGTGTTGATCATGCCCAGGGCCTCCACCAGGATGTTCTGGCACTCGTTGACCTCGACCATGAAGTTCTCGTACGCCGTAGCACCGGCGCCCTTGAAGGTGTCACGCAGAGCCTTGACGGAGGTCTCCAGGTTGCCGACCTCGGCCAGCAGCTGCTCGCCGGAGTCGCCCGAGTCCTGCATCGCCTTGTGGAAGACATTGATGTCCGTCATTTCAAGCTGGATAGCCATGTGATTCCCCTTGTGTCAGGACCCTCCGGTCCGTTTCCTGGATGCGGACCGTTCGTGGTGTGACGGCCCCTGATGTTCAGTTCTGACGACCGGGTCGGTGCCAGTCGGACGGTGTGTTCGTCGCCTCCCCCGCAGCTCTCCGGCCCAGTGATTCCATCCTCCGTGGAGTCGCTGCAGCAGGTCAACTGCCGAGCATGGGGAGAACTACCCATGCTCCTCTGCCGCTCACCTGGCATCATCTCAGGGCCGGTGCTGGAATGATGCAGGGGAGAACCTGGGATGATGGATCTCGGCCGGCCGTCGGTGATCGGTCGGTCGATCACCCGGTGGACACCGTGCCGGCAGAGGACGCAGAGGAGGGGCAAGCATGGCCATGGACTTCGATTCCCAGCTGATCGAATCAGTGGAGGTCCGTCGCAACCGCCTGACGGCCTCTCTGCTGTATGGGGCCAACCCCACCGAGCGACGCTGGAAGGACCGCACCCGCCTGCTCATCTACGGCGTGATCGCCACCGCGGTCATCTGCGCCCTGTGCGTGGCGATCTCCTTCGTGGTCCAGATCCTGACCAACTGGCTCTCCGACCGCGAGGAGCGTGAACGCCAGCAGCAGGAGCGCCAGCAGGAGATGGAGCAGCGCGACCAGGAACGACGCCAGCAGGAGGAGCAGCAGCGTCAGGACCAGTCTCAGGGCTCAGCTCCGACTCTCCGCCTGCCGGCCGCCCACCTGAGTGCGAACCCTGCCGCCCCCACCGACCTGTCCGCCCTCACCGCACTGCCGATCGCCGCCACCACGCTGACGGCGAGCGCCGACCCCCTGGAAAGGTGCTGACGTGCCCAGCCCCTACACACGCGTGTCCCTGATCGGGCAGCGGCGCAACGCCGATGCCCTGTTGCCCTCAGACACCCCGGTCGGCGCCCTGCTGCCGCAGATCCTGGACCTGCTGGACGACCGCCCCCAAGAGGGACTGGGGACCAAGCTGCTGGTGCGCACCTCCGGCGAGACGGTGGACCCGGAGCAGACCTTCGCCGAGGCCGAGGTGCTGGACGGGGAGCGTCTGAGTGTGGTCTCCCAGACCGAGGCACCCCCGGCACCGATCGTCTATGACCTCAACGACGCCGTCACCGATGCCACCGAGTCGGTGCGCGGCCGGTGGTCCGAGCTCTACCGCTATCTGATCTGCGGCGTGATCGCCGCCCTGGGCACCTGGTTCGCGGTCCACGGGCTGCTGGACCTGTACGCCCAGGACACCCGGGCCTGGATCGAGCTGGGATTGGGAGCCGTGCTGCTGATCGCCGGGGCCTCCGTGGCGGCACCGGGACGGATGCGGGCGGTGGCCGGGACCCTGATCGGCACCGGAGTCCTGTTCGCGGGCACCGGCCTGTGGAACCTGGACCTGCCGCAGGAGTGGCTGCTGCCCGCCTCTGGGGCCCTGGCCGCCGTCGGGATGGGTCTGCTGGGGTTCGTGGTCCGCCGTCCCCTGGCGATGTTCATGGCCGCGGCGATCACCGGCGGCCTGACGCTGGTGTGGACTCTGGCGCCGCTCATCGCCGACTGGAGCATCGGCGACCGGGACGCCGAGGTGCTGGTCGGCAGCGCCGGGATCGCTGGGATCATCACCGTGCTCGTGCTGGGCATGCTGCCCAAGATCGCCCTGTCCGCCTCCGGCCTGGCCTCCCTGGACGACTCCCATTCCCAGGGACGGTCGCTGCTGCGCACGGACGCCGATGCCGCGATCGACGCCGCGCACGGCGGACTGGTGACCAGCACCGTGGTGGGTGCGCTCTCGGCGGCGGCGGCCCTGTGGCTGATCGGCGAGGACACCTCACACCACCCCTTCTCCGTTCCCCTGCTGGCCGCTCTGACCCTGGCCGTGGGGCTGCGTGCACGCTCCTTCCCGCTGGCCAGTGAACGGATCCCGCTCTACCTGGCCACCGGTGTGGGGGTGCTGTCCCTGGTCCGACTGGCCACCGCCTACCAGCCTCAGTTCGACGGCGTGTTCCTGGCGGTCCTGCTGGCCCTGGCCCTGCTGGTGGGCTCCGGCCTGTCCGTGGACCTGCCCGAGCATTCCCAGGCCCGCATGCGCCGCCTGGGCGACACCGTGGAGGCGCTCGCCCTGTTCGCGGTGATCCCCCTGCTGATCGGCTACTTCGGCATCTACGCAACCCTCTGGGAGATCTTCTGATGAGCTCGATGACCCCGGGCACCACCCCCGCCTCGCGTGATCCCTGGGCGGATCCGGCAGGTCCCGACGACGGCCGGTCCCGTTCCGCTGCCGCGCCGCGGCAGGTGCCGGGCTTCGTGCAGGCGGACTGGAGCTCACGAGGCCAGATGCGCCAGGAGCTGGCCCGTGCCCAAGACGATCGCCGCACCGGGTTCGAACCGGTCTCCGGAGCCCTCTCCCGCCGGGTGGGCGATCGACCGGCACTGTCCCTGGTGGCCCGGGCGGCGCGCTCGGCCGGGAACCTGTTCCGGCACGATCCCACCGCGGAGCGCCTGCAGAGTGCCGCACGCGGGGTCCAGGCCCCGGTCACCACCGGCCGACGGATCGCCGTGGTCTCACTGCGCGGCGGGGCCGGCAAGACCACCGTGGCCGCCCTGCTCGGGCGGACCTACGCCTCACTGCGTCCGGAGCCGGTGGCGGCCCTGGATCTGGACCCCGGCGTGGGTGCCCTGGCGCTACGGCTCTCCGACCCCTCCACCGCCGGCGTCCCGGTCCCGAGCGTGGATCAGCTGGCCGCAGGTCTGGTGGGACTTCCCCAGGTGAACCAGCAGGGTGTCACCTCGCTCATGGGACAGGCCCCGGATGAGCTGCACCTCACCGGTCCGCGCACGGCCGGCGGCCCTCTCGGCCGAGCCCGGCTGACCTCCACCCTGGCCACCGTCTCCCGATTCTTCCCGGTCACCGTGGTGGACTGCCCCACCGGGCTGGACCACCCGGACACCGCCCAGGTGCTCACCCAGGCCCACGCAGCCGTGTTCGCCGTGCCCGCCACGGCCACCGGCGTGGACGAGGCCGCCGGATACCTGCGGCACTGGCTGCAGGACCCGTTCCTCTCCGCCATCCCGGTGGCCGCCGTGGTCACCGCCAGTGACCGAGCCTCCGCCCTGGACCCGCTGGCCCAGGCCGCCGCCCTCACCCGGGTGGGAGTGATGGCCGGCGCGCTGCGCTACGACCGCCACCTGGCCGGAGGCGTGGGGATCCGTCTGCCGCTGATCCGCCCGGAGAACCGCCGCGCCACCGCGGAGCTGGCCTCCGGGATCCTGGCCGAAGCCAACCGTCAGCGCGGAGGTGCCGGGGCCGCCGAAGCCGCGGGACGTCGTCGGGAAGGCCGTGCACAGTGACCCAGAAGGTGATCCACCGGCCGGCACGGACCTCTGCCCCGGCCCGGCTCTACCGTCCCTTCTCCATCCAGGGCCCCCAGCCGGTGGACCCCTCGGCCGAGGAGAGCGGCGGCGGGAACATCATGCAGATCCTGCCGATGGTGGCCGCGGGCGGCTCCATGATGGTGATGATGACGTTCCGGCAGAGCCCGTTCGCAGCGGTCGGGGCCATCGCGATGATCGTCTCGCTGATCGCCGCCCTGATCATGTTCGCCTCGCAGCGCGGCAAGGCCACGCGGCGGCGCAAGACCCTGCGGGACACCTACAACCGCTACCTGGAGCGCACCCACCGCACGCTGCGGGACGAGGAGTCCGCGGCCCAGCTGGCGGCACGGGCCTCCAGTCCCCCGCCGGCCGCCCTGTTCGACATCGTGCGGGACCCGGCTCGGCTGTGGGAGCGCCGCCGCTACCACGAGGACTTCCTGCACACCCGGATCGGCTCTGGCCGCCGCCCCACCCGGGAGATCAGCGTCTCCCTGACCGAGGTGGCCAGCCAGGTCCAGGACGAGTTCATGCTGCGCGAGGCCGAGGCCCTGAAGCAGCGCTTCGAGACCGCCCCGGACATGCCGCTGACCGTTCCGCTGGACTCGGCGGGCAACATCTCCGTGGTGGGCTCGCGCGAGTTCGGTCTGCGGGTGGCCCGTGCCCTGGTGGCCGGAGCCGCCGCGCTGCAGTCGCCCGAGGATGTGCGCCTGGCCCTGGTGGCCCCTCGTGAGTCCCGCGAGGACTGGGACTGGATGGAGCTGCTGCCCCACCTGGACGACACCTCCACCCAGCATGTCACCGGTGCGGTGAAGCTGATCGCCCCGGACACCGGCGCGCTGCTGGAGCTGCTGGACGAGGACCTGCAGTACCGCTCCAAGGTGGCCGGTGAGACCACCCGGTACGGGCACGAGGTGACGAAGGGATCCCCGCTGCTCTCCCGCCTGATCGTGGTGGTGGACGGCTACGGCACACCGGTGCAGGACCTGACCATGGGCGACTCGCACTTCAGCCTGCAGGCCCGCGGCATCACCCTGGTCCACCTGTGCGCCGACCGGCTGCACGAGCCCTCCGAGGTCTCCTACCGCATCTCCGAGACCCCCCACCCCCGGGAGGACGGACGGGTGGGCTTCCTGCTCGAGGACCGCACCCAGGACCAGGGCCACCCCGTGCGCACCGAAGGCGGGCTGGACGAGTTCGACTCCTCCACCGCCACCGGCCTGACCCAGGAGCTGGCGCCGCTGAGGCTCTCCCTGGACTCCCTGGAGCACTCGGCCGCGGAGAACGCCGCCGCCCTGTCCTTCCTGCAGATGCTCGGGCTCTCCCAGCGCCTGGACCGCGCCGATGTGGAGCGGCTCTGGAAGCCCCGCCCCCACGCGGACTTCCTGCGCGTCCCACTCGGCCCGGATGACAAGGGCAAGCCCGTGCTGCTGGACCTGAAGGAGGCCGCCCAGCTGGGCATGGGCCCCCACGGACTGTGCGTGGGCGCCACGGGCTCGGGCAAGTCCGAGATGCTGCGCTCGCTGGTGTTCGGTCTGCTCGCCACCCACTCCCCGGACCAGCTGGCCATGGTCCTGGTGGACTTCAAGGGCGGCGCGACCTTCGCACCGTTCGAAGGCGCCCCGCAGGTCACCGGCATCATCACCAACCTCTCGGACGACCTCACCCTGATCGAGCGCGTGTACGCCTCCCTCAACGGGGAGATCCTGCGCCGCCAGGAGGTGCTCAAGGCCGCCGGGAACATCGCCAACATCACCGACTACCAGATCCACCGGGATGAGCAGCTGGCCCAGGGCAACGAGATCGAGCCGCTGCCGCACCTGGTGGTGATCATCGACGAGTTCGGTGAGCTGCTCACCGCTCGGCCGGACTTCATCGACCTGTTCCTGTCCATCGGGCGCATCGGCCGCTCGATCGGCGTGCACCTGCTGCTGAGCTCCCAGCGGATCGAGTCCGGCAAGCTGCGCGGCCTGGAGACCTACCTGTCCTACCGGCTGGGCCTGCGCACCCTCTCCGAGTCCGAGTCCCGCACCGTGCTGGACACCCCGGACGCCTTCCACCTGCCCCCGCTGCCGGGCTACGGCTACCTGAAGGTGGACACCACGGTCTACTCCCGGTTCAAGTCCGGCTACGTCTCCGGGCCTCTGGAGGACGAGCAGTTCGAGGAGGAGCAGCGCCGGGACCCGGAGGAGGAGATCCCCCCGGTGCTGGAGGCCCCGGACTACGCCCTGGTGCTGGACGACCCGTTCGAGCGTGGCCCGGGCGAGACGTCCGAGACGAAGAAGGACGGACCGGCCCGGCGCACCACCGGGCCCACGGTGATGTCCACCATGATGGACACCCTGCGCACCTTCCCCCGCTCGGTCAAGCCGATCTGGCTGCCCCCGCTGCCCGCGACCACCACCCTGGACGCCACGGTCGGCGAGCCCCAGCGGACCGAGACCGGCCTGCGCCTGCCGGAGGGAGGCCGTCTGCGCGTCCCTGTGGGCATCCTGGACGACCCGGCCAAGCAGTGGCAGGGACTGTGGGAGATCGACTTCGCCTCCGGTTCGGGCAACCTGATCGTCCACGGCGGGCCCCAGTCGGGCAAGTCCACCACGCTGCGCACCATCGTCGCCTCCCTGGCGCTGACCCATTCCCCGCAGCAGGTGGGCGTGTACTGCATCGACCTGCTCGGAGCGAACCTGCTGCCCCTGGGGGACCTGCCGCATGTGGGCGGCGTGGCCATCCGCACCAACCGCGAGGTCATCACTCGCACGGTGGACGAGGTGATGGGCATGCTCGCTCACCGCGAGCGGATCTTCGAGAAGCACGCCATCGACTCCCTGCCCACCATGCGCCGGATGCACGCCGAGGGACGCCTGCCGGAGCTGCCCAGTGCGGACATCTTCCTGGTGATCGACGGCTACGGCCAGATCGCCGAGGAGTTCGAGGACCTCACCAGCAAGATGGTCACGCTGATCAGCCGCGGCGGCGGCTACGGGATCCACGTGGTCACCTCGGTGAACCGCAACAACGAGGTCCGGGTCACCCACCAGTCCTTCTTCACCCACCGGATCGAGTTGCATCTGACCGAGCCGGGCGACTCCCAGGTGGACCGAAAGCTGGCCGAGAACGTGAACCCGGAGGCCCCGGGCCGGGCCCTGTCCCCGCAGAAGCTCCAGGGCCACATCGCCCTGCCGCGCATCGACGGCCAGGACGATCCGGAGACGGTCACGGACGGGCTGAAGGACCTGGTGGCCCAGGTGGACCGGTTCACCCAGGGCGCGGCCATGAAGGTCCGGGTGCTGCCGGGCATCGTGGAGGCCTCCACCGTGCCCACGCCGGCCCAGCACGGCCTGTTCCCCATCGGTCTGCGCGAGCTGGACCTGGAGCCGGAGTGGCTGGACCTGGAGAACAAGGACCGGAACATCATCGTCATGGGCGACGAGGAGACCGGCAAGTCCAATCTGCTGCGCCATGTGGTGCGCCGGTTCACGGACACCCACACGGACGACGAGCTGTTCTTCGTGGTCTGGGATCCCCGCCGCGTGCTGGGCGACGCCGTTCCGGAGGACTACCTGGGCGGCTATGCCACGAACTCGGCGATCGGCGCACAGCTGACCAACGCCGTGCTGACCGAGATCAAGAAGCGCCAGGACCCCACCGGGGAGAACGACACCCCGCAGCGGAAGGCCCGGATGATCGCCCTGATCGACGACTATGACATCTTGACCGTGGGCGGCGGACAGTCCCCGCTGGCCCCGCTGGTGCCATTCGTGCCCATGGCGGCGGACCTGAACATGCACTTCTTCCTGACCCGCCGGGTGCGCGGCGCCTCACGCGGGATGTACGAGTCGTTCTTCTCCACCCTGCGGGACAACGGCACCACCTCCCTGATCCTCTCGGGCGACCGCGGCGAGGGCAGCCTGATCAACGGGGTCCGCGCCAAGAAGCTGCCTCCGGGCCGTGGCCAGCTGCTAATGACCGGCCGTCCCCTGATGACGGTCCAGACCTTCTGGCAGCCCGAGGGCGAGGCAGGCGCCTCCGCAGGGCCCGACGACGGCCAGGCGGCTTCTGCAGGATCCTCCCGGTGAGTGCCCGGCCAGTCACCGGCTCGGGGCTGGCCTACGGGCTCTCCGCCTACCTCTGGTGGGGGCTGCTGCCGCTGTACATCGCCGTCACCGCCCCGGCGCCGGCCGCGGAGATCGTGGTGGTGCGGATCGGATTCACCCTGGTGGTGTGCCTGGTGCTGCTGGCGGTGCTGCGCCGATTCGCCGACCTGGCCCGGCTGCTCATCTCCCCCCGGCGCCTGGGGATCACCGCCCTGGCGGCGGTCCTGGTGGCGACCAATTGGGCGGTCTACACCTACGCGGTGACCTCAGGGCAGACCCTCGAGGCGGCACTGGGGTACTTCATCAATCCGCTGGTCTCGGTCCTGCTGGGCGTGCTGCTCCTGGGCGAGCGGCTGCGCCGGGCCCAGTGGATCGCCGTGGGCCTCAGCGCGGTCGCCGTGATCGTGCTGGCGGTGGGGCACGGTCAGGTGCCGTGGATCGCCCTGGCCCTGGCGGTGACGTTCGGCGTCTACGGACTGGTGAAGAACCGACTCGGTCCCACCGTGCACCCGGTGGCCTCCCTGGGCGCCGAGACGGTGGTGCTGATCCCGGTCTTCGTCGTCGGGATGGTCTGGCTCTCCTCCGCCGGGATGCTGACCCTCCTGGACCACGGGGCCGGTCACTTCTGGATCCTGGCCGCGTCCGGCGTGGTGACGGCGGTGCCGCTGATCCTGTTCGGCACAGCAGCGGGGCGTCTGCCGCTGAGCGTGCTGGGACTGATGCAGTACATGGCCCCGGTGATGCAGTTCCTGGTGGGGCTGCTGGTCTTCCACGAGCACATGTCCGCGGGCCGCTGGACCGGGTTCATCCTGATCTGGATCGCCCTGGTGATCCTCACGGCGGACACCCTGCACCACACCCGCCACACCCGCCCCAAGGGTCGCCAGCAGAGCTGATCCCCCCTCAAGCACAAAGTGACCGTACCCCGTCACTGTGGTGGGGGTACGGTCACTTTGTGCTTGAGGGGGTGGCGCTGTCGGTCAGGCGTGCTTGCGCACAGCTGCCTCCAGGACCTCCAGGCCGTCCAGCAGCAGCTCCTCGGAGATGACCAGCGGGGGCAGCAGGCGGATGACGTTGCCATAGGTGCCGGTGGTCAGGATGATGACACCCTCGGCCAGGCAGTCTGCGGCGATCTTCTTCACCACGTCGGCGTCCGGGGTCTTGACCGAGTCCGCCGAGCCCTTCTGCACGAACTCCATGGCCAGCATGGCGCCGCGGCCGCGCACGTCGCCGATGATGCCGGTCTCCTGGGCCAGCTTCTCCAGGCGCGGCAGGACCAGCTCCTCGATCCGGCGGGCGGCACCGTTGAGGTCGTGCTCGCGCATGGTCTCGATCGCACCCAGTGCGGCGGCGCAGGCCACCGGGTTGCCGCCGTAGGTGCCTCCCAGACCGCCGCCGTGCACGGCGTCCAGCAGCTCGGCGCGGCCGACCACACCGGAGAGCGGCATGCCGCCGGCGATCCCCTTGGCCACGGTGATCAGGTCCGGCTCGATCCCCTCGTGCTCGGAGGCGAACCAGGCGCCGGTGCGGCAGAACCCGGCCTGGACCTCGTCGGCGATGAACACGATGCCCTTCTCACGGGCGTACTCGGCCAGGCGCGGCAGGAAGCCCTCAGCTGGGACGATGAACCCGCCCTCGCCCTGGATCGGCTCAATGATCATGGCGGCGATCGACTCCCCGCCGATCTGCTTCTCCATCTGCAGGATGGCGCGCTCGGCGGCCTCCTTGCCGGTGATGTTCGGGTTCTCCTCGCGGAACGGGTAGCTCAGCGGCATCCGGTACACCTCGGGGGCGAACGGGCCGAAGCTCTTGCCGTTGGCGGACTTGTACGGTGCGGCCTTGGCGGTCAGCGCCATGGTCAGGTTGGTGCGGCCGTGGTAGGCGTGGTCGAAGGCGACCACAGCGGTGCGGCCGGTGGCGATGCGAGCGATCTTGATCGCGTTCTCCACGGCCTCGGAGCCGGAGTTGAACAGGGCGGCCTTCTTCTCGAAGTCACCGGGGGCCAGCTCGGCCAGCGCCTCGCAGACCTCCACATAGCCCTCGTACGGGGAGACCATGAAGCAGGTGTGGGTGAAGTGCTCCACCTGCTCCTTCACGGCCCCGACGACGGCCGGTGCGGACGCGCCGACAGAGGTCACCGCGATGCCGGTGCCCAGATCGATGAAGGAGTTGCCGTCCACATCCAGCAGCACACCGCCGTCCGCGTCCTGCACGAAGAACGGGTTGGAGGAGGCCACGCCGGAGGCCACGACCTTGGAGCGGCGGGCGGCCAGCTCGGCGGAGCGGGGGCCGGGGATGTCGGTCTTGACGTGGCGCTTCTGCTCCAGGCGGTACTGCATGTCCTTGACGGTCATGGGGATCCTTCCATCGGTGTCGGCTGCGGCGGGCACAGCGGTCCATACTGATGCCGAGCGTAGTCCCCGCAGGCACCCTCCGTCAGGGGCAGCTGCACACCGTCACACCTCACAGACGGTGCGCCTGCACACCACGTGGTGAGTAGGATTCGACCATGCCCACCACGCTCTCGGACCTGATGCACGCACCCGGCCTGGACCTGCGTCAGGTCGGCGCCGTCCCGGCGGACACCGCAGCCGTGGTGCGCTGGGTGGCGGTCACCGAGGTGCTGGATCCCGGGCGCTTCCTCTCCGGCGGCGAGCTGGTCCTGACCACCGGGGTCCGTCAGCGCTCCGCGGCCCAGCAGCGTGACTTCACCACCGCCGTGGCCCAGGCCGGCGCCACCGCCTTGGGCTACGGGACCGGACTGGGGCATCGCAAGGTGCCGGCCGCCGTCGTGCAGTGCGCGGATGCGCTGGGTCTGCCGCTGGTGGAGGTGCCCCTGGAGACCCCGTTCATCGCGCTGAGCCACTTGGTGGCAGACCGGCAGGTCACCGACCACGTGGCCCGGCTGACCGAGCTGATGGACCACCATCAGCGGCTGGCCGAGTCGCTGCTCTCCGGGCGGGGCGTGTCCGGGTTCGTGCACACCCTGGCCGGACTGGTGGGCGGCCGGGCGGCTCTGGAGCGCTACGGGACCGTGGTCCACCGGGCTGCGGCCAAGGGTGTCCCTCCGGTGGAGGATCGCGGCTCGGGCCTGGTGGTCGAGCTGGAGGGCGGACGGACGTTGACCGTTCCTGTGGCCACCGGGCTGCCGGACCGCTGCCGGCTCCACCTGTGGACCCCGGATGCACCCGGGACGCAGGCGGAGGGCCAGCCCGAGGCGGCCGACCATGACCCGCTGACCCAGTTGGCCGCCTCGGCACAGAACCTGCTGGCCGTGCGGCTGAGCAGCGACGCCCGCACGGTGGAGGCCTCGCGCCGGCTGGCCGGCGAGGTGCTGCAGGACGTGGTGGACGGCAGCCTGCACGGCCAGGAGGCCGCTGTGCGCCTGGCGGCCCTGGGCGTGGACGCGGCGGCGCGGCATGTGGTGGTGGCGGTGGAGTCCCAGAGCAGCTCGTCCGCCCGGCTGCTCGCCTCACTGCCTCTGCCGGTCCAGCTGCACGGTGCGGCCACGGCCCTGGTGGAGGACCGGCTGATCGCGGTGGTCCCCTCTCAGGGGGTGAGCGGACGGGACGGCGAGCTGCTGATGGATCACCTGGAACGGGCGGGCATCAGGGCCCGTGCGGGTGCCGGTGCCTCCTACCCCCGCCCGGAGGGGCTGCGCTGGAGCTACTACGAGGCCCTGGAGGCCCTGCATGACGGCACCGGGTTCACCCAGTCACGCCGGCTGACCATGGCCTCGCTGCTGATGTCCGCGCAGGATGTCCCGCTGGCCGACCTGGCAGCTGAGGCACTGGATCCGCTAAAGGACTCGGACCGGCGCCACCACACCGACCTGATCCGCACGCTCACGGTCTACCTGGAGTCGGATGGCCAGGCCGGGGAGGTCGCCCGGCAGCTGGGGATCCACCGCAACACGGTGCGGTACCGGCTGCAGCAGGTGGCCGAGCTCTCCGGGTTCGACCCCACGGTCACCGCCGGCCGCGTCCACCTGTGGCTGGCCCTGGCCCAGGAGCGGCAGAGCCGGGGACGGTCGCTGGACGTCAGTTCCCTAGACTGAGGGCATGTCCCCTCGCACCTCCCGCCGGTCCGGCGCCGCTGAGCCCACCCGCGTGTTCCTCGAGTCCTTCCAGAACCTGGTCCCGCTCTACCTGGACACCCCGTGGACCGCAGCAGAAGGCGTCCCGGCCGACGAGCTGGACGCCCTGCTCGCCCAGTCCCCCGCCGCACAGGAGAACGGCGGCACCGCACCGGTTCCGCTCTCGCTGTACGAGTTCCACCTGGCCCTGGGCAGCTGTCCGGAGCTGCTGGAGAACGAGCACTTCTTCTGGGACGCGGACGAGCTGGAGATCCGGGACGGCTACCTGATGTTCCTGGAGGACGCGAAGGAGTCCACCGTCTGGGGACTGCCCGTCTCGGACGCCTCCCTGCCCGACCCCCTGGTCTGGCGCCGTTCCACCGGTGCGGACGCGGACGAGGGTGAGTGGACCAACGAGGGAGGCACCTTCAGCGAGTTCACCCTGGACCTGCTGGAGTGGACCTTCGGCGAGGACGAGGACCCGGCAGGCCAGATTCCCGACGGCGGCGCTCCCGGACGCCGGAAGGGCCGCTGAGGTGCCCCACGGGTCAGCATCCTTCCCCAGCTTCCCCTCCCACGCTCCCGAGGGCTATGTGTGCCCGTTCTGCGGGCTGGTGGAGGGTGATGTGTCCGATCCCGGGAACCGGTGTGAGCTGACGGATCTGGTCCACCAGGACGAGGACGTGATCGTCTTCATGGCCTGCGACGGCTTCGGGCCGCATGAGGGCCACGCGATGATCTCCCCCGCCCGGCACTATGAGACGCTCTACGACCTGCCGGACGCCGTGCTGCAGAAGATCGCGCTGATGGCCCGTCACGTGGCCGTGGCGATGAAGGCTGCCTGGGCGCCCGAGGGCGTCTCCACCCGCCAGCACAACGAGCCGGCGGGCAACCAGCACGTGTGGCACTACCACCTGCACATCTTCCCGAGGTAGCCGGACGACATGCTCTACCGCCAGCTGCGCCATCCCGTGGATCCAGAGGTCCGAGCGGTCAAGGCCCGCGAGCTGCGCGCCGCACTGCAGGACGTGCTGGCCGCACGCAGCGGCGAGCGCGACTGAAGCAGACGGGCTCCGCCGCGGACAGTGGTCCGGCCCCCCGTTCTGGACTGGGCCGGAGCACTGTCAGCGCCGTTCCAGCACCGCCTGATGCTCGCCCTGGGTGAGGGTGATGGTGGTGCCGTCCTCGGCGAGCTGGGCCGTGACCGTCCCGGTCAGTACGCTCCGCACCGCCGTGACGGCCTCGTCCAGATCCTCTGCGCAGCCGATGGCCGGGATCTGCTCGGCCTCCTGGGTGTAGAGGACCGCCTCGGTGGGCCAGGTGGACCAGTCCTCGGCGGTGATGTCCACGCGGGTGCACAGGCCAGTCACGTCGATGAAGCTGGTGTCCTTGACCTCGGTGACCACGGTGACGTTCAGGTCCTGAGGGATCTCCACGGGCCGACCGCGCGCGGTCAGCTCCAGCAGGGCGTAGTTGCCCATCAGCTCGGACTCATCGGCGGCCACCGCGTCCGGAGCCCCACTGGAACCCTCAGGGCCAGGCTGCTGTTCGACGGATGCCTGCACCGAGGACACCGCGGACACGGACCCCCCCGATCCCGGTGCCGCACAGGCGCCCAGGGACAGGCCCAGGGCGGTCAGCACTGCGGCTGCAGCGGTCGTGGAACGGTGTGTCATGAGGAGCAGCCTGCCCCCGACCCGATGGTGCGGAACAGCCTCCACGGACATCGAGTCTCAACTGTGACCTGGGATTATGCCGAACGGTCACTCCGTGGCCCTGCCGTGACCGGTGGCCGGCGTCCGCAGGACCGCAGGGTCAGGCGCGGCGGGAGACCACGTAGTCGGCGAACGCCTCCAGGGCGACCTTCACCGGGGAGTCCGGCAACGGGGCCAGCGCCGCGCGGGCATCCTCAGCCCAGCCACGGGTGATGGTCCACGCCTCGTCGATCACCGGGTGCGAGGCCACCGCCTGCACGGCCGCCGCCAGCTGCTCGTCGGTGTCCAGCGGCCCGTCGATCAGCTCCACGGCAGAGCGTGCGGCCTCGCCGTCGGGCCCGTCCTGCAGGGCGGCCCGCCGCAGCAGCAGCACCGGAAGTGTGGGCACCCGCTCCTTCAGGTCCGTGCCCGGCACTTTGCCCGAGGTCTCAGAGGCGCTGGTCAGGTCGATCACGTCATCGGCGAGCTGGAAGGCCAGTCCCACCTTCTCGCCGTAGTCCGCCAGCACCGCCACCGCCTGCGGGTCCGAGCCGCCGAAGAACGCGCCCAGGTGCCCGGCGGCGGCGATCAGCGAACCGGTCTTGCCCGCCAGCACATCCAGGTAGTGCTCCAGCTCGTCCACCCCATCGGCCGGACCCACGGTCTCCCGCAGCTGTCCCAGCACCAGGCGCTCGAAGGTGTCCGCCTGGATGCGCACCGCCTCCGGACCCAGGGTGGCCATCAACTGTGAGGCGCGGGCGAACACGAGGTCCCCGGCCAGGATCGCCACCGAGTTGCCCCACATCCGGTGGGCGGTGGGAGCGCCGCGGCGCACGGGGGCCTCATCCATCACATCGTCGTGATAGAGAGTGGCCAGATGGGTGAGTTCCATCACGACGGCAGCCCGGCGGGTCTGCTCCCCCACCTCACCGACCTGCCCCGAGGCCACCTCAGGGTCCCCCAAGAGGGAGGCCAGGATGGTCAGCAGCGGGCGGATGCGTTTGCCCCCGGCCTCCAGCAGGTGGCGGCTGGTGGTGTCAGCCAGTTCATCGGCGTGTGAGACCGCCTCGGAGAGCTCGGCCTCGACCGCGTCCAGGGCCTCGACCACCACATCCAGCAGCCGAGGGTGCTCGGTCAGGCCCTCGAACCCGGCGGGCAGGGTGATCCCGGCCAGGGCAGGGCTGGCCACGGCAGGGTCGGCCGCATGGCCCGAGTCATGGGAAGTCACCGCACCAGCCTAACGAATCTTCGGTGCCGACTGGACGGGCCCGCCCGGCGCCGAGCCCGGTGTGACGGGAGACTCCAGAGGCAGCACGGTCTGGGTGGTGGCCGCCGGGACGGCCCGCTCCAGCAGGCGGACCGTCCGATCCACCAGGGAATCCCCGGGACGGTCCACCAGGTTGGCCATCACCTGCACCACCGGACGCAGCAGCGCCGGGGTGCGCAGCCCCACCGCCAGTGCCGCCTCCAGCACCTTCGGGTGCCCGATCAGCTGGGCGAAGTGCCGTCCCAGCGCGAAGTGCCCGCCCCAGGTCTGCTGGGTGAGCACCGGATACCGGGAGAGGACCGCCTCCCGGCCGGCCGCCGTCGGGCGCTGCAGTGCGGTGACCACCAGGTCGGCCGCCAGCCGGGCGGCCTCCATGCCGAAGGAGATCCCCTCACCGTTGAACGGGGAGACCATGCCGGCCGAGTCGCCCACGAGCAGCAGGCCCGGCTGGTACTGCGGGGTGCGGTTGAAGCCCATGGGCAGGGCAGCGCCCAGGATCTTGGAGGTCCGGGTGTCCTCGGAGAGGCCCCACGTGGGTGTCAGTGCGCTGGACCAGTCCTTGAGGATGCCGCGGTAGTCCAGCTTGCCGAACTGCGGGGAGGTGTCCAGGATGCCCAGGCCCACGTTCACGGTGCCGTCTCCGACGGGGAAGAGCCAGCCGTATCCGGGCAGCGGGTTGCCGTCCGCATCCGGCAGGCGCAGCCAGGACTCCATCCAGTCGTCGGTGTGGCGCGGGGACTCGTAGTAGGCGCGCACGGCCACTCCCATCACCCGGTCCTCACGGCGGTGCAGCCCGGCCGAGACGGCGGTGCGCGTGGAGTTGCCGTCCGCGGCGATCACCACGGGTGCCGTGAAGTCCTGGAACTCGCCGGTCTTGCGGCCGCGCGGGTCCAGCAGCTCCGCCCGCAGACCCGTCACCGTGCCAGCCTCGTCCTTCAGGACGGTGGTGACGGAGTGGCGTTCCAGGATGGTGGCCCCGGCGGCGCGGGCATGCTCGGCCAGCAGCTGGTCGAAGTCATGCCGGGTGCGGACCAGGGCGTAGTCCGGCCAGGTCTCGGTCTGCGGCCACGGCACCTCCACCGCACGCTCCCCGGCCACCAGGCGCAGCCCCTTGATGTGCCGCCAGCCCTCCTCGGCGCTGTGCGGCAGGCCCATCAGCTGCAGCTCACGCACCGCCTGCGGCGTCAGTCCGTCCCCGCACACCTTCTCCCGCGGGTAGGCGGTCTTCTCCAGCACCGTGACCTCCACCCCGGCCCGGGCCAGATGGAATGCAGCCGTGGCACCGGCGGGGCCGCCCCCGGCGATCAGCACCTGGGCGGTGCGGGGCGGACGGGAGGGGGACGGGTTCGGGGCAGACGCGGAGGCGGGGTTCGGGGTGGGCACGGCCCCATTCTCCCAGACCGGTAGGCTGGCACGGTCATGAACAACCCTGACCATCGGACGTCGGCACCGCGGCTGGCGTCCGTCACCTGTGCCCGGCCCCTGTCCGGTGAGAACACCCTGGCGGAGCTGCTGCGCACCGGCGACGAGTGCGCCTGGATCCGCTTCGGCAACGGCATGGTCGGTCTGGGCACCGCCGCCCGCTTCCACGCCACCGGCCCGGAGCGCTTCGACGCCGCCCGCCAGTGGTGGGAGGACGCTGTCAACGGTGCCGCCGGCACTGAGCTGCCCGGCACCCCCGCTCTGACCGGCACCATCCCGGTGATCCCGCCCCACACCCTCCACCACGACGACGGCCCGGTGCCCTCCGCGGCCACGGCACCGATCGCGTTCGCGGCCTTCGCCTTCGACGACGCCAGTCCGGTCCCCTCCGTGGTGCGGGTGCCGGAGATCGTGGTCAGTGCCGTGGACGGGCATGCCTGGCTGACCTGGCAGGTGGACCTGGACGCCCCCGAGCACCGCGCACGAGCTGCGCAGGGCTGGCGGCCGGATGCCGAGGGCGCGGAGCAGCGGCTGGCCGAGCTGCTGGGCTCCCCCGGTACTGGTCCTGCCAGCGCGGCGCAGATCGCGGGGCCGGACGCGCGGACCTCCCCGGATGCCACGCTCACCCAGGGTGTGCTGGACCGGGAGGGGTACCTGAGCGCCGTGGCCGCCGGCGTGGAGGCCATCCGCGCTGGGAGGCTCACCAAACTGGTCGTGGCGCGCGACGCCGTCGTGAAGACCGCTGACCCCGTGGATGTGCCGGGCGTGCTGGGCGAGCTGACCACCCGCTACGCCGACTGCTGGACGTATTCGGTGGACGGGCTGATCGGGGCCACCCCGGAGATGCTGATCAAGGTCGAGCGGGGACAGGCGCGGGCGCGCGTGCTGGCCGGGACGCTGGACCGCTCCGGCGCCCCGCGCGGCTCAGACGGCACGGCCTTCGCCACGCGGATGCTCTTCGAAGACGAGAAGCAGCGCCATGAGCACCAGCTGGCCATCGACTCCCTGACCGAACGGCTGGGACCGCTGACGCAGAGCCTGGATGCGCACCAGGAGCCGTTCGTGCTGGAGCTGCCCAATGTGTGGCACCTGGCCTCGGACGTGACCGCACAGCTGGCCCGTTCCACGGAGGGTGGCCGCCGGGCCAGCGCCCTGGACCTGGCCCAGGTGCTGCACCCGACGGCGGCGGTCTGCGGGACGCCCCGGGACGAGGCGGCGGCGCTGATCCGTCAGCTCGAGCACACCGAACGCGGCATGGACCGTGGCCTGTACGCCGGGCCGGTGGGGTGGATGGACGCTGCCGGGAACGGGGAGTTCGGAATCGCCCTGCGGGGGGCCGTGGTGGAGGATGAGCACACCGTGCGGCTCTACGCGGGCTGCGGCGTGGTGGCCGCCTCCGATCCCGAGGCCGAGCTGGCCGAGACCAGCGCCAAGATGCGCCCCATGCTCCAGGCGCTCGGCCTGCGCGACTGAGGCGGCGCCAGGGTTCCTGGCGACCCACGCGACCCACCCGAACTGGATCTGCGTCTGCGTTGCGACATGGCGTACCGACTGCCGGTACGACACGTCGCAGAGACGACGACGAAGGGGCTGAGTGCTCAGTCCTCGAACGTGGCGCGGACGGCCTCGGTCACCGACCGGCGCACCCCGGGACGCGCCTCACGGTCTGAGCGCAGCTCGAGCATCCGCCGGCCGCGCACCGGGCTGCCCAGCGCCGAGACCAGACCCTCCTCGGACTCCACGGCCATCCACTCCACACCGTGGGCCCGGCACAGCGCCTCCAGGTCCACGCCGTGCGGTGTGCCGAAGAACCGCTCCACCACCGGGGCCATGCCCTCGCGCTGAGCTACCTCGCCATGCTCCAGTCCGGCGAAGATTGCCCCGCCGGTGTCGTTGACCACCACGATGTCCAGATTTGGCTCGGCCTCATCTGGCCCCAGCAGCAGGCCGTTGGTGTCATGCAGCAGGGTCAGGTCCCCGCACAGCACCACCGTCCGCTCCCCCGTGGCCAGGGCGATCCCGGCGGCGGTGGAGACGGTGCCGTCGATCCCGGCCAGGCCGCGATTGGCGAACACCACGGACTGGGCCTGCGCGGGCGGGCGCCAGGACAGGTCCACGTCCCGGATCACCGAGGACGAGCCCAGCACCAGCGGCCCGCGCACGGTGGAGGCCACCAGCTGTCCGGTGCGCATGGCCCCGGGATGCCCGACGACGTCATGCCGAGTGGCGAGGGCATCCTCCACGGCCGCCTGGGCCCTGACCCCGGCCTGCTGCCAGCGCGTCAGCCATCCTGCAGGTCCCCGGCCGGCCACCACGGCCAGCTCGTCCAGGTCCTCCACCGGGCGTTCCCGGCGGCTGCCCGGCTCGAACCAAGCCACCGGCTCGGGCTGGTAGAACGCGGTGTGCAGGTCTTCGCGGTTCAGCAGCGCGGCGATCTGCCGGGTCAGGGTGGGACGGCCGAACAGGATGACCTGCTCGATCTGGGCGGCCAGGTCCAGCGAGTCCTCGCCCAGGCCGCCTGCCGAGCCCAGCAGCAGTGGGTAGGCCCCCACGGCGTTGGAGCCGAAGCGGGCGTTGGAGCTGGGCTCGGCGAACAGCGGCAGCCCCAGGGCGGTGGCGAAGGCGGCGGCCACCGGGCCGGCGCCGTGTCCGGCCACCACCACCGTGCGCAGCTCGGAGAGTCCGCTGACGTCGATGTCCAGCTGTTCGGTCAGCCGTCCGGCCATCCGCTCGGCGCTCTCCGCACCGGCACCGGACCCGCCGCCCAGGGCAAGCTCGAGCGAGGAGGTGACCGGGCCGACGTCGGGAAGGCCAGGGGTCTCCACCGCTGCTGGTGCGTCCTCACGGGGCACCAGCGGGTCACGGAAGCGGATGTTCAGGTGCACCGGGCCCGGCGCGGACTCACGCACGGCCACGCCGGGCACCCCGGCGAAGCCCTCCACGTCCTCGGTGTCGAACCCCTGGGCGGCCAGCAGCGCGCGGGAGACGGTGGCGCGGATCAGCTCGGTGTGCTCGCGCTCAGCCTCGCGGACCGGGTCGGCCTCGGAGCCGTGCAGCTCAGCGGTCTCGGCGGCCAGCCACTCCGGCAGCGGCTCAGAGTCCTCGGGCAGCACCCGGTCCCCGGAGAGGGTCTGGTTGAAGCGCACGTGCAGCGGGAAGATCCCGTCCTGTGCGGTGGTCTGGTTGGCCCCGGTGCCCTGCAGCTCGTCCGGCCGGTCCGCGGTGAGCGCCACCAGCTGCACCCCCGCGTGGTCGGCTTCCATCACAGCCGGCAGCAGGTTGCCCACCGCAGTCCCGGACGTGGTCACGACGACGGCCGGCCGGCCCGAGGCCAGGGCCAGTCCCAGCGCGGTGAAGGCGGCGGAGCGCTCGTCGATCCGCACGTGCAGGCGCAGCCGCCCGGCACGTTCGGCCTGGGCCAACGCGTACACCAGCGGTGCGGAGCGGGAACCAGGGGCGATGACCGCCTCCCGCACGCCGCCGTCCACCAGAGCCTCCACCACGGTCTGGGCCACCTGCTCGGAGTACAGGGTGGGCACCGCCGTGCTCACGTGCGAACGCCGCGGGTGCGGGGGCTGCGCTGCGTGAGGGGTGGTGTGCGGATCAAGCGGGCTGGTGCGGCTGGAGTCCATGTCCCTCATCCTACGGAGGGAGTCTGACCACCGGGTGAACGGGGGGACGGGGAAACAGGGAGGAACGGGACGGCCCCCTCACCGGGGCCGGGAAGTCCTGGTGAGGGGGCCGCCGTCGGGCAGGTGAAGGGTCAGCCCTTCGCGCCCTTGCCCTTGCCGTTGTTGTTGCCCTTGCCCTTGTTGCCCTTGCCGGCGGTCGGGTTGGAGTTCACGCCCTCATTGCGGCCGTTGCCGCGGCGCACGCCCTTGCCGGCGTGCTTCGGGTTGGCCTTCTCGCCCTTCTCAGCCCGCTTGGCGTGGCCCACGCCGTTGTTGCCGCGGGTGGAGAAGACCTGGACGACGGTCGGACGCGGTGCCGCCACCTTGTCCCCCACCTGGACCGGACCGGAGGCCGGGAGGTAGTCGGGGAAGTAGGAGGTCTGGGCTCCCCAGGTGCCGTTCTCGCCCGGGTGCTGCACGGCCACGAACACCGAGTTGTCACGGTCGTGGATCACCGGACCGCAGGTCTCGGCATCCCGCGGGACGGAGAGGAACTGCTCCACCTTGCCCCGCTCCGGTCCTTCCAGGGTGACCTTGTGCAGGGCGTCCCCGTAGCCGATCTTGCCGGGCTGACCGTCGGTGGAGACCCACAGGGTGCCCTGGGAGTCGAAGGCCAGGTTGTCCGGGCAGGAGATCGGGGAGACCTGGTCCTGCGGGAAGCCGGAGAAGTAGGCCGAGGTGGACTTGGCCGGGTCGCCGGCCAGGAACAGGATGTTCCAGGTGAAGGACTCGCCGGCGTGATCGTTGCCGTCCTCGATCATCTCGATGACGTGGCCGTCGCGGTTCGGAGCGACCGGGTTGGCCTCGTCCACGGTGGCCAGGCTGCGGGAGGAGTTGTTGGTCAGGGCCAGGTAGATCTTGCCGGTGACCGGGTTCGGCTCCATGTCCTCCGGACGGTCCATCTTGGTGGCGCCGACCGTGTCCGCGGCCAGGCGGGTGTACACCAGGACCTCGTCCACGGACATGCCCGGGACCATGGACCGGTTGTCCTTGACCAGCGGGATCCACCTGCCGGTGCCGTCGAAGTCGCCGTCCGAGGGGACGGTGCCGCGGCCGTCGATCTCCGACTGCGGGGAGTCGCCCTGGTACTGGGCGACGTACAGGGTGCCCTCGGAGAGCAGGGTCATGTTGTGCTTCTTGTTCCCCTCGATGTACTTCTTCTTCGAGACGAACTTGTACACGTAGTCGTTGACCTGGTCATCGCCCATGTAGACGGCGACCTGACCATTGGGGGCGATGTACACGTTGCCGGCCTCGTGCTTGAAGCGTCCCAGCAGGGTGTGCTTGACCGGGGTGGAGGTGGGGTCCTCCGGGTCGATCTCCACGATCCAGCCGAAGCGGTTGGCCTCGTTCTTGTAGCCCGGGTTGTTCAGGTTGAAGCGGTCGTACACGCGCTCCCACTGGCGGCCGGTGGGCCCGGGGCGCAGGCCGTAGCGGGCCTCCTCCGGGGAACCGGTGCCGACGAAGTACTGGTCGAAGTTCTCCTCGCCGGAGAGCACGGTGCCCCAGGGGGTGGTGCCGCCGGCGCAGTTGTTCAGGGTGCCCAGCACGCGACGACCGGTGGGATCCTCGACGGTCTGCAGCAGCTTCGAGCCCGCTGCGGGCCCGTCCACGGCGAAGGGGGTGAAGCCGGTGATGCGGCGGTTGCGGCGGCCACCACGGACGTAGGTCCAGGGGGCGCCCTTCTTGTCCCGCTTCAGGTCCACGATCGACAGGCCGTGGGCGGCGATGCCGACGTTGACCACGTCCTCGAAGTTCGAGGCGATGTACTCCGGGGAGAACATGATGTATTCGTTCGTGTACTCGTGGGAGTTCACCAGGTAGCCGGAGCGGTCGTTGCGGCCGTCGGTGATGATGTTCAGGTAGTCGCAGTTGTAGCCGAACTGCTGGGCCTGAGACTCACCGGTCTGCCGGTTGATGTCGAACTCGGGCGAGTCGGCGAACAGCGGGTCGCCCCAGCGGATGACCGGAGCCCAGTCGTAGCCCTCCGGAACGGTCATCCGGTCCACGGTGCGCGGAACCGGGTCGATCGCCTGGAACGGCAGCTTGCCGCCGCCCTTCGGGGTGGCGCCGAAGTCGGCCTGGGCGGCCGGAGCGGTGGACACGGCCTGGGCGCCCACGACGACGGCGGCAGCCAGACCGCCGCCCATGCCCAGAGCGGCACGGCGGGAGAACGCGGCGTTGGCGATGTCCTGGAAGTGAGGGTTGTCCGAGGTGTTCGGCACCGGGTGGGCGCAGGCGTTGCCGCACTTCAGTGCGCAGGTCACGGCAGAGCGGTTGCCGCGGGTGTGGCCGACCATGGGCAGGAGACGCTTGAGCATCGGGGGTCCCTTCGAGACGCTGGGGGGGATTCGCGGCTCTCACTGTGGTCAGCTCAAGCGACCAGTGGGCGGACCGGACGGTGACCTCCAGATGAACTCTGCGTGAGGTCTATTTCGGTCACGCCGGCGGGTCCTATTCCCCGGCAGCCAGCACCTGATAGGCCCCGGCGAGCCGCTCCCGCCAGCGCCGCTGGGCCTCCTCCGGAGCGCGCAGCCGCGCCATCGCCTCCCCGTCCGGGACGGGACGCGAGGTGGCGGCCAGCCGGCCGTCGTCGGGAATCCAGGGCGGATCCACCACGTCCTGCGTGAACAGCGCGACGGTGCCCAGCCCGCAGGCGTGGGGCAGCCGCGGCAGGGCGGCGGCCAGGGCCACTCCCCCGGCGATCCCCACCGAGGTGTCCAGGGCGGAGGAGACGACGGCGTCCAGCCCGGTGGCCTGCACGATCGCCAGGGCACGGCGAACGCCTCCCAGGGGCTGGACCTTGACCACGATCAGGTCCGCGGCCCCGGCCTGGGCGACGGCGAGGGGGTCCGTCTCCTTGCGCACGGACTCGTCCGCGGCGATCGGCGTGGGGATGTGCTCGGCGGCCAGGGCCTCGCGCAGACGGGCCAGGCCCTGGATGCCCGGCACCGGCTGCTCGGCATATTCCAGGGGCACGACGACGGCCAGTCGCCTCAGTGCCTCCAGCGCGGTGGCATGGTCCCAGCCGGCATTGGCGTCGATCCGCACGGCGGCGTCCGGGAGGAGGCGGTGCACCTCAGCCACCCGGGCGAGGTCCGCCTCCACACCGTGGACGCGGGGGTCCGGGGCGGTGCCGGGTGCGGGCTGCTCGGCGACCTTGACCTTGACCGCGGGCACGGGGCCGAAGCGCTCCAGCAGCGGGGCGATCTGTTCCGCCGGGAGGGCCGGGACGGTGGCGTTGACCGGGACGTGTGTGCGGACCGGCTCCGGCCAGCCCTGCCAGCCGGCCTCGATCGCCGCGGCCAGCCAGCGGGAGGACTCCTGGGCACCGTACTCCGGGAACGGGGAGAACTCCGCCCAGCCGTGCGGGCCGCGCAGC
The DNA here is from genome assembly GCF_900116905.1 of Micrococcus terreus. Lineage (GTDB taxonomy): Bacteria > Actinomycetota > Actinomycetes > Actinomycetales > Micrococcaceae > Citricoccus > Citricoccus terreus. The sequence goes on along the minus strand of NZ_FPCG01000001.1, from coordinate 46,585 downwards.
AGCAGGGCCTCGCGCACCGTGGTGCCCCGGAAACGGGTGCGCATCGGCTGGGCGACCACGGTGGCGTGCTCGAGCAGCTCCTCCAGCGGGGGCAGGTCGGCGCCGGTGGGCAGGGGCGGCAGGGGCTGGGCTGGCTCGGCGGGCTCGGCGGGGTCGGCGGACATGCCCGTCAGTCTAGGGAGCCCGTCCCTGCATCTGCAGGTCAGTCATCACCCGCAACGGGCCGTTTCGGAGCCTGATGAGCGTGATAACTGACCTGCAGTTGGAAGGGGGGCTTCCGGCGTTCGTCCAGCACCGTGCCGCACAATGTCTGCCATGCCCTCGAGTCTCTCTGACCGCCGCGACGTGCCGCCCTCCGCGGGAACCACGCTCTCCGCGCGTGCCGGACGACCGCCCGCGTCCCGTCCCTGGGCCTGGGTACTGGGCATGCTGGGCGCTGTGGCGCTGCTGCTGGCGATCTTCCAGGTGTTCGTCACCACGAGCACGGGGCAGGTCACCGAGCACATGGCCCTGCAGGCGGCCACCGCGCGGCTGGAGACCATGCCGCCCCTGGGTGAGACCGTCCTGCGGCTGTTGCCCGGCGTCTCCGCCGTGACGGCGGTCCTGGTGTTCCTGGTCATCACGGTCTGGCGGCGGCGGTGGCTGGCCTCGGCGATCGCCCTGGCCAGCTTCGGGGCCGCCAACCTGACCACCCAGCTGCTCAAGAAGGTCATCCTCCTCCGCCCGGACCTGGACAACGGCGTGCCGTACTACACCGGCAACTCTCTGCCGTCCGGACACACCACCTTCGCGGCGGCGGCCGTGGTGGCCGTGGTCCTGGTGGTGGCACCCCGCTGGCGGCCGATGACCGCGGCGCTGGGAGCTCTCTTCGCCACCGCCGTGGGCGCGGGGACGTTCCTGGAGACCTGGCACCGCCCCTCGGACATGGCGGCGGCGTACCTGGTGGCGGCGTTCTGGGGTCTGGCCGGCGGACTGCTGATCCTCCGCACCGGCGCTGAGTGGAACACCCGCGCGCGGCGGACTGCGCGGCACCCGCACCCCGGAGGGCACCCCGGCTGGGACATCGCCCTGTGGCTGGGCGGGCTGCTCACCACCGTGGGCGGGATGCTCTGCTACCTGCTGGCCGGCGGACGCGAGGCCCTGGACCCGGCGGTGCCGTGGACCTCCGGCTGGCACTACCTGGGCGGCCTGCTGGTGAGCGTGGGCCCCGGACTGCTGGTGTTCGCCGTCCTGGCCAGCTTCCTGCGCTGGGAGTCCGGCCGGCCGGCAGCCCGGGGCTGAGACCTCAGAGGTCTGCGAGCGCCGACCCCGGGTTCTCCAGGCAGCGTGCCACGGTGGTCAGGAATGCGCTGGCGGTGCCACCGTCCGTGACCCGGTGGTCGAAGGACAGGGTCAGCTCGGTGACCTTGCGGACCACGATCTGCCCGTCCACCACCCACGGGCGGTCGATGATCCGGCCCACGCCCAGGATGGCGACCTCCGGGGCGTTGATGATCGCGGCGGCGCCGTCCGTCCCGAACACCCCGTAGTTGTTCAGGGTGAACGTGCCGCGCGTCAGCTCGGCCGGGGTGCACTTCCCGTCCCGTGCGCGCTCCACCAGGGCGGCGATCTGCTCGTGGAGCTCCCGCGCCGAGTACTGATCCGCACGCTGGATCGAGGGCACCACCAGACCACGGTCGGTCTGTGCCGCCAGGCCCAGGTTGATGCCGTCGAACTGCACGATCGACTCCCCGTCCGGCCCCTGCTCCACGCGCGAGTTCATGATGGGGTAGCGCTTCAGCGCGGCCGTGGTGAACCGGGCGATCAGCGCCAGCAGGCTCGGCGCGGTGGCCGCATCCTGTGACTTCAGCTCGGCGCGCAGCTCTACGAGCCGGGTGACGTCCACGTCCAGCCAGGCCGTGGCCTCGGGGATCTGGGTGCGTGAACGCACCATCTGCTCGGCCACGGCTTTGCGCACTCCGCGCATGGGCTCGCGGGACGCGATCCCCAGTCCGGAGCGCTGGTCGGTCTCGCCTGCGCTTCCCCCAGCACTGGTGTTCCCGACGGCGGCTCCCTCGCCCTGGGTGCCCGCCTCACCTGCCGCGAGCTGCTGGGTGGACGAGGCGGCGGCCCCAGCGGACGGGGCCGTTCCGGCCCCGCTGGCGGTCTGCTCCACATCCCTGCGCAGGATCAGACCGTTCGGCCCGGTCCCGCGCACGGTGGCGAGGTCCACGCCGAGCTCCTTGGCCAGGCGGCGCACGATCGGCGAGACCACGCGCGGCGCAGCGGACGGGCTCGAGTCCGAGGATCCACCACCAGCAGCGGCTGATGCACCGGAGACTCCCGCACTCGTGGACTCCGTCCACCGCGGACGCCGGCGCTTGGGGCGGGTCCGTCCACCGGCGCCGTGCCCGGAGGTCCCGTAGCCGATCAGCACGCTGCCTGAGCCCTCGGAGTCTGGCTCTCCATCCTCCGGCTGTGCGCCGCGGTCCGGAGCGGTGCGCGTGGCCTCGCCGGTCTCGGCCGCACGCTCAGCGGCGCCGCCACCGGCATCTCCGCCGCGCACCCGGTCCAGGTCCGGCGTGGTCTCAGCACCGTCGGCAGCGGGGATCTGCATCCCCGCCCGCTCCTCCTCCCGGTAGCTGAGAGCGCCCGGTGCGTGGCCGTCGTCGGGAACTCCTGAGACTCCCTCCGGGCCGGAGCCCTGGTCCGCGGGGACAGCCGTGGTCACGGTGATCAGCGGCTCGCCCACGATCATGGTCTGGCCTTCGGCGCCGTGCAGGGTGGCCACGGTCCCGGCGTACGGGCTGGGGACCTCCACGAGCGCCTTGGCGGTCTCCACCTCGGCGATGGGCTGGTCCACCACGATCTGCTCGCCCTCGGACACCAGCCAGCGGGTCAGCTCGGCCTCGGTCAGGCCCTCGCCCAGGTCCGGAAGGTTGAAGGTGCTCTGGCTCATCGGCTCGCTCCTGCCTGCTGTGCCTGATCTGCTGAATCGGCCTTTTCTGACTCGGCGTCCCACATCAGCTCGTCCACCGCGTCCAGGATCCGGTCCACGGAGGGCAGGTGGTGATGTTCGAGCTTGGGGGCGGGGAAGGGGATGTCGAACCCGGTGACACGCAGCACCGGTCCGTGCAGCGAGTGGAAGCAGGCCTGCTGGATGCGTGCCACCAGTTCCGAGGCCACCGAGGCGTACCCCTGGGGCTCGGCCACGACGACGGCCCGGCCGGTCTTGCGCACCGAGGTCACCACGGTCTCCTCGTCCAGGGGGACCACCGTGCGCAGATCGATCACCTCGACGCTGACGCCCTCCTCCTCAGCGGCGGCCGCGGCGGCCATGCAGGTGGGCACGGAGGGCCCGTAGCTGACCAGGGTCAGGTCGGTGCCGGTGCGGGCCACGGCGGCGCGGGCGTAGGGCTCCCCGTGCTCGCGCCTGGCCTCCACGTTGGCCCAGCGGGTCTCGAACTCGGCGCGCAGCTCCTCCAGGGTCACCGCGGCCTTGGACCAGTACAGCTTCTTGGGCTCCATGAACACCACGGGATCATCCAGCCGGATGGCCGCACGCAGCATCAGGTAGGCGTCCGCCACGGTGGCCGGGGTGTAGACCTTCAGTCCGGGCGTGTGGGCGTAGTAGGACTCCGAGGAGTCGCAGTGGTGCTCCACGCCGCCGATCCCGCCGCCGTAGGGGATGCGGATGACCAGGGGCATCGGCACGGCGCCCTGGGTGCGGTTGCGCATCTTGGCGATGTGGCTGGCGACCTGTTCGAACGCGGGGTAGGCGAAGGCGTCGAACTGCATCTCGATCACCGGGCGGGCCCCGCCCATGGCCAGTCCCACGGCGGTGCCGGCGATCCCGGACTCGGCCAGCGGGGTGTCGAAGCAGCGGTGGTCGCCGAAGCGCTTCGTCAGGCCGTCGGTGATGCGGAAGACCCCGCCGAGGGTGCCCACGTCCTCGCCGTAGACCACCACCATGGGGTCGTTCTCCATCTCATCGGCCAGGGCGGCGTTGAGGGCGGCGGCGAAGGTCAGCGTCTGGGGCTTGGCGGGTGCTGCGGGCGCAGCCGGCTGCTCGGTGGCGGTGGTGCTCACTTCTGGCCCTCCTGTCCGGTCTGGTGCTGTGCGGATCCCTGCGCGGCGCGCGCCAGCTCCTCGGCGAGGAGCTCACGCTGGGCGGCCAGCTGCGGGGTCTGGACGGTGTACACGTGGTCGAAGAGCTCCAGGGGGTCGATCACCGGCTCCTGGGACATGGCCTCACGCAGTCCGGCGGCCACCTGCTCGGCCTGCGCGGAGATCTGCTGCTCGAGCTCCTCGGTGAGCACCCCGCGCTCGCTCAGGAAGGTCCGCATGCGCGGGACCGGGTCCTGGGCGGCCCACTGGGAGACCTCGTCGTCCTCGCGGTAGCGGGTGGCGTCATCGGCATTGGTGTGGGACTGCATGCGGTAGGTGTCCGCCTCCACCAGGAACGGTCCCCCGCCCTCGCGGCAGAGCTTCACGGCCCGGCCGAGCACGGCCAGCAGCGCGGCGAGATCGTTGCCGTCCACCCGCTCGCCGGCCAGGCCGTAGCCCACGGCCTTGTGCGCCAGGGACGGGGCTGCGGTCTGACGAGCCAGCGGGACCGAGATCGCGTACTTGTTGTTCTGGATGAAGAAGATCACCGGCAGCTTGAACACGGCCGCGAAGTTCAGCGCCTCATGGAAGTCGCCCTCCGAGGTGCCGCCGTCCCCCACCATGCCCAGCACCACGGTGTCCTCGCCCTTGAGCCGGGCCGCCTGGGCCATGCCCACGGCGTGCAACAGCTGGGTGGTCAGCGGCGTGGACTGCACCGAGGTGCGGTGCTCATGGGGGTCATACCCCTGGTGCCAGGTCCCCCGGAAGGAGGCCATCACCTCCAGCGGTTCCACGCCGCGGGCGAGCACGGCCACGGTGTCCCGGTAGGTGGGGAAGAGCCAGTCCCGCTGCTCCAGGCACAGGGCCGCGGCGACCTCGGAGGCCTCCTGCCCGTGCGAGGACGGGTAGACGGCCATCCGGCCCTGGCGGACCAGGGCGTAGTTCTGGTCGTTCACCCGCCGCCCGATCACCAGGTGGCGGTACCCCTCCAGCAGCTCCTCGTCCGAGGGCATGGGGTACTCATGGCCAGGCGTGGTGCCCTGGTCCTCGGTGGGCAGCAGCGCCCCGTCCTGGTCCACCAGCTGGATCCGCCCGTGGGTGGGCAGCAGGTAGTCCTCCAAGGAGATGCCGAAGCGCTGGGCCGCCCGGCTGGAGTCGGTCTGTCCGGACTGGTCAGGGTGGTCGGTCTGGGCTGTCTCTGTCACGGTGCCCCGTCCTTCCCGGCCGCGGCGGCCGATCGGGTGCGTCGGGACCAGTGGGGCTCCCCGGGGATCGCCCAGGGGGTATGCCGACTGGTCAGGTCTGCTCCCAGTCTCAGTCACAGGGACGTTTTGTTCAGCAGTGTCCCAGCATGCAGAGACTTTCTGACTGCTGACACCTAGACTGATGGACACTCTGCTACTGTGACGAACCGCACAGAGACGGGCTGACGTCCCGCCGGAGCCGAACGGAGACACCCATGACGCTGGACCAGATCGACCGCGCGATCATCACCGAGCTGACCCGCGACGGACGTCTCTCGGTGGCTGCCCTGGCCGAGCGTGTGCACATCAGCCGGGCTCACTGCTACTCCCGGCTGAACCGCCTGCAGGAGGACGGCGTGATCACCGGGTTCTCCGCCACGATCGATCCGGTCAAGGCCGGGCTGGGCGCCTCTGCACATGTCACCCTGAAGCTGCGCCAGCACAACTGGCGGGAGCTGAAGGCCCAGCTGCTGGCGATCCCCGAGGTCTGGCACGTCTCCCTGGTGGGCGGGAACATGGACGTGGTCCTGCTGGTGCGCGCCAAGGACAACGCCGATCTGCGCCGGGTGGTCTTCGATGAGCTCCAGCCCATCCCGGGCGTGGTGGACAGCCAGACATACATGATCTTCGAGGACCACGACTCCCACCATCCGCTCCCCTCCGCCTGATCCGCCTCAGCCTGAGGAGACCGGCGCGCTGTCCCGTCCGCGACCGCCCACCGGGCCCGGGCCCTTCGGCAGCACCACGGCGAACACCGCCGTGCCCACCGCGCAGACCACGGCCACCGCCCAGATCCCCGCCGCCAGTCCGGCCGCGGCCGTCACCACGGACAGCAGCGCAGGCCCGGCCAGCACACCGGAGTCGGAGAGCAGCCGCCACAGCCCCAGGAACTTGGGCCGGCCCACCTCCGGGGAGTAGTCCGCACCCAGGGTCATCACGATCCCGGAGCCGAATCCGTTGCCGAGCCCGATCAGCATCGCCGAGGCCATGAACCACCAGGGCGTGCCGGTCAGCGGCACCAGGGCCATCGCCACGGTCATCCCGCCCAGACAGCTCACCGCCACCACCCGTCGACCCTTCCGGTCCATCAGCAGGCCGGAGGGGTAGAACATGATCAGGTCCACGAATCCGGACAGGCCGTAGATCAGCGAGGCGGTGGCCGGACTCAGGCCCAGGTGCTCTGCCCAGAGCGGCACCACCGCCGTGCGCGTGGACCGTGCCGCGGACAGGCAGAGCACGCCCACACCCGCGGAGGCCAGCACACGCCAGTGCCGGCGAGCCAGCGAGCGCATGGTGGGGGCCGGCGTCGGTATCCTGCTGCCCTCTCCCCCGGGAGTGGCGGAGATTCCCGACGGCGCCCCCTCACCTCCCGGGCCCGGCGCACCGGAGCCCGGTGCCTCCAGGTCACGGATGGCGAAGCAGATCACGGCGGCCGCCAGCATGCAGGCGGTGCCGGCGGCGAAGGCGCCCTGCAGGCCCATCAGGGTCTGCAGGGCCGCCCCGATGAACGGTCCGGCGAACAGGCCGATGCGGATGGTCCCGCCCAGGGTGGACATCGCCCGGGCCCGGTGGGTGATGGGCACCGCCACGGCCAGATAGGACTGCCGGGCGAGGTTGAACCCGGCTCCGGCGGCGCCGACCATCAGGATGGCGAGCATGTAGAGGGCCATGCGCGTGGTGTCAGGACCGTCAGGAGGGGCACCGGTGTCCGATGCCGCGAGCGTTCCCACTGGCAGCCAACCGGCCACAGTGGCCCATCCCAGCAGGGCGCCGGCCGTGCCCAGCCAGGCGGAGGCGATGATGGTCCGCCGCTCGCCGAACCGGGAGGCGACCAGGGCCGCCGGGGCAGTGCTGATCAGCGATCCCAGGCCCACCAGGGTGACGGTGGCGGCGGCCACGGCCAGTCCCACGCCCAGGGCGATCGCCGCGGAGGCGATGGCCGGGGTGATGGCTCCCAGCCCCACGGAGTAGATGACCGAGGGCGCGTAGATCTGGAAGGCATGAGCGAGGGGTCCGTCCCGGAAGGGGTGTCTGAGTGAGCCAGTCATCCGGTCAGCCGGTGGCGCGCAGACGACGGATCAGCGCGCGGGCCTGTTCGGGACCGTACGGCAGGATCGGCACCGCCTTGGTGGCGTCGGTGGCGGCCTGCTGCACAGCGGTGGTGGCCACGCGCACGGCCTGGCCCATGGTGGCGCGCATGTCATCCACGACGTCCATCCCCACCACCTCGCCGTGACCGGGGACCACCACCGGGTAGAGGTCCCGCAGGGCGGAGAGCTTGCGCAGGGCGGTCACCCAGTCCCGCGGCCAGGAGCCCTCGAACGCCGGATCGGCGCCCTGCTCCACCAGGTCCCCGGCGAAGACCACGTTGTCAACGCCCACCAGCAGGTCCCCGTCCGTGTGCCCGCGGCCCAGGTGGAACAGGGTGGCGGTCACCCCGCCCAGGTCAAGGTCCTGCGGTGCGGAACCGATGGTCCGCGTGGGCGCCAGGATCTGGGCATGCGACCCCTCAGCGGAGGCGAACTGCGGCTCCAGGTCGGCCACCTCGGTGCGCTGGCTCTCGCCGTGCTCCCGGATCCACGCCGCGGCGGCCTCATGCCCCCAGATCTCCTGGGCGCCACCGGCCTCCGAGTCAGCGAAGAACGCGTTGCCGTACACGTGGTCGAAGTGCGCGTGCGTATTGACCACCACCAGCGGCAGATCAGTCAGGTTCCGCACCAACCCCAGCAGCCGCTGGGCCTGTTCCGGACCCGCACCGGTGTCCACCAGCAGCGCCCTCTGCTTCCCGACGACGACCCCCACGTTGGCCTTCCAGCCTTCCAGTGGGCGGGTGTAGGCATGCTCGGAGACACGCGTCCACCCGTGCACGACCTCGCGCTGCGCCTGCGGGGCTGAGGACTCAGTCATGACGGGACCTTCCGTTCGCGTGTCCGGATCGGCGGCTGCGGGCGGCGGCTGAGCCTTACCAAGCCACTGCCAGTCAGACTAATCCCACCGCAGGACACGGTACGGAGATCGGCCGATCCGACCGTAGAATCTTGCTCCGACCATGGGCCACCCCGCCCAGGCAGCACGGAGGGCGTGGGCCATGGCCTCACATCGTCGCTTCGGCAGCGAGACCATGCCCTTCGCCCGGCGACGACGCCTCGCCCTGGCGTTGATCGCCCTGTCCGCCTTGGTGCTGATCGGGCTCCCCCTGGGACTGATCGGGTGGTACGTGGGCACGGCCCGTGTGGTCAATGCCGGACCGGTGATCCAAGCCGAGGTGGTCCGGCAGACCGCCCTCGAGGACTTGAGCATCGACTACCACGCGAGGTGCACGGGCGTCTGGCCGCCGTGGACACCAGCTGGCTGGAGGGGTTCCAGGCCCGTCCCGGTTCGCGGATCCCCGTCGTCCTCCATCCGCACGACCCCGGAACTGTCATCGCCGTCGGCTCCCACCGCCCCTGGCAGCGCGAGCCGCTCGTGGAGGTCGCCGCCGTGGGAGCAGGACTGTTCCTCGCCGGTTCCGCGGCCGGTGTATTGACGTACCACCTGGTCCCCGAGACCTGGGAACGACTGAGCTCCAGGCTGCGCAGAGGACTGGTACGGATGACTCCACCGGACGGCATCTGTCGCCTGGTCGCTGCTGCGATTCCTGTGCTCGCCGTGGGCATCTGCGTCCTCATCCTATGGTCCGCCCGAGCGGATCATCTGCGGCGGGCGGAGCTGGTGGAGAACTCCGTCCCGCTCCGCGCCCAGGTGCTGCAGACGAACGTCTCCCGCTTCAAGGGCCAGACCTACACCGAGTACCTGGTGGACACCCCCACCGGCCCGCGCTTCCTCCACTTCTGGGACGACCCTGGACTGGCTGTGGGCGACAGCGCGTCCGTGGTGCTGGACGCCCAAGAGCCAGACGGTGCTCTCTTCGCAGACCCCGACCTCTGGGAGACGGCAGCCGAGGCGCAGCCCGAGGAGCTGGCACCTCTGCTGGTCGTCCTGATGGGAGCCGCAGGCTGGCTGGCCTGGAGGATCCTCCCCCGTCAAGACTGGGTGAGGATCGGAAGGATCGGTCGGCGGTGGGATGAGCCCGAGCAGGACATCGAAGGGTGATCGGGAGGGTCCGGTGCCACCCCTCGGTACCATGAGCCCATGCCGATCGACGAGAACTCCTCGCACCCTTCCGTCCCTGATCCTCAGCGCCCCGGCGACTCCCCTCACCCGGCCCCGCATCCTGCGGTGACCGCCGAGGCCGACCCGGCTGGCCGTCGTCGGGACGGATCCGGCCGCGGTGGTGGCCCGGCCACCACCGACACCGTCAATGCCGTGCCGGCCCAGCCGCGCAACGGGCTGGACCGCTACTTCCTGATCTCCCACCGCGGATCCTCCGTGGCCCAGGAGATCCGCGGCGGGCTGGCCACCTTCCTGGCGATGAGCTACATCATCGTGCTCAACCCGCTGGTGCTCTCCGGCCCGGACTCCACCGGGGCGACCCTGGGCATCCCCCAGGTCGCCGCCGTCACCGCCCTGGTGGCCGGCGTGGCCACGATCGCCATGGGCGTGTGGGCCCGGCACCCCTTCGCGCTGGCGGCCGGGCTGGGCGTGAACGCGCTGGTGGCCATCTCCATCGCCACCACCGAGAACCTGACCTGGCCCGCCGTGATGGGCCTGGTGGTGCTGACCGGACTGGTCATGGTGCTGCTGGTGGCCACCGGGTTCCGGCGGGCCGTGTTCAACGCGGTGCCGGATGCGCTCAAGACCGGGATCGTGGTGGGCATCGGCTTGTTCATCGCGCTGATCGGCCTGGTCAACGCCGGGTTCGTGCGCCGCCTGCCGGATGCCGCCGGGACCACCGTCCCCGTGGGCCTGGGCACCGGCGGCGAGCTCGAGGGCTGGCCCGTGGTGGTGTTCGTGGTCGGCCTGCTGGTGACCTCAGTGCTGGTGATCCGCAAGGTGCGCGGGGCCATTCTGATCGGGATCGTGGTCGCCACCGTGCTGGCCAACATCCTGGAGGCGGTGTTCCGGATCGGCCCGTCCGTGGACGCCGAGGGCAACGTCAACCCGCTGGGCTGGTCCCTGGTGGCCCCGTCCTTCCCGGAGTGGACCGCGCCGGACCTGTCCCTGATCGGTCAGGCCGACCTGTTCGCCGCGTTCAGCCAGGTGGGCCCGATCATGGCCGCACTGCTGGTGTTCGCCATTCTCCTCTCGGTGTTCTTCGATGCCATGGGCACCTCCGTGGGACTGGCCCGCGAGGCCGGGAACGTGGATGAGAAGGGCGAGATCCCCGACCTGAACCGGGTGCTGATGGTGGACGCCCTGGCCGTGGCCGGCGGCGGTGGTGCCTCCGGCTCGGCGAACCAGATCTTCGTGGAGTCCGGCACCGGGATCGGCGAGGGCGCTCGGACCGGCTTCGCCTCCGTGGTCACCGGCGTGCTGTTCCTGATCGCCATGTTCCTCACCCCGCTGATCCACCTGGTCCCCTTCGAGGCAGTGGCCCCGGCGCTCGTGGTGGTCGGATTCATGATGGCCACCCAGGTGGTGCAGATCGACTGGACCGACTGGGGTGCGGCGTTCCCGGCGTTCCTGACCTTCATCCTGATGCCGTTCACCTACTCGATCGCCAACGGGATCGGCGCCGGCATGATCGCCTACGCGGTCATCCGCACGGCTCAGGGACGGGCGCGAGAGGTGCACCCACTGCTGTGGGTGGTGGCGGCCGCCTTCGTGGTGTTCTTCGGCATGGGCGTGTTCCGCGGGATCTTCGGTCTGGAGTGATCCGGCCCGTGGCCTCAGCAGGCGAGCTGGACGTGGCGAACGGTGATGTGGCGTTCGGCAAATCCGACGCCGATCAGCTCCTCGAGACTGTGGACGATGGACAGGGTGACCCGTTCCGTCACCCTGTCCAGAGCGTCGGCGCCCCGGACGGCGCAGTCCACGTGCAGCACTGGAGCAGACGGGGAGCCCGTGATCTGCACCTCGGCGGCATCCACTCCGGGCAGGACCAGCGCGGCGCGCGAGGCGCTGCGGGCCAGACGGCCCATCCGCGTGGTCCAGGCCGAGGAGATGTCCACCGATGTCAGTGGCGGGGTGTCCACAGTCACGGTCATGCTCAGTTCTACTCAGGCAGATCGCACGGGGTGTGGGACTGCGGTCCGGGGCAGATGGCCCTCAAACATCCGTTTGATAATCTATCTGTTAGACAGACTACACAGAACTGGCGGGAGGTGTCGCCATGAGTGACCGAGCCGACACGGGTGAGTCCCCAGCCGCCAAGCCGCCCTCCGGATACTGGTACCCCGGTAGTACTCCCGAGCCGGTGGACGTGCTCAACCTGCTGCGCCGCTACCGCGAGGCCGAACGCCGGATGCGCGTGCGCACCCGCGGGTCCATGGGCATGGGCGAGACCGACCTGATCGCCATCCGTCTGCTGCTGCGCACCCATCAGTCCGGTCAGCTGATGCGCCAGCGCGACCTGGCCGCAGCGCTGGAGATCACCGCAGCCTCCGCCAGCGCCCTGGTGGACCGCCTGGTCAAGAGCGGTCACGTTCGCCGCGTCCCCCATCCGGATGACCGGCGGTCCGTGGCGATCGAGCCCACCACCCAGAGCGACCACGAGGTGCGCGAGACCCTGGGCGCCATGCACGAGCGCATGCTGGCCGCCACCGAGGCACTGACCCAGGACGAGCTGGCCGCCGTCGCCAAGTTCCTCTCTGCGCTGACAGAGAGCGTGGAGGAGCCGACCGAGCCCCACGTTTGACCGAATGCGTTTGAATGGAACGCATGACCTCTGTTCCTGACGCTCAGACCCCGGCCACCCCGAACACCGCCCCCGCTCCCCCGGTCGCCGAGCCCCGCCCCGTGGACCGCACCCACCACGGCCACACCTTCACCGACGACTTCGACTGGCTGCGCGCCAAGGAGTCCGACGAGGTCATCGCCCACCTGAACGCGGAGAACGCCTACACGGACGCCCTCACCGCCGACCAGCAGGAGCTGCGCACCGCGATCTTCCAGGAGATCAAGTCCCACACCGTGGAGACCGATCTGTCCGTGCCCTCCCGCAAGGACGGCTGGTGGTACTTCGTGCGGACCGTGGAGGGTGAGCAGTACGCCGTGCATTGCCGCGTGGCCGCACAGGACACCGGGGACCTCACCGCCGACTGGACGCCGCCGGTGATCGAGCGTGGCGTGCCGGTGCCCGGCGAAGAGGTCATCCTGGACGGCAATGCGGAGGCCGCAGGCCAGCCCTTCTTCTCCCTGGGCGGCCTGGCCGTCTCCCCGGACGGCACCCGCATGGCCTATGCCACGGACAACACGGGCGACGAGCGCTACACCCTGCGCATCCGCGATCTCAGCACCGGTCAGGACCTGCCGGACACCATCCCCGGGATCGCCGCCGGCCTGACCTTCGACCGCTCCGGCACGCGCGTGTTCTACGCCGTCCCGGATGAGTCCTGGCGTCCGTACCGGATCCTGGCGCACACCCTGGGCACCGACCCCGCCCAGGACCAGCTGCTGCTCGAGGAGAGTGATCCGGGCATGTGGTCCGGCTTCGGCCTCGCTGCGGACCGGACCGAACTGGTCATCTCGATCGGCAACTCCGAGATCGCCGAGACCCACGCCGTGGACCTGCCCGAGTCGCCGGAGCAGCCCCTGGGCCCGGTGCGCCTGCTGGTGGACCGCTCCCACGGGATGCTGCACGGCGTCGAGCCGGTCACCCTGGACACCGGCTCCGGCCCCGGACGGCACTACGTGATCGTGCACAACAAGGACTTCGCCACCCCCTCCCCCACGCCCGCGCACGCGCCCAACAACCTCGTCTCCCTGGCCCACCGCGAGACGGTGACCGACCCGCGGACCTGGCGGGGCGTCGTCGGGCATGATTCCACCACCAAGGTGGACGGCGCGGAGGTCACGGCCACCCACCTGGTGATCTCAGCGCGGCGGGACACCACGCCCAAGGTGCTGGTGATGCCGCTGGCCGGGCTGGGCACTGCAGACCAGGCCGCGCCGGTGGAGCCGGACTTCGACGAGGAGCTGTACTCCTGCGAGCTGGGCCAGGCCCCGTTCGAGTCGCCGTTCCTGCGGCTGGGCTACTCCTCCTGGGTCACGCCTACCCAGATCCTGGACTATGCGGTCGAGGACGGCACCGTGCACCTGCGCCGTCAGGTCGAGGTGCCGCAGTACGACCCGGAGCAGTACCTCGTGGAGCGGTGGTGGGCTCCGGCGCAGAGCCAGCACACCGCCACGGACCCCTCGGCCGGGGGCGTGCGCATCCCGCTGACCGTGATCCGGCGGCGCGATGTGGAATGGGACGGCTCCAACCCCTGCCTGGTCTACGGGTACGGCAGCTATGAGATCTCCATGGACCCCGGCTTCGCGGCCACCCGGCTCTCGCTGCTGGACCGCGGCGTGGTGTACGTGGTGGCCCATGTGCGCGGCGGCGGCGAGCTGGGCCGGGGCTGGTACGAGGACGGCAAGAAGCTGACCAAGAACCACTCCTTCACCGACTTCGTGGACGCCACCCGGTTCGTGGCGCAGTCCGGCTGGGTGGACCCGGACCGGATCGCGTGCATGGGCGGTTCGGCCGGCGGACTGTTGATGGGCGCCGTAGTCAATCTGGCCCCGGAGCTCTACCGCGCCTGCGTGGCCCAGGTGCCGTTCGTGGACGCCCTGACCTCCATCCTGGATCCGGATCTGCCGCTGTCCGCCCTGGAGTGGGAGGAGTGGGGCAACCCGATCGAAGACCCTGAGGTCTACCGGTACATGCAGGCCTACACGCCGTACGAGAACGTGCGCGCGGTGGACTACCCCGCCATCGCCGCGGTCACCTCGCTCAACGACACCCGCGTGCTCTACGTGGAGCCGGCCAAGTGGGTCCAGCAGCTGCGCCGCACCGTCACCTCGGACCAGTCCACGCCGCTGGCCCAGGGCGGGGCGCCGGTGCTGCTCAAGACCGAGATGGACGGCGGCCACGGCGGCGCCTCCGGGCGGTACCGGGCGTGGGAGGACCGGGCGTGGGACTACGCGTTCATCCTGACCGCGCTGGGTGCCACGGAGCTGACGGCGGGCGCGGCGAGCGCCGCAGGCTCGGCGCAGCAGGTCTGACACAGGTCCCGACGACGGCCCCGGCGGCCTCCTGAGGGAGGCTCACCGGGGCCGTGGCGCACCGAGTGTCAGTCCCGGTCGGCCTGACGGACGGGCAGCCGTCCCGGCACCACCAGCCAGGTGATCGCCGCGGCCAGCAGCGGGACGCCCACCACCAGCAGTGCCAGCTGCGGCCAGGGGACCCATGCGGCCTCCCCGTCCTGCACCAGCCCGATCCCGATCACGGCCAGCGCGCCCACCGGCACGCCCAGCACGGTGCCCAGCAGGGAGGCCGTGAACGTCTGGGCCGCCGCCATGGACTTCCGGGTCCCCGGGTTGGCTCCGATCGAGGACAGGACAGTGTGGTCCCGGCGGGCGTCCGCCAGCGCCAGACCGGTGGTGATGCCGGCCACCGTGATGACGATCAGCCCCATCAGCCCGGTCAGACCCCAGAGCACCAGGACCTGGGACTGGCCGGTGGAGAGCGTGCTGACGACCAGGTGGTCCTGCGCGAGCTCGTCATTCAGCAGGTTCGCCTGGGCCTCCGTGATGGGCTCGCTGAACTCCATCAGCAGGGTCTGCAGTTCCATCCGCTGTTCGAGCCCGTCCAGAGCGCTGACGGGGATGACCAGCAGCGGGGTGTCTCCGGGCAGCGGGTCGGCCCGCACGGCGTCCAGGGTGACGGTCCGCTCCGGTGCCCAGATCGGGTTCCGACCCTCGAGGGCGCTGCCGGAGAGCCCTTCCTCTCCCGGCGCCAGGGGGCCCATCAGCTCTTCGTCGTACTCGATCGGCGTCATCCCCGGCACGCTGCTGGGGTCCATGGTGAAGTCACCGAGTGTGACAGTGCCGTCCACCTCCATGAACTCCTGGTCGAACACCACGGCCTGCCCCTGCTCCAGCGCGCGGACCAGGCCGGGGTCGTGGTGGAGCACGGGCAGCGGCACGGTCTCCGGGCGGTCGGTGTCCACCACCAGGATCCCGTCCAGGGGAGTGGTGCTGAAGTACCCGCTGTCATCGGATCCGCCTCGCCCTCCGCAGGCCCGGCTGACCTGGCGGGAGCGTTGGTACAGCCGCTCCTGCATCTGTTCCCGGCGCGCCAGCTCCTCGTCCGTGTCCGGGATCGGCAGGTGGCACTGGGAGCCCTCCGGATACAGCGGGACGAACTCGAAGCAGTCCGAGGAGTAGGACCGTGGGCAGTCCTGGGCGGGGCGGTGCAGGGTCCAGCTCTGGGTCAGCCGGGGCGCCCCGGGCAGGGCGCGGGCGGCCTGCACCTGCGCCAGGATCCCCTCCGGTCCGCCCGTGTACAGGCCCATCATCTCGGCGGTCATGTCCGGGTTGTAGTGCTGCCGTTCGTACTCCAGCTGACGCTGGATCTCCTCCGGGTCAGAGACGTAGACGCCGGCGG
Organism: Micrococcus terreus; assembly: GCF_900116905.1. GTDB lineage: Bacteria > Actinomycetota > Actinomycetes > Actinomycetales > Micrococcaceae > Citricoccus > Citricoccus terreus. The sequence goes on along the minus strand of NZ_FPCG01000001.1, from coordinate 30,784 downwards.
TCCGCTCGTCCGGGGCGCCGCGCGAATACTGCTCCCGGTCCCCCATGGTCAGGGCCATGCTGGTCATGACCACGGTCCCCACGGCGGTGGCGGCCACCACGGCGGCGGTGATGGGCACCGTGCGGCTGCGGTTCCGGTGGGCGTCCCGAGCGGCGATCCTCAGCGCCACCGGGAGCCGGCCGGCCGCCCGGGCGGCCAGGGCCACGATCCCCGGGACCACCAGGAGCACGCCGATCAGCAGGACGAACGTCCCGCCGATCAGCAGCAGCACCAGGTCCGGCACCGCCGACATCAGCTCCCCCATGGTGGGGATGGACATCCCGTACAGGGTGGCCCCCAGCACCGTGGCCAGACCCAGGCCGGCCAGCACGGCACCGGCCACCAGGATCCCGCGGCGCACCGGTGTCCTCTCCCCACTGGCACCCTTGATGGCCGCCCAGGCGTCCTGCCCGGCCACGGCGCGGGCAGGGATCCAGGCCGCGACGACGGCGCAGGCCACTCCCAGCACCATCGCGCCCAGGACCACCCACCAGGGGACATGGGGCCCGTAGACCAGCACGCCCGGTCCCCGCGCCGCCCACACCACCGCGCAGCCGGCCAGCACGCCCGTGGCCGCGCCCGCCACCACGGCGATCAGCCCGCACCACAGGCCGCTGAACACCATGGTCTGACGCAGCGTGGCCGGCTCCGCGCCGGTCACGGAGAGCAGTGCGGTGGCCCGCCGCTGCTGCCGGGCGCCCACGGCGAACGCCGCTCCGGCCAGCAGCCCGGTCTCCGCCAGGGCCAGGACACCGAGCAGCAGGGGCGGCAGGACGGTCATCCAGCCCACCTCGGAGCCCCATGCCCCGGCGAAGACCTCGTGGATCTGTGTGTCCGCGGTGGCCACGGGGTGGTAGATCCCCACGAATCCGCCCCGGTTGAGGGCCCGGACCGCGCTGTAGTCCTGGGGCACCTGTCCGGAGAGGTACACGGTGGTGTCCGCCTGGGTCTCGAAGACCTCCGCGGCGGGCGTTCCGGCCTGGACGAAGATCCCCGGCTCGGTGTGGTCCTGCCGGAACAGCAGATCCGTGATCGTGGACCAGTCGTCCATCCGGTCGGACATGGTCCCGGCCAGGCGCAGCTCCGTGGTGGAGCCGTCTGCGGCCAGGTCCACCCGGTCAGTGGCCACCGGCTCGGCGCCGCGAGTCTCGGCACGTTGGGCGGCCTCCGCCAACGCCTCACGCAGGGCGGGGTTGGCCAGCGCCGCACCCGGGGCCGGGACCTCCCCGTCCACCAGGTCGAACCGCTTCCCCTCTCCCACCAGACGGCTGTCCGTGAAGTCGGCAATGTGCACCCAGACCGGGATGGACGCACCTGAGGTCTCCGCCTCCACCTGGACCGAGCGGACCGGGATCTGCTCTCCGCCGCCGCCCAGCACGTGGCCGGCGGCCTCCTCCACGGAACAGGCCGGCTCTGCCCACCCGGGGAACCCAGGGTCCTGACGCTCCAGCTCCTGGCCGTCCGGGCACACGGGATGACGCTCGGCGGCGGCGTCGATCGGCTTCAGGTCCAGCCCCCGCCGGGTGAGCGTCTCGGCGTCCACCGTGTACATCTCATCCGGCGCCTGATAGTGGGCCTGGTCCCCCGAGGCCTGGATGACGCCGTCGAACCCCCAGAGCTGGCGGTGCAGCCGCTCCTCGTCGGTGGGCAGGGACGTGGAGGCCACCAGGGTGGACCCGAACGCCACCCCGAACACCGGCAGGCCGATCAGCAGCAGCACCAGCAGCGTCCGCCACGGGTGCCGGCGCAGGTCCCGGGCCGCCATCCGTGCGGCGGCACGCCGAGACCCCGCCCTGCCCCCAGCGCGCGGGGCCAGGTCCACTCCGTCTCCTCCCGCCGTCGGGACTCCCGCCTCCGGTCCCCCGCCGGGCGTGGACGCGCGGTCCTGGACGCCGGTGCTCATGGCCGGCTCCCGGTCAGCAGGGCGTGCGGGTCCCGGTCCGCCTGGGTCTCGTCCACCACGCGGCCGTCCCGCAGGAACACCACGCGGTCGGCCCAGCCGGCGTGGCGGGCCTCGTGGGTCACCAGGACCACGCCGGCACCGGAGTCGGCCCGGCGGCGCAGCACGCCCATGATCTCCTCACCGGTGACGGAGTCCAGCGCGCCGGTGGGCTCATCGGCCAGGATCAGGGACTTCTCCCCCACGATCGCGCGGGCGATCGCCACGCGCTGCTGCTGTCCTCCGGAGAGTTCGTCCAGGAACCGGCCGGCCAGGTCCTCGATCCCCACCTGCCGCAGCGCGTCCTTGCCCCGGCGCTGGGCCTTGCCCGGTGTGACCCCGTCCAGCTCCAACGGCAGGGCCACGTTCTCCACGGCCGTGAGCGTGGGGATGAGGTTGTAGTCCTGGAACACGTACCCCACGGCCCGACGACGCAGCCTCGCCTTCTCTGCCAGGCCGATCCGTCCCAGCGGCGTCCCGCGGACGTAGACCTCCCCCTCGGTGGCCTCGTCGAGCCCGCCGGCCAGCGCGAGCAGGGAGGACTTGCCGGATCCGGAGGGGCCCATGACGGCCACGAACTCGCCGGCGTGGACGGTCAGGTCCACCTCGCGCAGGGCAGCCACGGTGGTGGCCCCGGATCCGTAGGTCTTGGAGACCCCGCGCAGCTCGAGGATCTGCCGGCGCGGCATGCCCGGTGAGTCGTGGTGGGTGCCGGGTCGGTCATGCTCGGGCAGGCGATCGTGGTCCTCCCCGTGATGGTCAATGGGAGTGGAGTGGCTCATGGCGGTCAACGACCCTTCGGGGTGGAGTGTGTGGGGACAGGGCGCGGACTGGAGTCCTGTCCCGGTGACGCGCCGGAGGGAGAGTCTTTCGTGGTGTCCTGCCGGTGCCGGGCAGCGCGCAGCACCGCCGCCTCGCAGTGGTCCAGCCAGCGGATCTCGGACTCTGCGGTGAAGATCAGCGACTCCAGCACCAGCAGTCCTGCCAGCTCCGTCCCGCTGACATCCTCAGACACGGACCGCTTGGCTCGAGTGACGTCCTGCAGCTGGCGCAGGGTGGAGCTCCGCTGGGCCTGGATGACCCGTTCGACGTCCACCCCCGGGGTGGTCACGGCGATGGCCAGCTTGATGGCCAGCTCGTTGCGCGGTGGGGTGGACGGGGTGGCGGGCTGGGTGAACCAGTCGGCCACCTCCGTCCGCCCCGCATCGGTGATGGCGTAGACACGGTGGCCCTCGCCGTCGTCGCCGGTGTCCTCCACCAGACCGTCCCGTTCCAGCCGGTCAAGAGTGGTGTAGACCTGCCCGATGTTCAGCGGCCAGGTGGCGCCGGTGCGCTCCTCGAACTCGGAGCGCAGCTGATAGCCGTAGCGCGGGCCCTGGGTGAGCAGGGCGAGCAGGCTGTGCTTGACCGACATGATGCCTCCTGACGAATGCCTCCTCGATTGCATACCGAGGATGTATTCCGAGTATGCATACTCAGTAGGCCATCTGCCTAGAGGGATCAGGTCACGGTTCGGCTTCGGTTCTCCAGGTCGAGACGGCGGCGCTCAAGCCTCGGTCTTCGAGCCCTCCCCCGAGGCACTGCGAACGACCTGAAGACGGCTGGGCACATGCTCCTGGATCAGCTGGACGGCCGCATCCCCGCCCTTCAGAGCGGCGACCGGGATCTCCACCACCTGCCCGTTGCGCCCCACCACCTGCAGCAGCGGGAACTCAGGATCGCTCTCCCCCCATTCCAGGGCCACGACATCCTCCCAGACCTGGACCTGCCGGACGTTGCCGTCATCCAAGCAGACGCCGACCTCCCCCACGGTCAGTCGCAGGCGCTTGGGGGCTCCCGCCAGGCGTGCCATCAGCTTCACCGGGAAATCCTTCCCCTGGATCTCCGGACCCGGCACCGGGCCCAGCAAGGGAGCGATCAGCCCGGGGCGACCAGGCTCAGCATCCTCCGGGTAGGCCTCCGTGGGCGCGCCGACCAGGAGGGTCTCGTCCAACAGTGCGAGATAGCGTGCCAAATCCGGCCGGGTGACCACCCGCATCTGCTCAGCGATCTGCTCGACCGTCTGACTCGGCTGTCCCGTCAGGTGACTGACGGCCTGGTCATAGAGCTCCGCTTCGGCTTGCTGAGGCCGGTCGAGCGCATCGAGGGTCCGTTGGACCGCGGCCACTCGTTCGGCTTCATCCAAGCCCTGATCACGCAGGTCACGCAGGATCTGCACCACTGCCCGTGCGGCCTCCCCCGCGTGCTCCGGCTTGACGCGGACGGTGCAGATGAACACGCCGTCTCGCTGTGCCAGGAACACGCCGGAGTCGATGCCGTAGATCAGCCCCGACTCTCGCCGCAGGGTACGGAAGGAACGCCGTTCCAGCACCGCGACCACCAGCCCCGCCAGGGCGTCGTCGGCAGTGCTCGCGCCGGGGACGGCGAAGGAGAGGACGAGTTCGTCCCCGCCGGAGATGTACTCGCCGGGCAGGGCCGGCACCGGATCGACAGTGTCCGGGACGGGATGCCTCACCCCTGGCGGCAGGCGCAGACCCAGCCCCTCGGGCGGCGGACCGGTGAGCGTCAGGACGGCGTTGCCACGGGTGAAGTAGGTGCGCGTCCAGCTGCGGACCTCGTCCACGGTGATGCTGGCCAGCAGTGCGGCAGGGATCCCGGCCAGTCCGTGGCGCTCGAGCCCGAACCGCGCGGTGAGCGCCTCGCCCACTGAGGGCTCACCCAGCGATGTGCCGCCCTCGGCGATCAGCACCTTCTTCTCTCGCTCGATCACCTCGGCCGGCAATGTCCCATCCGCCAGGGCGGTCAGGCTGGCGCAGATCAGATCAAGTTGGCGAACGACCTTCTCCGGCGAACCCTCGACCCAGAACTCGGTCGTCTGGGGGTTCGTGCTGCCGTTCGAGTCCGGATCCAAATCCTCCTCCCAGTGGAAGGCGAGGTGCTCGATCAGGTGTGAGATGCCCAGAGCCCCATAGGTCTCATCCGCTGCTCCCACGCGAAAGTACAGGTTGGCACTGAGCCGGCCCGGCGTCGTCGTCCAGAAGACAGGGACTCCATCCACCGTGGTGGTCTCGATCATCTCGGCCTCCTGCCGCGTCCGGTCCCCTCGTCGGGACTCGATGATCGTAACGGGGAGCGCGAGTCCGTCAGTCGCGCCGCGCGGCGCGCTCCACACGGAACTCCAGCCCTTTCTTCACTGCGGGCCACTCGGCGGCGACCACGGAGTAGACCACGGTGTCCCGCACGTAGCCGTCGCGCTGGGCCTGCTGGCGCAGCACCCCGTCGCGCTTGGCACCCAGCCGCTCGATGGCGGTCCGGGACTGCAGGTTCATCCAGTCGGTGCGGAACTCCACGGCGACCACACCCCAGGCCTCGAACGCTCGGGTCATCATGAGCAGCTTGGACTCGGCGTTGGTGCCGCTGCCAGAGGCGGAGGCCGCATTCCAGGTGGATCCGATCTCCAGCCGTGGGATGGCGCGGTCGATGTTCATGAAGGTGGTCATCCCGATCAGGGCTCCGTCGGCCAGGCGGCGCGTGGCGTACGGGATCATGGTGCCGGCCTCCTGCAGACCCAGCCTCCGCTCGATCTCAGCCGCCATGTCCTCCGGTTCCGGCACCGAGGTGTACCAGAGCTCCCACTGACGCCCGTCCCGGACCGCCTCCTGCAGCCCGTCACAGTGCTCCGGACTCAGCGGTTCGAGCGCCACCAGGCGCCCGGCCAGGGGGACGGAGGTGATCTCGGCAGCGTCGGCGGCGTTCACACCCCTGATCCTACGAACCCGGCGCACTGTTCACCCTTCCGCCACCCACGGCGGCCGCATCCCGGCAAGAATGGACCGAGAGCCTGTCGGAATACTCCAGAGCTATTTCAAGTGTGAACCAGTGAGAGACCAGACAGGCCTCCCGAGATACCCACTATCAAGGCGCAGTCACCATAACCGAGTTCGCAGGACGTTTCGAGGGCAAGCGCGCCATCATCACCGGCGCCGCATCCGGCATCGGCAAGGCAGCGGCCGTCCGCTACGCCGCTGAGGGTGGCCACGTGATGGTCGCCGACGTGCAGGATGAGCTGGGCGAGGCCGTGGTCCGAGAGATCACCGAGGCCGGCGGCCAGGCCTTCTACCACCACCTGGACGTCTCTGACGAGCAGGCCTGGACTGACGCCGTCGCGAAGGCCGTGGAGGTCATGGGCGGCATCGACTTCCTGGCCAACAACGCCGGCATCGGGGACAACGAGCCGCTGGACGTGACCTCCAAGGAGACCTACGACCGCGTCATCGCCATCACCCAGACCTCCGTGTTCCTGGGCACCAAGGCCGCCGAGGCCGAGCTGAAGAAGTCCCAGGGCTCCGTGGTCAACACCTCCTCGATCTTCTGCATCGCCGGCGGCTTCGGCACCTCCCCCGCCTACGCCTTCGCCAAGGGCGCCGTGCGCACCTTCTCCAAGAACAACGCCCTGGGCTTCGCTCCGGCCGGCGTGCGCGTGAACTCCATCCACCCGGGCTTCATCGACACCCCCATCCTGGGTGAGACCGACCGCCAGATGCTCGCCGACGCCGCCCCGTTGAAGCGCGTGGGCCAGCCGGAGGAGGTCGCCGCAGCCCTGCTGTTCCTGGCCTCGGACGATGCCTCCTTCATCACCGGTGCCGAGTTCGTGGTGGACGGCGGATTCCTGGCCCAGTGACCTGAGCGCGCGAGACCTCCCGCCTCGCCTCACCCGGCCACCAGCAGAAGCCAAGACCCGACGACGCCCCGTGCGGCCGTCGTCGGGCCTTCGCCTTCTCTGCCCCGTCAGGAGAACAGGACGAGCACGTAGACGGCGAAGACCACCAGGTGCGCGGCGCCGTGCAGCGCGGTCACCTGCCGGGCAGCCAGGGTGGTGACGGACAGCAGCAGGGTCACACCGAGCATGACCAGGTTCGCGGCAGACTCGGCCAGCACCACCTGCTGGCCGGTGAGCATGCCGATCACCAGGACCGCGGGGATGGTCAGACCCACGGTGGAGACGAGTGCGCCGTGGCAGAGGTTGACCACGCGCTGGGCCTCTCCAGCCAGCGCCGCCCGCACCGAGGTGATCGACTCCGGCAGGAAGACGATCACGGCGATCAGCAGTCCGGTCAGCGCCACCGGTGCGCCCGTGCGCCCCAGGCCGTCGTCCAGCAGGGCGGACATGTCGTGCGAGAGCAGCACGATCGGCAGCACCGTGGCCACCAGCAGACCCACGCGGGCAAGGATCTCGCTGCGGTGCTCGGCGATGACGGTGCGGATGGCTGGCCGCGAGGTGGCCGTGACCCCCACGGCACCGCTGGGCGGCACCACCGTCACCTCGCGGAAGTCCCCCGCCTGCACGCCCATCTGCCGCACCAGGAAGAACGCGTACAGCGCCAGCGTGAGGACGATGACCGTGATGGCCTGACCGCCCGTGTAGGCACCGCCCTGGCCGATCATCACCGGCAGCACCAGGACCACGGCCAGCAGCGGCACCAGCAGCGCGAGGTAGGACGAGGTGCCGGTCCTGTTGATCCGCAGGTCCCCGTGGCGCAGTCCGCCGACCAGCAGCGAGGTGCCGACCACCGCGTTGAGGATGATCATCGAGACCGCCATCACCGAGTCGCGGGCGATGGTGGTGTGCTCCCCCGGGCCGAGCAACACGGCGGAGATCAGGACCACCTCGATCAGCACGATCGACAGCGTCAGCACCAGGGTCCCGTACGGGTCGCCGAGCCGGTGCGCCAGCTGCTCGGCCTCCTTCACCACGCCGAAGGAGCACAGCACGATCACGCCGATGATCACCGCGAGCGCACTCACCAGCAGGGGCGTGGCCACCGGCGGCTCCAGCAGCGGTCCGGACAGGGCCAGCACGACGACGGCACCCCACCCGAGCGCGAGACGCACCAGGGCGATGGGGGTGAGGATGCGGGAGTTGGTGTGGGTCTGTGACATCGGCAGGCACCTGTTCCACGGGGTCGTCCCCGTCCACAGGTGTCCGCGGCGGGCCGTCCCGTGCGGGGCGCGCTCAGATGCGGCGCCGGATCCAGGATACCGCTGACCGGGCCTGGATGGTCCTCAGCGCAGGATGAGGCTGACGGCGAGCGCGAGCATCACCGCGGCGATCACCAGGTCCACGATCTGCCAGGCACGGGGCCGGTCCAGCACCGGGGCCAGCGCGCGGGCACCGTAGCCCAGGGCGCTGAACCAGACGATGCTGCCCACCACGGCGCCGCCGGCGAACACCCAGCGCAGGTCCGGCCCCTGCTGGTTGGCCAGACTGCCCAGCAGCACCACGGTGTCCAGGTAGACGTGGGGGTTCAGATAGGTCAGGGCCAGCGTGGTGGTCAGCACGGAGCCCTGGGACCGCGGCTTCTCCGGCGTGAGCGACGTGGGGCTGAACGCTGAACGGACGGACTGCACGGCGAACCAGATCAGGTAGGCCGCGCCGCCCCAGCGCAGGATCTCCAGCACCACGGGCAACTTCTCCACGATCACCCCGATCCCCGCCGTTCCGGCCAGGATCAGCAGGGCGTCGCTGAGCAGGCACACCAGCACCACCACGCCCACGTGCTCGCGGCGGATGCCCTGCCGGAGCACGAAGGCGTTCTGCGCTCCGATCGCCACGATCAGTGCGAGGCCGGTGAGCAGTCCGGCAGTCCAGGTGGTCCACATGGTGCTGAAATCTATGCCGGTGCCGCACCTGAGACAAACGAATGATTCTGCAGGTGCATTAGCGTTGCTTCATGACCTTCGAGCAGCTGCGGGCCCTGACGGCGATCGTGGATGAGGGGACCTTCGAGGCCGCCGCCGACCTGCTGCGGGTCACCCCGTCTGCGGTGAGCCAGCGGATCAAGGCATTGGAGGCCTCGGTGGGCCAGGTGGTGGTGCAGCGCTCGGTGCCGTGCGTTCCCACGGAGGCCGGGGTCGCCCTGGTGCAGATGGCGCGTCAGATCCAGCTCCTGCAGGCCGACACCCTGCATCGGCTCGGCGCGGATGCGGACAGCCGCACTCGCCTGCCGGTGGCGGTCAACGCCGATTCCCTGGCCACCTGGTTCGTGCCGGTCCTGCGGGAGGCAGCGGACTGGGCGGACGTGCTGCTGGATCTGCACGTGGAGGACCAGGACCACAGCGCCACGCTGCTGCGACGCGGGGAGGTGCTGGGCGCCATCACTGCTGACCCCTCCCCGGTGCACGGCTGCAGCATCGAGCCGCTGGGCCGGATGCGCTACCTGCCGGTGGCCAGCGCCACCCTCCTGGAGCGGCACCGCATGGACGAACGGCAGACCCTGGACTACGCCGCCCTGCCGATGGTCCAGTACAACGCCAAGGACGATCTGCAGCGCCAGGCCCTGCGCTCTCTGGGCATTCACACGGAGCCGCCGTCACACACCGTGCCGTCCTTCGACGGCTTCTTCTCGGCCATCCACGCTGGCCTGGGCTGGGGCATGGTCACCGAGCACCAGTGGCAGCAGCTTCCCGAGGACGACCCCCTCGTCCGTCTGCCCGATCTCCCCGATGCAGACGTCGCCCTCTACTGGCAGTCCTGGACACTGCGTTCAGACCGCCTGGACCGTCTCCGCAGCGCGGTTCGCTCAGCCGCCAGCGCTGGACTCCATCCGTCGGCCTGACTGCCGGGCTGCACCGACGCCCCCTCGGCACCCGGTCAGTGCGTTCGAGCTCCCGCGCCTGGCCACACCCGGGAGGCCATCAGCTCGGCTACCCGCTCGCCGGGCCATTCCTCGAGGAACGACTTCAGTGAGGCCAGCCGGTCCTGCAGGGCCGGTTCCAGGACGTCCGGTGCCTGGTAGGACTCGTAGGGGTGCTTGATCCCGGAGGTCCGGTGGTGCTCGTTGATCCCCCGGACGGCGGCTGAGTACACCGCAGCCTGTTCCTCCCAGCTGGCGGGCCCACCCGGGATGTCGGGCAGCTGCAGCAGCAGGGCAGTGAGCATCCCGGTGCGGTCTCGCCCGGCAGAGCAGTGCACCACCACTCCCCCTGCGTCCCACCGTTCACGCAGCGCCGTCAGGGCATCGGCGACCTTGTCCGGGAAGATCCGCACGGCGTCGTTGTAGTACCGAGGGTGGTCCAGGTAGAGGAAGCAGAGCTCTCGGAATTCCTGGTTCTCGTGGTCCTCGATGGGCAGGTGCACTCGTTCCACGGCATCGGGGATCACGTTCACCGGCGGATCGGTCTCGCGCCGGGTGACCTCCTGGGGCAGGCGCACGTCCACCACGGACCGCACTCCGTCCTGCGCCAGCGCATCCCAGCCGGCCTCAGTCAGCCATTCGGCCCGGCCCATCCGCCACAGTCCGTGCCGGACCCTCCAGGCATTGACGGCCCCATCCCAGTCCACCGGCAGCGGTTCGTATGCATCGCTCATGCTCCCGACCCTAGTGCGATCGTCCGGGCCGCCCCTTCCTGCCGGCCCCTTCCTGCCTGCCCCCAGACGCAGCTGACCGCTCTCAGCCCCACCGCCCTCGGCCCCACCGCTCACCGGGTCGCGGCGGGCAGAGCCCTCCCCTGGCCCCTTCAGTCGTGCCACAGCGGATTCCTCTGCAGCACCGGCTCGGCACCATCTCGGTTCTGCATGCGCCCCGTGGGGCTGATGTCCTCGAACCAGGGCACGCCATTCTTCAGGTGGATCGCGAGCTGGTCAAAGTGCAGGGCGTGATGGTGATGGGAGCAGAGCAGCACACCGTTGTCCACGCTCGTCGGACCGGAGTGCTCCTTCCAGAACCGGATGTGGTGCACTTCGCACCAGGAGGGTGGGAAGTCACAGCCCGGGGCAGCGCATCCTCGGTCCCGGGCGATGATCGCCTTGCGGATGGCTGGCGGAAAGGGTCTCTGTGCCCGGCCGATATCCAGCACCTCCCCTTCGCCCCCGAGCACCACGGGGATCAGGTCGGCGTCGCAGGCCCACATCCTGAGGATCCTGGGGTCGATCGGCCCGCTGAACGCTCCGTGGGAGATGACCGGCCCCCTCGTCTCCCCTGGCGGATGCTGATCCGCCAGCCTGTCCGGGATGTCCGGCGGGGGCGGCAGATCCGGATGGGCTGCCAGGCGACCAGCCAAGGTCTCGAAGTCGATGGTGACCAGAACCTGGGGCCTGGCGCCACCGGCGTCGGGAAGAACACCGCGGTCTTTCAACGTCAGTGCCGCCTGCAGGGCCGCGATGAGGGCATCCACTTCACGGCGCTGACGGTCCTCCCACCGTTCGGGCGGCGCGGCGGTGAAGAACCGCTCACCGTCACAGTCTGCGTCCAGTGCCTCTGCGCCGACCAGGTCGAACAGCCCCTGGTCTGCCGGACCACCAGAGGCATTCCCCTCGGATGTCTCCACGCGGTTCTTGCGCGCACGGGGGTTGGAGCCGGCAGAGGTGACGGTCTTCATCACCTCGTGCTGCCCCTGGGTCAGACGCAGATGCCAGAGATAGAGGCCGTTCTCCTCACCGATGAACTTCGCGTTCCGCCCCAGATGGGCCTGCGAGGCGGTCTGCTCTGCCCCAGAACGCTCCATGGCCCGGTCGAACTCCAGGCGCCACTTCCGGCACGCGATCTTCACCGCGGAGGGTGAGACGTGACGGGCTGTGACCATCAGGCGGGTCTGACCGGCGGCGATCAGCTCTTCGACCAGGTCCCGCCGAGCACCGGCCCTCGCGGCATCACGCCGGGCCTCGTTGAGGGCACGGGTGATCATGTCCACCACGGACGGATCCACAGACCCGTCCCACAACGCGTTCGAGACCTCTGGCAGCGCACTGCCCACCTGCACCCCTCCGTCTGCCGACGGCGGTGGCGCCAGGTGCTGGGCCGCCCGGCTCACCCGATCACGGGTGTCCCGTTGAGGGGTCTGCTGCGTCTGCTCCAGGAAGTCAGCCGTGGATCGGAAGCCGCTCTTCCCCACTGGCAATCCGAGCAGTCGATGCCGGTCCCGCGGGTCGTTGAACGCCCGGTCGGTGTGCCCCACCACGGCCGTCTGGACGCCCTCCACCACACGGCTCAGCTGCCTGATCTCCGACTGCACCTTCGGCAGGGTCATCCCGGACTCGTCAGCCCCCGAGGGCGACTCCAGGTTCACCGCTGCCAGCGTCTCCACGAAGCCTGGACTCACCACCCGGTCCTTCAGCTCGCCCATCACCTGCTGTGCCAACGTTAACAGGCTCTCCAGCGGCAGAGCACACAGGTCCTCCCGGCCAGCTCCCGCAACCATGGTGAGCAGACGGGCTTTCAGCCCCTCGTCGTGGACGTCATCCACTGCCAGCGCCATGCCTGCCACCTCCTCTGCCGCTCTTGCAAACCGCCACTTCCTTCGTACATATATCCGACCACAGCCCGCAGACACGTTAAGGGCCGCCGGGCCGACTGGGGACAGCGTCAGCACATCGGTCTTCTGTGCAGGACGGGATGACCCGGCACCCCACCCCATCACCCCGTCCGCCCACCCCACTAGACTCGGCCAGGTGACCGCACAGAACTCCTCCCCCGCGTCCCAGCCCGCCAATTCCCGCTTCTCGGAGCTGCCGAAGAAGGTGTCTGACATCTTCGACCCCCAGCGCTGGCGCGTGGTCGAGGGCTTCGACTTCGAGGACATCACCTACCACCGTCAGGTCGAGCGCGACGCTGGCGGAGCCGTGGTGAAGGACCTGGGGACGGTGCGGATCGCCTTCGATCGCCCCGAGGTGCGCAATGCCTTCCGTCCCGGCACCGTGGATGAGCTGTACCGCGCCCTGGACCATGCCCGGATGACCCCGGACGTGGGATGCATCCTGCTCACCGGCAACGGCCCCTCCCCCAAGGACGGCGGCCACTCGTTCTGCTCCGGCGGGGACCAGCGCATCCGCGGGCGTGACGGCTACCGCTATGCGGACGGTGAGACCTCGGAGTCCATCGACCCGGCCCGCGCAGGACGTCTGCACATCCTCGAGGTCCAGCGCCTGATGCGCACCACGCCCAAGCCCATCATCGCGGTGGTGAACGGCTGGGCTGCCGGTGGCGGTCACTCCCTGCACGTGGTCTCGGACCTGACCATCGCCTCGCGCGAGCACGGCAGGTTCAAGCAGACCGACGCCACCGTGGGATCCTTCGACGCCGGCTACGGTTCCGCGCTGTTGGCCCGCCAGGTCGGACAGAAGAACGCCCGCGCGATCTTCTTCCTGGCCCGCGAGCACTCCGCCGAGGACATGGTCCGCATGGGAGCCGTGAACGAGGCGGTGGACCACGAGCGCCTCGAGGAGGTCGCCTTGGAGTACGCAGCGGACATCAACCGGCAGTCCCCGCAGGCCATCCGCATGCTGAAGTTCGCCTTCAATCTTCCCGACGACGGCATGGCAGGTCAGCAGGTCTTCGCCGGAGAGGCCACGCGCATGGCTTACATGACGGATGAGGCCGTCGAGGGCCGCGACGCCTTCCTGGGCAAGCGTGATCCGGACTGGTCCAGCTTCCCGTACTACTTCTGAGCCAGTCGCCTGGCCGGCCTCGGAGTCAGTGGACGTCGACTTCGACGTCAGATCAGATGCGGGTGGCAGAGATCCCGATGTCCACAGCCCGACTCTGCGTCGCTACCATCAGCTCCTCTGGAGCAAGTCTCTTCCCTCGGGTCACCACTTCACGCTCAGCACCGACACCCCGGGAACCTACCTGCATCACCGTTCGCATGCGGGAGAGTTCTGGCTGAGCAGCGACGCCATCTCGCATTCTCTCTCGTCCATCACCAGCATGAGATCCGTTCTCGCATCCGTTCCCCTCGGCGCACTCGAGTCGTTCTACACCCTGAACTGCACGATCGGGTCCTACCTGGTGTTCCCCGGGAACACGATCAACCGGAAGCCCACCGTCAACGGTGCACGTGGAATGCATCCCCGCATTCGCGACCGGTTCGACCTGACGCTGGAGTGCATTCGTCGTTTCTATGTGAACGAGGCAAACCCGTTGGGTGAGGTCCTCCACCGCTACTCCGATTATTTCTCTCTCCTTGAGGACTTCGAGACGTACGTGGAGTTCTTCCTGCTTCAGGACTTGGTCGACGACCATGGCTCAGTTCGCTTCCATCTGCCGTTCGAGGGATTCGACCAGAGTCCCCTCCCAGCGACGACAGCGCACTACCTGGAGTACAGGGCAGCATCGATGACTTTCGTCGCCGCCCGCAATCGCCGGATCCGCTCGTGGACGGAAGCACACCTGAGGTGCGGGATCTGACGTCAACGCGGGGCGCTCTCGCCCCTTGTCCATCAGCACTGGCGACGGTGTATCACCGGTGATACATTTCCTCCATGAAGACCGTGAGCGTTCGTGACCTGCGCAACCGCGGTGCAGAGGTCCTTCGACGGGTGGAGCATGGCGAGTCCCTCACCGTTACGCGTGACGGTGAGGCGGTGGCCAGTGTCGTCCCGTTGCCCCGCAAAGCACTTCGCGCCGAAGACCTGATCTCTCGCCGACGGGCCCTTCCACGGATGAGTTCTGCGGATCTCCGCGCTGATCTCGACGACCTCATGGATTCATCCCTGTGAATCGTCCTGCTGATCAAGGTGTCCTCGACACCTCCGCCGTCATCGACCTGGCTGCGCTGGACCCGAGTTCGCTTCCTGCCGAGCCCCTCATCACCGCGGTCACCCTGGCGGAGCTGTCTGTCGGGCCTCTCGTTGCTCGAACGGACAGAGATCGCACCGTCAGACAGGCTCATCTCCAGCAGGCCGAAGCTGACTTCGAGCCGATCCCCTTTGACGCTGCTGCCGCTCGATCCTTCGGCGCCGTGTCATCGTCCCTGCGTGCCCAGGGCCGGAAGACCACTGCCCGCGCCTACGACGCCATGATCGCCGCCACGGCCATGTCGCGTGGACTCCCGGTCTACACTGCGAATCCGGACGACTTCACGGGCATCGAGGGCCTGGACGTGCGAGTAGTCACCTACTCCCCCCTTGACAAGACATGACCTCCTACCTCACCCCCACCGCGCTCCTCACTGCCCGGACCTCACTCGCCGCCGCCCTGGACGGCTCCGGTCCGCCGGTCGAGTTCACCGAGGACGGGCGCACCGTCACCCGCCCGGAGGCCCGCGAGACCGCCGCTGGCAGCACACTTGGAGTGGCCGCCGTCGTGAGGACCTCCGGCTCCACCGGAACCCCTAAGCAGACCCTGCTGACAGCCGAAGCCCTGGCCGCCTCGTCCACCGCCACGGCTGCGCGGCTGGGCGGCGAGGGCCACTGGCTGCTCGCGCTGAGCCTGCACTATGTGGCCGGGCTCGCCGTGCTCTCACGCTCCATCCACGCCGGCACCACCCCCACGCTCCTGCCGCCCGGCACCTTCACCCCAGAGCGGTTCGCCGAGGCCGCCCAGCAGGTGCCTGGCACCGGTTTCCAGGCCGTCTCCCTGGTCCCCACCCAGCTCGCACGCCTACTCGATCCCGCCGCAGGGACCCTCGGAGTCGAGGCCCTGCGCCGGTTCGATGCCATCCTGATCGGCGGCGCCCGCACGCCGGACACCATCCGCGAGCGCGCGGCCGAGGCGAACCTGCCCCTGCACCTGACCTACGGGATGAGCGAGACCTGCGGCGGCTGCGTCTATGACGGCGTCCCCCTGGACGGCGTTCACGCGGACCTGGTGCCGGACCCGGAGTCCGGCACGCCTCGGCTGCGTCTGTCCGGACCCATGGTCGCCGCCGGGTACCTCGCCGACCCTGAGCGCACGGCCACGCACTTCGGGACCGGCACACCCGCTGATCCCACCGCCCGCTGGTACCTCACCGAGGACACCGGCACCGTCACGAACCGCGAGGACGGCACCCAGCTGCTCACCGTCACCGGCCGGGTGGACGACGTCATCAACACCGGGGGCATCAAGGTCTCCGGCGCCCGCATCCAGCAGGTGCTCGAGCAGATGCCCGGGGTGCGCGCGGCCTTCGCCGCAGGCCTTCCCGACGACGACTGGGGCCACCGCGTCTGCGCGGCGGTCGCGCTGGGCTCCGGTGAGTGGGACGAACGCGGTGCGGCTGAGGCCATTCGCGCCGAGCTCGGTCCGGCGGCCGTCCCGAAGACCTGGCTGACCCTGGAGGAGCTGCCCCTGCTGGCCAACGGCAAGACCGACCGCCAGGCGCTGATCGCCCGATTCGCCGACCAGCACTGACCGGCTTAGTACGACCGCGCAGGACACTCGGCTTTACATCAGCAATGCATGACGTAACGTGCTGTCCATCATGACTTCTTCGCCCCAGCCCTCCCCTGCACAG
Source organism: Micrococcus terreus (assembly GCF_900116905.1). Classification (GTDB taxonomy): domain Bacteria; phylum Actinomycetota; class Actinomycetes; order Actinomycetales; family Micrococcaceae; genus Citricoccus; species Citricoccus terreus. The sequence continues at coordinate 14,598 of NZ_FPCG01000001.1, read as the reverse complement.
CCCGCCGCACCCGCCCAGGCCGGGGGTCGTCCCCCGCGCCCGCCGCGTCCGCAGGTGGTGCTGGAGGTGGTGGAGAGTCTCCGTCTGACCCCGCATCTGGTCCGGCTGACCCTGGGTGGACCCGGGTTCGCGCAGTACCAGGACAAGGACGCCACGGACAAGTACATCAAGCTGCTCTTCGCCGACCCCGCGCTCGGCCTGACGCCCCCGTATGACCTGGACGCGCTGCGCGAACGCCTCCCGATGGAGAAGATGCCGGTCCGCCGCACCTACACCGTCCGCTCGGTGGACCACCAGGCACAGACCCTGACCGTGGACTTCGTGGTGCACGGTGACGACGGGCTGGCCGGACCGTGGGCGGCCAACGCCCAGCCCGGGGACACCGTGGTCTTCTCCGGCCCCGGCGGCAACTACGCGCCGGACCCGGACGCAGACTGGCATCTGATCGCCGGGGACGAGTCCGCCGTGCCCGCCATCGCCGCGGCGCTCGAGGCCATGCCGGACGACGCCCAGGGCACCGCACTGATCGAGGTCCCCGGCCCCGAGGACGAGCTGGAGCTGACCGCCCCGGAGGGGATCGAGATCCGCTGGCTGCACCGCGGACAGATGTTCACCCCGGAGTCCACCGGACTGGCCCACGCCGTGATGGAGCTGGAGTGGCGCGAGGGCAGTGTGCAGGTCTTCGCCCACGGCGAGCGGGAGATGATCAAGGACCTGCGCCGGTACCTCAGCGATGTCCGCGGCGTGGACCGTCGGCAGATGTCCCTCTCGGCGTACTGGGCCTACGGCCGCGCCGAGGAGACGTTCCAGGCGGAGAAGCGCGAGCCGATCGGGATGATCTTCCCGGACCAGCAGCCTCCCGCAGCGGCGAAGGCCTGACGCCCGGCTCCGCTCCCCCTCTCCCCAGGACCACCACGGTTCTGTCCCGGCCCTGCCCATGGGCGACAATGGACTGTCCGGTCCCGCCGCCCAGGCGCCGGCACCCTTGTCCTGCATCGTCGTGACACCCCCTGAGGAAGGACTTCCTGCCCATGGCCACGCCCGCCCAGTGGATCGAAGGAGCCCGGCTCCGCACCCTGCCCCTGGCCATCGCGCCGGTGATCGTGGGTTCGGCGGCCGCCGCTGAACTCGGCGGGTTCCACCTGGGCCGGGCCCTGCTGGCGCTGGTGGTCTCCCTGGCCCTGCAGATCGGCGTGAACTACGCCAACGACTACTCGGACGGGATCCGCGGCACCGACGACGTCCGTGTCGGTCCCCTGCGCCTGACCGGATCCGGTGCCGCCCCCGCCGCCCACGTCAAGCGCGCGGCGTTCGCCTGCTTCGGGGTGGCCATCCTGGCTGGACTGGCACTGGTGGTGTGGCCGGGCACCTGGTGGCTGATCGTCGTCGGGATCCTGGCGGTGGCTGCCGCCTGGTTCTACACCGGCGGGAAGAAGCCCTACGGGTACCTGGGCCTGGGCGAGGTCTTCGTGTTCATCTTCTTCGGGCTGGTGGCCGTCCTCGGCACCACGTACACGCAGGCGCTCACCGTCAGCGGCGAGGCGTGGGCCGGGGCCATCGGCTGCGGGCTGATCTCCACCGCCCTGCTGATGGCCAACAACGTCCGGGACATCCCCACGGACCGTGAGGTCGGCAAGCACACCCTGGCCGTGCGCCTGGGCGACACCGCCGCGCGCTGGTCCTACCTGGTGATGGTGGCCGTGGCCGTCCTGCTGCCGCTGCTGTTCGTGGGCGAGCACCCGTGGCTGGCGCTGGTCCTGCTGGCCGGCGCGCTGGCCGTCAAGCCTGCGCTCACCATGCTGCGCTCCACCGAGCGGCGGGACCTGATCCCGGTGCTGAAGCTGACGGGGATCCTGGGGCTGGTGTACTCAGTGCTGTTCGCGGTGGGTCTGCTGGTCTGAGGCCCGGCCGTCGGCCTGACGGCCCTGAGCCGGGTCGAAGTACCGGCCATGCGTGTAGGCGTCCTCCACGTCCGCGTCGGCCTGCTCCTGACGGCCCCGCTGCCCCGGGCGCCCCTCCCAGGCGTTGGCCAGGTCCTGACCGGCGGCCAGGCGCAGGCGGTTGAAGAACAGGTACCCGGTGGCCAGCGCCACCAGCGCGGCGATCACCGTGGCGATCACCCACCCCGTCCCCAGGAGGATGCACGCAGCCCAGACCACGAAGAACACGGCCAGGCGGATGAGGGCGTACTTCAAGAGATTCACCCGGCAAGTCTACCGAGACTCCCTGACAGCTTTCCCGACGACGGACCCTCACCGCACAGTCTCGGCTCGACTCGGCCAGTGCCCGGCCGGGGAGGCGGGGTCCACTGGCTTCCCTGTGCGCTGAATCCGCGCACCGCTGACTGCGGGTAGGCCGCGGCTCCGTAGACTGGAGGGCATGCCCCGCTTCCTCATCCCCCTGGCCATCGTCGCCGCCGGCGTGATCATCTACTCCCTGGTGGAGTGCCTGATGACCCCCAAGCACCAGGTCCGTGCCATGCCCAAGGCCGCCTGGGTCCTGGTGGTGCTGCTGGTCCCGGTGGTCGGGGCACTGCTGTGGCTGTTCCTGGGGCGCGCCCACAAGGCCAAGTCTGCGGCCGCCGGACGCGGACCGGCCCCGCGCGTGTCCTCCCCGGATGACGACGAGGCCTTCCTGCGCCAGCTGGACGTCCAGCGCCGCCAGCAGGCCCGCCAGGCAGAGCTGGACCGCCGCGAGGCCGAGCTGAGGGCCCGCGAGCAGAGGTCCGCGCCGAAGGACCCGAACCTGCCCGAGGACCCGGATGCGCCGAGCTCCGGACCCGGGACCGGGACCACGCCCCCGCGCAGCTGACGGGTGACCTGGGGAGTTCTCCTCATCGACGTCTCCATGCCCTCCGGGCAGAGTGGACCCCGCCGGCGAGGCCTCCCTGTACGTCGAACCAGTTCCTCACAACTCTGGGGGCGGCCCCTGGGTCGAAGAGCCCCTTCGGATGAACCCGGCGTACGGTCCAGGCAAGCCGGAGACCGTGCCCGTGCCGAATCTGGAACGCTGAGCGCATGGGCACGAGTTCACGCACGATCAAGACACGATGGACCACATCAGCATTGCTCATGGTCACAGCATTGGCCCTGGGAGGGTGCAGGAACACATCAGAGGTGGACGCAGAGACCTTGTCGGCCCAGCAGGGTGAACGGGTGGAGCAGATCATGCCCGGTCTGGTCCGAGCGGCTGGCTGGGATGCAGTGGGGCAGCTCTCGGAAGTGACCTCCTCTGGATCGCCCGTTCCAGAGGAGGCATCCCGCAGCACCCGTTGGTCTGCAGTGGCGGGCCGGTCGAACGGTGATCAGCAGGAGGCCAACGGCATAGCTGCCGCGGTCCAGGGGCATGCCGAGGACACAGGATGGAGCACTCAACAGGTTTCCAGTGCCAACGATGGTCGCGTCTATCAGGCAGTCAAAGATGACATGGGCCTGAACCTGACCTACCGGACCACAGCTGGCCGCCCGCGGATCAGGCTTGAGGTCACCACCAGCTGCCTGGGCATGCCAGAGGGGCACACCATGACCCGCTCCGAATATGACCCCATGCACGGATCCAACGATCCGCTGTACCCCCACGACGACCGCTCCCAGTTCACCAACGGCCGGCCCAAGCCGTTCCCCGAGCCCAGCGGCACCGGTTCCGAGGGCAGCAGTCCCTAGTCCGGACGCCGTGCGCCCGGAACTGCTGACCCGGGAACGCGCGGGGGCGGGGGAACGGGTGCGGGCGGGGGTCCGACCACGGGCGGATTCCCCAGAACGGGCTTCGGCGATCGTCGACGAACGTGAGGCTGGGAATCGGGGGTCCGGCCGGAGCAGGACCGGTGATTCCCAGCCTCACGTTGTGGTGACGGTTGTGGCGACGCCCCCAGCCCCGCCCCTCAGATCACTCGGGGATGCCGGCGTAGGAGTGCAGGCCGGGGAACAGGGTGTTGACCACGGCGAAGTTGAAGATCACACACAGGTAGCCGATGATCGACAGCCAGGCGGCGCGGTCCCCGGTCCAGCCGCGGGTGGCGCGGGCGTGCAGGTAGCCGGCGTAGACCACCCAGATCACGAAGGACCAGACCTCCTTGGTGTCCCAGCCCCAGTACCGACCCCAGGCGGCCTCGGCCCAGATGGCGCCGGCGATCACGGTGAACGTCCACATCACGAACGAGATGGCGTTGATGCGGTAGGACCAGTTCTCCAGGCTCAGCGCGGAGGGCACCATGCGCAGGAACGCCGAGGAGCGGCCGGAGGCGGTGCCGGCCTTCACGGCGGCCTCGCGGCGGTGCTGCAGCAGCTGGAGCACGCTCATGGCGAAGGTCAGGGTGAACAGTGCGGAGGCCAGCACGGCGATGGACACGTGGATGATGATCCACGGCGACTGCAGGGCCGGCTGCAGGTGCGCCACCGGCGTGGGGAAGCCCATAGTCGCGGCGCACATCATGATGACCACCAGGCCGGTCACGAAGGTCCCCAGGAACCGCAGGTCCTTGCGCAGCAGGAACAGCAGGAACACCACCGAGACCAGCAGGGCGCCGGTGGTGCAGAACTCGTACATGTTGCCCCACGGGACACGGTGGGCGGCCACCCCGCGCGCGATCACCGCGAAGGCGTGCACGGCCGTGGCGATCACGGTCAGCGCCACGCCCACATTGGCCAGCGGCCGCTTCACGGACCCGGTGTAGTCCATGTCGTCGTCCACGAGCTCATCGTCCGCACGGGCGGTCAGCGCGGCGTCCTCAGCGGTGGCGGCAGCGGTCCCGGTGCGCGGTGCATCCACCCCGGAGGTCCCGACGCCGGCCCCCACCAGTTCCCGGTCTCGCGCACCGGAGCGCGCACTCGCCTGGGCTCCGGTGTGCTGGCGGGCCAGGTCGGCCTCCAGCGTGCGGATGGTCTTGGAGGAGGTGGAGACATCCAGCGTGAACAGGATGAACGCGGCGGCGTAGATGAACGCCGCGATCAGCATGAACAGGTCGCTGTAGCCGGCCAGTTCCAGGTTGATGCTCTGCATGGTCACTCCGGTCGATCTGTGGAATCAGAAGAGGTGCGGGCGGAAGGTGCGGTGGACGCGCGCGGCGAGGGGCCGTCGTCGGGAATCTGGTCCGGTGCCTGCACCGGCCACATCTTCTCCATCTGACGGCGCAGGGCCAGGTTCTCCTCGCGCAGGCCGAACTCCTCGCCGCGGGCGAGCAGTCCGTACTCCACCAGTGTGCGCCCGTCCGGCCCGGTGGCGCCACGAACCCATACCCGGCGGCGGCGCACGAACAGGCTCACGCCCAGGCCGAGCATGGAGGTGATGGCGAAGAAGCCGACGGCCCATTTGGTGGGGTCGTGGTGGATGTCCAGGCCGACGTAGCGCTTGACGCCGTCGAAGGAGATGGACCCCTTCCCCTCGGGCAGCTCGTAGGACTCCCCGGGCGTCAGGGTGATGCCGCCGGCGTCCAGGGTGCGCGAGTTCAGCTCGGTGAGGCTCTCAGTGTCCAGGACGTAGACGTTCTGCGGGGTGCCCTCGTCCAGCCCGAGGTCGCCGTAGTACGAGTTCAGGTTCAGCTCGGGGTTGTAGAGCTCGGGGTCGATCGAGACGGCCACCCCGTCCTCCCCGGTGTACGCGGTGGGCACGAAGAAGCCGACGAAGCCCAGCTGGTCCGGCTGCGCGTCCGGGGCCTTGATGACCATCAGGGAGGTGTACACCTGGTCCTGCACGCGTCCGATCACCGGACCCTGGAAGGCGATGTCCCCGTTGCCGTCCCGCACGGTCACCTCCGGGGCGTAGCCGTTGCCGACCAGGTAGACCCGGGCCCCGTTGATGTCCAGGGGGTGGTTGACCTTCAGCTCGGTGGACTCCACGGGCTCGCCCGGACCGCGCCGCACATCCAGGGTGGCGGTGAAGTCCAGGGGCTGGCCGTAGTGGGTCTCGGACTCACGGTCGAAGACGGCCTCGAAGCCGGTCAGCGTCATGGAGAACGGGGTCAACCGGTCCTCGCTGAAGGCGCTGCCGGGGGTGAAGGCGTCATAGGCGACCAGGGTGTTGGCGAAGCCCTCGCCCTCCACCAGGATCTTCTGGCCGCGGTAGGTCAGGAAGGACCCGGCGGCCATGAACGCCAGCACGCCCACCAGAGAGAGGTGGAAGACGATGTTGCCGATCTCGCGCAGGTAGCCGCGCTCGGCGCCCACGGAGGCACCGCCGTCGGCCTCCTGCCGGACCTCGGTGCGGTACCCGCGCTTCTTCAGCCAGCGGGCGGCCTGCTCCACCGCCTCTGCGGGGGCGGGCCCGTCCGACTCCAGTGCCACCTGGCCGCTCTCCGGGAGCCGGGACAGGCGGCGCGGGGTGCGTGGCGGAGCTGAGCGCAACACCTTGGCGTGCTGGATGGCGCGGGGCAGCACACAGCCGATCAGCGAGATGAACAGCAACAGGTAGATGGCCGAGAACCAGACCGAGGAGTAGACGTCGAACAGTTGCAGGCTGTCCAGGATGGGGCCCAGCGTGGGATTGTCCCGGAGATAGTCCTCCACGATCTGCGGGCCGGCCGGGCGCTGCGGGAACAGGGATCCGGGCACGGCGGCCACGGCAAGCAGCAGCAGAAGCATCAGGGCGGTGCGCATGCTGGTCAGCTGAGTCCAGGCGAAGCGCAGCATGCCCCAGAAGCCCAGATCCGGCTGGGCCACGTCCTGACGCGCGCGGTTCTTGGCTGGCGTCGAGGCGGGAGTCGGCGGAGTCGTCGGCTGCTTCACGGGCTCCTCAGGAGTCTCGGTGTGGCTCAAATCGGCAGCCTCACTTCATTGGCGAACCAGGTCTGCAGCTCGATCACCCAGGTGTTCCACACGCCGGTGACCATCAGCAGGCCCAGCACGATCAGCAGTCCCCCGCCGAAGCGCATGATGGCCAGCCGGTGCTTGCGGAAGAACGCCAGGGCACCCATGCCGCGGCGGATCCCCAGGGCGATCAGCAGGAACGGGATGCCCAGTCCCAGGCAGTAGACGAAGGCCAGCAGCGCACCCTTGACCGGGGACTGCGAGCCGGCGGTGGACATGGCCAGCACGGCGGCCATGGTGGGGCCGATGCACGGCGCCCAGCCCAGGCCGAAGGTCATGCCCAGCACGGGTGCGCCCCACAGTCCGGCAGGAGCGCGGGAGTGGATGCGCCGCTCGCGCTGGAAGGCGTCCAGTCCGCCCATGAACACCACACCCAGCACCATCACGACGACGCCCAGCAGCCGAGTGAGCCACTCACCATCGCGTTGGAGCCAGATGGTGACCTGAGAGAAGACGATGCCGATCAGCACGAAGACCACGGCGAAGCCGAGGATGAACAGGGCCACGCCGGCCAGCATGCGGCCACGCTTCTGGTCCTGCAGATCGGCTCCGGTCAGGCCGGTCACGTAGCCCAGGTACCCGGGCACCAGGGGCAGGACACAGGGCGAGAGGAAGGAGACGAGCCCCGCCAGGGCGGCAATGGGCACGGCCAACAGCAGAGAGCCGTCGGTGACGGCCTCGGCGAAGGGGTTGTTGGCGGCGCTCAGCAGCAGGGGCATGGAGGGCTCAGGCCTGCTCGTCCAGCACCGTGGTGATCAGGCTGCGCAGGGTGCCTCGCTCGGCGATGCCCAGGATGCGCGCGGAGACCCGGCCCTGACGGTCCAGCACGATCGTGGTGGGCACGGCCTGAGGCGGCACGTAGTCCGTCATGGACAGCAGCACCTGGCCGTTGAGGTCCTCCACCGAGGGGTAGGTGATGCCGAAGTTGCGCTCGAAGGCCTCTGCGGTGGCCACGGTGTCCCGGACGTTCACGCCCAGGAACTGGACGCCGTCGGACTCGAACTCCTCGTGCAGTGCCTGCAGATCCGGTGCCTCCACGCGGCACGGGGCGCAGGCGGCGTACCAGAAGTTCATCACCACGGGCTCGCCCTGCATCTGCTCGGCCGTGATCTCCTCCCCGGAGAACAGCGTGGAGCTGAACTGCACCGACTCACCGCGCTCGCCCTGGGCGATCTCCAGCACCGAGCCGTCCCCGGCGATGTAGTTCTTGCCGTCGGCGTTGCCGGCCTGCTGCGCCAACGGGTCATCCGAGCTGCACGCGACCAGGAGCGGCAGGGCGGCGACGCCGGCCAGTCCGGCCAGGACATGGCGGCGGGACGGGGTGGGAGCAGACATGCAGGGAGACACTTCCGACGAGGACAGGGCTTCGATGGATTCTACAGTCCGTAGAAGAACGAGGCGGAACGGATCAGCGCTCAGGCTCCGGGCAGGTTCAGGGCGTCCTTGAGCAGGGCCTTGTTCGGCTCCTGATACTCGATGCGAGGGCGGTCCTGACCCCGCTCGAAATGCAGCGAGGTCACCGAGGTCAGGCTGCACTGACGCTGGCGGGGATCGTGCCAGAGCGGACGGTCCTCGGCAGAGAGCCGGGTGACCCAGATCGGCAGCTGGTGCGAGACCACGATGGCCTCTGAACCGGGGCCTCCTGCGGCGAGGGCACGGTCCCGCAGATCATGCACGGCGGCGGCCATGCGCTTGACCTGGTCCTGGTACGGCTCACCCCAGGAGGGCCGGAAGGGGTTGACCATGAACGGCCAGTGCTTGGGGTTCTTCAGCTCGGCCTTGACGTCCGAGAGGCCTTCGAAGTGGTTCTCGGCCTCCAGGACGCGGGCGTCGGTGTCGATGGTCAGTCCCAACGCGCGGCTGATGGGCTCTGCGGTCTCCTGCGCACGCTGCAGCGGGGAAGCGGAAAGGACCACCGGTGTCCGTCCCGCCGCGCGGGCTCGCCCGGCGAACCAGTCCGCCAGGTCCTCGGCCATCCGCTGCCCCAGCTCAGAGAGCCCGAAGCCGTTGAGGCGGCCGTAGAGCACTCGATCCGGATTGTGCACCTCTCCGTGGCGGACGAGGTGGACGGTGGCAGTGGTGGAGGAAGTGGTCATTCCTCCAGTCTGGCAGAACTGAGCTCACCGCCAGGACGGCCCGGGACCGCTAGCGTTGAGCTCGAGCATCAGACATCAGATGACTGACGAACATCCCAGGAGGGCACCATGACCGATCAGCCCCGCGACCCCCAGCGGCCCTACGGCCAGAATCCGTATGGCGAGCAGGACCCGAACACGGGGTCCGACCAGCCCGCTCAGCCGCGCTACGGCCAGTACGCCCCGAACCGCGATCCGTCTGCTCCCTCAGGACAGCCGCAGGGCCAGCCTCAGTACGGGCAGTACGCTCCCCCGCAGTACGGCCAGCCGGGCCAGCCCAGCCAGCAGGCGCCGAGCCCCTACGGAGCGCCTCCACAGCAGGGTTACGGACAGCCCTATGGGCAGCAGCCGCAGCAGGGGTATGGACAGCCCTACGGTCAGCCACACCCGCAGTACGGCCAGCCCGGCTACGGGCAGCAGTTCGGCGGCTTCCAGCCCGGTGCCCCCGCCGGACCGGTCCAGCGGCCGCAGACCATCGACCGCTCCTACTGGCTGATCCTGGCCGCCGGTGCGATCTTCGGGATCATCAACCTGATCTCGGCCTTCCTGCCGAACCTGGGCATGTCCCAGCAGCAGATGGACCTGCTGGAGCAGCAGTTCTCCGATGCCGGCATGCCGATCAGCGTCCAGGAGCTGTTGCCCCTGGTGCAGACCACCACGATCGTGATGACGTTGATCCTGGTGGGCGTCTACGTCCTGATCGCCCGGGGCATCCGCAACGGCTCGAACGTGGCCCGGATCTTCGGGACCATCTTCGCGGCGATCTCCGTGTTCTCGATCTTCGGACTCGGGTTCCTCTACGTGGTCCCGGGGATCGTGGGCATCGTCTTCGCCTACCTGCGCCCGTCCAGCGAATACATGCGCGCCCGGGCCTGGGAGAAGGCCAGCGGCATCCGACGCTGACACCACCCTCCAGCACCGAGCACATCCACGGCCGGCTGACCCGCGATCTGGGTCAGCCAGCCGTTCCGTTGCGGAAGGCCAGCAGCTGCAGCTCGGCGGAGAGGTCCACGGCCCGGACCGAGACGCCGGGCGGCACGCTGACCTCCACGGCGGCGAAGTTCAGGATCCCCTGGACCCCGGCCCGCACGAGCAGGTCGGCCACCTTCTGGGCGGCGGCGGCCGGAACCGCCAGGATGGCCAGCCGCGCACCGCTGTCCTCCACCACGGTGGTCAGATCGTCCAAGGGCTGCACGCTCAGCGGACCGCACGCGGTCCCGGCCAGCGCGGGGTCGGCGTCCACCACAGCGCAGATCCGCAGTCCGCGTTCGGCGAAGCCGGTGTACCCGGCCAGCGCCGTCCCCAGGTGGCCGGCACCCACCAGCACCACGGACTGGTCCTGGTTCAGTCCCAGCGCCTGGCTGATCGCCTGCCGCAGCACCTCCACCGGGTAGCCCACCCCACGCTGTCCGAGGTGGCCCAGCCCGGACAGGTCACGGCGCAGCACATCAGCACTGACCCCAGAGGAGTCGGCCAGCTGGGCCGAAGAGACGCGCGATGCACCGGCGGCGGCGAGCTGGGAGAGCACCCGCAGATAGACCGGCATCCGCGCCACGGCGGCCTGGGGCAGTGGGGTCACGGGCGGGATCCGGTCAACAGCCGTTCCAGCCGGTCCGGGTCGATCCGCCAGAAGTCCCGCTGCACTCCGTCCACGAACAGCACCGGGACCTCCTCGGCATGCCGCTCCAGCAGCTGCGGCTCATCCGCCCCGTCCACCACCCGCCAGGGCACTCCCACCCGGGTGCAGACCTGCTCCACCACGGCCACCGCGTCCTCGCACAGGTGGCACCCCTCCTTGACCAGGACCGCCACATCCGGCCAGGTGGCCCGGCCTGTGGAAGGTGCGGGGCCGTCGTCGGGAATCTGTGTGCTCGCCATGCTCACCACTGTAGAGCTCCCCAGGAACACGAAAGCCGCCCCCACAGCGTGGGAGCGGCCTGTGCTGTCACCGACGGTCCGTGGACCGCCGGGCGCGCATCACTTCTTGTTGCGGCGCTGGTGACGGGTCTTGCGAAGCAGCTTGCGGTGCTTCTTCTTGGCCATGCGCTTGCGGCGCTTCTTGATCACTGATCCCATAGGGACACCTCAATCGATTGCTCGGCGGAGGCCACGGCGATGCGTGCCTCCTGTGTCTAACGTGAGAACGTCGCCCTCCAGACTACCTGGCGGCAGGCAGTGCGTGCGAACCGGCGGCGGTGCCGGGGCCCAGGACGGGCACGCGCATCAGTCGAACCAGGGGTCCAGGCCGTGGTACGGGAAGATCTCCTTGCGGGTGGCCATGATGGTCTGGTCCACCGCGTCCGAGGGGTCGTAGCCGACCTCCCAGGAACGCCACCACACATCCGCACTGTCCCCCATGGTGGTGGGCATCTCGTCCAGCTCGAGTCCGCCCCGTGTGGCCGCCTGCTCCCGCCAGGTCGCCGGAAGGGCGGTGCCCGAGGGAATGGGGTGGCCGGCAGCCGCGCCGATCAGGTGGGTCCAGGTGCGCGGAACCACGGTGAACGGGCTGTAGCCGCCACCGCCCGTGGCCAGCCACCGGTCCTGAGCGAAGTCCCGGGCCCAGTCGGCCGCATCCAGGACCAGCTGACGCTGGCCGTCCACGGACATCATCAGGTTGGTCAGGGGGTCGTCCCGGTGGCCGTCGCAGCCGTGCTGGGTGACCAGGGCCTGGGGGTCGAAGGCCTGCAGCAGCTGGGGCACCACGGCGTGGACCGAGCGCAGGAACCCGGAGTCCCCGGTGCCCGGCGGCAGTGCCACGTTCACGGCAGTGCCCAGGGCGTCCTGTCCGCCGGCGTTGTTGGCGAACCCGGTGCCGGGGAACAGCGAGATGCCTGTCTCGTGGACCGAGATGGTCAGCACGCGGGGATCGTCCCAGAAGATCGATTCCACGCCGTCCCCGTGGTGGGCGTCCAGGTCCACGTAGGCCACCCGCTCGGCGCCCAGGTCCAGCAGACGCTGGATGGCCAGGGCGCAGTCGTTGTAGATGCAGAACCCGCTGGCCGAGTCCCGGTGGGCGTGGTGCATGCCGCCGGCGAAGTTCACGGCGTGCTGGACCTCTCCGGACCAGATCATCTCGGCGGCCCGCATGGACCCTCCGGCGATCCGCGCGGCGGCGGCGTGCAGCCCTTCGAACACGGGGTTGTCCTCGGTGCCCAGCCCCAGGTCCTGACGGTCGGTGCCGTCCCCGCAGCTGCAGGAGCGCACGGCCTGGATGAACTCGGGGCTGTGGACGAGCTGGAGCTGCTCGTCGGTGGCCTCGGGGGGCGTGACCAGCTGGATGTTCTGGGCCTCGAAGACATCCAGCTGCTCGGCCAGGGCGTGGGTCAGCTCCAGGCGCACCGGGGCCATGGGGTGGGCCTCGCTGAACTTGTAGCTCAGCAGGACCTCATCCCACATCACCGCGGTGGGGACCTGGTCGTCTCGTGTGCTGCTCATCACCTACAGCCTATTCCCCCCGGTCACGTGGGGCACAGCGTGACTCGGCCTCGTCTCGACTCAGACGGGATTCGCACTGGTCTGTGTCCTGCCGGTGGCGGTGAACGCTTCCCGGGTGCAGGATGATGCAGGATGAACCCATCCCCCGGCTCCCGCAGCCGGTTCGCCCCGCCCTGAGAGGTCCCATGCCCCGGCAGTCCAGCTCACCCGGTCCGCGCCGCGGCCCGGCCGCAGGCCTGTTCGGCAGGGGACGCACGCGCCGGCCCGGCTCGCTGCGCAGCGCACGCAGGATCCCGACGCCGGCCGGAGACCCGATGACCTGGAGGTCACCGAACGCTCGGGCCAGGATCCACGGGCACGACGGCCCCAGCGGCATCCGGGGGACCTACCGCCGGGTGACCGCGGCGATTTCGCGGTTCGCCGGCGCCTCCCCCTCCCGCACGGCGCTGCTGGTGTTCATGCTGGTGGTCGCCTTCTTCACCGCCCTGCTCTCCCTGCCGGTGATGTCCCGTTCCGGTGAGGTCACCCCGCTGCACGACTCCCTGTTCGTGGCGACGTCCGCAGTGTCGGTGACCGGGTTGACCCCGGTGAACACCGCCGAGCACTGGAGCTTCCTGGGCCAGCTGGTGATCCTGCTGGCCATCCAGCTGGGCGGCCTGGGCATCCTGTCCATGGCGGCCCTGCTGACCCTGGCGGTCTCACGCCGGCTGGGGGTGCGCTCCAAGCTGGTCACCCAGGAGGGCATGACCACCGGGCAGCTGGGCGAGGTGGGCACGCTGCTGCGCGTGGTGCTGGCCACCACGTTCACCCTGGAGGGCATCCTCGCCCTGGTGCTGGTCCCCCGGTTCATCGAACACACCGACGGCTTCTGGGAGGGCGTCTGGAACGGGGTGTTCTACTCGATCTCCGCGTTCAACAACGCCGGGTTCACCATCCACCCGGACGGGCTGCTGCCCTACATCCACGACCCGTTCATCGTCTGGGCGCTGATGATCGGCGTGTTCGTGGGTGCCCTGGGCTTCCCCGTGGTGATGGTGCTGCACAAGTACCGGTGGAACTACCACCGGTGGAACCTGCACACCAAGCTCACGGTGGAGATGACCCTGGCCCTGCTGGTCATCGGCGCCCTGCTGGTGGCGGTGTTCGAATGGTCCAATCCGCGCACCCTAGGCCAGTTCGAGCTGGGCGAGCGCATCCAGTTCTCCCTGTTCGCCTCGGTGATGACCCGCTCCGGCGGCTTCGACGTCTACACGATCAACCACCAGTTCCCGGAGACGCTGCTGCTGATGGACGCCCTGATGTTCGTGGGCGGCGGCTCGGCCTCCACTGCGGGCGGGATCAAGGTCACCACCCTGGCGGTGATGTTCCTGGCGATCGTGGCCGAGGCCCGGGGTGACAAGGACGTGACCGCGCACGGTCGGACCATCGCCCCGGAGGCCATGCGCGTGGCCATCTCCGTGCTGGCCCTGGCCGCCACCTTGGTGCTGGTGGCCACCATGGCCCTGGTCGCCATCAGCGGCGAGTCCCTGCAGCGCCCACTGTTCGAGGCGATCTCGGCTTTCGGCACCTCCGGACTGTCCACGGGACTCTCCAGTGAGCTGCCGCCGTCGGGAAAGTATGTCCTGGCCGCGCTGATGTTCGCCGGGCGCGTTGGTACGATCACCTTCGCGTCCGCCCTGGCGCTGCGTCAGCGCCGCAACCTGTACCGGTACCCCGAGGAGAGGCCGATCATTGGCTGAGAACCGTCCGGACCCCCATGCCCCCGTCCTGGTGATCGGCCTGGGCCGCTTCGGCTCGGCTGTGGCCGAGCAGCTGGTCGACCAGGGCCGTGAGGTGATGGCGATCGAGCGCGATCCTGCCCTGGTGCAGCGCTTCGCCGGGACCCTGACGCACGTGGTGGAGGCCGATGCCACCAATGTGGAGGCGCTACGCCAGCTGGGCGCGCAGGAGTTCTCCACTGCGGTGGTGGGCGTGGGCACCTCGATCGAGTCATCGGTGCTGATCACCGTGAACCTGGTTGACCTGGGGATCGGGCACATCTGGGTCAAGGCGATCACCCCCGCGCACGGCAAGATCCTGCGGCGGATCGGGGCCAACCACATCATCTTCCCCGAGCACGATGCCGGTGTGCGCGCGGCCCACCTGGTGGGCGGGCGGATGCTGGACTTCATCGAGTTCGACGACGACTTCGCGATCGTGAAGATGTACCCGCCCACCGAGACCGTGGG
>NZ_FPCG01000018.1 GCF_900116905.1 Micrococcus terreus | reverse complement strand
CCGCACGGAACAGCCGCATGGACATCTGCGGGTTCTCCGCCATGATGGCCGACCAGTCGGCGTAGAGGTCGCGCAGGGCATCCTGGGTGGTGGTGTTGCTGGGATTCATAGTTGCATCCTTCTTTTGTGATCTTTGGTGGACGTGGAGGTTGTCTCTCGGGTGCCAAACTTGCGCTAGGAAGCAGTAGGGACGTCACTCGGGGCTGCACGCCGACCCTGGGAGAGGGAAACCAGAACGCCGGTGAGCGGAAGCGCGATGAGAAGCGCTATCACGAGCACGGTTCCGATCTTTGAGCCAGTGATGACTTCGATGTTCGTTAGCGACATCACGAGAACCCACAGCAAGCCAAACGTCGCGAGGATCGGGGCGACGAGCCGCACGAAGATGCCGGGCCTGGGCTGCTGCGGGCGAGCAAAGTAGACGACAGCGGCAATCGACGCTGCGGCCATCATCGTGAGGACGGCAAAGCCCAAGATTCCGATGAGCGGGCCGAATACCTGAAGGACCGGATCAAGATTCAGGACCGCTGCGATGATGATCGCGATGAGCGTCGTGACCGACAAGACAAGTGAGGCATTGGAAGGCACGCGATGCGCGGCGTGCACGCGTCCCACATACGAGGGAAGTAGACCCGTCGACCCCATGGTGAGCTGGTAGCGAGCCACCACATTATGAAAAGAAAGGGCACAGGCGAAGACACTGCCCAGGAGGAAGACGTTGACCAGGATAGAGAACCACGGTCCGACGTACTGATCTCCTAACGCGAAGAGAACGGCTGCGGGATCAACTGCTATCAGCTCCCCGACGCCGTCCGTTCCTGCGCCCGTCACGATGCTGAGCGATACAAAGACATAGAGAACGCCGATCAACACGGCTGCTGCGTAAGTTGCACGGGGAATGGTGCGGTCCGGATCGCGTGCTTCGCTGCGAAAGACCGCTGTGGCCTCAAACCCCACGAAACATAAGACTGCCCACATGATTCCACTCGCCGGTGAACCTTGCCCGAATGCCTCAATGGGACTTAACGCCGCGGGATTGATCCCTTCCTTGCCACCGCTGAGGAAAATGGCCGTGCCGAGCACCACGAGAATGGCCATTTCCAAGATCAGGAGCACGGCCAGTACCCGGGAGCTGAGCTCCACATTCCGGTAACCCACCAAGGCGAGCAGTCCACAACAAAGAACCGACCACAGCCACCACGGTGAATCCGTCCACGGGGTGAAGGTGGCGACCAAGTTGCTGGTAAACGGACCGGCATAGATTGTCAGGGCCATCACGGCCAGCGAATATGCGCCTAGGGCCAGCATTGCCGCGGCGTTACCGGGCACTCGTCCCAGTCCCGCGCCGATGTACGCATAGAAGGCACCGGCATTATCGACATATTTGCTCAGCGCGATATACCCGACTGCGAATAGGCACAGGAGGACAGTGGCCGCCATGAAATAAACCGGCGCTGCGAAGTTCTCTGAGAAGAGAAAAGACATCGGCAGTACACCCGTCGCAGCGGTCAGGGGGGCCGCCGCGGCGAGCACCATGAAGACAATAGAGGGCGAACCGAGGGTCCGACGCAGTTCAGGTTCACCCCGCTGGGCCCTGTGCGCATCCCCGCCTTGCAGCCCCACCGCTAGCCCGGTGGCTGATGCCACCGTTTGTCCAATCTCGCTCATAAATCGTTCCTCTCTAATGGGCCCGAAGACTGGGGTGCCTCTAAGCTCTTTTCGTCGTGACGCAGCAACCAGAGGGTGATGCACATCACATGCCGGGTGTGTGGGAGATACGGTAGGGAAAGGCGCAAGCAAAAACCGTGGTTGCCGAAATGTTTTCGAAATAAGACCTCGTTGTCGCAAGCCCTGCGAGGAGGCCAGTAAGGGGCGGGTGCACGCCGAAAGATTGCCAAGCGACCGCCCGCTGGTGCCGCCCGCACTCTTTTCTGTGCGGTGTTGCCCGGAATGGGGGCTTGGGAGACACTCGATTTCTGGGCGGTTGAAGAACTCCGAGCGCACGCGCCTTCAACTCCGGGCGATCGCGGCACAACATCCCATGAGCCCGCGAGATAGCCCCGACGGGTGGGCTGTCCGGGGAGGGTGCTATGAAGCGTATTCCCCACCCATTGGCGGCCAGGACCAGGGAAGCGCGAGTGAGGCTGGAGAGAGCCTCGAACGGCTCCCGGGGTCAACTCCGCGCAGCCTGATCATCTCTCGTGCTTGGCGCGCAATCTCCGTTGATGTTTCTTGCGTCGCACGCCTGCCTTGGGATGGGTTGCCGCAGCTCTTGCGACGAATCGAGGAACTTCCGAAAAACTTTCGGCGAAGCTCCCTTCAGCTTCATGGTTTCCCTACTGTGGCACGCACGCGCCTTTGCGTGACCTACATCACCTTGGTTGGTATGCGGTGATCAGTTACCGCAGACACCACAGAGAGGACAGCACCATGACACCTCCCCATATCCATGACTCAGTGGCCCCTGAGTCCGACGCTGACGTGATCATCATCGGGGCCGGAATCTCAGGCAGTGCTGCCGCCAAGGCACTGCATGATCAGGGCAAGTCCGTGCTGATCGTCGAGGGCAATGACCGGATCGGCGGACGCACTTGGACAGAACCGGAGGGTGCCCCCGGCGGCCCGATCGACAATGGCGGCATGTTCATCGGAGACACCCATAAGCACCTCATCGAGCTCGGCACGAGCCTGGGCCTGGAGATGACCCCCTCGGGCAAGCCTGGCGATGACCTTTACGTCGTACAGGGCGAGGTACTGCGGGCCCCCAATGAGCAACTGGACCCGAGCCTGCCCTTTGTCCCGGAGTACCTGGCCTCGCTCGAGGCTCTCGATGAACTGGCGGACAGCGTGGGCTGGGAGCATCCGTGGGATTCGGCGCACGCGGCCGAGCTGGACAGCAAGACGGTCGCCACGTGGATCGCGGAGACCTTCGAGCACGAAGAAGTGCGCCGGTTGCACACCGTCCTAGTCAATACATTCCTCGGCGCCGATCCCTACGACGTCTCCCTCCTGTACTGGGCCTACTACGTCAGCGAATGCGAGGGGACCAAGTGCCTGATGGGCACCCGGGACGGCGCGCAGTGGGCATGGTGGTTCGGGGGAGCCGCACAGGTGAGCTGGCGAATCGCCGATGCCATCGGGCGAGAAAAAATCCTCTTGGAATGGCCGGTCGACCGGGTCGAGCAGGATGATTCCGGGGTCACGGTCTTTTCGGGGCAGCGGAGCCTGCGAGCACGCCACGTCGTGATCGCAATGTCACCGTTGGCTTCGAACCAGATCCGCTTCACGCCGGCCCTGCCGACGTCCCGTGCCCAGCTTCAGGCGCGTTCACCGATGGGGCGCTATTACAAGGTTCAGGCGCGGTACCCCTCTGCCTTCTGGGTCAAGCAGGGCACTTCGGGTGCACTGCTGGATACTGACGACGTCGGAGTCTTCCTCCTCGACGGCACGAAGCCTACCGATACATTGGCAACATTGATCGGGTTCATTGGCGGGTCGAACTACGACCGCTGGGCAGGTCGCACGGAGCAAGAGCGCAAGAGCGCCTTCCTCGATCTCCTGGTCAAGAGCTTCGGTCCGCAGGCCGCCGAGCCGAGCTACTTCCACGAAACCGACTGGACCGAACAGGAATGGGCGAAGGGTGGCCCGGTCACTTACATGCCCCCGGGAGTGATGTCCCACTTCGGCGCAGCTCTCCGTGATCCCATCGGAAGGATCCATTTCGCAGGCACCGAAGCCTCGCTCCAGTGGTCCGGCTACATGGAGGGCGGCGTTCGAGCCGGTCAGAATGCCGCCGCCGCCATTGTTGAGACACTCGACGCCACCACGAGGAAGGAGGCCCTGCTGTGACTGTCCAGCGCATCGACCAGCGTGCCAGTGGTCATTCGGTCCTGCCGGAGTCCATGATCGAGGATTACCAGGAATTCCACTTCTCGCCGGGCTTCGAAGCCGGCGGCTTGTTGTTCATCTCCGGACAGATCGGGGTCGATGCCTCCGGCGGAGTACCGGACCAGCCAGCTGAACAAGCTCGCTGCGCGTTCGAACGCATCGGAACCATCCTTGCCGAGGCAGGTCTTGGATTCGAGGACATCGCCAGCATCACCAGTCACCATGTCGGCGAGGTGACGGAAATCTTCGGCTGGTTCCCGGAGGTCAAAGACTCCTTCCTGGCGCCTCCCTACCCCGCATGGACTGCACTGGGCGTGAGTGGCCTCGCGATCCCGGGCATCGTCGTTGAGATCAGCGCTATTGCAAAAACACGAGCGAACGGCTCCACAAACGAGACGTCATAATCGGTCCAGCGGGAGAGCCCTCATGCTCGGTGGTGGTCGACGCCATCCGCATAAGGGCTCTCCCTTCATATTGGGTCCGGCCCGCAGAGCGCCCAAGAGCAGTATGTCTCGACCACGTCAAGTTTGGTGGTGAGCGTTCCTGAGCTCTGCGGCCTGCTCTAATGTGTCGCTATCGGTCCGCAGGACCAGATACACGACATCGCAAGCCCGGAGCGTGCAGCGCTCAGGCCGGTTTGCGGCGGAACCGCTTGGGCCAGCCAGCGACGCCGAGTACCTGAATGGGAGAGGAATGGTTGAAAAGCGCGACAGTAGGGACCGCTCGCAAAATCACGAGTCCAGCGGAGGACAGAGCCACCAGTACGCGCCGGTTGATGATCTGGACGAAAGAATCCTCTGGGAACTGATCAGGGACGGCCGGGTCACTGTCTCCGCATTGGCAGAATTTCTGGGTGTGTCTCCCTCAACGGTGTCTGCGCGGACGTCGGCTCTGAAACGCGCAGGAGTGATCAAGTCAGTCCACGCTGACGTCGACTTGAGGAAGGTCGGTCTGCCGATCCAGGCCATGGTCTTCGTTCGCACCCGTGCTCAAGCACGACCGCATATTCAGGAGTACGCGAGGATGGTCTCTCAGCTTCCCAGTGTGCTGAATCTCTACTACATGGGCGGCAACGAGGACTTCTTGATTCATCTAGTTTGCACGTCTACCGACCACTTGAGGGACATCGTGGCCTCTCAGGTGAGCATGCACCAGGTTGTTGCTTCCACCCGTACGCACATTGTCTACGAACACGCCCTCGGGGCAGATCATATGGACCACCTCGCGGGATTTGAGGAAGTAAGGCGTCCGGTCGGCCCTGCCCAGAATGCTGGTCCGGCCCGTGACTTTCCTGCGGTATTCGGCTAACCCTTCCGTGGCCTCAGTACGCGAGGAACGCCACAGAGCACAAACAGCGTGCCGTAGACGGCGTTGAATTGATCCGTGCACAAGAACGCCCGGCGAACGCCTATAAGCGACGTTATGTCAACTGAAAGGACGGGCTGTCCATTGAATCCGGCCTTCCTACTTCCTCGCGGCGCTGTGGTGAGTCTTGGTGATGTCCCGTTAGATGTGCCTCTCGAGTGAGATGTGGTGGTCGTCGCGCCCTGGCGCCACGCGGATTCGCTTATGACATGGCATGATAGTGATCTTAGTCACATTCATCGCTCGGGATCCCGGCCCCCAAGACCCTTGTTCCCCGAGTGCCATTCATCGATTAAGAAGGGAATCCTCCGATGTCCACGCCCATGACCCGACCGTCCGCAGGCCGGCTCCACACGGTGGCGGCGCGACTGCGGGTGGGGGTACCCGCCCAGGTGTTCCGCCAGCATCTCGCCGTCGGCGACCTCGCCGGCGCCTGGCGCGGGGTCGACCCCGCACTCCGGTGGGCCTGGACCCGGCGCTGGACCCACACATCCCGGGCTGCACTGGGCGGGCTCTGCCCGGTCGGCCTAGCGATCGAACTGGCCGCCCTCGAGGGCCCCGCGCACCCGCTGTGGCGGCGCTTCGCCTCCGACCAGCTCCAGACCCTGCACCAGGTGGAGAGGTCTGGGCAATGGCGCTCCTGCCCAGGCCCTGCCCGGCCGCCGGCCGACGTCACGGTGCTCTACGCCGATCCACGCCACCTCGACACCTGGGCGCTTCCCAGCGACCCCGGGGCCGTGCCGATGCTGATGCGCTGGAACGGCACCACCTGGCTGGTGCTCAACTATGCCTCGACGACTATCCCGCCCACCGGTCACCCCGACTAAGGATCGATGCGCCCACGGCCCGCCCTTTGGTCTGGCCCCTGAGGGTGTGACCGGTCAGTACACGAAGTTCCGTGAGCGGCCACGGCGGTCACTTGCCGCGGTGGTGGCGTGCCCTCGGTGCTCACAACCGCCTCCGACGCGGCATGCGTAGCCATGCACACACCTTGAAGTGGCAAGACGGATATGCCGATACCGCAGAAGTACCAGTTGACATGGTGTTTTAGTCGGCGGACGCGTCCCATCGACATCTGCATAGACGCCGGGCTTGTAAGCCTGATTAGGTCATTTCGGTGGACAGCGTGCTCAGCGAAGGCTCTCCCCCATTGGGTGTCGATGACCTGCTGGCTATGCCAGCCATCCCATCCTGGACCTGGGCCGAGGGCCCTTGTGGTGCTCGCCATGGGCCACACAAGAGCCCGTGCAGATTTCGCGCGTGCGGGCCCGCAGGGGCCCAGGCTGGTGATTCGTTTGACGACTCGTCTGGTTCGATGCCGCAAGACGGCTGCTCCGAGGAAGGGACTGCTGCCGGAGTATGTAGTAGACGATGGCAGCCTAAACGCCGACCGCCCCAGTTGGATGTTTGACAGAGGTCTGGCCGCGAGAATATCGCCTCTCATATCTGATGGAGGCAGGTGTTCCACATCGGAACACCTGTGATGGGGCTCACATCCATAGGGTTGAGCGTCAGACGCTGCGGACTCCCTGCAGCCCAGTCCGAGGAACCCCGCGTGGAGACCACCCCTATTACCGCGCCAGCGGAGACCACCCGCCAGAAGACGCCCCGGAAGGCCGCCCTGGCCTCGTTGCTGGGTAGCTCGCTGGAGTACTACGACTTCTTCATCTACGGCTCTGCCGCAGCCCTGGTCTTCAACGTCCTGTTCTTCCCCAGCCTGGATCCGACGGTGGGCCTGGTCGCTGCCTTCGGCACGTTCGGTGTCGGCTATGCCGCCCGGCCGATCGGCGCCATGGTGATGGGGCACTTCGGGGACAAGATCGGGCGCAAGCGCGCCCTGCTGTTCACGGTCGTGCTGATGGGCGTCGTCTCCCTGGCCATCGGCTTCCTGCCAACCTACGACGCCATCGGCCTGTGGGCCCCGGTCCTGCTGACCCTGTGCCGGTTGCTGCAGGGCTTCTCGGCCGGCGCCGAGAGCGCCGGGGCCTCGGTGCTGACCCTCGAGCACTCCCCCGAGGGACGTCGCGGGTTCTTCTCCAGCTCCGTGATGGTCGGCTACGCAGTGGGCATGGTCCTGGCCACCGTGGTGTTCCTGCCGATCGCCGTGCTGCCGGAGGAAGCCCTGTACTCGTGGGGCTGGCGGGTGCCCTTCTGGGCCTCCATCGTGGTGGCCATCGTCGCCGTCTTCGTCCGCAACACGCTGAGCGAGACGCCGTCCTTCGAGGCGGCCAAGGAGAAGCAGGAGGTCAAGAAGGTGCCGCTCGTGGAGGTGCTGCGGCACCAGCCGATGGACGTGGTCCGCGTGGCCCTGGCCACCACCATCGCGATGTTCCAGTCGCTGTTCACGGTGTTCATCCTCAGCTACTCCACGACCACGCTGGGCCTGGACCGGGCGACCATGCTGACCATCAACGCCGTCACCATCGGCCTGTCGATCATCACCTTGCCGCTGGCTGCAAAGCTGTCCGACCGGTTCGGCCGGCGCCCGCTGATGTTCATCTCCGCCGCCGGCTGTGCCCTGACCCTGCCGCTGTACTTCATGGCCCTGTCGACGCAGAACATCGCCGTGATCTTCGTGGTCGCCTTAGTTCACATGACCCTGTTCTTCTCCGCCTACAACGGCGTCTGGCCCGCGTTCTACGCCGAACAGTTCGCCAGCCCGGTCCGCTACTCGGGCATGGCCGTGGGCAACCAGGTCGGCAACCTGCTGGCCGGCTTCGCCCCCATGATCGCCGCCCTGCTCGTGGGATCCGGGACCTTCGGCTGGGTGCCCGTGACGATCGGCGTCGCCGGCGTGATGGTGGTCGCCTCCGTCGCGATCTACTTCATGAGGGAAACTGCCTTCACCCGCATTGAAGACCTCGACCGGGTCCATGACGACTCCGTCAACCGCCGCAACGCCCGCAGAGAGGCCGCCCTGGCTGACGCCTGAGCCAGCGCGTCCCCGCAGCCGCCTCGACGGCCAATTCCCCCGGATTCCACGCCGCCTGCCCCCACTCCATGGTGGAGTGGGGGCAGGCGGTTGTCCCGTCCTACAGCACCATCCACGGAAGGACCACTCCTCATGAGCACGAAGATCGGTTTCGTCGGACTCGGCACCATGGGCCTGCCCATGGCCCTCAACCTCAACAAGGCCGGTTTCGAGGTGATCGGCTACGACGCTTTCGAGGGCTCCCGCGCCAAGGCCCGCGAGGCCGGCATCACCATCGCCGACAGCCCCCGGCAGGTCGCCGAGAAGGCTGAGGACGCGGTGGTGTCCATGGTCCGCGACTACGCTCAGAACGTGGACGTCATCCTCGGTGAGGACGGGCTGCTCTCCGCCCACCCGCAGGGCCTGACCGTCATCGTGATGAGCACCCTGGACCCGGACTCGATGAACGAGCTGGGCCGGCAGGTCACCGAGACCGGCCAGGCCCGGATCATCGCCGCCGCCGTGTCCGGCGGGGCCACCGGTGCCCAGGAGGGGACCCTGTCCATCATGGCCTCCGGCGCCGAGGATCTGGTGGACGCCGCCCGCCCGTACTTCGACGCCGTGGGCTCGAACACCTTTTACTACGGGGAGGCACCGGGCAACAGCCAGGCCGCCAAGCTGGTCAACAACCTGGTGCTGGGCATCACCATGAACGCCGTGGCCGAGGGCCTGAAGTTCGGCGCGCACTACGGCCTGCCCGAGTCCGAGCTGCTGAACTTGTTCCAGGTCTCCACCGGCGACAGCTGGGTCGCCCGCAACTGGGACACCGTCTCGCAGTGGACCGCCGACACGGCCCTGGCGGTGCTGCTCAAGGACCTCAAGGCCGCCCACCTCAAGGGCCTGGAGCACGGCATCACCCTGCCGTTCAACGCCCTGTCCTCCACCCTGCTGTTTGACTCATGGGGGCAGAATGCACAGGGAGCGTGAGGCGTGTACGCAAGAACCCCGGACCACGGCGGTCCGGGGCTATCGCGTACGTAGACGGTGGGTTTGGCGGACCCTGGATCGGCAGGGCCTCGCTCGGGCGCGTCAGCGGCGGGAGCGGGTGAAGGCGGACAGGCCGGTGATGTCCCGGCCCACGATGAGGGCCTGCATGGAGTCGGTGCCTTCGTAGGTGGACACGACCTCCATGTCGGTCAGGTGCCGACCGATGTGGCGCTCGAGCAGCAGCCCGTTGCCGGCCACGATGTCCCGGGCGGTGCGGACCATGTCCAGGGCCTTGCGCGAGGTGGTCATCTTCACCAACGAGGACATGGGCATGGTGAACGCGTCACGCTCCTGCAGCTCGGCCATCCGGTTGCACATTAACTGCATGGACACCAGGTCGGAGAGCATGGTGGCTAGGCGCTCCTGGACCAGCTGATAGCCGCCGATCTGCGCACCGAACTGCTCGCGCTCCAGGGCGTAGTTCGCGGCGATCTCGAAGGCGGCCATGCCATGGCCGAGGGCCTCCCAGGAAGCGCCGCCGCGGGTGGCCTTCAGCACGCGGTTCACGCCGGCGAAGGACTCGCAGTGCTCCAGCCGGTTCTCCTCCGGGATGCGCAGGCCCTCGATGACGATGTCGGCCTGGTTGATGGCCCGCTTGCCCACCTTGCCCTGGATCACCGTGGGGTTGTAGCCGGACGGGTAGGACCCGTCGGCCTGCTTCTCCACCACGAAGGCCTTGACCTCACCATCGGCCTCGTCGCGGGCGTAGACGACGATCACGTCGGCCGCGTGACCGTTGCCAATCCACCGCTTGTGGCCGTCGAGGATCCAGCCGTCACCGTCCCGGCGGGCACAGGTCTCCAGGGAGACCGAGTCCGAACCGTGCGTCGGCTCGGTCAGGGCGAAGGCACCGGTCTTCTCCAGCCTCGCCATGGCCGGCAGCCAGCGGTTGCGCTGCTCCTCGTTGCCCAGCATGTACAGCGAGCCCATGCACAGGTTCGAGTGCACGCCCAGGAAGGTGTTGACCGAGCCGTCGATCCGTCCCATCTCCCGGGCCACGAGCCCGGCCTCCAGGCGGGTCAGGCCCGGGCAGCCGTAGCCGGGGATGAAGGTGCCGATGATCCCCAGTCCGGCCAGCCCGGGAATGAGTTCCTCGGGGAACTCGGCCCGCTCCCAAGCGTCGTTGATGACCGGCAGGACCGACTCCCGGCCGAAGTTGCGGACGCGGTCGCGCAGGGCGCGCTGTCCTTCGGTCAGGTCGGCGTCGAGCAGGAAGTAGTCGGGGTGCTCGAGCAGGGACGGGGTGCCCATGGGCTTCTCCTCGGGTGGGTGACTCAGGGATGTGACGGGGACGGGATCGGACGGGTGGGGGCCTCGGCGCGGTCGAGCCAGTCCAGGATCCACTCGCGGTCCCCATCCAGGGTGGGCGGTGCCAGGCGGTGGACGGCCGGGGTGCGGCTGTAGCGGATGGGGTGGCGGATGGCCGGTACGGTGTGCTTGCCCTCGCCGAGATGCACGACGGGCTCCAGGCCGAGGCCGGCGGCGAACTCCACACCCTCACCCACCGTGAGGATCGGCGAGCAGGGAATGCCGGCGTCACGGAATTCCGAGAACCACTCGTCGGCGGTCTTCGCGGCCAGCGCCTCGAGCAGTTGGCCGCGCAGTTCTTCGCGGTGCTCGTTGCGGCCCTTCATGGTCTGGTACCGCTCGTCCTGGGCCAGGTCGGAACGGCCCAGATGCTGCACCAGCTTGGCGAACTGGCGGTCGTTGCCGACACAGAGGATGAGGTCCCGGTCGGCGGCCCGGAAGGGTCCGTAGGGGAACAGGGACGGGTGGTCATTGCCCATTCGGTGGGGCACGTTACCGGAGGCCACAGCGCCGCCGGTCTGATTGACCAGACCCGACAGGGCGGAGGAGAGCAGGTCCAACTCCAGGTGCTGCCCGCACCCGGAGGCATCGCGCTCCCGCAGGGCACCCAGCACGCCGATCGCGGCATGCAGGCCGGTGATGACGTCGAAGATGGCCACTCCGGAGCGCTGGGGCGGTCCGTCAGGTTCGCCGGTCACGGACATCATCCCGGACAGCGCCTGAGCCAGCAGGTCGTATCCGGGCAGGGCGTCGCCATTGGCGCTGCCGAAGCCGGTGATGGAGGCGTGGACGATATGGGGCCAACGTTCGGCCACGGAGGCGGAATCCAGGCCGAAGCGGGTCAGCCCGCCGGGCTTGAAGTTCTCGATGAACACGTCGGCCCGGTCCAGCAGCCCGTAGGCGGTGGCCAAGTCTTCTGGGTCCTTGAGGTCCAGGACGATGGCGCGCTTGTTGCGGTTGACGGAGAGGTAGTAGGTGCTCACCCCGTCGCGCTCCGGTGGCGCCCAGGTCCGGGTGTCGTCCCCGCCGGGGCCCTCCACCTTGATCACGGTGGCACCCATGTCCGCCAGCAGCATGGTGCAGTAGGGGCCGGCGAGCACGCGGGTGAAGTCGGCGATCACGACGCCGGCCAGCGGCCCGGCCGTCGGTGCGGCCGGAGACCCGGTCGTCGAGGCGGCACCCGTGCCGTTCGGGGAAGCGGGATCCATGGTTTGTCCTCCATCCGGTGGATGTCCCGATGCCGCTGCTGCAGCCGTCCCGGGCCGTCCTGTGTTCTCCACCACAGTCCCATCCAGATTATGATCTGTCCAATGCATGAAGGGACGGTTGTTGATACCGTTTGGACAAGAGAACTCTCACAAGGAGGACCCATGGAGGTACGGCAGGCAGAAGCCTTCCTGGCCGTGGCGGAGGAGCTGCATTTCGGCCGGGCGGCCGACCGGCTCGGCATGGCGCAGCCGCCGCTGAGCCGGATCATCAAGCAGCTGGAGCGCCAGCTCGGGACGACGCTCTTCCATCGGACCACCCGCCAGGTCGAGTTGACCGCAGCCGGCCAGGCCCTGGTGAAGCCGGCTGACGAACTGGTCCGGGCCTCCCGGGCAACCCGGCGGGCGGTGAAGAGCGCCCTGGCCGGAGAGGCCGGCCGGGTGCGACTGGGCTTCGCCGGCGCTTCCGTCAACCGCACCGTCGGCGAGCTCGCCCGACAAGTCCGCAAGGAGCGCCCCGGGCTGGACTTCGAGATTCACAGTTCCCAGTTTTCGCAACCGGCCCTCGAGCGCATCCTCGACGGATCGCTAGACCTGGCGATCGGCCGTTGGGACTTCCTGCCCGAGGAGGTGGACTCCCGGGTGATCGCCGTTGAGGAGGTCATCCTGGCCCTGCCGGCCTCCCACCCCCTGGCGCAGGACGCCGGCCCGGTCGACATGGTCGAACTGCGGGAGGAGCCGTGGGTGGTCCTGCCGGGAGGCTTCGCGGCCGCGCTGCCAAACCGGTTGAACACCCTGGCGATGTCCGCGGGGTTCGTCCCCCGCGTCGCCCAGACGGCCCCCGATTCCTGGACCCTCATGGTGCTGGTCGCCGCGGAACTGGGTTGCGCGGTGACCCTGGACTCGGTGCGGGACAACACCTCCACCCCGGGCGTGGTGTTCCGCCCCATCCTGGGCGAGCATGCCCCGCTCGAGGTCCGGATGATCTGGCGACGCATGGACGACAACCCGGCCCTCCACGCCGTCCTGGACATCGCGGGACGCCTCCCCACCGGAGATCCCGGCGCAGATTGATGCCGAGACGTCATTGTCTGACGAATCATTGGTATTGGACCAGTCATCAGATCGGTGGCAGTCTCGTGTCCCGGATCACACGAGAACGGAGCCGTCACCATGACTGCAACACCGCCCGCGCCGGGCCAGCGCATCGGACCGCAGGGACCCACGGCCCAGCAACGCAAGACCGCCGTCCTGGCCTCCGGAGTCGGGACGGTGATCGAGTGGTATGACTACATGGCCTACGCCTTCCTGGCCGTCACCTTGGCAAGCTTGTTCTTCGCTACGGGTGAGCCGGGCGTGGCCCTGCTGTCCACGCTGGCCATCTTCGGTGTCTCCTTCCTGTTTCGCCCCTTGGGCGGCATCGTCTTCGGGCACATCGCCGACCGCTTCGGCCGTCGGCCGGCCTTGACGATTTCCGTGGTGGGCATGGCCGCCACGAGCTCACTCATCGGCTTCCTGCCGGTCTTCCAGGACGTCGGGCTGCTGGCACCGGTCCTGCTGGTGCTGCTGCGCGCCGTCCAGGGCATCGCGGCCGGTGGCGAGATGGCCAGCGCGGCCACCTACGCCTCCGAGGCCTCCACCGTGAGGCGCCGCGGTTTCGACGTCAGCTTCGTCAACCTGGGCCTCATCATCGGCACGGCGCTGGGTGCCGTGGTCGTCGGGCTGCTCTACGCCGGGCTCGCCGAGGAGCAGATGCTCTCCTGGGGCTGGCGCGTGCCGTTCTGGCTGTCCATCCCAATGGGCCTCGCCGCCCTGCTCATCCGCCGACACATGGAGGAGTCGGCAGAGTTCGAAAGGGCCCAGCAGTTGCAGGCACAGGTCACCCGGTCCCCCATCTGGGGCGCCCTGCGGGAGCAGCCGCGTCAGGTCTTCATGGTGACCGCCATGAACCTGGGCTCCTTCGCCGCCTTCTACATCGTCTTCACCTACCTCAGCACCTACTTCCAGACGCAGGGCATCATGACCGCCTCCCAGGCGTCCTGGTCCTCCGTGGCCGCACTGGCCGTGGCCGGTGCCAGCGTCCCGTTGTGGGGACGACTCTCGGACCGCATCGGCCGGCGGCCGGTGTTCATCGGCGCCTCCGTGGCCCTCGTGGTGCTGGCCTACCCCCTGTTCCTGATGATGAAGCAGGGCCTGTTCTTCGCGGTGGCGGGCCAGCTCGTGCTGGGCATCTTCGAGGCCGCCTACCTCGGCGTGCTGCTGGCCGCCTACACCGAACTGTTCGCCCCGTCCCTGCGGGTGTCCGGCGTGGCCCTGGGCTACAACTTCTCCTCGATCCTCGCCGGCGGGCCCGCCCCGTACGTCTCCGCGTGGCTCATCCAGGCCACCGGCATTGCCGAGGCGCCGGCCTTCTTCGTGATGGTCGCCGCCGGGCTCTCCCTGCTGGCCACGCTCGCGCTCTACGAGGAGACGGCCGGCAGGCCGCTGCCGGGCCAGGAGGCCACGGTGATGTCGGCCGACGATGACCGGGACACCACCGCGGCCAACCCCGCCCGCTGACTGTTCTCGGCGGTCCCCTTGGTGGGCCGCCGATCGGGACCGATCCGGCCCCTGCCTTACCCCTGCCTCTGACCCTGACCACCGAAGCGGAGAACTGACATGACTGAACAGACCACAGGAACCGTGCCGGCCGTCGTCGGAGTCCTCGGCGGCGGGCGGATGGGTGCCGGTATCGCCCATGCCTTCCTCACCAGCGGGTCCACCGTGACCGTCGTCGAACGGGATGAGGTGAGTGCCCGCGCCGCCCGCGAACGGGTGGAGAAGGACGTGGCTGCTTCCCTGAAACGCGGCAAGATTGGCGGCGAGCTGGCCGACTGGTCGGCCAGGCTCACCGTCTCCGTGGACCGGGACGCCTTCGCCGGCTGCGACCTCGTGGTCGAAGCGGTGCCCGAAGACATGCAGCTCAAGATCGACTCGCTCACGGACGTCGAGCGATGCCTCGGTACGGACGCTTGGCTGGCCACGAACACCTCGTCGCTGTCGGTCGACGTGTTGGCCGGTTACCTGCAGCGGCCCGAGCGGTTCTGCGGCCTGCATTACTTCAACCCGGTGCCGGCCTCGAAGCTCGTCGAGATCGTGATCGGGGAGAGGACCAGCAATGAACTGGAGGACCTCACGGCTAGATGGGTCCGAGGCCTCGGCAAGACACCCGTGGTGGTCAGGGACGCCCCCGGCTTCGCCTCCTCGCGGCTCGGCGTGGCCATCGCTTTGGAAGCTATCCGGATGGTCGAGGAGGGCGTCGCCACCCCTGAGGACATCGACAACGCCATGGTCCTGGGCTACAAGTTCCCGATGGGTCCCCTGGCCCTGACGGACATCGTGGGCCTGGACGTGCGCCTGGGCATCGCCGAATACCTCGAGGGCCAGCTCGGTGAGCGGTTTGCTCCCCCGCAGCTGATGCGGGACATGGTCGTGCGTGGCGAGCTCGGCCGCAAGGCCGGCAAGGGGTTCTTCGACTACGACGGCTGACCCCGCCCGGGGCGGATCGAGACCACCAGGACCACCGGCGGTCGCGCAGCCTGTGATGCCGAAGGTCGGATGACAGCGGGGGTGTGGGAACACCCGGTGCGCCCCCGCTGTCGTCGGGTCGTGGCTCCGTGAGCCGTGTGCTGGCCGCCCGTCGGCGGCTAGCCGTCCCTTGCGGGGACATCGGCCGGTCAGACCAGGCCGGTGTCCCCGCCCTCCTGTCCTGTGGTGCCCTCGGCACGCTCGGTCATGACCTCCTTGACGAGAGTGAGCGCGTTGAGCACGCGGGGGAATCCGACGTAGGGAATGCAGTGGATCAGCGTGCCGATGATCTGCTCGCGGGTCAGGCCGACGTTGAAGCCCACGTTGATGTGCAGTTTCAGCTGGGGCTCGGTCCCCAGGCCCACGAGGGTCGCGATGGTGACCATGGTCTGCTGCTGCTGGGTCAGGCTCGACCGGGAGTAAATGTCGCCGAACGCGAACGAGATGATGTAGTCGGCCAGCTCGGGGTCCAGGTCCTTATAGGACTCCACGAGCTTGGCATGGTCGAAGGTGTTCGCCTGCCCACCGGCGACGAGGTCCATCATGCGGTCCATGCCGCGTTGGTAGCGATCGGTGGTCATGAGTTTCTCCTGGGGTAATTCGTTGACTTCGAAGGCATCCTGGTCACCGCCGTGGTGACGTCGGCGGCCCCTGCCGATGAGGTTCATCGGCAGGGGCCGCCGGTGCGGAACCTTGGTTCTGGGGACCTGGGTGTCAAGCGCGCGGGTTGCGCACGAGCTTCTTGTTGGCGAACTCGTTGAATCCGAAGTGTGAGAGCTCGCGGCCGAAGCCAGATTTCTTCACGCCTCCGAAGGGCAAGTCCGGAGAGCTCTTGGAGGTGCCATTGATCCACACCATGCCCGTCTCCAGGGCCTCGGCCACGTACTGGGCCTGCTCCATGTCCTCGGTGAACACGCTGGCGGCCAGCCCATATGGCGAGTCGTTGGCCACCTCGATGGCCTCGTCGATGGTCTCGAATCGGTAAACGACACCGGCCGGTCCGAACACTTCCTCCCGGTACAGGTTCATCTCCGGGGTCACACCGCCCAGGAGGGTGGGCCGGTAGTAGGCGCCCTCTCCGTCGACTTTCCCACCTTCCAGGAGCACCTGTGCACCCCCGGCCACGGCGGCGCCGACGAGTTCATCGATCTCCTTCGCCGCTCCGGCGGAGGATAGTGGTCCCATCCTCGCGTCTGCGCTGGTCGGGTCGGCCGGCTCGAAGGCGGACATGTGTGCCACCAGTTTCTCGACGAAGGCGTCGTAGATGCTGGAGTGTGCCAGGAACCGCTTGGAGGCGGTGCAGGCCTGGCCGGCGTTGAACAGCCGGTTCCCGGCGGCGGCCTGGGCCGCGGCGTCCAGGTCTGCATCCTGCAGGACGATGACCGGGTCGGAGCCGCCCAGTTCCAGCACGCACTTCTTCAGGTTGCGCCCGGCCACCTCCGCGACGGCGGCCCCGGCCTTCTCCGAACCGGTCAGAGACACGCCCTGGACGCGGTCGTCGGCGATCGCGTCCGCCACCTGCTGCGAGGAGATGAACGCATTCTGGTAGACACCTTCCGGCAGGCCGGCCTCGGTCAGGACCTTCTCGATGGCCAGTGCGGACTGTGGGCAGTTGCGGGCGTGCTTGATGATGACCGTGTTGCCCAGGGCGATGTTCGGGGCCGCGAAGCGGGCCACCTGGTAGTAGGGGAAGTTCCAGGGCATGACCCCGACGAGCGGGCCGATCGGTTCGGTGCGCACCACCGCCGTGCCAGGTCCGGAGATCTCCAGCTGCTCGTCGGCCATGAACTCCTCGACGTGGTCGGCGTAGTACTGATAGATCGCCGCCGACAGGTCCACCTCCCCGCGCGCCTGCGCGATCGGCTTGCCCATCTCCAGGGTCAGCAGGGACGCCAGGTCCTCGGCCCTCGCCCGGTGGATCTCGGCCACCCGGGTGAGGATCGCCTTGCGCTCGGCGAGCCCGGTGCCCCGCCAGGAACGGTAGGCATCGGCGCTGCGGGCGAGCATCTGCTGCAGCTCGGCGTCCGAGATCTCCTCGAACGTCGCCAGGGTCTCCCCGGTAGCGGGATTGATGGTGCTGTAGACACCCATACGAGTCCTCCTTCAGTGGAAGGGCGCCACCCGTGGGATGGCGCCCTTCCTATGACGTGTTGATAGCGGGGGTTAGGCCGAGACCGGTTGTTCCGACGGGGTCAGGGTGAAGCCCCGGTAATCGTTCTCGGCCACATCCTTCAGGACATTGCGGTAGTTGCCCAGGCCGCCGAGGTAGAACAGCACCGAGGGCTTCTTGCCCGGGATGTTCGCCCCGAAGATCCAGGAGTCGACCTTGGTGAACACGGTCAT
>NZ_FPCG01000017.1 GCF_900116905.1 Micrococcus terreus | reverse complement strand
CTCAGCAGCCAGCTGATCATTGAGTCGATCAACCTCGGCCTGAAGCCGGCGGATCTCCGTGGCATCTCGTCTGGTCATCACCCCAGTCTTTCGAGGCACCAGACCCCTGTCCAGGTCACCATCGGCCAACGCCGCCTGCCATCTTCGCAACTGCTCGAAGCAGATGTCCTGCTCCTTCAAAAACGCTCTCTTCGTCCCATGAGGACGCTCCAGATACTCCAGCACCAACCGGCGCCGCTGCTCCGGGGAGAACTCCTTGGTCGGAATGATTACAGTCATGAACCTGCTCCATCAATCAGGGAACCAACCGGTTCACAACCAGCCTGCCAGGAAGGGGCGCTGGTAAATCGGGATGACGAACTGCGGTGATTTCTTGAGAAATTGGAGCAGTGACGCCTCAGTTGCCTTCATGGCCCCAGTAAATCACCGGCCGCAAGAAGAGCAACAAACCGCGGCCCTGCTTGCCCCTCCCACCGCCTGCATCCGGAGTGGCGATGAACGTATGCGCCGTTATCGGCGCACGTTCAATCCCGAGGAGCTCAGACCCGCCACTCGTGCCATCATTTGAGCATGACTCAGTTTGATAAGTACCGATTTGAGAACAGGCCCTGTGATGGCGAATGCAGCGAGAAGACACGTCATAAGATCTTCGTCAATGTGATCGAGCAGAACGGTCAGGAAATGCTCCGGGAGGACACGAACGCTCAGTGCACCGTGTGCCGTCACATGATCGACCTCAAGCCATAGGGCGAGGTCGCCGGTACGAGAAGGACCTCTGCCTCGCCATCATGGCAGGGTGGGGTATTCCGTTATGGGGCGCTGTATCGGCGGTCTACCTTGAGGGTGCCGTCATCGATGCCAGTGGTGAACTGACCCAGCCTAAGGATGTTGCCCTCATGCCGGGCCAGCAGGTCGGTGATCTTGGCGACGGCTCCCGGGTCGATCCGGGCCATCAGGATGCGCGCCGAGTTCTTCGACCAGCTCACCGAACGGATGAGGTGAGGGTTGAGTTGTCACACCGATTGCTTAAGTTCTTGTCATGACGACTTCGAGTCACCCGTGGCTGCCCGATCATCATCTAGGAGTTGCCGCCACGCTGGCCCATGCCGATGAAGTGATCGCCGAGGCGGCCGACACCCTCTTCAAATACCAGACGCAGACCGGAGGGATCATCGGGCTGCGTGAGGTGCCGATGGTGACCCATAGCCAGATGGTCGTCACCAGCATGGCCCCGGTCCCGCGCAAGGTGCCCCTCCTTGTCGCTGATGCCCTGGTGGCGCTGCGGAACGCGATCGAGCACACCCTTTTCGCCGAGATCGAATACCGCGACGGGGTGCTCGGTGAGAAGGCTGCGAGGCTCGTGGAGATGCCGGCTCGGGAGACATACGGCTCCTTCACAGAGTGGGTGAAGGGCCGCGCGAAGAACGGGCCGCCATCATTGCAGCGAGGAAGCGACCTACTCAAGCGCATCGACGGGCTGCAGCCCTTCCACCGGACCAAGGATCCGCAAAACCACCCGCTGGCGTTGCTGGCGCTGCACACGAACCATTCGAAGCACCGTGCTCCGGCCGTCATGGCCGTCGGCCTCGCCGGTATCCACCGCGGAGACAGAACACCGCCATCCATGGCTGACTTTGAGCGCCGCCCGGAGACGCCGCTACAGGTGGGTGATGTCATCACAGAGACCCCGCGAGGTGTGCAGATCCCGGTAGGTCTCTTCCCGACGATCGGGATCAACCGCCCGGGCACGGACCGCTGGCCGGTACTGATGAAGGAGCTCGATGAGCTCTCCACCTGGGTCCGCACGCAGGCGGTGCCGCGGTTGATCACTGGTGTCGAACCGCCGTTGCCGGCGCTGCCCGCTCGATACGAAATTAACGTCGGTCACGAGGACGAGCGTCGTGCCCTGGCGCAGGTGGCAACCCATTCGGCGGCGCAGGTGCACAACGACCGCCTCGGGGCAGCAGCGGCGCGTCGAGACATGGTCGAGACGCTCAGCCAGATGGAAGACGCGCCGACTGCTGAGCAGACCGCAGCTTGGTTGGAGAGTCTGTCGGATCAGGAGATGATCTTGCGCATGCGGGAGTTGAAGCCGACCGCCACCTATGAGCCAGAGATCGTCCTGAGCAACTTCGCGGTGTTGGAAACTATGCGGAACGATGCCCGCCGGTTCGCCGGGCTGGACGTGTCGGGAGAGTAGGTTGTGACCTTGACCGCTACATGGCGGGGTTCATCAAATGCCCAGTGGAGGTCTCCGCTCCCGGGTCAAGTCCCTTGTTGTGGTGTAACGGTCTGATCCTTCGTGGGGGTCAGGCGCTGAGGCCGAGGTTGAGTTGGGTATCGGTGTGCACCTCGTCTTCGGTGTTGGTCACGGTGGCTCAGTGGATCAGGACGGAGTCATTGACCTGGAGAAGGCGTTTCCTCACGTGACGTTCGGTCACTCCGGCAAGGACGACGTCAGAGACGAAAGTCAGGATCTGATGGTTCATTGGAGGAGGTCATGAAGGGGCACGTGTGGAAGCGGTGCCCGTGTCAGCCGGAGGAGTTGCCTCGGGGGCGGGACGGGCGACCGCTGGCGTGCAAGCGGCGTCACGGCACCTGGTCGTACAGGTTGGACGCCGGCCCGGATCCGGTGACGGGGAAGCGGCGACGGCCGTCCAAGGGGGGCTTTGCCACGCGGGAGGACGCCGAGGCGGCGCTCTCTGGCGCCATGGCCGCAGTGGGCTCCGGCACGTGGACGGATGACCAGCGGCAGACCGTGGGGGAATATCTGGATCGCTGGCTGGTGCGCAAGACGCCGGGGTTGAAACCGACGACGGTGGACACGTACCGGTCGCACATCGAGCTGCACATCCGGCCGGAGCTCGGCCGTCTGAAGCTGCGCGACCTGCGGCCGGAGCACATCTACGCCATGTTGCAGGTCGTCGCTGAGGGCCGTAGCGCGGCCACGGTGCACCGGGTGCGAGCCACGCTACGCACGGCGTTGGCAGCTGCCGTGAAGGAACGGTTGCTGTCGTGGAATCCGGCTCGGGACCTGGACATGCCCCGGGAGGCGCGCAAGCGGGTCGAGCCCTGGACGCCGGCAGAGACCGGGGCGTTCCTGGACGCGGTGGCCGGGGACCGGCTAACTGCGCTGTTCCACGTCGTCGCCTACCTCGGGCTGCGGCGGGGCGAGGCGCTGGGACTGCGCTGGGATGACGTCGACCTGGTGCGCCGCCGCGTCGTCATCCGTCAGCAGGTCGTCCAGATGAACCTTCAGGCGACCGAGGCTGACTGTCAGTACTGCGGGGAGGCGCACCCGGGGATCGGGATCACGGCGCCGAAGACGGACGACAGCGCTGCCGTGGTGCACTTAGACGCCGGAACGGTGTCCGTGCTGCTGTCCCAGCAACTCTTGCAGGGCGAGGAGCGGGAGGTCTGGGGGGACGCGTATCAGGACCACGGGCTGGTGTTCGCACGGGAGGACGGCACGCCGATCCGACCCAGCTGGCTCACGGCGCGGTTCCTGGAGCTTCAGGAGGGCGTGACCGTCCCTGTGGACCCGGAGAAGCCGCAAGGCGCACAGCGGCCGCTCAGACGCGTCCGGCTGCACGATCTCAGGCATGGCACGGCGTCCCTGATGATCGCTGCCGGCGTGGACGTGGCCGTGGTGTCCAAGGTGCTGCGCCACTCCACGATAAAGCTCACCGTGGACACGTACGGACACCTGCTGCCGGGGGTCGGGGAGGCCGCCGCGGAGCAGCGCGCGGGCATGATCCCGCGGGCGGCGTCTCGCGCCGACGGCCACAGTTCGGCCACAAATGGGGCCTAATCGGACCCTGAGACGAGGGAAGCGGCCCCGCTCAGCGGGGCCGCTTCCCTTTATTCACGCGGATGGTAAGGGATTCGAACCCTTGGCACGGGGTTACCGCACACTGGTTTTCAAGACCAGCTCCTTCGGCCGCTCGGACAACCATCCTCGGCTGTCCAGTGTAGAGGAGTCGGAAGCTGTGCTCGTCAGTCCGTGACGAGCAGCAGGGTCGCCAGGGTGGCCACCACCATGGAGTTGAAGGCGAAGCTGACCAGGATGTGATTCCTCAGCAGCCGGCGGACCGGGCGCCCGGAAAGCTGGGCGTCGGCTGGACCGAACATGGCCGAAATGCACACGGCCAGGGTGAGGAAGTCAGAGAACTCGGGGTCCGGTGTGCCGCAGAACCGTATGCCGGTCCGGGAGGTGCTGGCGTGGGCCCGGGCGTAGGCGAGGCCCTGGGAGATCACCAGCAGCCCCCAGGAAGTGACCACCACCATCACGCAGAGGATCCGCACCTCCAGGTGTCCGCGCGCGCTCGGATCCAGCATCAGCAGCACCACCACGAGCAGTGCCGTCAGAGAGAGCTGGGTGGTCCAGGACATGGTGGACCCCGCCGAGAAGATCCCGTCGATGGTGCGCTCGTTCCGGCCCCGAGACACGGTGCGCAGGTCCCTGTACAGGCTGCGGGAATCCGCCCGCAGGAAGCGGATCAGGGTGACGGCCATGTAGATCACGCCGAAGAGCACCCAGAACAGGCCGATCAGCACCACGGTGTAGCTCAGCCGGTTGTCGGCCTCCGCCATGGCCCGCAGCCACGGGAACAGCGTCAGCATTCCCCAACCGAGGGGGATGGAGAGGACGAAGGCGATGGCGGTGGCCAGCATTGTCCGCCAGTCGTCATTGTCCACCAGGCGGCGCCGCCAGGATCGGCGGGAGGCTGGCCTCGGACGGGTGCGGCGGGAGAGCATGGTGGGGAATCTACCGAACGGACAGGACCAGATGAGCCACCAGCAGGACCACCACCTTCCCGACGACGCCACGCACCACGGCGCTCGGCCCACCATGCGCTGTGTGGAGTATGCAGGGGCCGGAGGCCCCGAGGTGATCCAGATCGTCGAGCGTCCCATCCCCACACCGGGGCCAGGGGAGGTGCTGGTCAAGGTGGCAGCGGCGGGACTCAACCGCGCGGATGTGCTGCAGCGCCAGGGCCACTACCCGCCGCCGGAAGGCGCCTCGGTCATTCCCGGGCTGGAGGTCTCCGGCACCGTGGAGGAGATCGGAGCCGGTGTGGACGGATGGGACTTCGGCGCACCGGTGTGCGCGCTGCTCGCCGGCGGCGGCTACGCCGAGTACGTCACGGTCCCTGCTGGCCAGCTGGCACCGGTGCCGGACGGTGTGTCCGTGGAGGACGCCGCCGCACTGCCCGAGGTGGCGGCCACCTGCTGGTCCAACCTGATGATCCGCGCCGAAGTGCAGGAGGGCGACTGGGTCCTCGTGCATGGCGGGACCGGAGGGATCGGAAGTTTCGCGCTCCAGCTGCTGGCCGCCGTCGGGACCAAGCCCCTGGCCACCGCGGGAGGCGCGGCGAAGGTGGAGCTGTCCCGCACCCTGGGGGCCGTGGAGGCGTTCGACCACCGGGAGGAGGACTTCGTGGCGCGGGTCAAGGAAGTCACCGGGGGACACGGTGCCGACGTGATCCTGGATGTGATGGGCGGGTCCTACCTGGCCCAGAACGCCAAGGCGCTGGCGCAGGGCGGACGGCTGGTGGTGATCGGGCTGCAGGGCGGTCAGAAGGGGGAGCTGCCGATCGGGCTGCTGATGGGTAAGGGCGCCTGGGTGACCGGTTCCACGCTGCGCTCGCAGTCGGTGCGGCAGAAGGCCGAGATCATGCGTCAGGTGGTGGACCGGGTGTGGCCGCTGGTGGCCTCCGGGGCCATTCGCCCCCAGGTGGACCGGACCTTCACGTTGGCGGAGGCCGCTGCGGCGCATGAACACCTGGAGACTTCGGAGCGGACGGGGAAGGTCCTGCTGGTCCCGTGAGTGCCCGCAGGAGGATCGGGGATGCGGCAGATGGAAGACTGAAGAGATGATCCTGGGACCGTTCGCACGCCGCCGTCAGGCCAAGAGGGACGAGCTGGAGCTGGGCACCGAACTGTGGCGTCGCAGCCACGACCGGTTCGCCCGCTCGCTCGACCGGTACTGGCAGGTCATCCAGGAGCCGTCCGCCGAGCTGCCCGCGGAGGACCACAACGGGCTGGTGAACGCCGGCAACGTGCTGGCCGATCTGCTGCCCCGCGTCAGGTCGCTCTGCGTGGAGGCGCGGGAGCGCTTCCCCGAACAGGGGCTGCAGGTCCCGGGGGGTGCCGCCGAGGTGCACCGGATCCTCTCCCGTGCGGCCAACGACCTGGCCACCGCAGCCCAGGCGGCGGCGTTCTACCAGCTCGGTCAGGGCAGCCTGGACTCGGTCGGCCGCCGCGCTGAGAAGGTGGTGGAGGCCGTGGCCGAGGCTGAAGCGGCGGCGTCCTGGCGATGAGGAGTTCCGCCGCTGACGGGCGTCCGGAGACAGTGAACCCCGCCTGACGACAACCGGTGAACGGTCATTGTCAGACGGGGCACGTGGAGCCCCCTGCCGGATTCGAACCGGCGACCTGCTCTTTACGAGGGAGCTGCTCTGGCCAGCTGAGCTAAGGAGGCGTGGGCTCGGCGCGTGAACGTGCACGGGCCACGGCTGACCATCCTAGCGGCACGCCCGGCGGGGCGGCAAAGTCACGGCTGTTCATCGTCCGGTCATCAGGCGGCCAACCGCAGGACAGTCGGGCGCGGCGCAGTGCTGAGACAGTGGGGGACACCTCGGCGCCACGTGCCGGGGTGTCAGCCGCACCCCACTCCAGGAGCTCGCCGTGACCTTGGCCGCCGACCCGATCACCGCTCGGGGACCGTCCGCGCGCCGACCGCTGCGGCTGGCCGTGCTGGACATGTCCGGGACCACGGTGGACGAGGGCGGACTGCAGGACGAGGCCTTCGCGGTGGCGGTCACCGCCCAGGGGGTGGTGCCGGGGAGCTCACGGTTCCAGGTGATGCTGGGCTACTTCCATGAGATGCGGGGGACCTCCCGCCACGAGGTGTTCCGGGCCCTCTTCGCCGAGGACCACGCCGCGGCGGTCCGGGCGAATCAGATCTTCGAGCAGGAGTACGACCGTCTGCTCTCCGACCGCGGAGTCCGTCCCGTCCCGGGTGCCGCCGAGGCCGTGGAGTCGCTGCGGGAGGCCGGGCTGCAGATCTGCCTGACCACCGGGTTCGCCCGGCACACCCAGAACATGATCTTGGAGTCGCTGGACTGGATGTCTCTGGCGGACCTGAGCCTGTGCCCCTCGGACGCCGGACGCGGTGCTCCCTACCCGGACATGGTGCTGACCGCGCTGCTGGCCCTGGACCTGGACGATGTCCGCTCGGTCATGGTGGTGGGGGACACCGTCAGCGACATCCGGGCCGGCCAGCGTTCAGGCGCAGGACTGACCGTGGGGGTGCTCACCGGACACCATGATCAGGTGACCCTGGAATCTGCGGGGGCGGCCGCCGTCGTGCCCTCCATCCAGGATGTGCCCGCGCTGGTCAGTCCCCGCCCGTAGCTCAGTCGCAGACCAGGCCGTCCTCCGGGACGGTCCCTTCGACCAGGTAGGCGTCCACGGTGCTGCCGATGCACTCGCCGGCGCGACCGTAGGCGGTGTGCCCCTCACCGTTCCAGGTGACCAGCACGCCGGACTCCAGCTGATCGGCCAGTGCCGGGGCCCA
Organism: Micrococcus terreus; assembly: GCF_900116905.1. Taxonomy (GTDB): domain Bacteria; phylum Actinomycetota; class Actinomycetes; order Actinomycetales; family Micrococcaceae; genus Citricoccus; species Citricoccus terreus. The sequence goes on along the minus strand of NZ_FPCG01000017.1, from coordinate 18,763 downwards.
CTCATAGGGGGTGGCCGGGTCTCCGCGCGTGCCGATCACCAGGATGGGATCCGCGCCGGCGGCCGTGACAGGTGCCGGCTCCGAGGCGGGCTCAGCGGGCCAGGCCTCGCAGCTCACGGCGCCGTAGGCCAGGAACCGTCCCAGGGTGGGGGAGGCCTCCTCCAACTCGGCCGCCTGGGCGCGCAGCGTGGCGGTGTCCGCCGGCGCGGAGCCGTCCAGGCAGTTGATGGCGGTGAAGGCGGAGTTGATGTTGGAGGAGTAGGTGCCGTCGGGGTCACGGCCCGCGTTGAGGTCAGCCAGCATCAGCATGGTGTCCACGGAGCCCTCCATCGCCTGGCCGACGGCCAGGTTCAGGGTCGGCCAGTTCTCGTTGCCGTACAGCGGGGTGATCAGCCCGGAGACGAAGGTGGAGACCGGGACGATCCGCCCGTCAGCGGCCTCCATGGGGTTCTCCTCGACCTGCGCGATCAGCCGCTGCAGCTGGGCCACGCCGTTCTCCGCGGTCCCGCTGAGCGGGCAGCTGCTCTGCTCCAGGCACCAGCTCGCCCAGGAGTGCAACGCCTTCTCGAAGGCCTGAGCCTGGCCCACGGTGACCTCGTGGTCGCTCAGCGAGGGATCCATGGCACCGTCCAGCACGAACCGTCCCACGGTCTGCGGGAACTGCTCGGCGTAGGAGGCGCCCAGGGAGGTGCCATAGGAGAAGCCCAGGAAGTTGAGCTTGGCATCCCCCAGGACCAGACGCATCAGCTCCATGTCCTGGGCCGAGGTCTCGGTGTCCACATGTCCCAGGACCTCGCCGGTGTTCTCCTGGCAGGCGGCGGCGAACTCGGCGGCATCCTCGCGCAGCTGCTCGAGTCCCTCGTCGGTGGAGGGGTCCACGTGCTCCTGGCGGGCCTGGTCCATCTCGGCGTCGCTGAGGCAGGTCACCGGGGCGGAACGGGACACCCCGCGCGGGTCGAAGCCGACCACCGAGTAGGCCTGCTGCACGTCCTGGGAGACCACGAAGTCCAGGCTCTGGGTGACCATGTCCACGCCGGACGCGCCCGGGCCGCCGGGGTTGAGCAGCAGGTGCTGAGCGCCCTCGCCGGCACCGGCGGTGCGCACCAGGGCCAGCTCGATCTGGCCCGACTCCGGGTCCTCGTAGTCCAGGGGCGCCTGCAGGGTGGCGCACTCATGGGAGCCCTCGCACTCCTCCCAGTCCAGCTTCTGGTCCTGGAACGCCTGCAGGGTCTTCAGGGTCTGGGCGGAGGCCGCCGCGCTCGGCTCTGCGGAAGGATCTCCCGACGGCGGCTCACTGGCCTGACTCGGTCCGTTTCCGGTGGCCTGTGGTCCGGAGGGTGAGGCGGACCCCGGCTCGGCCGGGCCGGTGCAGGCGCTGAGCCCCAGAGCGGCCAGCGCCGCCAGCGCGGTCCAGCGCAGGGGGCGACGGCGGCTCGGTGCGGTGGGGAGGGGGTGAGGCACGAAGCGGTCCTTCCGGGGCAAGACGTGTGGAGCTGAGTGTGTGGGGCGCGTGCGGGTGCGGACGTGCTGGGTGGTCGTGTGGGTCAGGCTGGTCTGCGGTGCAGGATCCGCTCGGGCAGGAAGTGGGTGGTCATCGCCTCCAGGGCCAGCAGCGCCGGCACGTTCCCGGTCAGTCGGTGCCGTGCCGTGGCCACGGCGTCGATCCGGGCCATGGTCCGCTCCGGTGCACAGGAGGAGGCGTAGGCGGTCAGTTCGGTGCGCAGATGCTCGTTGACCAGCTCGGCCCCGGTGCCCAGCTGCAGGGCCAGCACGTCCCGGAACAGCCCGGTCAGGTCGATCATGGCCCGGTCCAGGGCATCGTGCACGGAGCGGCGGTTGCGGGCAGTCTGCTGCTCCTCGAGGCGCTTGACGTGGTGGCGCAGCTTGGTGGGCACGTTCTCCCCGTCCTGCAGCCCCAAGGATCGGCGCAGCGACTCCAGTTCGGCGGCGTTGCGCTCCTCGGCCGAGGCGGCGGCCTCCTGCTGGGTCACCTCCACGAGCTCCTTGGCCAGGGCCATGGCATCGGAGGTCGCCTGGACGCTCAGCGGGATGCGCACCACGGACTCGCGGCGCTCGCGGGCACCGGAGTCCCGGGCCAGACGCCGAGCCATGCCCACATGACTCTGGGCGGCCCGGGCGGCGAATGCGGCCAGATCTGGGGAGAGGCCATCGCGCTCCACGAGCAGGTCGGTGACCGCCTCCACGGAGGGGATGCGCAGAGTGACCGGCCGGCAGCGCGAGCGGATGGTGATCAGCACATCAGCGGGGGAGGGCGCGCACAGCATCCACAGGGTCCGCGGCGGCGGCTCCTCGATCGCCTTGAGCAGCACATTGGTGGCCCGCTCGGTCATCCGATCGGCGTCCTCCATGATGAAGATCCGCCACCGTCCGCTGGAGGGGTGGTCCTGGGCGGTGGCGACGAGCTCACGGATCTCGTCGATCTTGTAGTTCACGTTCTCGGTGGCCAGGACCTTCACATCCGCGTGGGTCCCGGCCTCGACCGTCAGACAGGCATGGCACTGCCCGCAGCCCCGCGCCGTGGGGTCCTCCACCTCGCACTGCAGTGCCTGGGCGAAGGCGCGGGCGGCGGTCGAGCGGCCTGACCCGGGCGGCCCGGTGAACAGCCAGGCGTGGGTGGGACGGTCCTCGGCCGCGGCGCGGGAGAGCTGTTGCACGGCGGCGTCCTGACCCACCAGGTCCTGCCAGGCGGCGGCGGTCACCGGGTGGTCTCCTTCTCCATGGGCTGATCCTGCAGCAGAGGGCGGACACGGTTGAGGATCTGCTCGGCCAGCAGCTCCGGGTCCTGGTCCGCGTTCAGCACCACGGTCTGCTCACCGGTCTGTGCGGCACGGTCCAGAAATGCCTGGCGGATGACCTCGTGGAACGAGTCCGGCTCGGACTCCAACCGGTCTGCCACAGCTCCCTGCTGGGCGCCCAGGCGTGCCTCACGCCGTGCTGACGCGGTAGGACCGTCCACGTCCAGCAGCACCGTCAGATGGGGTGTCAGGCCGTCCGTGGCCCAGGCGTTGAGGGCTCCGATCTGCTCGGCGCCCAGGCTCCGTCCGCTGCCCTGGTAGGCCACGGAGGAGTCGATGTAGCGATCGGTGATGACCACGGTGCCCTCAGCCAGGGCCGGCAGGATCGCCTGACGGACGTGGCTGGAACGGGCGGCGGCGAAGAGCAGTGCCTCGGTGACGGAGTCCACGGGGGCATGCTCGGGGTCCAGCACCAGAGAACGGATGCGTTCAGCCAACGCCGTCCCGCCGGGTTCACGTGTCAGCAGCACCGGGGTCCCCTCGTCCCTGAGGCGTTCGGCCAGCAGGCGGGCCTGAGTGGACTTGCCGGACCCGTCGCCACCCTCGAAAGCGATGAACAGGCCGGTCGGATCGGTCTGCGCCGCAGGGGCGGTCAGGGTGGGGGAGACAGTCACCGGACCAGCCTAACGGTCGGCGCAGAGACGGCAGGGGCGCTGCCCACAGGCCGTCACATCGTGCCCCGTCCGGACGGTCCCGGCAGCGTGGAACTACGCTGTGCGCATGCATCCTGAGACCCTTCTGGTCAGCGCAGCCCGCCCCGCCCACGAGCCTGACGCGCCGGTCAACGAGCCGGTGCACTTCAGCTCCACCTTCGTCGGCTGGGATCCGGACACAGCAGGTCCACGGCGGATCTACGGGCGGATGTCCAATCCCACCTGGGACGGCCCGGAACGCCTGTTGGCCGAGCTGGAGTCGGTCGAGGACCCGGAGGCCACCCCCGGGCTGATCTTCGGCTCGGGCATGGCCGCACTGGCCGCGGCCCTGCACCTGGCCCCGGCTGGTGGGCGTGTGCTGCTGCCCCAGCACGCCTACCAGGGCCTGGGCTCGCTGGCCCATCAGATGCAGGCCGAGGGGCGGATCAGTGTGGAGACCGTGGACATCGCCGACACCGCTGCCGTCGTGCAGGCCCTCCATGCCCCTGGCGCACAGGCGGAGGTGGCCCTGCTGTGGCTGGAGTCGCCCACCAACCCGATGCTCGAGATCGCCGACCTGCCGGCCCTGATCGAGGCGGCCCACGCCGCCGGTGCGATCGTGGTCGTGGACAACACCTTCGCCACGCCTCTGGTGCAGCGCCCGCTCACCCTGGGGGCCGACGTCGTGGTCCACTCGGTGACCAAGTACCTGGCCGGCCACTCGGATGTGGTGCTGGGAGCGGCACTGACCTCGGACCCCGGTCTGCACGCCAGGCTGCTCGCCCACCGCAGCCTGCACGGGGGGATCGCCGGGCCCATGGAGTCCTTCCTGGCGCTGCGCGGGATGCGCACGCTGGCCCTGCGGATCGAGCGCTCGCAGGCCACCGCCGCCGAACTGGCCCGCCGTGCCGAGACCGCGGCGCAGGACCGAAGCCTGCCCGTGGCCCAGGTCCGCTACCCCGGACTGAGCAGCCACCCCCAGCACGAGCTGGCCGCACGTCAGATGGAGCGCGGGTTCGGGTCCGTCCTCACCCTCGAGGTGGAGGGGGGAGCGGAGGCGGCCGACCGAGTGATCCAGGGGCTGCGGCTCTGGGTCCCCGCCACCTCGCTCGGTGGAGTCGAGTCCCTGGCCGAGCGGCGCCGACGCTTCGCCGCCGAGCCGTCCACGGTGCCGTCCGGACTGATCCGTCTCAGCGTGGGGATCGAGCACGTCGAGGACCTGTGGGCTGACCTGGAACAGGCACTGCGTGCCGTCATGGGCGGTGGGGAACGGGACCGATAGGCTGGCCCCATGCATCCCTTCATCATGGCGCTGACCGTCGAGCACTGGCTGTACCTGGCTCTGGGTGTGGTCGGTGCCGTCCTGGAGATCTGGGCCCTGGTCGACTGCGCCACGCGGGGCAGAGAGCAGTTCGAGCGGGCCGGGCAGCGGCCCAAGTCCTTCTGGCTCCTGCTGACCGGACTGGCGGCCCTGATCGGACTGATGACCGTCTGGGGCTCCCTGGCGCTGGGCGGCGGCGGCTTCGGGCTGTTCCAGATCGCCGCACTCTGCGTGGCCGGCGTGTACCTCGCAGGTCCTCGTTCCGAGCTCAAGCTCTTCGGCAGCAGCGGCTCCAGCGGCTACGGATACTGAAGGCTCAGCCCTCCGGCTGGACCGCCTCCCATCCCACGCTGATCTCTCCACGCCGCCACTGGCGCACTCCGCCCAGCACCGGCCATCCTTCCGCTCGCACCTGCCGGGACATGGCGATCCAGCGCTGACGGTGACCGTAGACCGCCAGCGGTGCGGCTGAGAGCCAGGCCGCGTCCAGGGCGGCGAGGAATCGGTGGACCGGGGTCCCCGGCACGTTGTGGTGGATCAGCGCCTTGGGCAGCCGTTCTGCCACCTCGGAGGGCAGCTTCACCTCACCGAATCGGACGGCCAGGGTCAGGGAGCGCACCCGGTCCGGGGTCAGGTCCACCCAGCAGGCGCGTCGGCCGGTCTCCGAACAGGTGCCCTCCACCAGCACGCCACCCGGGGCCAGTCGTCCCTGCATCATCGCCCAGATCTCCGGCACGTCCTCCTCGCGGTACTGACGCAGCACGTTGAACGCCCGGACCAGGGCCGGCGCGCGGTCCACGGGCAGCTCGAATCCGCCCTGGGCCCAGCTCAGCCCCTCCCGCTGGGCGGACGGGTCCTGCTGGGCACGGCGGACCCGTTCGGGGTCGATCTCCAGTCCCACCAGTTCCCAGCCCGGACGCACAGCGTGGAGACGGTCGAACATCTCCACGGCGGTCACCGGCTCGGATCCGAAGCCGAGATCCACGGCCAGCGGACGCTCCGCCCCGCGCAGCAGCGCTCCGTGCACGTCGGCCAGCCAACGGTCCACTCGGCGCATCCGGTTCGGTGCGGTGGTCCCGCGCGTGATGTTGCCCAGCGGAGCCTGGCCCTGCCGCCTACCCACAGACGCGCCGGTGCCCCGGCCTCGGCCCTGCCGGGTCGGGTCGGTCAGCTGCTCGGCCTTGCGCACCACCTGACCAGGGTAGGGGACCGGTCCGGCCCCGGCCCCTGCTGTCACACCCGCACATTCCCCCTGTGGCGGCCACCACGGTGACTAGGATGGAGGCATGGCTGAGACCCCGTACAAGCTCGTCCTGCTGCGGCACGGTCAGAGCGACTGGAATGAGAAGAACCTGTTCACCGGCTGGGTGGACGTCCCGCTGACCGAGAAGGGCCGTGCTGAGGCGGCCCGCGGCGGCGAGCTGCTCGCCGCGGAGGATCTGCTGCCGGACGTGCTGCACACCTCCCTGCTCAAGCGTGCGATCACCACCGCCAACCTGGCACTGGAGTCCGCCGACCGCCAGTGGATCCCAGTCAAGCGCAGCTGGCGCCTGAACGAGCGTCACTACGGTGCGCTGCAGGGCAAGGACAAGGCCCAGGTGAAGGAGGAGTTCGGCGAGGACCAGTTCATGGTCTGGCGCCGCTCCTTCGACACCCCGCCGCCGGAGCTGGAGGACTCCTCCGAGTGGTCCCAGGCCGACGACCCCCGCTACGCGGACCTGGGGCGCGAGATGCCGCGCACCGAGTGCCTCAAGGACGTCATCGAGCGCCTGCTGCCCTACTGGGAGGAGCAGATCGTCCCGGACCTGAAGGCCGGCAAGACCGTGCTGATCGCCGCCCACGGCAACTCGTTGCGCGCCCTGGTCAAGCACCTGGACGGCATCTCGGACGAGGACATCGCCGGACTGAACATCCCCACCGGCATCCCGCTCTACTACGAGCTGGACGAGAACCTGAAGCCGATCACGGCCTACGGCCGCTACCTGGACCCGGAGGCGGCTGCGGCCGGTGCCGCAGCGGTGGCGAACCAGGGCAACAGCAGCAACAGCAGCAACAGCAGCAACGCCGGCAACCAGGGGCACTGACAGCTCTCCCCGAGCCCACCGGCTCTTCACGACGACGGCCTGTCCCCTTCTGCAGGGGACAGGCCGTTCGCGTCGGTCGCCTCGGTGGGAGGCTGGTGGGGATCCGCCGTGGGGATCAGGCGCTCTGGACGTGCGGCTCCCACTCGCCGGTCACCAGGTAGGTGACCTTGCGGGCCACCGAGACACCGTGGTCGGCGAAGCGCTCCAGGTATCGGGAGGCCAGGGTGACGTCCACCGTGGTGGGTGCGGAGGCATCCCAGTCCTCGGCGGCGACCGCCTTGAAGTTCTCAGCGTGGACCTCGTTGATCTGGGTGTTGATCTTCACCACCTGGGAGGCGTGGTCCAGATCGTGGGTGAGCAGCAGCTGCTCCACCTCGGTGGCCACCTGCACCGCCGCCTCGGCCATCTGGGCGAAGCGCTCGCGCCGGGACTCGGGCAGGACCAGTTCGGGATAGCGCAGGCGAACCAGCTGGGCGATGTGACGGGCCAGGTCGCCCATCCGCTCCAGCGAGGAGCTCATCCGCAGTGCGGCCACCACGGTGCGGAGATCGCTGGCCACCGGGCCCTGCAGGGCCAGCAGCTCGATCGCCTTCTCATCCAGGGCGTTCTGCAGGTAGTCGATGCGAGCGTCATTGGTGATGACCTGCTCGGCCAGCTCCACATCGGCGGTCTCCAGGGAGGTGCGGGCCTGGTCAATGGCCGCACGGACCAGGGAGGCGATCTCGCTCAGCTGGTCTCCGAGGCTCTTCAGATCGGCCTGGAACAGTTCACGCATGGCAGTCCTCTTTCAGATCGGTCAGCATCCGGTGACCGGCGGTGGGGTCAGTCGTGGTCGACGTGCGTCGAGGCCGCCACCGGGTCCGTGGCGGCGTACAGACCCCCACACTGGACCGTCCAGGTGAACGGATGCTGAACCCAGGATACGTCTGGATGGACGAGTGGTCAGGGCCACAGCAACAGCCCGGGGGCTCTCGGCTGCGGGGTAGTCTGGCCGAGTGATTGATCCGGTGGTGCTCGGCGTGGTCTGCGGCTTCGTCGGCCTGGTGCTCGGCGTGCTGGCCATGCTGGCCTTCCGCGCCTCCGAACGCAGTCGAGCCCTCCACCTGACCGTCGCCGAGCCCACCATTCCGGAGGGAACCGCCGAGGTCCTCTCGGTGATCGGGCGGGCCTACGCCGTGGTGGACGCGGTGGACGGCGTGGTCCGGGCCAACCCCTCCGCCTATGCCTTCGGCCTGGTGCGCGGCCATCACCTGGTGCATGACGAGGTCCTGGAGCTGACCGCCCGCGTCCGCGCGGATGGGATCATCGTGGACCGCAGCTACGAGCTCAGCCGCGGCCCGGTGGGGGAGGGGACCCTCACCGTGCACCTGCGGGCGGCCCCGCTGGGGGATGAGTACATCCTGCTGCTGGCCGATGACCGCACCGAGATCAGCCGCACCGAGGCCATCCGCCATGATTTCGTGGCCAACGTCTCCCATGAGCTCAAGACCCCGGTGGGGGCCATCTCCCTGCTGGCCGAGGCGATCGACGACGCCGCGGATGACGAGGAGTCGGTGCGCCGCTTCGCCAAACGGCTGAGCATCGAGTCCCTCCGTCTCTCGGCGCTGGTGCAGGACATCATCGAGCTCTCCCGCCTGCAGGGCAAGGACGCGGTCAAGGCCGGCCAGCCGGTGGACCTGAACACCGTGGTGGCCGAGGCCGTGGACCGGTCCCGGCTGCCCTCTGAATCTCGGGGGATCGAGATCAAGGTCGGCGGGCGGGCGGACGCCCCGGTCTTCGGGGATCCTGACCAGCTGATGACCGCCCTGCGCAATCTGATCGACAACGCCGTGCGCTACTCCCCGGACAACACCACGGTGGGAGTGGGACTGCGCAGCGTGGACGGGCTGGCCCAGGTCTCGGTGACGGACCAGGGTGTGGGGATCCCCGCCGAGGAGCAGGAGCGGATCTTCGAGCGCTTCTACCGGATCGACGCAGCCCGCTCGCGCCAGACGGGCGGCACCGGCCTGGGCCTGAGCATCGTCAAGCACGTCATCTCCAACCACGGCGGCGAGGTGACCGTCTGGTCCCAGCCAGGCCGTGGATCCACCTTCACGGTGCGTCTGCCGGAGATGGAAGCAGAACCGGACTCCTCGGAGCCGGACCGCAGCGAGCCACGGGGCGGCCACCTGGCCGAGCGTGGGAGAGGAGCAGCATGACCCGCATTCTGATCGTGGAGGACGAGGAGTCGCTGAGCGATCCGCTGTCCTACCTCCTGGGCAAGGAGGGCTTCGAGGTCGAGGTCGTCGCGGACGGTCTCGACGCGGTCGTGCAGTTCGACCGCAGCGGGGCGGACCTGATCCTGCTGGACCTGATGCTTCCGGGCCAGTCCGGCACGGAGGTCTGCCGCCAGATCCGTCAGCGCTCCAACGTCCCGGTCATCATGCTCACCGCCAAGGACTCGGAGATCGACAAGGTCGTCGGCCTCGAGCTCGGTGCGGACGACTATGTCACCAAGCCCTATTCGGCGCGGGAGCTGGTGGCCCGGATCCGTGCGGTGCTGCGCCGGCAGGGTGAGCCGGAGGAGCTGATCTCGGCCACCGTCCAGTCCGGTCCGGTGCGCATGGACATCGAACGCCATGTGGTCTCGGTCAATGGTGAGGCCGTGTCCCTGCCGCTCAAGGAGTTCGAGCTGTTGGAGATGCTGCTGCGCAACTCCGGCCGGGTGATGACCCGCGGTCAGCTGATCGACCGAGTGTGGGGCTCGGACTATGTGGGCGACACCAAGACCCTGGACGTGCACGTCAAGCGCCTGCGCAGCAAGATCGAGCCGGACCCCTCCAGCCCGCGCTACCTGGTCACGGTGCGGGGACTGGGCTACAAGTTCGAACCCTGATCCGCGCGGTCTGGCTCCGACCACGACGACGACGGGCCGTCACCTTGCCAGGTGACGGCCCGTCGTCGTGAATCTGAGACTGGGGAAGGGGAGGGGTCAGTGACCGCCCTCGTCCGCGTTCTCCTCGTGGTACAGGTGCTCGGTGGCCGAGCCGTCAGCGCCGCCGGGGACGAACTCGCGGTACTCCGGCAGGGTGCCGTCCAGGACGGGGATCTTCACGTCCTCGCTCTGGCCGTCCACCTCGATGGTGCCCTCGGCCATGCCGCCCACGATCACGCCGGTGTTGGGGATGACGTGCTCGTTCTCTGGGGTCTCCAGGGACAGGACCTCGCCGCCGGGCACGGAGACGCGAGTGGTGGTGCCGTTCACGGTCAGCGAGACCTCGATCGGCTCCTCGGAGCTGTTGGCCACGGAGCCGATGTAGCGGCCCTCGGCCTCGGACTCGCCGGAGACCAGCAGCAGGTTGCGCACCTCCGCCTCACCCACCGTGGCGATGATGCCGTCAGAGGGGGCGTACTCGATGGTGGTCGCCTGCGGGTTGATGGCGCTGCAACCGGTGGCGCCCAGCAGGGCGGCGGTGGCCAGTCCCACAGCGGCCAGACGGCGGCGGGTGACCTTGGATGCGTCGAGCTTCACGGTCGGTTCTCCTCAGATGCGTGCGCGATGTCCACTGCGACGGTGCGGCAGATGCCGGACGACGGTCACAGAACTGCCTTGAGACTACCGCATGGACCCCGCGTGCGCCGCCCGCGAGCGGCGTGTGACCGGGGAGGCTCCCCGGCGGCGACGGCCGCTCAGAAGATCGGTCCAGGCTGGGAGTTTTCATTTCCAGGTGATAAAATTCACCGCTGGAAAGGGGAAACTCCACATGGTTTTCAAGGTCGGCGAGACCGTGGTCTATCCGCATCACGGTGCGGCGAGGATCGATGAGATCAAGACGAGGACCGTTCGCGGCCAGGAGCGCACCTACCTGCGGCTGGCCATCATCCAGGGTGATCTGACCATCGAGGTCCCGGCGGAGAACGTGGAGCTGGTGGGCATGCGGGACGTCGTCAGTGCGGAGGGGCTCGAGCGGGTCTACGACGTGCTGCGTCAGGACGAGATCGATGAGCCGACCAACTGGTCCCGCCGTTTCAAGGCCAACGGTGAGAAGCTCGCCTCCGGAGACGTCCTGCGGGTCTCCGAAGTGGTGCGGGACCTCTCCCGCCGAGGCCAGGACAAGCACCTCTCGGCCGGGGAGAAGAGCATGCTGGCCAAGGCGCGCGGCGTCCTCGTCTCCGAACTGGCGCTGGCCAGGAAGACCTCGGAGGAGGAGGCCGGCCGCCTGCTGGACGAGGTCCTGGCGGCGTGAGCACCGCACTGAGCACCACGCCGCGCTGTGCGCTGCTGATCGTGGCCGCCGGAGCGGGGACCCGCTTGGGGGCCGGCCGACCCAAGGCCAGGGTGGAGCTGAGTGATGGCCGCACCATCCTGGAGCACTGTCTGCAGGGTGGCCTCCAGGCCTACCGCGGGGACAGCGGCGGAGCTGGCCGGCTGGCGGGGGCCGTGGTGGTGGTGCCCGGCAGTCCGGAGGTCGCACAGCCGCTGGTGCAGCTGTGCGAGCAGATCGCCGAACGCACCGGTCATCGCGTCCTCACGGTGCCCGGTGGAGCCGAACGCTCGGACTCGGTGAGAGCGGGCCTGGCGGCCTGTGCCGCCCTCGGCGAGCAGTCCGACCGCCCGGTGACCCACGTGCTCGTCCATGACGCGGCGCGACCCTTCGTCCCGCCTGCCGTCTTCCAGCGGGTGGTCGATGCGCTGGAAGCCGGCGCGGCCGCCGTCGTGCCTGCTGTCCCGGTGACCGACACCGTCAAGACCGTCGCGCCCTGGCCCGGCGCTGGGCCTGTGCCGTTGCGGGTGGTGGACACGCCGGCTCGGGCCGCCCTGCGTGCCGTGCAGACGCCCCAGGGGTTCGTCCTGGACCAGCTCGCCGAGGCGCACCGCAGGGCCCAGGAGGCCGGGGGCGATGCCGCGGCCCTGACCGATGACTCCATGCTCATGGAGGCCGCCGGGCACACGGTGGCGGTGGTGGACGGGGACGTGGAGTCCTTCAAGATCACCACGGCACTGGACCTGCAGCTGGCCGATGCCCTGCTGCAGACGCGAAGTGCATCTGACGACTCTCCACCCTGCCCTCAGGCCGCCGCCACAGAACGGACCCTCGCATGACCACGCCGCCCGCCAACACCTCCCGTTCCTCCAGTTCCTCCAACCCGGCACGCGGTGGCCTGCCCCGCACAGGGATCGGGACGGACGTGCACTCCTTCGCCCCGGAGGCCGAACAGCGGGAGTGCTGGGTGGCCGGACTGCACTGGCCGGGCGAGCAGGGGCTGGTGGGCCACTCGGACGCGGACGTGGTGGCGCACGCCGCCTGCGACGCCATCTTCTCCGCCGCCGGGATCGGGGACCTGGGGCTGCACTTCGGCACCTCCCGCCCGGAGTGGGCCGGTGCCTCTGGGACCGCGCTGCTCACCGAGGCCGCCCGGCTGGTGCGGGAGGCCGGGTTCGAGATCGGGAACATCGCCGTGCAGATGATCGGCAACCGTCCCAAGATCGGCACCCGCCGGGCCGAGGCCGAACAGGTGCTCTCCGCCGCCGCGGGCGCCCCGGTCTCGCTCTCGGCCACCACCACGGACGGTCTCGGACTGACCGGCCGCGGTGAGGGCGCCGCCGCGGTGGCCACCGCCCTGGTGGTCCCCGTGACGCAGGACTGAGCACCCCGCCCGGGCGCCCCGCCGCCCTCGGTAGGATGGGGCCTCGTGGCCCAGCGTTTCTATGACACCCAGTCCGCCCAGGTGCGGGACTTCGTCCCCCTGACCGAGGGGCAGGTCAGCCTCTACTACTGCGGTGCCACCGTGCAGGGGCTGCCCCATGTGGGCCACGTCCGCTCGGCCATCGCCTTCGACATCCTCATCCGCTGGCTTGAGGCCACCGGCCTGCGCGTGACCTCCGTGCGCAATGTGACGGACATCGACGACAAGATCCTGGAGAAGTCCGCCGCCTCCTACGGCGAGGGCTTCACCGCGGACGGCGTGTACCTCGAGCGCGAGCCCTGGTTCGCCCTGGCCTACCGCTTCGAGCAGGAGTTCACGCGTGCCTACGACGCCCTCGGCGTGCGCCGGCCCACCTACGAGCCCCGCGCCACCGGCCACATCACCGAGATGTTCGAGCTGATCCAGCGCCTGATCGACGCCGGACACGCCTACCCGGCCACCGACGACTCCGGCGACGTGTACTTCGATGTCCGCTCGTGGCCCCGTTACGGCGAGCTGACCCGCCAGCGGGTGGAGGACATGCAGGACGCCCCCGACGCCGACCCCCGCGGCAAGCGCGATCCCCGCGACTTCGCTCTGTGGAAGGGCCACAAGTCCGGGGACCCGGACACCGCCTCCTGGGCCTCCCCCTGGGGCCGTGGCCGTCCGGGCTGGCACCTGGAGTGCTCGGCCATGTCCACCAAGTACCTGGGTGGGACCTTCGACATCCACGGCGGCGGCCTGGACCTGCGCTTCCCGCACCACGAGAACGAGCTGGCCCAGTCGGCCGCCGCAGGGGACGGCTTCGCCAACTTCTGGCTGCACAACGGCATGGTCACCTTCGAGGGCGAGAAGATGTCCAAGTCCATCGGCAACACCATCTCCCCGCATGAGATGCTGGCCATGGCCCGCCCCCAGGCCGTGCGCTACTTCCTGGGCCAGGCCCACTACCGTTCGCAGCTGGACTACCGGCCCACCTCCCTGCAGGAGGCCGAAGCCGCAGTGGAGCGGATCGAGAACTTCCTCACCCGTGCGCAGCAGGCACTGGGAGCCGAGACCCCCACAGCAGGTCCCGACGACGTCACGCCCTCGGGTACTCGCCTCGCCGGCGCCTCGGCTGGCTCGGCAGATCGTGCAGACCGGGGCCTTACCTTGGCGGACCGAGCTCCGGCCGCGTTCCGGGCAGCGATGGAGGACGATCTCAACGTTCCGCAGGCCCTGGCCGCACTGCACGAGGCCGTGCGCGCCGGCAACACGGCACTGAGCTCTGGAGATCTGGAGTCCGTGGGGGCGTTGCTGGACCAGGTCCGAGCCATGACCACGATCCTCGGTCTGGACGCCGTGCCGAACAGTGGTGACGGCCCCGAGCAGTCCTCTCCCGAGCTAGACGCGCTGGACCAGCTGGTCCGCTCCCAGCTGGAGGCCCGGGCCCAGGCCCGCGCGGACAAGGACTGGGCCGCCGCGGACGCCATCCGTGATGCGCTCGCCGGAGCCGGGATCGTGATCGAGGACGGCGCTGACGGAGCCCGCTGGTCCCTGGCCTGAGGCACCCCGGCCAGCCGGTCGTCGTCGGGAAGCTCACACCGGTGCGGCACCTGCCGGTGCCGGGAGGATCCCGGTGACCCGTCGGTAGAATGAACCGCGGCGGACCGGACCGGATCCGCAGTGGCGACCTGCCGTCGTCGTCCCCGTTGAAAGGCCACCCCATCATGTCTGCACCTCGCCGCTCCGGCTCTCCCAAGGGCAAGAAGGGCCCGCTCAAGGGCACCGGTGGCCACGGCCGCAAGGCACTCGAGGGCAAGGGACCCACCCCCAAGGCAGAGGACCGGGTCTACCACAAGGCGCACCGGGCCAAGATGCTCTCCGAGCGTGCCGCCACCAAGCGCCCCACCCGCAACACCCGTTCGCGGCACAAGGACGAGACCGTGGCCGGACGCAATCCCGTGGTGGAGGCCCTGCGCGCCGGCATCCCCGCCAAGGCGCTGCACGTGGCCACGCGCGTGGAGATGGACGACCGCGTGCGCGAGTCCCTCAAGCTCGCCGCCGAACGAGGCATCCCGGTGCTGGAGAACTCCAAGCCGGAGCTGGACCGGATGACCGATGACGCCAACCACCAGGGGCTGGTGCTGCAGGTCCCGCCGTACGAGTACGCCGATGCCGTGGACCTGGCGCGGGAGCGGATGCAGCGCTGGGAGAAGCGGTACCAGAGCGCGCCGCCGCTGCTGCTGGCCCTGGACGGGATCACCGACCCCCGCAACCTGGGTGCCATCATCCGCTCGGCCTCCGCGTTCCGTGCCGACGGTGTGATCGTCCCCGCCCGCCGGTCCGTGGGCGTGACCGCCACCGCCTGGAAGACCTCCGCCGGTGCCGCCGCCCGCGTGCCCGTGGCCCAGGCCGGCAACCTGAACACCGCGCTGCAGGAGCTCAAGAAGATGGGCTACTTCGTGGTGGGGCTGGACGGCGGCGGAGACGTGGAGCTGCCCGGCATGGCGTTGTCCACCGAACCGCTGTGCGTGGTGGTCGGCTCGGAGGGCAAGGGCCTGTCCCGACTGACCCGCGAGTACTGCGATCAGATCGTCTCCATCCCCATCGCCTCGGAGATGGAGTCCCTCAACGCCTCCATGGCCGTGGGCATCACCCTGTACGAGGTCTCGCGGCTGCGCTCCGGTGCGGCAGGCTCCGGCGCGGCCACCGGGACGTCCACGGACCAGGGCTGATGGCCTGGACCTCCACCGTCGCCCAGCCCACCGGGACCGTGGCCGAGACCGTGGTGCGCGGTCACGGTCACCGATCCCGTCCCTTCCCCCTCGGCGTGCACGCCGGAGTGCCCGGCGTCCGGGTGGCCAGTGGGGGACTGTCCGCTGACGGCTTCTCAGCGCCTGCCGATGAGGCGGTGAATGTGGCCGTCTACGCCCCCGGCTGCGAGCGGCTGGACGTGGTCTTCACCGGGCCCGACTTCCCGCTGGACCGGGCCCCGCATGCGGAGGACCTGACCCGGGTGCCCCTGCCGGACGTCACCTCCCACGTGCACCACGGGACGGTGGCCGGTCTGGGCGAGGGCTGCCTCTACGCGTTCGTGCGGAGGGGTGGGAGAGCTGAGGGAGCCGAATCCGGGGAGGAGGCGGAGGCGGAGCCGGGCCTGCGCCCGATCCTGGACCCGTACAGCCGGGCCGTGAGCGAGCGGGACGGACAGTACTGGTCGGTGCGCGTGCCCTCCCACTTCGACTGGGGCGGGGTGGAGCGGCCCCACACCCCGCTGCGGGACACCGTGGTCTACGAGGCCCATGTGATCGGGCAGACCCGGCTGCACCCGCAGATCCCCGAGGAGCTGCGCGGGACCTACGCCGGCCTGGCTCACCCGGTGATGATCCGCTACCTCCAGGACCTCGGCGTGACGGCCGTGGAGCTGCTGCCCATCCACCACCATGCGGACGAGCAGCACCTGCAGCGGCTGGGTCTGGAGAACTACTGGGGGTACAACACGGTCGGGTTCTTCAGCCCACATCCGGGGTATGCCACCGCCGCCGCCCAGGCCGCCGGGCCGAAGGCCGTGCAGGACGAGGTCAAGGGGATGATCCGTCTGCTGCACCAGGCCGGGATCGAGGTCATCCTGGACGTGGTCTACAACCACACTGCCGAAGAGGGGCCGGGTGGTCCGTCCTTCTGCTGGCGTGAGCTGGGCGAACAGCACTACTACCGTCATGACGCCCAGGGGCGGTACGTGGACACCACCGGCTGCGGCAACGCCCTGGACTTCGGCAACTCCTCGGTGGTCCAGATGACCCTGGATTCGCTGCGCCACTGGGTCACCGACTACCAGGTGGACGGCTTCCGCTTCGATCTGGCGGTGACCCTGTGCCGGGATTCCAGCCACCACTTCACCCCGCACCACCCCTTCCTGGTGGCCGCCCACGCGGATCCGGTGCTGGCCGGGGTCAAGCTCATCTCCGAACCGTGGGACGTCAGTGTCGGCGGATGGCAGACCGGCCACTTCCCCGCGGGCTGGTCGGACTGGAACGATCGCTACCGGGACGTGGTGCGCGACTTCTGGGTGGCGGACCGCGCTGCCCTGGAACGCGGCGGCACCGGGGGATCCACCGCGCGCCTGGCCGACTGCCTCTCCGGCTCGGCGGCCCTGTTCGGCGCCTCCGGCCGTTCAGCCCTCGCCTCGGTCAATCTGGTCACCGCGCATGACGGCTTCACCCTGCGAGACCTGGTCAGCTACAACGAGAAGCACAACCAGGCCAACGGGGAGGACAACCGGGACGGGAACTCCCACAACCGCTCGTTCAACCACGGCGTGGAGGGCCCCACGGAGGACCCGGCAGTCCGTGCCGCCCGTGGTCAGACCGCACGCAACGTGATGGCCACCCTGATGCTCTCCCTCGGGGTGCCCATGCTCACTGCGGGCGATGAACTGGGCCGCACCCAGGGCGGGAACAACAACGCCTACTGCCAGAACAACGAGATCTCCTGGACGGACTGGGAGCTGAACCCGGAGCAGGAGCGCATGCTGGAGACCACGCGTGCCCTGATCCGGATCCGCAAGGAGTTCCTGGCTGAGCAGCCCTATGAGTACCCGGCGCGCGAGCGGGGCTTCCTGCACTGGTTCAACGCCCTGGGCCAGCCCATGTCCCAGGACGACTGGGCGGACCCGGGCCAGCGCTTGCTGCAGATGCTGATCGGTGCCCCCGGTGGCCGGTTCTGCGGACTGGTGGTCTTCCACGGCGGGCTCGAGGACGTCCAGTTCCGCCTCCCTCGGGCCGAACACCTGCTGGAGGGCATCACCGCCCGGGGCGGGACGCTGCGCTCGTTCATCCTGCAGATGTCCACAGCACGGGGCAGCGAGGCCCAGATCGGCGCCCGGATGGCCCCCGGCGAGTCCGACCTGATCGAAGGCAGCTCGATCTCCGTCTACACCGTCTGACCCACCCGCCCCTCCTTCCCAACTGGAGGTCAGTTATCACTGGCATCACCCTCTGAGCGGGGCCATGCCAGTGATAACTGACCGGGCGTTGCCGGGCGCGCTGACACCGGACCGGCGGACGGCTCCTGCACAGCGCGCGCCCCTGGCGGCTTCATCCCCAGGAGTGGTGCCCCGGCTGGTGGGGTCCACGAACTGCCACCGAGGGTGGAGGCATGTCCAGACGGCCCACCTTGAACCTTCCGCCCGATGCTCCGCTGTTCTTCTCCGCACGGCAGGCCGAGGCGTTGCAGGTCGGGTGGAGTCGTCTCTCGGGCCCCGCCGGGCATCGGCAGCTCCGGGGGATCTACCGAACTCGTGCTGTCGACGCACCTGCTGGCGCCACCGATCCTGCGGAAGTCCACGCCGCGCTCCTCCGGGCCTTGCAGTGGGCGCCGGGGGAGGGGAAGGACATCGCCTCGCATGAGTCCGCGGCGTTCCTGTGGGGATGTCCCGACGTCGCCGCTCCAGATTCCGTCCATCTCACCTCGATTGCCGGAGACAGACGTCGCGGGCTACCCGGGACCACGGGACACCGTGGCAAGGTGCTGCCCACGGAGGTCGTCGAGCGGGACGGCGTGGTCCTCACCAACCCGGCGCGCACGTGGTTGGACCTGGCGGCCACCGCCTGGGAGGACCAACTCGTGGTGTGGGGCGACTGGCTGGTGCATCCGGTGTGGGGAGGTGACTGGGATGCGGTTCCGTTCACCACTCCGAAGGATCTGGAGCTTCTGCTCACCCACCACCGGGGTCGTCCGGGGATCCGCCGCGCCCGAGCGGCCCTGGATCGTGTGCGCGTCGGGTCGGACTCGCCCCGTGAGACACTGCTGCGTCTGGCCCTGGTGGATGCGGGGCTGCCGGAACCTGCGGTGAACCTGCCGATCAGAGACGCCCAGGGCCGGATCATTCACCAGGGAGATCTGGTGTACGAGGAGTTCCGGACCACACTGGAGTATGAAGGCCGTCATCACTCCGACCCGGATCAGGTGGCCCGGGACATCGCCCGTCACGAGGCGTTGGCCGCCCACGACTGGCTGGAGCTGCGGTTCAGTGCCCGTCATGCCCAGGACAACTGGCGGCCAGCCATCCGCAAAGTCCGCCAGGGTCTGCGCAGCCGCGGCTGGCACGGCCGAACCCCCACCCACATGCAACTGGAGGTCAGTTATCACCTGCACCAGCCCGGAACCCTTCCTGGCAGGCTGGTTGTGAACCGGTTGGTTCCCTGATTGATGGAGCAGGTTCATGACTGTAATCATTCCGACCAAGGAGTTCTCCCCGGA
>NZ_FPCG01000006.1 GCF_900116905.1 Micrococcus terreus | reverse complement strand
CGCTGACCACTTCAACTCCCGGCGCAGTGCTTCGATCCTGGCCACCACGGCGGCCTCGGTGGTGGTGGGAGATTCCCAGGGGGTGCTGGGTCGATCGGCCAGCCCGGGCTCTGCTTGGTCCAGGAAGCGGGTCACCCATTTCTTCACCGTGTCCCAACTGACGCGGAACTCACGGGCCACGTGGGCGATCGGGGCCCCGTCGATCAGATGACGATCCACCATCTGAGCACGCCCGGTCGGGGTCAGTGCAGAGTTGGGGTGCACAGCGGTAGCCTGGGCCATGAACGGGCTCCTTCTTCAGGTTCACAGGTTGGTGGTTTCGCAATTCCCATCCTGCGACCAGGAGCCCGTTCGCTATCTCACCGACCCGCCCCCTCCGAGAACCTCATGACCCACAACACCTAGGCCGCTTGACCCCGATCGAGTTCGAGACAATCATGACCACGCCAGCCGATCAGGCTGCGTGACTAACCACTGTCACCTGATCGTGCAGCAGACCCAAATCAACCGGGAGCATCACCAAGTGATCGGTTACACTCGGAGTAGGCGAAGAGCCTGTTCCCCAATCAAAACTAGGGAACCCGAGACAGCCCAAAGTTTTCAAAAATCACTCTGATCAGGGATTTTGAGAGACGGGGTCGCAGGTTCAAATCCTGTCACCCCGACCACGTGAAAGGCCCTGATCCGCATCGCGGACCAGGGCCTTTTCCGTTCCATCAGCGACCCGGGAGCCCGGTCCGGTTCAGCCGTGCCAGGAGTGTCAGCTGCGCCAGTCGCTCCCGGGCGAAGGTCGCTCGTGCGGAGGCGGTGGCGGCGCGGTCCAGCAGGCGCTTGGCGTGGGAGACGGCCTGACGGTCATGCTGGATGATCTCCTGCGCCAGCTCGACGGCGGTGGCCACGGGGTCATCGCTCACCCGGGTGGCCAGTCCGATCCGCTCGGCTTCGGTCCCGCTCACCATCCGGGCGGTCAGCGTCAGGTCCTTGGCCACGTCCAACGGGAGCAGCTCGGTCAGGGTGCGCATGCCGGACATGTCCGGCACCAGACCCCAATGGGTCTCCCGCACCGACCACGTGGCATCCGGGGCGGTCACCCGCAGATCTGCACCCAGGGCCAGCTGCAGCCCACCGCCCAGACAGTGACCGTGCACGGCCGCGATGACCGGGACAGACAGTCTGCGCCAGACCCAGCAGGCCTCCTGGAACACGTTCGTCCCAGTCCACGGGCGAGGCAGGAAGCGAGTGGCCACACCGCCGGGCGTGCGCAGGGCAGACTTCAGATCCATCCCTGCGCAGAACGCGTCGCCGTGGCCGGAGAGCACCACGGCGCGGATGCCAGGGTCACGGCGGATCTGCCGGGCGACCTGGATCAGCTCGTCCAGCATCGGCAGCGTCAGCGCGTTGAGCTTCTCCGGACGGGAGAGGCGCACGTGGGCGATCAAACCCACGGTCTGGCAGGTCACCAGCGGCTGCGCTGAGGGGTGCAACGGGGCAGCGGGGGAGGGAGGGCGAGCGGCCGTGTCAGCAGGGGCGGCCGAAGGCAGGGAGCCGTCCGAGGCGGATGCGGAGGACGGGCTGGGCGAGACCGAGGACGACGTCATCCCCTGAGCATGGCAGATCTGCCACCGATGCTCACGCCGACCAGGAGGCGCAGCCCGTGTCAGGCGGCGTCCTCACCACCGCTGGTGGACGTCCTCGGCCCAGCCGTAGACCTCGTCGGCTGGGGTCAGGACGATCGCTTCTCCCTGGGGCGGCTGCACCTGTCCCGACCAGAGCCCGAAGCACTGATGCGTCCTGCTGGAGATGACACCGAGGTCCGTGACCGCCCGACGCAGGTGCTCCGGGGTGAACGTCAAGGCCACGCCCGCACCCCGCACCCGCCAGGGAGCCAGCCAGTCCCTGCGGTCATAGCTCCAGTCCAGCTCGGCGCTGATCTTGGACAGCTGCCCGCCCACCAGCACCGAGTTCTCGGTGCTGCCGGTGCCTGCCGTCCACTGTCCGCCGACCAGGATGCCGACGGTGCGGCCTGCCACGGTCCCGGTCCCGGCGCCCCAGTTCCAACGCACGTCACGGTGCCACCGGCCCCGGCCGTGGTCCACCGTGGCCCAGGAGCCTGCGGCAGGCAGCTCATGGGGCACACCGTCCACCCAGAGCGTTCCGGTGGCCGGACGGGCCAGATCCTTGACCGTGTACTAGTAGAACTGCTGACTCCAGGGCACCACCACGCCCAGGCTCTGGTGACCTGGTGGACGGTGGGCCGTCACCTCGAGGCGCACCCGCGGGCCGGAGGCACTCAGGTGCGTGGCGTCGTCGTGGTGGGTGAACTCCAGCTGGACCGTCCGGGTGCGGGACCGGGAGACGCCCTCGCCGAGGGTGCCCGGGAGACTGGCGGCGCCGGGCAGGCCCACGGCGTCGTGGCTGATCTGCTCGCCGGTGCGGCGGTCCAGCACGAAGATCCCGTGCGTGGAGGCATAGGAGATGTCCGAGACCACCAGCCCGACCGCATGCGTGGGTGTGGTGATCGCCCAGTACTCCCACCGCTTGGTCCGGGTGCGTCCGATCAGCCCGTGGGTGACCGAGTCCGTGCGGTGCAGGGGCGTGCGGGTCCAGCCCACAGCCTCCGGGTTCAACAGCCCGGTGGGTCCGGCCAGATCGACGGGCTCGGTGATCTCACGTTCGCTCAGTGGCACGTCAGTCAGCCTGCCATGGCAGGTTCACGACGGCGCTCACCGGAGGGTCATCGACGGGAGATGAACTGCAGGTGGTCTGGGGTGGGCTTGACCACGTGTTCGGTGTAGCCCTCGTGCTTCTCGATCCAGGACTTCACATAGGGGCAGACGGGGACGATCGCCACGCCGTCCGCCACGGTGAGGTCCAGGGCCTCCCGGACCAGAGTGGAGGCCAGCCCGTGACCCCCGAACTCGTCCTTGACCTCGGTGTGCGGGAAGATCCGCTGCACGGCCCCGGCCTCAGTGGTGTAGTCGCGGTAGAGGGTGAATCCGGCGGGCTGGCCAGAGTCATCGGCGTGGATCTCGAAACGGCGCTCGGTCCGGCGCACCTGGGGCTCTTCGACGGTGGGGGCACTGTTCTCGGTCATGGTGACTCCTGAGGTCTGGGGTGTCTGAGGGAGGGGGAGGCGCAGACGGTGATCAGCCGCGCGGACGCATGCGGGTGTTGGGCAGGGTGGGCGCCGGGATGGGCGCCGGCTGGTCCGGCGGGAAGTCGCCGAACTGCGGGAAGGAGCGGCCATCGGCGTACTCGGTGCCGACCAGTCCCTCCAGGCGTTCTCCGGTGACCGGGGCACCCGCTGAGGTGCCGTCGTCGGGAAGCGCGGAGCGCAGGGGAGTGGCGTCATCGGCAGGCTCGAAGCCCATCTCCTGCTGGTAGGCGGCCCGCCAGGTGGCGATCTCCTCATGGGAGCGGCCCACGAAGTTCCACCACATGATGATCTGCTCGCCCAACGGCTCGCCGCCGATCAGCAGCACGATCACGTCCTCGGCGTCCGGATCCTCGCTGGGGTCCGCGGTGAGGGTCAGGGTCTGTGCGCCGGTGCCGACATAGCCCAGATGGGCCTGTCCGACCTCCACACCATCCAGATGGACAGGTCCGTTCACCGCGAGCACCCCGTGCTCGTGGTCGGCGGGGACCTCGATCTGCACGGTGCTCCCGGGGCGAAGCCGGAACTCAGCCCCGGTCAGCGGCAGGTGGGTGTGCACCGGGGAGGTCTGGCCCAGCAGCGAGCCCAGGAACACCTTGGCCGTGTACCCCTCGCCGGTGATCGGGTCCGGGCGGTGGGCGTCCAAGGAGGGGGCGCTGAAGCGTGCATGGTCCGGGAAGGCGTACCAGAGCTGGGCCCCGTGCAGCACGGTGGTGTCCTGTGAGGAGTACTCCGAGTGGGTGATTCCGGTGCCGGCGTTCATCAGGTTCACCGCGCCGGGGCGGACAGTGGCCCAGTTCCCGGCGGAGTCGATGTGGTCGATCCGGCCCTCGAACAGCCAGGAGACGGTGGCCAGGCCGGTGTGAGGATGGCGCGGGACCGCCATGCCCCCGGTGGCCGAGACATCGTCCGGGCCGTAGAAGTCCAGGAAGCACCAGGCCCCGATCAGCGAACGGGCGCGCTGAGGCAGGCTGCGCTGAACAGTCATGGCGCGGGGTCCGCCCAGAGGGACGGCGCGCGGTTCGAGCACCTCCACGGTGTGCGCGGCGTCCTCGTCCGGGCTGGCGGCAGAGTGCTCCTGGACGCCCGAACTCAGCCCGTCCGTGAACCGCGCCGGTCGGAGCTGCTCGCCCTCCGGCTCTGCAGTGGGTGCAGCACCGGGGCCGTTCTTGCAGACGGTCTCCTGCGGGTCCTTCTCGGTGTTGCTCATGAGGTGCTCCCTGACTTCTGCGCGGCAGGACGGACGGGGTGGTGGGAGAGGATGGAGATCCGGTTGGTCACGTTCATGGTGATGGCCAGCCACTGCACCGCAGAGTACTGCTCCGGGCTGAGCACCGCACTGGAGGAGAGCTGGGCGACCTGCAGCTCCTCCAGCTCGGGCAGCTGCGTCACGGCCTCGGCCAGCTCCAGGGCTGCCCGCTCCTGCTCGGAGTAGACCTGCTCGGCCTCACGCCAGACCGAGACCAGGCCGCGGCGCTGATCGTCCAGCCCGGCCTCGATCCCCTTCTGGGTGTGCACATGCAGGCAGTAGGCGCAGCCGTTGATCTGGGAGACACGCAGGTTCACCAGCTCCACCAGCTGGGCGTCCAGTCCGGCCGCCTCAGCCGAGCGCTTCGCGGCGGTGGCCAGCCCGCCGACGGCATTCCAGGCCCCGGGGTCGGACTTGTCCAGGTAGAAGGACAACGGGTCGGTCACATCAGCGGTCTTCGAGGTGCTCATACAAATTTGAACCAATCTGGGGGTGGAGATATTCCGGAAGGTGACCGGCCGTCGTCGGGAAGGGCCCGTCCGGTCAGAACCGGGAGGAGGAGCCGGAGCCGGAGAAGCTGCCCCCGGAGGATCCGTAGCCGGTGGAGGAGGAGGACGAGCTGGCGGCTGAGCGAGCGGTCTCCACCCGCTCCCGCCCGGAGGAGTAGCCCCGGGAGAACGCCACCATGGTCCAGAAGTGCCCCGGTTCGTACACGGTGTCCAGGATCGAGCCCGGGTGCGCGCGAGGCGTGGTCCGACGGGAGGCGTCGAAGGCGGTCTGCAGGGTCGAGCGCTCCTCCTCGGACGTGGCGAAGCCGGCGGTGGAGGCCGCCGCGTACTGCTCGAGCAGCCCGGTCAGACGGGTGCGCAGCCCGCTCAGCCGGTCCAACGCCTCATCCGGGGTGATCGACTCGGCCTCCAGCTGCGCGCCGAGCCGGTCCAGTTCGGTCTCGGCCTCCCTCCGGAAGGACTCCAGCGGCGCTCGGGCCTCGTCTGTGCTCCCCGTCGGGGCGGCGGCCTCACCGTCGGCGATCCGCTGCAGGTCATCCCGCAACGGCTCGGTCTGCACGTCCCACCCCGCCTGCCATCCGGTCTGACGGTTCAGGAAGGTGCTGGCGTGGGCCACCACGTCATCGAGCCGGTCCAGGGCCTGAGCCTCGTCCGCGAAACGACGAGCCGTCTCCCGTGGCTCCTTCCGGTGCAGAGTCTGCGGATCCACAGTGGAGAGAGTGTCAGCCTGACGGGCCAGCTCCACATAGCGGTCATGGAAGGTGCGGTAGCGCTCCAGCACCAGGGCGCCGTAGCGGGAGCCCTCCGGGACCGTGCGGGCGTTGAGCTCGGTGGCCTCCAGGTCCATGGTCACCGAGGAGAACGCATCCCGTCCGCGCTGCAGATCGGCCTGGCCCCGGCGGCGCTTCTCCCGGCGGTTCGCCACCACACTCATGGCGGTGCCGCCTCCCACGACCGCCGCGAGACCCAGCCCTCCATACAGCAGCGGGTGGCGGTACCAGGGGCGGTTGATCAGCGCAGCGCCCTCCTCCACGCCCTTCACGGCGGCGTCGGTCCACTGGGCGTCTCGCAGCAGGTCCTTGGTGGCGTCCTGGATCTGGCCCTGCTGCTCGGTGGACACCTTCCGGTCCTCCCCGAAGTAGGTGCCCACATGCCGCCCATCCGGATCCAGGGCGAAGATGTACAGCCCGTCCGCCCACTTCTGTCCGTCCGGGCTGATCCACTCCGGACGGTGCTCCCGGGCGTAGGCCAGCACCCGGGCGTTGAAGTTGGAGGTCCCGGTGCCCCGCTCGGTGAACACCACCACATGCGTGGGCTCGTAGAAGTCGATCTGCTGGACCTGCTCGCGCAGCTGGGGCTCGTAGATGACGCCCGCCGTGTCCTCCAGGGTGATCTCGGTGGGCGGGACGGCATGGGCCGGCGCGGCGGTGGCCACCAGGGAGGCCACGGTGCCTCCCAGCAGGGTCAGCATCAGGGCGAACAGCCCGACGGCGGCCCTCCAGCGGGCGATGTCCGTCCCCGTCCGCTGGGACAGGGTCGGCGCGGGGGCGGTGACGGTCACGTCCGGGATCTCCTGGGGTTAGGGAGGTGGGCTTGATGCCACGCTACCGATCCTGGGCGGTCCCGTCAGCACTCGGTCCGGCGGCGGAGTGTTCAGCGAGGTCTGCGAGCTCACCGGCGGTCCAGGAACGGTTGAACACCGGGCCTCCGGGCTCCAGGATGACCCCGGCGCGCAGGGAGGGCAGCACCACGGGGTCGAAGCCGAGCGCATCGATCAGGTGCGCCACACGGGAGGCCGCAGGGCCGTCGTCGGAGGCGATGCCCAGCGCACGCCGCTGGTGGGGCACCGTGTGGCTGGAAGTCGGGGGTGCGGAGTCAGCTGCACCCCCGAGTTCCAGCCCCATGTTCGCGGGGTCACCGGAGACGGGCTGGAGCCGGGGCTGGACGCGTTGACCGCCGCCGTCCAGATCCCAGTGGCTGAGGTGGTTCAGGGTCTTGACCACGGTGCTGCCCGGGAAGCGGGCGGCGATCGCCTCGCTGCTGCTGAGTCCGGCCTGCAGGGAGTCTTCGAACCAGTCCGGCAACGGCTCGTCCTCCCAGCGGTTGGTGACGTCCACCAGGAGGACCCCGTCCAGCCACCCCGGATCCACGCTGTCCAGGTCCTCCTGCGGAACCATCAGCACCACGATGCTGAGGCCGTCGGGTCGGCCGGGTCCGCTGCCGCCGGTCTGCTGGCCGATCTGCTCAGCGGCAACGGCCGTGGCTCGGGGCGCGTACTGGGCCAGATGGAACCGCATGGAGGTGGGGGAGCGGGTGGAGGCGATCCACGCCGGGATGCCGGCCCGCTGCAGCGCCCGGGCCAGTGCGGTCCCGGCCCGCCCGGCGCCCAGGATCCCGACGCCGGGCTGCGGGCCTGCGCTCGCGCTCACGGAGTGCTCGTGCCGGGTGCCGGCGTGACCAGGATGCCGTCCTCGTCCGCCCACAGGGTGGCGCCCGGGGTGAACGCCACGCCGCCGAACTCCACCGGGACGTCCACCTCGCCGGCACCGTCCTTGGCGGACTTCCGCGGGTTCGAGCCCAGGGCCTTCACCCCCAGGTCCAGGGTGCGCACCACGGCGCGGTCCCGGATCACCCCGTGGATCACCACACCGGCCCACCCGTTCTCCACGGCCGCCGCCGCGATCAGGTCACCCATCAGTGCCGACTCCAGGGAGCCCCCGCCGTCCACCACCAGCACTGCCCCGTCACCGGGGGAGTTCAGGATCTGCTTGACCAGGCCGTTGTCCCGGTGACAGCGCACCGTGCGCACCGGTCCGGTGAAGCGCGCACGTGCGCCCAAGTCCTGGAACTGCAGGGAGCAGGACTGCAGGGAGGCGTTGGCGTCGAACAGGTCGCAGGTGGTGAACTCAGCGGTCACGGGGACTCCTTGACGTGGTGGGGCAGGGCCAGGCTCCGGTGGCCGGGACTCAGACGACCTCGTTGCGCTGCAGCCCCAGGCCTTCGATCTCGGTCTCCAGGACGTCTCCGGGCACCAGCCAGGGCCGGCGTCCTTCAGCGTTCTTGCGGGCCAGAGCCACCCCGGCGGGCGTGCCGGTGAGGATCAGGTCCCCGGGCAGCAGGGTGACCATGGTGGAGAGGTAGGATACCAGCTTCTCGGGGCCGAACACGAGGTCGTCCGTGGAGTCCTCCTGCATGACCTCGCCGTTCACGCGGGTGATGATCCGGGCCCCGCGCACGACCTCGTCCGGGGTGACCAGCCAGGGTCCCACCGGGGTGGAGTCCTCCCAGGCCTTGCCCTGGGTCCACTCGGTGGTCCGGCCCTGCCAGCCGCGCATGGAGACGTCATTGGACACGGCGTAGCCGGCGATGTGCGCGGCGGCCTGGTCCTCCGGGATGCGCCGTCCGGGCTCTCCGATCACCACGCACAGCTCGCCCTCCCAGTCCAGACGGTGGTCCTCCTGCGGCACCTCCACAGGGTCCTGGGCCCCGGTCAGGGACTGGGCGAACTTGGTGAACACGGTGGGGTGCTCCGGCAGCTCCAGCCCGGTCTCCAGGATGTGGTTGCGGTAGTTCAGGCCGATGCAGAAGACCTTGGTGGGATACGGGATCAGCGTGGCCGGCACCAGATCGGCGGCGTCCAGCACGCGAGCGGGGGCCTCCTCGGCGGCCTCGAGCGCCTGGCGGATCAGCTCGTCCCGATCGGCCGGCGGGGTGGCCAGCACCTCGCCCACATCCGAGAACCCCTCCAGGGGAACCACCTGGGTGGCGCGCTGGCCCTCCACGGCGGTCACCACGGCGGCAAAGGTGGCCCCGGGATCCTGCGGATCGGCACCGGGCTGACGGTAAGTGGCGAGCTTCATGGCACCATCCCACCACATCAGCCACGTCCCGACGACGGCCACGCACCTGCAGAGTTCACCCTCCTGTCACATGGGCGGCGCCAGAGAGGTCTAGGCTCGGGCCGATCCGCGACGGCCGCGGACCCCTGCATCCCCCCGGAGGACCCCATGCGCACACCTCGAGCCACCCGTGTCTCCCGACTGGCCTCGGCTGCCGTGCTGACCGGCGCCCTGACCCTTCCGTTCGCCCTGCCGGCCACCGCGGCAGGCGAGCCGCATGCGCCAGCACCGGCCGCCGTCGGGAAGAATGCCGTCAGGCCCGGTGCAGCCGGGACCGCCGGGAAGGGAGCCTCGATGAGCGAGCAGGCACGGGAGAAGCACACGGTGCGGGTGGCCACCTACAACGCCTCGCTGAACCGCGGGTCCGAGGGGCAGCTGGTGCAGGACCTGTCCACGCGGGACCATGAGCAGGCCCAGAGCATCGCCGAGGTCATCCAGATCAACGACCCGGACATCCTGCTGATCAACGAGTTCGACTACGTGGAGGGCGGACGGGCCGCCGAGCTGTTCCGGGACAACTACCTGGCGGTGGGACAGAACGGGCAGGACCCGGTGGACTACCCGTATCACTACGTGGCCCCGGTGAACACCGGAGTGCCCTCCGGCATGGACCTGAATCAGGACGGGACCGTGGGCGGCGGGGACGACGCCTGGGGCTTCGGACTGTTCCCGGGTCAGTACGGGATGGTGGTGTACTCCAAGTTCCCGATCCTGAAGGAGGACGTGCGCACCTTCCAGCAGTTCCGGTGGAAGGACATGCCGCAGAACCAGATGCCCACGGACTACTACACCCCGGAGCAGCAGGAACGGCTGCGGCTCTCCTCCAAGTCACACTGGGACGTCCCGGTCCAGGTGGGCGGGACCACCGTGCACGTGCTGGCCGCCCACCCCACCCCGCCCAGCTTCGATGGCCCCGAGGACCGGAACGGGCGCCGCAACAACGACGAGATCCGGTTCTGGGCCGACTACGTCACCGGCGGCCAGGAGGCCTCCTACATCTATGACGACGACGGCCGGCACGGTGGTCTGGACCGCGGGGAGCGCTTCGTGATCCTGGGCGACTACAACTCCGATCCGCTGGACGGGGACTCCTACCCGGGGGCGATCGACCAGCTGCTGCAGCACACCCGGGTGCGGGACCCGCAGCAGTCCTCGGCCGGTGGCGCCGAGGCGGCCGTGCGCCAGGGTGGGGCGAACCTGACCCACCGCACCGACCCGCGCCATGACACCGCCGACTTCAACGACGTGCCCTCGCCCGGGAACCTGCGCGTGGACTACGCCCTGCCCTCCCGGAACCTGCCCCTGCGGGACGGCGGCGTGTTCTGGCCGGAGCCGGGCCAGCCCGGGGCCGACCTGACGGGAGAGTACCCGTTCCCCACCTCGGACCACCGCCTGGTGTGGGTGGAGGTGAAGGTCCCCGGCGCGCGCTGAGCCGACAGCGTTCGAGGGGTGGGTTCTGCCATCCTGGGGGCATGACGACGCAGGGAACCGCAGCGATGAACAACGCACTGGAACCGTCCGCCGTGGCGCTGGGCACCGCCGGCTGGGGTGGCGGTTGGGGCGTGGAGCCGCTGGACGACGGCGCCTGGGCGGAGGCCGAGCGCGTGGCGAGTGATGCGCTGGCCGCCGCGCTGGAGGCCGGGATCACCACGGTGGACACCGCGGACATCTACGCGCACGGCCGTTCGGAGCAGACGCTCGGGCGGCTGCTGGCCGCCGACTCTGGGCTGCGCGAACGCATTCGGCTGCAGACCAAGTGCGGGATCATGATCGGCGGCTCCCCGCTGTACGGCGTGGACAGTGCGGCGGCCGTGGAGTCCACCCGGTACCACGGCGGCGCCGATCACGTGCGGCGTGCGGTGACCGACTCTCTGGAGCGGCTGCACACCGACCACGTGGACACCCTGATCATCCACCGCCCGGACCCCCTGACCCGTCCCGAGGAGACCGTGGAGGCCTACCTGGAGCTGGCCTCAGCCGGCTCCGTGGGATCGCTGGGGCTGTCCAACATGGGCGTGGCCTGGGTGCGTCGCTTCGACGACGCCCTGCGTGCGGCCACCGGCGGGGAGGAGGGGATCGCCTGCCTGCAGATCGAACTGGGCCTGCATCACCGCGGGCTCGTGGAGTCCGCCGTGCTGGTCAACCACCCGGACAGCGCCGACCGGGCGGTGGTCGGCGAGGCCGGAGGTCTGGCAGAGCTGTGCGCCGAGAGAGGCATCGCCCTGCAGGCCTGGGGGTCGCTGGGCCAGGGGCGGTACACGCGCGGCACCGAGCAGGCCGCCGACCAGGACCGCGAGGCGGCTGCGGTGGTCGCTGAGATCGCGGGACGGCTCGAGGTCTCCGGAGAGGCAGTGGTGCTGGCCTGGCTGCTGAAGCTGCCGTGGCGGATCCAGCCGGTGGTCGGGACGGTGAACCCGGACCGGCTGCGCGCGGCAGCCCAGGCGCCGGTGGCCGCCGACCGGATGGACTCCCTGGATTGGTACCGACTCTGGACGGCGGCACGCGGCGCGCCCCTGCCCTGACCTGAAACGGACCCTTCGGGGGAGTGGCAGACTGTGAAGGTGATCACCTTCCCGGTCGGCGCGTATCAGCCCGTCGACTTCCAGTCTCCCGTCACCACGCTGTGGGCCGTCGCCGTCCTGCTGGTGGTGGCGCTGCTGGTGTTCGCCCACGCCGCCTGGCGCCGCCGGCATCACCTGCGCTTCGCGGAGCGGACCGGGCGCAACCCGGATCCGAACCTGCTGCGGGATGCCCGGATGGAGCGGATCGTCAGCCTGGGCGTGGCCGCCCTGGCCCTGGTCCTGGCCGGGTTCGCCGCACTCGGGGCCTGGCAGACCCATCAGAACGTCCGCTTCAACCTGGCTGAGAAGTATGGGGTGACGGCAGTGGAGCAGGACGGCTGGACCGGCTCCTTCCTGGTGGCCGACCTGACCTTCGAGGACGGGCGAGTGGAGCCCGGACACCAGGTGTACTTCGAACCGGATGGCGAACCGCTGATCGGCGAGGACATCCTGCCGGAGGTGGCCGGGGGGTCCTGACCCGCCGCTCGGAATGGGCCAGACTGGAGGGATGTATGAATCCCTGGACCTGCAGACGCCCAATGCCGCCCTCTGGATCGGTCTCCTCTTCCTGCTGATCGGTGCGGCCGTCGTCGGGCATGCCGTGTGGCGCCGGAAGCGCTACCGCTCCGGGGTGGACCAGGACTCGCGGTACGCCGGGCCGGACCGGGACGTGGACGCCGGGCGCGAGCGGATCGCCGGGATCGTGATGGTGGTGCTCGGTGCGGTCTCGCTGGGCTACGCCATCTGGGGGATGAACCACGGCCAGGACGTGATGACCCAGAACCTGAACACCAAGTACGGCGTGGAGTCGGTGGAGGGCAAGGGGTGGCGCGGCAATGCCCTGTAGGCGGACCTGACCATGCCGGACGGCACCGTGCACCAGGACGTGACCGTGCTCTTCGGTGAGTCCGGCGAGCCGGATGTGCGCGGTGGGGTGCTCGAGCCGATCCGCTGATGACGGACAGGCCGCCCAGCCGGGCCTGATCTTGCTACCGTTCTGAGGGTGACCACCCCATCGCGTGTCCCCGCCTCCACCTACCGTCTGCAGCTGACCTCCGCGTTCACCCTGGACGACGCCCGGCAGATCCTGCCCTATCTGCGCGATCTGGGCGTGGACTGGCTCTACCTCTCGCCCATGCTCGGTGCGGAGGAGGGCTCCTCCCACGGCTATGACGTGGTGGATCCCACCCTGGTGGACGAGTCCCGCGGCGGCGCCTCCGGTCTGAAGGACCTGGCCGAGGCCGTGCAGGAGGCCGGCGGCGGGATCCTGGCGGACATCGTGCCCAACCACGTGGGCGTGGCCACCCCCAAGGACAACGCCTGGTGGTGGGACATGCTCCAGCACGGGCGCACCTCCAAGTACGCCACCGCGTTCGACATCGACTGGGCCGCCGGCAACGGCCGGATCTCCCTGCCCGTGCTCGGCGACGGCACCGAGGAGGATCCCGAGGCCGAGCTGGCGCACCTGCGGATCGTGGACGGCGAGCTGCACTACTTCGAGAACGTCTACCCCCTGGCGCCCGGCACCGAGGACGCGGCCCGGGCCAGCGTGGAGCAGCACCTGCAGGAGCACCCGGAGGCCGCAGGCGCGGACGAGGAGCGGATCGCCGAGCTGACCGCCCGGGCCGCGCACGACCTCCAGCACTACCAGCTGATGCCCTGGCGCGAGGCCGACGAGAACCTGAACTACCGCCGCTTCTTCGCGGTCAACACCCTGGCCGGTGTGCGGGTGGAGATCCCCCGCGTCTTCGCCGAGACCCACCGCGAGATCCTGGCCTGGGTGCGGGACGGACTGGTGGACGGGCTGCGCGTGGACCACCCGGACGGGCTGGCGGACCCGGGCGGCTACTTCGAGAACCTGCGTCAGGCCACCGGGGGGATCTACCTGCTGGGGGAGAAGATCCTCGAGCCCGGTGAACGCCTGCCGGCCACCTGGCCGATCGACGGCACCACCGGTTACGACGCCCTGGGCGAGGTGGACCGCGTTCTGGTGGACCCCACCGGCATCCCTGCGCTGGACGAGGCCGCCGGGCGGCTGGGCGGCTGGGACGGCCAGCCCGCGGAGCAGGTCTGGACGGACCTGATCCATGACACCAAACGCGCCGTGGCGGACGGCATGCTGCGCTCGGAGGTGGAGCGCCTGGCCCGGCTGGTCCCCGGCATCCTGCCGGAGATTCCCGACGACGGCCACCACGGCGTGGGTGCCCAGCTCACCGACGCCTCCGGACTGAGCACCCAGACAGACCGCCCCGCTGACCATGAGTCCGGTGAGCACGAGGAACCCGCCGAGCGCCACCCCGGTGGGGATGACCGCGTGCAGGACGCGATCGCCGAACTGCTGGCCTGCTTCCCGGTGTACCGCTCCTACCTGCCCACCGGTCAGGCGCACCTGGCGGAGGCCGAGCAGGAGGCGCGGCGCCGCCGTCCGGATCTGGCCGATGCGCTCGACGCCCTGATGCCGCTGCTCTCCGACCCGGACCACCCCGTGGCTGAGCGGTTCCAGCAGACCTCCGGCATGGTGATGGCCAAGGGCGTGGAGGACACCGCCTTCTACCGGTACACGCGCCTCTCCTCCCTCAACGAGGTGGGCGGCGATCCGTCCGATGCGGTCTGGACCCTGGAGGACTTCCACGCCGCCCAGGCCGCGCGACTGGCCCAGCAGCCCCGCTCCATGACCACCCTGTCCACCCACGACACCAAGCGCAGCGAGGACGTGCGGGCCCGGATCGACGTCCTCTCGGAGATGGCCGAGGACTGGACCGCCACCCTGGACCGGCTGCGCGAGCTGGCCCCCCTGGGCGACGGTCCGTTCGAGAAGCTGCTGTGGGAGACCGTGATCGGCGCCTGGCCCACGGACGGCACCGCCCTGGAGACCGAACGGCTGGCCGACTACGCCCTCAAGGCCGCCCGCGAGGCCTCCACCCGCACCACCTGGACCGAGCCGGACGAGGAGTTCGAAGGACGCATCACCGCTCTGGCCGAACAGGCCACCGGGACCGGGGAGCTGCGCGATCTGGTGCAGGCCACGGCCGACCGGATCGCCGTGGCCGGTGTGGTCAACCAGGTCTCCATGAAGCTGATCCAGCTGACCATGCCCGGTGTCCCGGACGTCTACCAGGGCACCGAGGTCCCGTTCCCCACCCTGGTGGATCCGGACAACCGGCGCCCCGTGGACTTCCGCGAACGCCAGATGCTGCTCGAGCGTCTGGACGCCGGCGCCGAACCGGTGTTCCCCACCCGGACAGCGGCCGATGCCGAGGATGACTCCGCCGGGACCGTGGACCCCACCGAGCTGACCGAGTACGCCGCCGGCCTGAAGATGCTCGTCACCTCCCGCGCCCTGCGCAGCCGCCGGGACCACCCTGAGCGCTACACCCGCTACCAGGAGCTGGACGTCTTCGGAGAAGCCGCCGACCACCTGGTCGCCTTCTCCCGGGGCGGGAGCATCACCCTGGCCACCCGGCACCCGCTGGGACTGGACGCCCGTGGCGGATGGGGAGAGACCGTCGTCGTGCTGCCCCGCCAGCCCATGGTGGACCTGATCACCGGGCGCCGCTTCGGCGGGGCCTTCACCGACGGCACCACCCGGATCGCTGACCTGTTCGAGAGACACCCCGTGGCACTGCTGGTGCCGGAGGAAGGACCGACCCGCCTGTGAACCCTGTGGACCGACCGGATGTGAACACCGCCGACCACCGCACCAACCCGGCTCCCACCGTGCCGTACGCGGTGTGGGCGCCGAACGCGCAGGACGTGGACCTGCTGCTGCTCAACGAGACCCCCGGTGCCCGTCACGGCGGGCAGGACCGCTGGGCGGGAGCCACGCCGCACGCCATGGAGCCGGCCGGCGGCGGCTGGTGGGTGCCCTCACAGGCGCTGCTGGACCTCTACGCTCCAGGCGGGCCGCAGGAGGGGCAGAACCCGGGCTACGGCTACTGCCTGGACGGAGAGGGGCCGTACCCGGATCCGCGCTCGCGGTGGCAGCCGGACACCGTGCACGGGCCCTCGCGCCGGGTGGACCTGGACGCCATCGAACGCTCCGAACGGGCTCGTCAGCCGTGGGGCGGACGGCCGCTGCAGGGCGCCGTGGTCTACGAGCTGCACCTGGGGACCTTCACCGAGGCCGGGACCCTGGACGCGGCTGTTGAACGGCTCCCGCATCTGGTGGAGCTGGGGATCACCCACGTGGAGCTGCTGCCGGTCAACACCTTCGGCGGGGACCACAACTGGGGCTATGACGGCGTGGGCTGGTTCGCGGTGGACGCCTCCTACGGAGGGCCGGAGGCCTACCTGCGGTTCGTGGACGCCTGCCATGCCGCCGGGTTGGCCGTGCTGCAGGACGTGGTCTACAACCACCTGGGGCCGAGCGGGAACTACCTGCCGCAGTTCGGCCCCTACCAGTACGCCGGCGGCACGGACTGGGGTGATGCCCTGAACCTGGACGGGCCCGGCTCGGACGAGGTGCGCCGGTACATCCTGGACAACGTGCGCATGTGGCTGGAGGACTACGGCGTGGACGGGCTGCGGCTGGACGCGGTCCATGCGCTCGCGGACACCCGGGCCGTGCACCTCCTCGAGGAGATCGCCGCGTTGGCCGATCAGCTCTCCGCCGAGCAGGGCCGCCCGCTGACCGTGGTGGCCGAGTCGGACCTGAACGACCCGATCATGTTCACGCCGCGCCCGGAGGGTGGCCGTGGTGCCGCGGGCGGCTATGGGCTGAGCGGGCAGTGGTCGGATGACCTCCACCATGCCCTGCACGTGGCGCTGACGGGTGAGACAGACGGCTACTACGCGGACTTCGAGCCACTGTCCGCCCTGGCCAAGGTCCTGAACCAGGGCTTCTTCCACGACGGCACGTACTCCTCGTTCCGCAACCGCCATCACGGGCGTCCGCTGGCCGATGACACCCCGGCGCATGCACTGGTGGTCTTCGCCCAGAACCACGACCAGATCGGCAACCGCGCCGCCGGCGACCGGCTGAGCCAGTCCCTGTCCGAGGGGCGTCTGGCCGCGGCCGCCGCACTGCTGTTCGCCGGCCCGTTCACCCCCATGCTGTTCATGGGGGAGGAGTGGGCGGCGAGCACCCCCTGGGCGTTCTTCACCGCGCACCGTGAGCCGGAGCTGGGCGTGGCCGTCACCGAGGGGCGCCGCCGCGAGTTCTCCCGCATGGGCTGGGACCTCGAGGCCGTCCCGGACCCCCAGGACCACGCCACATTCGAGGCCGCCACGCTGGACTGGAACGAGGTGGGAGAGGGCAGGCACGCCCGGATCCTCCAGCTGCACCGGGACCTGGCTCGTCTCCGCGCAGAGTTCCCCGAGCTGACCGACCCCGACCTGCGCACCACCTTCGCCACCGTGGACGAGTCCGCCCGGCACGTGCGCCTGGACCGCGGACTGCCCGCGCGCAGCGGCCTGGACGCCGAGGCGGCACCGGGACAGTCCGGAACCGTGGTGCTGCTGGTGGCACTCGGGGATCAGCCCCTGCAGATCCCTGAGGAGCTGAGCGGATACCGCCTCCTGGCCGGCCACCACGACGACGGCCCCGTCACCTCGCACGGCGAGGGCGGTTCAGCGCCCCGTCAGGTCCCTGCCCCGGGCTTCGTGCTCCTGGCCCGGTAGAGGCCCCTCGCCCCTATCCCCGTTGAGCCAGAAGCAGTGGTGGGCATGGTCTCCCATGCCCACCACTGCTTCTGGATCAACGTCAGGGCAGGCGGGCGTGGGGATGAGGCCCCCACGCTCCGCCCACATCAGACGTTCAGGCGCTCACCGGTCTCAGCGTGGAAGAGGTGCACGCGCGACTGCTCGGGGGTCACGTGCACCAGGGAGCCCTTCTCCGGGGCGGTGTAGCCCGCGGTGCGCAGGGTGATCAGCTTCTCCTCGCCGCCGATCTCCGCGTGGCCGTACACGTAGGCGTCCGCGCCGAGCTCCTCCACGGTGTCCACCTCCACGGGGAGCCCGCCGTCCTGGGAGATCACCAGGTTCTCCGGGCGCACGCCCAGGTCCAGCTCGGAGCCGGCGCCGGAGAGCACCTCCCGCTCCACCGGGATCACCGCGGAGCCCCACTGCACGCCGGACTCGGTGACCGGCATCCGGAAGATGTTCATGGCGGGGGAGCCGATGAACCCGGCCACGAAGGAGTTCTTGGGCTTCTCGTACAGGTTGCGCGGGGTGTCCACCTGCTGCAGGTAGCCGTCCTTGAGCACGGCCACGCGGTCGCCCATGGTCATCGCCTCGGTCTGATCGTGGGTGACGTAGACGGTGGTGGTGCCCAGGCGGCGGGTCAGCTGGGCGATCTGCGCGCGGGTCTGCACGCGCAGCTTCGCGTCCAGGTTGGACAGCGGCTCGTCCATCAGGAACACCTGCGGGTCACGCACGATCGCCCGGCCCATGGCCACACGCTGACGCTGACCGCCGGAGAGCGCCTTGGGCTTGCGGTCCAGGTAGGCCTCCAGGTCCAGCAGCTTGGCGGCCTCCTCGACCCGACGGCGGCGCTCATCGGCAGGGATGCCGGCGATCTTCAGGGCGAAGCCCATGTTGTCCGCCACGGTCATGTGCGGGTAGAGCGCGTAGTTCTGGAACACCATGGCGATGTCCCGGTCCTTGGGGTCCACGTCGGTGACGTCGCGGTCCCCGATGAAGATCCGCCCGGCGGAGAGCTCCTCGAGTCCGGCGAGCATGCGCAGCGAGGTGGACTTGCCGCAGCCGGAGGGGCCCACGAGCACCAGGAACTCGCCGTCGGCGATCTCCAGGTTCAGCCCGTCCACGGCGGGCTTGGGCGCGTTGGGGTACTGGCGGGTGGCGTTGTTGAAGGTGACGGTGGCCATGATGGCGGTCCTTTCACGGGCAGGTACGTGCCCGACGATCCGTAGTGAAAGCTGACAGATGGAACAGATGGAACAGATGAAACGGGTGGGACAGCTGGTACAGATGCGCCCGGCCTAGGGCGGTCCGGTGCTCTCTCGCTGGCGGAGGGCCAGATGGTGAGAGATCCGTTGAGGTGCCCGGCCGCCGTCGAGGGCCTCCAGCACCAGCCGGGCCGCGCGGCGGCCCTGGTCCACGGGGGACTGGTCCACCGTGGACAACCCCAGCCGGGCGGTGTCCGGGTGGCCGTCCACACCCATGATGGAGAGATCGCCCGGGACGCTCAGGCCCAGGGAGAGGGCGGCCATGTACGCGCCGATCGCCATCTCATCGGAGATGCACAGCACAGCGGTGGGGCGGTGCTGCGGGTCGGAGAGCAGCTCACGGACCTGGTGGTAGGCGCCTCCGGTGGTGAAGTCGGCGTTGATCATCCAAGGTGCGGGGACCTGCAGGCCTGCCCGGGCCATGGACTGCAGGAACCCGCGCGTGCGCTCGGTGCTGACCTGGAACTCGATGTCCTCGTCCACCCGCCCCAGGTAGGCGATCTCCCGGTGTCCCAGGTCCAGCAGATGCTGCGTGGCCATCCGGGCCAGGCCCGCGTGGTCCACCTGCAGGGCGGTGAACCACTCCGGGAGCGACTCCTGAGTGCTGATCCGCCCGCCCACGGCCACCAGCGGGCGGCCCAGGCGTTCCATCCCGGCCAGTTCGGAGGCGCTGAGCTTGAAGGAGACCGTGATCAGTCCGTCCAGGCGCCGGCGGTGCAGCAGGTCAGAGAAGATCGTGGTGCGGTGGTCCGGTGACTGGCCGGCGTCGTAGAGGGTGAGGTCATAGCCGCGGTCCACCAGTTCGTGCGCCGCCCCCTCGAGCACGGCGGCGAAGAACCAGCGGTGCACGGTGGGGGTCACCAGGCCGACGTTCCGGGTGCGCCCGGAGGCCAGGGAGGCGGCGTCGGAGTCGGCCACATAGCCCAGGGCCTGGGCGGCCTCGAGGACGCGCTGGCGGGTGGCCGGAGCCACAGATCCACTGCCGGTCAGGGCGCGCGACGCCGTGGCAGTGGAGACCCCTGCCATGCGTGCGACGTCTTTGATCCCGGCCATCTCGGTGCGGTGGGCCCTTCCTCATGCAGCTGGTGCGCCCGTGGGTGGGGGCGCGCCCCTGCGCAGGCAGGGGACTCCGCACAGTGTAGGCCCAACCCGCGTCAGAATGGAAGCGTTTCCATCAGGCGCCGGACCGCCCAGTTGCACGCTGGAGCGGCGATGAGAAGCAGGGTTGGTGAGGTCTGGACGGACACTGTGGAAGCGTTTACACTCACAGGAGTCGAACTGACTGTTCCAGGCCGCAACGGTGCGGCGACTGCCTCTGGCACCGCCCGCCGAGCGGCTGCACGGTGTGCCACAGCCTGTGACACACCCCGTGCAACAGCACCGTGAAAGGTAGACCATGAAGGCGAAGACACTCGGCGGAGCCCCCCGCCGCACCCTGACCCTGGCCGCCACGGCGGCCTTCTCCGCGCTGGCCCTGACCGCCTGCGGCGGCGGCACCGGCGGCGGAGCCTCCTCCTCGGCCCCGGCCGGCTCCCCGAGCTCCTCTCCCTCGGCGTCCCAGGACCTGACCGAGGGCGGCTCCTCCACCATCACCATGTGGGTGGACCAGAACCGTCAGAAGCCGCTGGAGCCCATCGTCAAGAAGTTCCAGGAGGACACCGGCATCACCGTCAACCTGACGGTCAAGGACAACTCCAAGATGCGTGATGACTTCATCACCCAGGCTCCCACCGGCAAGGGCCCGGACGTGATCGTCGGCGCCCACGACTGGATCGGCGCGCTGGTGCAGAACGGTGCCATCGAGCCCGTCGAGCTGGGTGACAAGGCCTCGGAGTTCTCCGAGACCTCTGTGCAGGCCGTGACCTACGAGGGTCAGACCTGGGGCGTGCCCTACTCGGTGGAGAACCTGGCGATCCTGCGCAACACCGAGCTGGTCGACTCCACCCCGGAGACCTTCGACGAGATGCTCGCCGAGGGCCAGAAGGCCGTGGACGCCGGCGAGGCCAAGTACCCGTTCGTGGTGGGCCTGGACCCGGTCAACGGCGACCCGTACCACCTGTACCCGTTCCAGACCTCGATGGGTGCCCCCGTGTTCGAGCAGGCTGAGGACGGCTCCTACGACGTCTCCCAGCTGGCCATGGGTGGGGAGGCCGGCACGGCCTTCGCCGAGAAGCTCGCTGAGTACGGCACCGAGGGTGAGGGTGTGCTGAACCCGAACATGACCGCGGACATCGCCAAGGAGCAGTTCAACAAGGGCGATGCCGCCTACTTCATCTCCGGTCCGTGGAACGTGGACGGCGCTGAGGAGGCCGGCATCGACTTCGCCGTCGATCCGATCCCGAGCATGGGCGAGGAGGACGCACAGTCCTTCGTGGGCGTGAACGCCTTCTTCGTCTCCGCTGAGTCCCAGAACAAGCTGGCCGCCAACGAGTTCGTGGTCAACTACCTCTCCAGCGAACAGGCCCAGGACGCGCTGTACGAGGAGGGCAAGCGCCCGCCGGCACTGACCGCCTCCTTCGACAAGGCCTCCTCTGACGAGGTCATCAAGGCCTTCGGCGAGATCGGCGAGAACGGCGTGCCCATGCCGACCGCACCGGAGATGGGAGCCGTCTGGGAGTTCTGGGGCGGCGCCCAGATGAAGATCATCAAGGGCGAGGGCGATCCGGCCCAGACCTGGGAGAAGATGGTCTCCGACATCGAGGGCAACCTCGAGAAGTGACACTCTGAGTCAGCACGGCCCGGTGTCCTGTCCACGGCAGGGCGCCGGGCCGAGCGGCTCACCACGGAACGCACCACACCGAGCGCAGGCCCACCGGGCCGGATGAGGGACCATGAGTTCGCTGTCATCGACGCCGAGCACCGCCGGCGCGCACACCCCTGACACCGCCACCGGCGAGTCGGGCACCCAGCCCGGGGGCCGTCGTCGTGGTCTGGGAGGCGCCTCAAAGCGCGGACCGGACGGCATGGGCGGCACGCTGTCCAAGATCATCCTGCTGGGACTGGTGGACGCCTTCGCGGTGTTCGTGATGTTCCAGCTGGTGGCCAACGAGGACTGGCTGGTCTTCGGTGTCTGGCTGGCCGTGACCCTGGTGATCAACTGGATCTACCTGCGCAGGGGAGGGCTGCCCGCCAAGTACCTGGCCCCCGGCCTCTTCTTCCTGGCTCTGTTCCAGGTGTTCGTGGTCCTGTACTCCTCCTACATCGCCTTCACCAACTACGGTGACGGGCACAACTCGGACAAGTCCGCGGCGATCGAGGCCATCCAGCGCTCGGCCACCGTGCGCGTGCCGGACTCGCCGACCTATGACGCCACCCTGCTGGAGCAGGGAGGGGACCTGTTCCTGCTCACCACCCAGGACGGGCAGGCCATGATCGGCGGCGCGGACATGCCACTGGAGCCGGTCGAGGCCCAGATGGAGGGGGATCAGCCCACCGGTGTGGAGGGCTTTAGCACCCTGAACTTCTCCGACCTGCTCTCCCGGCAGCAGCAGGTGGGGGAGCTGCAGGTGCCGCTGAGCGATGATCCCGCGGACGGCACCCTGCGTACTCAGGACGGCTCCCGGGCCTACGTCTACTCCCCGCGGCTGGCCTACGACGAGGCCGCTGACACCTTCACCGACTCCGAGGACGGCACCGTCTACCGGGACAACGGGGAGGGCCAGTTCGCCGCCGAGGACGGACGCACCCTGCAGACCGGCTGGCAGGTGTTCGTGGGCACCGAGAACTTCGAACGGGCCATCACCGACCCCGAGCTGCGCGACCCGCTGATCCGGGTGTTCTTCTGGACCTTCGCCTTCGCCATCCTCAGTGTGGCCACCACCTTCGTGCTGGGCCTGCTGCTGGCGATCACCTTCAACCGGGCCACCTTGAAGGGCAAGGCGGTCTACCGGGTGCTGATGATCCTGCCCTACGCGTTCCCGGCGTTCCTCTCCGGCCTGGTCTGGTCCGGACTGCTCAACCCCGAGTTCGGCTACATCAACAACACCTTCTTCGGCGGGGCGGAGATCCCGTGGCTGACCGACCCGTGGCTGGCCAAGGTCTCGGTGCTGATCGTGAACCTGTGGCTGGGCTTCCCCTACATGTTCCTGGTGACCACCGGCGCCCTGCAGTCCCTGCCGGAGGACGTGGACGAGGCCGCCAAGATGGACGGCGCCGGGGCCTGGCGGATCTTCCGCTCGATCAAGCTGCCGCTGCTGCTGGTCTCGGTGGCACCGCTGCTGATCTCCTCGTTCGCGTTCAACTTCAACAACTTCAACATCATCTACATGCTGACCGGCGGTGGCCCCCGGTTCGACGACACCACCTTGAACATCGGCGCCACCGACATCCTGATCACCGTGGTCTACAAGACCGCGTTCTCCGGAGTGGGCCGTGACTACGGCCTGGCCTCGGCGCTGTCGATCGTGATCTTCCTGATCGTGGCGACCATCTCGGCCATCAGCTTCAACCGCACCAAGGCGCTGGAGGAGATCGACTCGTGAGCACCCCCATGAACCCCTCAGAGCGTCCCGACGACGGCTCCGTCACCGCCGGCGGCAAGGTCCCCTCCCCGGTGGCGGCCGGCGGCACCGAGCCTGCCGTGGCCCCGACTCCCACGGGCGGCGGGATCGCCGCGGCCCTGGCCCAGCAGGAGAAGGATCCCATCCGCTGGGACACGGACGGGCCCTCGGGCTCGCAGCGGACCTACGGCAAGTGGTTCCGGCAGGACGGCTGGCGGCACATCGTGGGCATCCTGGCCAGCGCGTTCTCGCTGTTCCCGCTGCTCTACGTGCTCTCAGCCTCCCTGGACCCCACCGGCACCATGGCCGGGTCCAACGACCTGTTCAGCTCCTTCAGCACCCAGAACTACGTGGACCTGTTCAATGACCCCTCCCGCCCCTATGCGCGCTGGTTCGTGAACACCCTGATCATCGGGCTGGTCACCGCGTTCCTGACCGTGTTCCTGGGCGCGCTGGCGGCCTATGCGTTCTCCCGCATGCGGTTCAAAGGCCGCCGCGTGGGACTGCTGACCCTGCTGCTGGTGCAGATGTTCCCGCAGCTGCTGGCCGTCGTCGCGATCTTCCTGCTGCTGTCCTACATCGGGGACATCGTCCCGGCACTGGGCATCGGCTCGCAGCTGGGCCTGATCCTGGTCTACCTGGGCGGGGCACTGGGCGTGAACACGTACCTGATGTACGGCTTCTTCAACACCGTGCCGCAGTCCCTGGATGAGGCCGCGAAGCTGGACGGGGCCTCGCACGTGCAGATCTTCTTCTCGATCATCCTGCGCCTGGTCACCCCCATCCTGGCCGTGGTGGGACTGCTGTCCTTCATCTTCACGGTCTCGGAGTTCGTGATCGCCTCCGTGGTGCTGACGGACCCGAGCACCCAGACCCTGGCCGTGGGCCTGTACGGCTACGTCTCGGAGACCCGCTCGGAGAACTGGGGCGTGTTCGCCGCCGGCGCGGTGCTGGCCGCCCTGCCGGTGATGGCCCTGTTCCTGTTCCTGCAGAAGTACATCGTCTCCGGGCTGACCGCTGGCGGCGTGAAGGGCTGACCCAGGCCAGCTCCACGAGGACGGACTCAGGCGCTCCATGGACGGCATGGGGCGCCTGATCCGCGTTCTGGCCGCGGTGACCGGGTGATTCTCAGTGCACCGGCCGTGGCGACGAATCCCTGATGCACGTGTCGTCGCACCGGCCAGATGGGGTGCACGATGTGGTGCTGTGCGGCGTCTTTCTGGACGAGAAGTGCAGCACAGAACTGCCGCTCGACGAGGACTGCACCAGAGTTCCCCGGGGCAGGGGCCAGCAGCCACTGGACGGCGGACAGCACGCAGCTCGGGCGCTCAGTCGTCCCGGCTCGGATTCGGCTCCTGGTCTGAGGAAACGGCCCGGAGCATCGTGGTGGTGGGGTGCAGGATCACGGCGTCCTCGTCCCGGCGGTTGCGCAGCACCTGGTCCACATAGGTGCTCAGCGCCTCCTGCAGGGGCACCTCGCGGGACTGCTCTTCGGAGAGGTACCAGCGGTGCTCCAGCAGCTGGTGCATCACCTCGGCGGGCTCGAGCTTGAGGGAGAGCTCCCGGGGGATCGCCCGGACCACCGGTTCGAACACCTCGGAGGTCCACAGGTGGGCGGACTCGTGCTCGTCCATCTCCGGGTGGTGGACCATCCGGAACTCG
Organism: Micrococcus terreus; assembly: GCF_900116905.1. Classification (GTDB taxonomy): domain Bacteria; phylum Actinomycetota; class Actinomycetes; order Actinomycetales; family Micrococcaceae; genus Citricoccus; species Citricoccus terreus. Next base: position 161,101 of record NZ_FPCG01000006.1, on the reverse strand, counting down.
TCGATGTCCCGCAGCAGCCGCCGCGCCTGGTTCTCCTGCACGTCCAGCCCGGTCAGCCCCATCAGTCGCCGGTGATGGTGCCCGGGGTCCACCACCTTGGGCTGCAGGACCAGCTCGCTGCCGTCTGCGGTGGAGCGGATGGCGAACTCCTCCACATCGAATCCGAGGTCGTTCAGGCGCCGGATCCGCTCCTCCACGCGCCACCGTTCGTCCGCGGAGAAGGAGAGGTCCCCGGTGAGCTCATCCCACAGCCGCCGGTAGGCGTCCAGGATCCGTTCGGAGGTGGCCAGCGGGTCCACCTCCGGTTCGATGAATCCGCCGTTCATCAGGTCCATCAGCTCCCCGGCGATGTTCACCCGGGCGATCTCCAGGTCGTGCTCGCGCTGTCCACGAGAGAGGGAGGGGTGCAGCTCGCCGGTCTCGGCGTCCACCAGGTAGGCGGCGAAGTCCCCGGCGTCTCGGCGGAACAGGGTGTTGGAGAGGGAGACGTCCCCCCAGTAGAACCCCTCCAGGTGCAGCTGGACCAGCAGCAGGGCCAGGGCGTCCACCAGGCGGGTGAGGGTGTCCTGACGCAGCTTCTGGGAGAACACGGCGCGGTAGGGCAGGGAGAAGCGCAGGTGGCGAGTGACCAGCATGGTCGGCAGCGGCTCCCCGGAGGCGTCCACGCGGCCGCTGACCACCGCCAGCGGTTCGACGCAGGGCACGTCCAGGCGCTCCAGGCGGCGCAGCAGGTTGTACTCCCGGCGCGCGTTGGCCTCGGTGGTCTCCTTGACCGCGACGACGGCCCCCGCCAGATGTGCGAACCGCACCACATGCCGGGAGATGCCTCGGGGCAGGGCGGCCAAGTACTGCTCGGGCCAGTCCTCCAGGGCCACGTCCCAGGGCAGCGTGAGCAGCTCGGCCGAGCCCGCGGCGGTGCCCAGGTCCGCGGCCGAGGTGATGTCCAGTCCGCGCAGCGTGCTCATGGACGGTCCTCTCTGTGGTCGTTCGTCCCAGGATGCAGGCGTCCGTGGTCCAGGGTCCAGAGCGTGTCTGCCGCCGCCCGCACCGGGGCGGGGTCCGTGCAGGCCATCAGCGTGGTCACATCCAGGTGGCGGGCCAGGGTGCCGATCAGCTCGGCGGTGGCGTCCACCAGCTCGGGGGAGAGGGCCACGAGCGGATCGTCCATCAGCAGCACGGTGGGACGGCGGACCATGGCCCGGGCCAGGGCCACCTGCTGACGCTGGGGTCCAGTGATCTGGTCCGGGTGCAGGTCCAGCGCCTCGGTCAGCCCCAGCACCTCGGCGGCATAGCGGACCCGCTCCTGCAGCTCGGTCTCGGCCACACCGGCCACGCGCAGGGCGAAGGCCATGTTCTCCTGCACGCTCAGGTGCGGATACAGGGCGTAGTGCTGCATCACCAGCACGGCGCCGCGGTCCTGGGCCGAACGGGCGGTGACATCCTCCCCGCCGATCCAGACGCTCCCGGAGCTGGCCTCCTCCTGGCCGCCGGCCACGCGCAGCAGCGTGGACTTGCCGCTGCGTTCGGGCCCGCAGACCACGGTGAAGTGACCGTGCGGCACCTCCAGGTCCACCTCGTCCAGCGCGGGCTCGGACGCGGTGGGGAACCGGACGGTCACCTGGCGCAGGCTCAGGCTCGCCACTGGGCCACCGCCTGAAGCACCCCCGCCAGAGCCTGCGGCCCAGCGATCCGGAACGGAGCCGCCGTCGGGCCCTGCCCCACCTTGATGCCCACGTCCACACCGGGACGCAACCGTGCGAAGCCGGCCTCATCGGTGACATCGTCCCCGGCGAAGAGCACCGCGTCCGCGCCGGTGGTCTGCCGCAGCAGCTCCAGCCCCTGCCCCTTGTCGGCGCGGACCACGGAGGTCTCCAGCACGGCCTTGCCGTGGCCCACCGTGATCTCTGGATGCTCGCCCGCCAGCGTGGTCAGGGCCGTCTCGGCCGTCCCGACGACGTCACGCGCCTGGGCAGGATCGCTCACCTGGCGCACGTGCAGGACGCGGCCCGCCGGCTTGTGCTCCACCCAGCTGCCCGGGACGGTGGCGGAGAGGGACTCGAGGGTACGCTCGGCGGCTGCGAGGGCTGCCTGCTGGGTGTCCGTGAGGATCAGCGGCGGGGCATCCGGGCCGAGGCGACGCTCAGCGCCGTGCGAGCCGATCAGTAGCGTCGCGGCCGGGGGAGCGGCCACGGCGGTGAGGGACTCCAGGGCGCGGCCGGAGACCAGTGCGGTGTGCACCCCGGCCAGACCGGTCAGGGACGCCAGGGCGTGGGCGTTCTCCGGCAGCGGGCAGGCGTCCTCGGCACGGTCCACCAGCGGGGCCATCACGCCGTCGAAGTCCAGGGCCACCAGGACGGTGCGGTGATCCGCGAAGGACCGCAGGGCCGATCCCAGCTCCGGTTCCAGGGCGGGCTGCACGCCGTTGCCGGTCATGCGGTCCCCGTGCCCAGGCGCTCCAGGAACTCCTTGGACCACCGGTTCACATCATGCGTGGCGATCTGACGGCTCATGGTGCGCATCCGGCGGGTGGCCTCCTTGGTGTCCATCTCCACGGCCTGCATGATGGTGTCCTTCAGACCGTCGATGTCATGGGGGTTGACCAGCAGGGCCTGCTTGAGCTGGTCGGCCGCACCGGCGAACTCGGAGAGGACCAGCACGCCGCTGTGAGCGGCACCGGCGCCGCGGACCGCCACGTACTCCTTGGCGACCAGGTTCATCCCGTCCCTCAGTGCGGTGACGAGCATGACGTCCGCGGCCAGGTACAGGGCCACCATCTCCTCGATCGGATAGGCGTGGTGCAGATAGCGGATGGCGGTGTGGCCCATGGTGTCGTAGGTGCCGTTGAGCCGGCCCACGGCCAGCTCGATGTCCTCGCGCAGCTGGCGGTAGGAGTCCACGCGCTCGCGGGAGGGGCTGGCCACCTGCACCAGGCAGGCACGGTCCACGGTGAGCCGCCCGTCGTCCAACAGCTCGCCGAAGGCCTTGATCCGGTGCCGGATGCCCTTGGTGTAGTCCAGCCGGTCCACCCCGAGCAGGATGGTCTGCGGGTTGCCCAGGTCCTGACGGATCTGCCGGGCCCGTTCCTGGACCTGGGGGTCGGCGGCCAGCTGGCGCAGGGGGGTGGTGTCGATCGAGATGGGGAAGGCCTCGGCCCGCACGGTGCGCGAGGTCTGGTCCTGCTCCACCTCGACCTGGCCGCTGCGGAAGGCGTATCCGCCGTACCGTTTGGCCACGCGGTGGAAGTTCGCCGCGTCCGATGTCCGCTGGAAGCCCAGCAGGTCCGCCCCCATCAGCCCCTCCACGACCTCCCGCCGCCACGGCAGCTGGGCGAAGATCTCCAGGGGTGGGAACGGGATGTGGTTGAAGAATCCGATCCGCAGATCCGGCCGCAGCGTGCGCAGCAGGGCCGGCACGAGCTGGAGCTGGTAGTCCTGCACCCAGACGGTGGCGCCCTCGGCGGCGGTGGCCGCAGCGGCCTCGGCGAAGCGCACGTTCACCCGGCGGTAGGCGTCCCACCACTGGCGGTGGAACTCCGGCGGGGCGATGACATCGTGGTAGAGCGGCCACAGAGTGGCATTGGAGAAGCCCTCGTAGTAGTCCTGGACCTCGTCCGCGCTCAAGGCGACCGGGACCAGGTGCATCTGATCGTGGTCGAAGGGCTCGAGCTCCTCATCGGGGGCGCCGTTCCAGCCCACCCAGGCGCCGTCCATCCGCGCCATGATCGGTGCCAGCGCCGTGACGAGGCCACCGGGGGAGCGGCGCCAACTGGCCGTGCCGTCGTCGTGGGTGACGCGGTCCACCGCCAGGCGATTGGCCACCACCACCAGGTCGTAGCCCTGGTCGGGCGGATCCTGGCGGTGGAGCCGGCCGAGCCGCGGCAGGGTGCCGGTGGCCGGGGCGGAGGGGCTGGTCTGGGCGGTCTGATGTGTCTGGTCTGATTCGTGTCCGGGGGTGTTCACGCGGGACCTCCTCTGTTCCCTCGAGCCTAGTCGCCGGGACCGGGCGGCGTGTGGCTCGGCGCACACGTGTGACCCCGTGAGGACCGGCTCAGTGAACCTCCAGGCTGGGCCGGTATTCTGGCACGCAGTCTGAAGCATGTGTGATCGTCCTTGATCGATCCCGGGCGACCGCTCACGTGGCTTCGGAATCCCCCGACCACCGGATCGTGACAGGCAGGACTATGGCTTCAAGCAGCAAGCAGACCAAGGCGGAACGCCAGGCAAGCGCGCGGGAGAAGGCGCGGCAGATGCAGGAGCAGCAGCGCCGGCAGGAGAAGCGCCGCTCCATGATGATCCGCTGGGGCGTGGTGATCGGTGTGGTCGCCGTGATCGCCGTGGTGGTGGCCCTGATCACCGTCAACTCCTCCCGGTCCATTCCGGACGCCGGCCCGGCACCCAGTGTGGGCAACGTCCACGGCGGAGTCACCGCGGTCTCGGCCACCGAGCTGGCCCCGGGCGACGTCCCGGACGGGCAGGTCGACGCCGCTGCCGTGGCCGAGCCCTCCGGCGCCGCCGAGCAGATCACCACGGTGCCTGGTGCCGAGCAGAAGCCTGCCGGTGAGCCCGCGCAGATCATCATCTACGCCGACGCCAACTGCGTGCACTGCGCCGGGTTCGAGGAGACCAACGGCGCCAAGCTGCAGGAGTGGCTGGACGCCGGCCAGGCCACCGTGGAGTACCGACTGGTGGGCTACCTGGACAGCTCGGCCACTTCGAACTACTCCTCTCGTGCCGCCAACGCCGCCCTCTGCGTGGCCGAGGAGTCCCCGGAGCAGTACATCCCCTTCGTGGCCCAGATGTTCGCCGCCTACACCGGCCAGGGCGTCAGCGACGACGAGCTCACGACCATGGCCTCCGGCCTGGGCGCGGACATCAACTCCTGCGTGGACGGCAACACCTACCGTCCGTTCGTGAAGTACACCACCGCCAAGGCCCAGGAGGCCCAGATCCCGGGTACCCCGAGCGTGTGGGTGCAGGGACAGCGCTGGGACGGCAACGCCGATCCGGACTTCCAGGTCTGGGCCCAGGGCCTGATCGACGGCGGCACGGAGGACTCCACCGAGGGTGCCGAGGGCTGATCGGCCCCGGCTGACACCTCAGCAGGACAGCGGCTCGGCCCGCACCGATCTCCCCTGCGGAGACGGTGCGGGCCGAGCGGTCCTGTTTCCGGTACCCTGGACGGGCCGGTCCGCCGTCGAGGTGACCGGCTGCGCCTCCTTAGCTCAGCTGGCCAGAGCAACTGTCTTGTAAACAGTAGGTCGCCGGTTCGAATCCGGCAGGGGGCTCCACCTGCGCGGATGCGCGCTGTACCTGAGGGACAATGAGGGCCATGCTGCTCTGTGCCCTGGACATGATGACGCCCACGCACCAGACCACCGGGATCTGGCGCCACCCTCAGGCCGACCCGGAGCAGTACCGGGACATCGACTTCTGGATCCGGCACGCCCGGCTGCTCGAGGACGCCGGGTTCGACGCGCTCTTCTTCGCCGATGTGGCCGGGGTCTACGACGTGTTCGACGGCTCGGGCCGCACCGCGATCCGCGCCGGTATGCAGTACCCCATGCTCGATCCGCTCCTGGCCGTCAGTGCGCTCGCGGCCGCCACCTCCACCCTCGGCTTCGGGGTCACCGCCTCGGTCAGCTATGAACAGCCCTACCTGCTGGCCCGCAAGTTCGCCACGCTGGACCACCTGACGCGCGGGCGCATCGCCTGGAACATCGTGACCAGCTACCAGCGCTCGGCCATGCAGAACCTGGGCGCCGCCGACGTGCTGCCCCACGATCAGCGCTACGACCGTGCCGATGAGTTCATGGAGGTCGTGTACCGGCTCTGGGAGGGCTCGATCGAAGCCGACGCCCTGGTGGCCGACGTCGGGAAGAACCTGTACCTGGACCCGGAGAAGGTCCACGGGGCCGAGCACAGCGGCACCCACTTCACCGTCCCGGGACCAGCGCTGACCCTCCCGGGGCCACAGGGCACCCCGTTCCTGTTCCAGGCCGGATCCTCTCCGCGCGGGCTGGACTTCGCCGCCACCCACGCCGAGGCGCTGTTCTTCTCCGGCACCTCACCGCAGAACGTCCGCCAGCTGACGGACGGGGTCCGAGCGCGACTGCAGGAGAACGGCCGGCCGCAGGACTCGGTGCGGATGATCACCTCGGTCACCGTGATCGCGGCAGAGGACGACGCCGCCGCCCGGGCCCGGTACGAGGACTACGCCCGGTATGTGGATGAGAGTGCGGCGCTGGCCCTGTTCGCCGGTTGGACTGGTCTTGACCTGGCCCAGCTCTCTCCGGACGACGTGCTCCAGGACCTGGAGATCCAGGGCAACCGCTCTGCACTGCAGTCCTTCACCACGCTGGACCCGGACCGGGACTGGACGGTGCGGGACCTGGCGGCGTACCTGGCGATCGGTGCGCGCGGACCGGTGATCGTGGGGTCGGGCCAGACCGTGGTCGATGAGCTGGAACGGTGGCAGGTTGAGGCCGGGGTGGACGGGTTCAACGTGGACTACGGCATCCGTGGCCTGGACCTGCCGGCGTTCGCCCAGCACGTCAGCCCGGTGCTGCGCGAGCGGGGACTGGTCCCGCAGCTGCCCCGCGTGGGCAGTCAGGGCACCACCCTGCGTGCCCGGATCCTGGGGCAGGACCGTCTGGCGGACACCCACCCGGGAGCACGCCGCCGGCGGTAGACCCGCGGGGCCGGATCAGGCGGATCCGTCGGACAGGTTCGCCTGCTCCAGCACCCAGTCGATCACGTCGCCGTCGGACTCCGGGTCGTACACCGTGCCGTCCACCACCATGGTGGGCACGCCCCGGACGCCGTCCTCGGACATGCCGGTCAGCGCCGCCTCGATCTGATCGCTCCCGCCGTCCGCGGCCACGCAGTCGGCGATGTCCACCTCCAGCAGCCCGGCACGGTCCACGAGCTGCTGGTCGGACAGTCCAGCCGGAGCGGCGGCGAAGAGCTGGGTCTGGTAGTCGTGCTGGAGCTGCGTGTCCTCCGTGGTGTCGCGGAAGCAGTAGAACGCGTTCGCCGCCCGCGTGGACCACGACTCGTCGTCGCCCTGGCCCATGAAGTCCACGATCCGGTAGTCGATCTCGGCCTCCCCGCCCTGGGCCACCGAGGCCAGGAACCCGCCGACCCCGTTGTGGAAGTCCTTGCAGTGCGGGCAGGCGAAGTCCTCATAGACCGCCACGGTGCTCGGCTCCTGATCGGCGCTGGCCGACGGCGAAGGGCTGGGCGTGGGGGCTGCGGACCCGGTGCCCTCGCTGGCCGGAGACGTGGAGGCGGTCCCGACGGCGGCGGGAGACTCGGTCTGGTCCGCGTCACCAGCACAGGCGGTCAGGCCCAGGGCGAGGGCACCCACGGCGGACAGGGACAGCAGGCGGTGCGCGGCGGAGGCAGTCATGGTCGACATCCTAGTCAGCCGGTGGTCGGCACCATTGGACACGCGGTTCTGACGGATGGTCTCGCTCCATAGGGACCTTTGGACAGACTTTTGAGAGAAGTGTTTCACATCACACGCCGTGACCTTAGCGTGATCTCACATCGCGGTCGGGACTCGGGTCCCTCTCGGGTCCCTCTCGGGTCCCGACCGTGAACCACCCACCCGCCCGGTGGGTTGCAGACCCTCAAGGAGGTCGATCATGACACCATCGGATCACTCGCACCGGCCCCGCCGGTCCGGGCTGTCGTTGCGCCGCGGAGCCGTGCTGGCCGCGGCCGCCTCGCTGTGCCTGGGCCCCCTGGCCGCCCTGCCCACCGCCGCCGCCCCGGCCGACCAGGACGCCGCGTCGAGCCAGGGCGTGACCCTGGACCGTGGTCAGCAGGTCGCCCCGGCCGCCTCGCCCGATCAGGGCGCGCAGGACCAGTTCATCGTCACCTACAAGCAGGGCGCCGCCAGTGCTGGCAAGAGCGATCGTGCCAAAGCCTGGGGCAAGGCGGCGAAGGAGGCCGGTGTCTCCGTCCAGGAGCTGCGTGCCACCGCCACCGGCTCCTACGTGGTGAAGGCGAACAAGAAGCTCTCCGCGGCCGAGTCTGAGGCCTTCATGGCCGATCTGCGGGCCTCCGGCACTGTGGACACTGTAGAGCCGGACACCCTGCAGACCATCGCCCTGACGCCGAACGATGCCCGCTACTCCGAGCTCTGGGGCATGCACGGGACGAACGGCATGCGCGTTCCCGGTGCCTGGAACATCAGCACGGGCTCCGGCTCCGTGGTGGCTGTCCTGGACACCGGCATCGTCTCCCACCCTGACCTGAACAGCAATGTCGTGGCCGGCTATGACTTCGTCTCCGATGCCGCGGCCGCACGTGACGGCAACGGTCGCGACTCCAATCCTCAGGATGAGGGTGACTGGTTCGTCGCCGGAGAGTGCGGTCAGTCCCGCGGCTCCAACTCCTCCTGGCACGGCACCCACGTGGCCGGCACCATCGGCGCCGTGGCCAACACCACCGGCGTGGTCGGCGTGGCCCCGAACACCAAGATCCAGCCCGTCCGGGTGCTGGCCAAGTGCGGTGGCCGCCTCTCGGACATCGCCGACGCCATCGTCTGGGCCTCCGGCGGCTCCGTCCCCGGCACTCCGGTCAACTCCACACCGGCCGACGTGATCAACATGTCCCTGGGCGGAGGCGGCACCTGCAGCTCCACGTACCAGAACGCCATCAACACCGCCGTGAACCGTGGCACCACCGTGGTCGTGGCCGCAGGCAACGAGGGGCAGGACGCCTCTCGCGTCTCCCCGGCCAGCTGCAACAACGTGGTGACCGTGGCCGCCTCCAACAAGAGCGGCGGACTGTCCTACTACTCCAACTACGGCACCAAGATCGACGTGACCGCCCCCGGCGGTGACACCCGCACCGCAGGCGGCGGCATCCTGTCCACCATCGACACCGGCACCACCACCCCGCGCGGTGGCGGATACGCCGAGTACCAGGGCACCTCCATGGCCACGCCGCATGTGGCCGGTCTGGCAGCCCTGATGACCTCGGCCAAGAGCTCGCTCACCCCGGCCCAGGTGGAGTCCGCCCTGAAGGCCGGCACCCGTGCCATGCCGGGCGGCTGCACCGCGGGCTGCGGCACCGGTCTGGTGGACGCCACCAAGGTGATGAACGCCCTGGGCGGGGGCACCACCCCCACCCCGGACCCCGAGGATCCCACGGAGCCGGCTCCCACCGGGCAGCTGCTGAAGAACAACGGCTTCGAGTCCGGCGCCACCGGGTGGACCACCAGCCACGCGGACGCCATCGAGAGCACCACCAATGCCCGTTCCGGCTCCTGGCACGCCACCCTGAACGGTCTGGGCCGTTCCAACACCTACACCGTGGACCAGCGCGTCACCATCCCGGCCGACAGCACCGTCACCCTCGGCTATCACCTGCACGTGGGCACCGATGAGGGCACCAGCTACGCCTATGACAAGCTCTCCGTCCAGGTGGTCGACGGGTCCTACGCCTACACGGTGAAGACCCACTCGAACCGCGAAAAGTCCACCAGCTACTCCGCCCACAGCGTCGATGTCTCCCGGTTCGCCGGGAAGACCGTCACCGTGCGGTTCCGTGGTGTGGAGGACAGCTCGCTGCCCACCATCTTCCGGATCGACGACACCTCCCTCACCGTGCGCTGACCCGCACCGTGTCCCCGGGACTGAGCTCACCTCAGGTTCCCGACGACGGACCGTCCCGTCTGTGCCCCACGCGCAGGCAGGGCGGTCCGTCGCCGTGAGACGTCTCACTGCTGGGCGCCCCGTGCACCGATGCGCTGACCATGACTAGGCTGGACAGTGGCCCCCAGGGCCACCTGGAGAACCACCTGAGGGTGGGAGAGACCCGCCCTCACCTGAGGAGAGGCGAATCATCCCCATGAAGGCATGGCAGTTCACGAACACCCACGAGCCCCTCGTCCTGACCGAGGTCGAGGAGCCCACCCCCGGGCCGGGACAGGTCCTGCTGGAGATGAAGGCCGCAGGCCTGTGCCACTCGGATGTGGGCCTGCTGGAGGACGAGGGCTGGCTCTCCATGCTGGCCAAGACCCCCATCACCATCGGCCATGAGAACGCCGGCGTCGTCGCCGAGCTCGGCGAGGGCGTGACCGAGTTCTCGGTCGGCGACCGTGTGGGCGTGTGCCCCACCACGCCGGCTGGCGCTCCCGGCTACTCCTTCGATGGCGGGTTCGCCCCGAAGATGGTGGTCGACGCCCAGGCACTGGTCCCGCTGCCGGAGAACGTCGACTTCGTCCAGGGCGCGGCCGCCACGGACGCCGGCATGACCTCCCACGCCGCTGTCATTACCCAGGGCGGTGTGAAGGCCGGAGACACCGTGGGCATCATCGGCCTGGGCGGACTGGGCCAGATCGGTGCCCGGGTGGCCGTGCTCGCCGGTGCCGACGTCTACGTTGCCGAGGTGAACGAGAAGGTCTGGCCGCTGGCTGAGGAGATCGGTGCCCAGGGCGTCAAGGCCTCCATCGCCGAGTTCGAGGACGTCACCTTCGACGTGATCGTGGACTTCGCCGGCTTCGGCACCACCACGGCGCAGGCCGTGGACGTCATCCGCCGCGACGGCACCGTGGTGCTGGTGGGCATGGGCAAGCTCGAGTCCACCATCAACACCAAGTCGCTGATCCTGAACCAGTGCAACCTCAAGGGCTCCAACGGCGGGTCCAAGGAGGATGTGGCCGGGATCTACGAGTACATGGCCACGGGCAAGCTGAACCCGACCATCACCACGATCGGCTTCGACGAGATCGCCGACGGGATCGAGAAGCTCAAGAACGGTGAAGTCGTCGGCCGACTGGTCGCCTCCTACGAGTGAGCGTCTGCTGACCTGACGGCGACTCCCTGCTGAGTCGTCACCACGGGCGGGCACCTTCCAGGGTGCCCGCCCGTGGCGTGCCCGGACCCGGACAGGCCGCAGGTCAGGGGAACCCCAGCAGCCGCAGGCCTGCCGCGGCAGCGGCCCCCACAAGCACCACCACCAGGAACGGTGCCCGCAGCAGCAGGGCGACAGCGGCAGCCACCAGTGCACCCAGGCGGGAGTCCAGGGCCAACCCTGCTCCGGATCCTGCCGCATTCATCACCACCAGGGCGGCCAGCAGTCCGATGGTGACGGCATTGGCCGTGCGAAGCAGCCGCTCGTCCTCGAGCCACCGGATCGGCAGCAGATAGCCCACCAGCTTGGTCATGAAGGCGATGGCGCTGGCCAGCAGGATCCAGGACCACCAGCTCATGCGGCGCCTGCCTCAGCATCGGTGGCCGCCGCCGGACGGAACCAGCCCCAGAGCCCGGCCACCAGGGCGGCCACCAGGATCGGGATGCCCGAGGGCAGCAGCGGCAGGGCCACCAGCGTGACCAGGGCGGCCGTCACCGCCAGCGCCCAGGCGTCCCCGCTGCGCAGGCGTGGCCACAGCAGCCCGAGCATGGCGGCGGTGGCAGCGCCGTCCAGGCCCCACGCGGTCGGATCGCCCAAGGCATTGCCGGCCAGTGCGCCCACCAGCGTCAAGGCCGACCACAGCACCCAGACACCCAGCCCGGCGGTCCAGAACCCCAGGCGACGCCCGTACGGCTCAGCCTGGCTGGCGGCGGTGGCCGCAGACTCATCGATCGTCACCTGCGCGGCCCAGGGCCTGAGCAGCGGTCCGGGGCGGAGCATGGCGTTCATCTGCATGCCGTACACCGCGTTGCGCACCCCCAGCAGCGAGGCCGCCCCGGTGGCCGCCCCGCCGCCACCGCCTCCGGCGACGACTCCGATGAAGGCGAACTGTGAGCCGCCCGTGAACATCAGCACGCTCAAAGCCATGGTCTGGAGCACGTCGAAGCCTGCCGCCACGGACAGGGCACCGAAGGAGATCCCGTAGAGGCCGGTGGCGACCGCCACGGACAGTCCCATCCGGACGGCCGGGTGGCGGGAGGCAGGGGTGGTCATGGCGGTCATCCTAGGGTTTCTCGGAAGCGCCGCTGATCTGCTACGCTCTTCTAGTCGTCAGGGTCGAGACGCACCTGGTGTGCGCCGCCGTTGACCGTCACGGATCTTTAGCTCAGTTGGTTAGAGCGTTCGCTTCACACGCGAGAGGTCGCTGGTTCGAGTCCAGTAAGATCCACCATCCTGAAGGGCCCCCACCGGGGTCCTTCAGTCGTCTACGGGACATTCACCAGCGGCACACATCACCACGGCACCGCCCCTGGTGCGGTTCGATTCGGGAGGCGGGCATGGCGGACGAGGAGTTCGGCGAGGTCCCCGGGATGCGGCACCCCACTGAGCCCTCCACAGACCTGTCGATGATCCCGATCATCCGGCCCGCTGCCCAAGTGGAGGCCGAGGAGGCCGGTGAATCCGCCCCGGCCACCGGCCCGGTGAGCGAGGAGCATCCGTCTCCCGCCGTCGTCGGGACCTCCGAGGAGAGCGCCGTCATCCGCTCTGCCGCCGATCTCGACGCCCCTGAGCCCATGCAGGACACCCCGCTGACCGAGCCTCCGGCCTCCGAGCCGGTGCCGCTGTCCGTGCTGGCGCCCTCGGAGACGGACACCCAGACCCAGCCTGCAGTGCCGGCGGCTCGACGCCGGGATCGGATGCGCTTCCCGGGCCGCACCGCGATCCGGAAGATCATGCACTCCGAGCCGCTGCCCACGCAGTCGATGCCCTGGGTGAACCGGATCGCCGGCAGCCCGTACAACAACCCGTACCTGCAGGCCCACCGCGAGGCCGATGAGGACGCCCGCCGCACCCTGGACTTCGCGCTGCGGCTGGGGGAGACCATGTTTCGGTTCGGGGCCGGTGCCTTGGAGGTGGAGACCTCGATCATCGTGGTGGCCCAGGCCTTCGGCATCCGCGAGACCGAGATCGACATCACCAACCAGTCGATGAACCTGAACTATGCGCCCGAGGGGCAGGTGCCCTACTCGGTCCAGCGCGTGGTGCGCTCCTGGACCCAGAACTATGCCGGGCTGGCTCTGCTGCACCGTCTGGTCTCGGACATCGCCACCGGCAAGGTGGGCCGGGGCGAGGCGATGGACCGCCTGGCCGAGATCCGCCACCGGCCCAAGCCCTTCCCACGCTGGATGGCCACCTTGGCCGCCGGCCTGTTCGCCGGCACCTTCGTGCTGTACATCGGCGGCGGACCCGTGGGAGCCAGCGTCGCGCTGCTGTCCACCCTGCTGGTGATGGCCGTGGTGGATCTGATGGGCCGAGCCCGCGTGCCGGAGTTCTTCTCCACCATGGCCGGTGGGTTCATGGCCACCGTGGTGGCCCTCGTCCTGTACGCCCTGCACGTGCCGCTGGCCCCCTCCATGGTGGTGGCCGGTGGCCTGATGATGCTGCTGCCCTCCGCCCGGTTCGTCTCCGCGGTGCAGGACGCCATCAACGGCTTCCCGGTCACGGCGGCCGGCCGCTTCGTCTCGGCGTTCCTGAGCTATGTGGCGATCATCTCCGGGATCGTGGCGGCCGTGGCGGTGGCCGAACTGCTCGGTGTGCGCAGCATCGACCTGGCCGAGGAGTCCAGCGCCAACTACCCGCTGCTGATGATGGCGATCCTGGTCTTCCTGGCCGCTCTGTTCGACGCCGTGGTGGAGCAGTCCGAATGGCGCCTGCTGCTGCCCACGGCGCTGGTGTCCGTGTGCGGGTACATGGTCTACGTGGGTGTGGGCGCACTGGGTGTCAGCCCGCGGGTGACCCCGGCGATCGCCGCCGTGGTGATCGGCGCCCTGGGGCGGTACGTGGCGCTGCGCATGGGCGCACCCCAGCTGGTGCTGGCCGTGCCGGGCATCCTGTTCCTGCTGCCGGGACTGATGATCTTCCGCTCCATGTACGAGATCGCCATGGACTCCGGGGCTGTGGTGGAGGGTGCGGTCGGCATGTTCAACGCCTCCATGGTGATCATGGCGATCGCCGCGGGCGTGGTCCTGGGAGACACCCTGGCTCGGCCCTTCACCCGCTCCTACCGGGCCAACGAACGTCGGCAGATCGGCCGGCGCTGACCGGTCCCTCCGGTGGGGGCCGAACCGGACTTCAGTCCCGTTCCACCCGCCAGTCCACGGGGTCGGCGCCCAGCTGCTCCAGCAGCTCATTGGTGCGGCTGAACGGACGGGACCCGAAGAACCCCCGATGCGCCGAGAGCGGGGAGGGGTGGGGCGACTCGATGATCGCGGTGGCACCGCCCTGCCGCAGCACCGGAGCCATCTTCCGGGCGTCGTTGCCCCACAGGATCGCCACCAGCGGGGTGCCCCGCGCGGCCAACGCCTCCACCGCCGTCTGGGTGATCTGCTCCCACCCGATCCCGCGGTGGCTGGCTGCGGCCCCCGCCCGCACGGTGAGCACGCGGTTCAGCATCAGCACGCCCTGTTCCGTCCACGCGGTGAGGTCTCCGTGCGAGGCCGGCGGGATGCCCAGGTCAGTGGAGAGCTCCTGGTAGATGTTCACCAACGACCGCGGCAGCGGCCGCACATCACGGTCCACGGCGAAGCTCAGGCCGATCGGATGCCCCGGGGTGGGGTAAGGGTCCTGTCCCAGCACCAGGACCTTGACCTGGTCGAAGGGCTGGCGGAAGGAGCGCAGGACATGCTCGGGAGCCGGCAGGATGTGCTCCCCGGCCGCGCGGCGGCGCACCAGGTCCTTCCCGACGACGTCCAGGGCCTCGGTCTGCGCGGCCAGGGCCGCGTCCCATCCGGGATCCAGCGGGCTGATCAGCTCCATGGCTCAGCCCTCCGTTCCGGGGGAGGCCAGGCGCCGGGCGATCACGACCCATTCCCGCCCCGGACGGTCTGGGGCGTCCCGCGCCTCGAGGAACTCGAACCCGGCCTCAGCCAGGGTCTGCTGGATCTGCTCCAACGGACGGAAGATCAGGGTGGAGGTGGAGGGGACCACGGTGCCGTCCGGCAGGTGGCTGTCCGATCTGAAGGTGACCCGCGGCAGGTCCACCTCGGTGACCTCGAATACCTCCCGCACGGTGCCCACCCCGGGCGCCTCCCACGTGGACTCGGCCTGGCGGGCCCAGTCCTCCCATGCGCGGCGCTCCGGGATGCGGGTCTCGAACACCAGGTGCCCACCCGGGGTCAGGTTCTCGTGGACAGCGCGCAGGGTGCCCAGCCAGTCCTCGTCGGTCAGGAACACCTGGGCCACGTTGGCGGTCATCACGGCCAGGTCGGCGGGCAGATGAGTCTGGGCGGCGTGCTCTGACAGATCCGCTGCCGTGCCGTGCACCCAGTGGACCTTCTCGGCGTGGGGCTTGTCCTGAGCGACCTCGAGCATCTCTCCTGCCGGTTCCACGGCCGTCACGGACAGGCCCTGAGCGGCCATCCGCACCGCGAACGTCCCGGTGCCGGCCCCGATGTCCAGGACCGAGCGGGCGCCGAGCGCCCGGGCGATCCCGACGTACTGGTCCAGGTCCTCCCGGGACCCCTCCACCTGGTCATAGGTCGCGGCGATGAACGGGTGATCGAACTCGTTGACTGCCATGGGCTCGATCCTAGGGGCAGTGCCGTCACTCCCTGCCCTGGAGGGGCGAGCGACGAATGACACGGTTGTCATTCGGTCGGTAGACTGCAGGCTGGAGCGCAGTCCGCACCGTGTCCGTTCACCCCGCCCCGCCGAAGGAGTCCCGATGTCCGCTGCATCCTCAGCCGACGAGCAGGCCGCTGTCTCGGTGGAGCACATCCTGCCCGAGCTGACCGAGCGCGAGCGGAAGATCCTGGACTTCGAGGATCAGTGGTGGAAGTACGGCGGGGCCAAGGACCAGGCCATCCGCGATCAGTTCTCGCTCTCGGCCACCACGTACTACCAGGTGCTCAGTGGACTGCTGGACCGCCAGGAGGCGCTGGCCTACCGGCCCATGCTGGTCAAGCGGTTGCGTAGACTACGGACCACACGCCACCGCGCACGCAGCGCGCGTCGGCAGCAGGCCTGAGGCCGATCCCGCTCTCAGGCGCACAGTGACCGGCGGCCACCCTGGGAGGGTGCCGCCTCGTGATGTGGTGAGGGCTGTCCATGACTGAGTATCCCCGCGACCGGTTCGACGACGTCCCGGAGTACACCGACCGCAAGGGCGGGCACCGGGCGCATTTCGATCCGCCCGTGGAGACCACCGGTCTGCGATGGATCGCGGTGACTGCGGCCTTCGCCCTGGCCGTGGGCGCGTTCTGCTTCTTCATCCTCCCCGGGCTGCTCAGTTCCGCACCGGCCACCTCCGGCGCCACCGCGGAGAGCGCTTCGTCCGCCTCGCAGCAGTCCGCCACGCCCCCCGCCGAGGCGAGCTCCACCGCTTCGACGTCGGCCACGCCCACCGCTCCGGCCGGTGCCTCGACCGTGGAGGTCTATGCCGTGGCGGACACCGGCGGGACCGCCGAGGCCACGGGCGGGCAGCTGCGCTCGGCCGGGTTCACCGTGGGTGGAGTCGGCGCCTGGCAGGGCTTCGCGGTGCCCCAGTCCGCTGTGTACTACTCGGCCGGTGAGGACACCGCCGAAGCGGTGGCCGCCCAGCTGGAGCTGCCCACCGTCTATGACGGCCGAGTCCCCGGTGTCGTGGTCGTCCTGACCGGGACCCCCTGATCCGATGAGCTCACGCCGCCCCCTCCGCGATCTGGCCGCGCGGACCAGAGCCCAGTTCTCGCGGGACCGGTCCCCGTGGCCGGACTTCCAGGTGCAGGGGACCACGGTCCTGGTCACCGGCGCCGCCTCCGGCATGGGTCTGCTCCACGCTCGCCGCGCAGCCCAGGACGGGGCCGGGACGGTCATCCTCTGGGATCGTTCCGAAGACAGGCTGGGTCGGGTCCGAGCCGAGCTGGAGGCCGCCCACCCCTCCGTGGCTTTCCGGGCCGACGTCGTGGATCTGTCCGACGCGCGCGCCCTGGCCGCGGCCGCCGGTGAGGTCAGTGCTCAGACCGGGGTGCCGGATCTGCTGATCAACAACGCCGGGATCGTGACCGGTGAGTACTTCTGGGACCACACCGAGGCGGCGGTCACGTCCACACTGGCGGTGAACACGCAGGCGCCGATGCTGCTGACCCTGGCGTTCCTGCCGTCGATGATCAAGCGCCGGACCCCGGCGCGGATCGTGAACGTCGCCTCAGCGTCCGGACTGCTGCCGGTGCCGCGGATGAGCGTGTATGCGGCGTCCAAATGGGCTGCCGTGGGGTGGTCGGACTCGCTGCGGCTGGAACTGGAGCAGGCCGGGCACCACCAGGTGCGGGTCCTGACTGTCTGCCCGTCCTACATCAGCACCGGGATGTTCGAGGGCGCGCGTGGGCCGATGCTGACCCCGATCATGGAGCCGGACTACGTGGTGGAGCGGATCTGGGACGAGCTGGCCGACCCTCGGCCGATCCTGATGCTGCCCTCGAGCGTCCGCTCCTCGGCCCTGCTCAAGGGCGTGCTGCCCCAGCGGGTGTTCGACTCCGTGGTGGGCCGGGGGATGGGCGTCTACCGGTCCATGCAGGACTTCACCGGGCGGACCGGCCGGGACCCTGATTCCACCCAGCGCTGAACCTGCCGCAGGAGAAGCGGGGAACTCGCACGAAGTGTTTGCACTCAGTGGGGGCGAGTGCTAAAACTGGGGTTAGCACTCCACCGCCCTGACTGCCAGGCATGCCCTCGCGTGCACGGCTGGACGGGCGGAGGAGGGACCTGACTGCGGTGAGGCCCCCATCCGGGCCGTCCGTCGCGGGCACTGCGCGGGTCAGAACCGACTGAACACTGCTCACGTCCACGAAAGGACCGTGCACCGATGGCAAAGACCATTGCATTCGACGAAGAGGCACGCCGCGGCCTGGAGAAGGGTCTGAACACCCTGGCCGACGCTGTCAAGGTGACCCTGGGCCCGCGCGGCCGCAACGTCGTGCTGGAGAAGAAGTGGGGCGCCCCCACCATCACCAACGACGGCGTCTCCATCGCCAAGGAGATCGAGCTCGAGGATCCCTACGAGAAGATCGGCGCTGAGCTCGTCAAGGAGGTCGCCAAGAAGACCGACGACGTCGCCGGCGACGGCACCACCACCGCCACCGTGCTGGCCCAGGCCCTGGTCAAGGAGGGCCTGCGCAACGTGGCCGCCGGTGCCGATCCGCTCTCGCTGAAGCGCGGCATCGAGAAGGCCGTCGAGGCTGTCACCGTCGAGCTGCTGGCCTCGGCCAAGGAGATCGAGACCAAGGAGCAGATCGCCGCCACCGCATCGATCTCCGCCGCTGACACCCAGATCGGCTCGCTCATCGCCGAGGCCCTGGACAAGGTCGGCAAGGAGGGCGTGATCACGGTCGAGGAGTCCAACACCTTCGGCCTGGAGCTGGAGCTCACCGAGGGCATGCGCTTCGACAAAGGCTACATCTCGGGCTACTTCGTCACCGACGCCGATCGCCAGGAGACCGTCCTGGAGGATCCGTACATCCTGATCGCCAACTCCAAGATCTCCAACGTCAAGGACATGGTCTCCCTGCTGGAGAAGGTCATGCAGTCCGGCAAGCCGCTGCTGATCATCGCCGAGGACGTCGAGGGCGAGGCCCTGGCCACCCTCGTGGTGAACAAGATCCGTGGCACCTTCAAGTCCGTGGCCGTGAAGGCACCGGGCTTCGGCGACCGCCGCAAGGCCATGCTGGCCGACATCGCCATCCTCACCGGTGGCCAGGTCATCTCCGAGGAGGTCGGCCTGAAGCTGGAGAACGCCACCGTCGACCTGCTGGGCACCGCCCGCAAGGTCGTGGTGACCAAGGATGAGACCACCATCGTCGAGGGTGCCGGAGACGCCGAGGAGATCGCCGGCCGTGTCTCCCAGATCCGCGCCGAGATGGAGAACACCGACTCCGACTACGACCGCGAGAAGCTGCAAGAGCGCCTGGCCAAGCTGGCCGGCGGTGTGGCCGTCATCAAGGCCGGTGCCGCCACCGAAGTGGAGCTCAAGGAGCGCAAGCACCGCATCGAGGACGCCGTGCGCAACGCCAAGGCAGCCGTGGAGGAGGGCATCGTCGCCGGCGGCGGCGTGGCCCTGATCCAGGCCGGTGCCAAGGCCTTCGACAAGCTCTCCCTGGAGGGCGACGAGGCCACCGGCGCCAACATCGTCAAGGTCGCCATCGAGGCTCCGCTGAAGCAGATCGCGATCAACGCAGGCCTGGAGGCCGGCGTCGTGGCGGACAAGGTCAAGGGCCTGCCGGAGGGCCACGGCCTGAACGCCGCCACCGGCGAGTACGAGGACCTGCTGGCCGCGGGCGTCAACGACCCGGTCAAGGTGACCCGCTCTGCTCTGCAGAACGCCGCCTCGATCGCCGGCCTGTTCCTGACCACCGAGGCTGTGGTGGCGGACAAGCCGGAGAAGGCCGCCCCGATGCCCGGTGGCGATGACATGGGTGGCATGGGAGGCATGGGCGGCTTCTGATCCGCTCGGGTCGCCTCAGGGAGAGAGATCCCCGACGACGGCCCCTCACCATCACCAGGAAGGCCCGGCCTGTCCGTCTCGAGACGGACAGGCCGGGCCTTCCGGCGTCTGCGGCACCGGATGCCAGGGTGAGTCAGGTTCAGGCCAGTTCGGCCGTCAGGTTCGCCCGGGCCTGGTCCTCCCAGCGTGCCCGTGCGGTGCCCGTGCGGTAGATGGGGTCCAGGGCCAGCAGCTGCTCCACCACCGCTCGGCGTCCCGTGGCGAACCGCTCATCCGGGACGTGGGCGTAGTCCTGCCGGACCGCGGTCAGGTACCGCTCGTACTCGGCGGGGGCGCGGCCGAGCACCTCCAGATCGGCGTCGCTGAAGAGCCGACCGGCAGTGTCACCGTCCTCGGGATCATGGGAGACGGTGAGCCGGACCAGGCGTGCGGTCTCCTCGATCTCTGCCGTGGGCAGACCCATCCGGTCCAGCACGGTCTCGGCCAGCACGGCCGAGTCCTCCTCGTCCTGACCCGCCGGGCGGTCTGGGTCGCCGAGGTACACGGCGTCATGGAACCAGGCCGCCAGACGCTGGGCCCGTGGCCAGCGGCCGGCGTCCTCCCCCTGACGCTCGAGCAGGTCGATCGCGTTCAGCACGGCCAACAGGTGGTGGGGATCATGGTAGTGACGGTGCGGTTCGGACCAGCGGTCCATCAGGTCCTGGAACACCGGGCCACGGTTCAGGTCATGGTGCCCGGGCAGCAGGCGGTCGAAGCGCCGCCTGAGCACCTTGTCGAGCTTGCCCGGGCGTCGAGCGGCCGGGATGCGCAGTCCGGAGGCGACCAACCGACGCACCAGTTCAGCGCCGGACACCGCCACGGCGCCCCGGGCCACCAGGTCCGCGTAGCGATGCAGCGGCACGTCGTAGTGATCCCGGTCGAACGCCCGCGGTGAGATCCCGGCCTCCTGGGCGAAGACATGCAGCTCCTCCAGGGAGGCATCCGAGACGAGGTGGGAGAACACCGTCCCATGGGCCGGCCACCGGGCGGGGTCGATCAGGATGGTCATGGACTCAGCCTAGGGCGAGCCCGCGACCGTCACGGTGCAGGGTGCGCGGCCCGGCCCAGGCCGTCCTGGAGCCGGGGCCGCACACCCCTGCGGAGAGAGTTCAGCCGCGGAACATGGCGGCGTTGGCGGTCTCCGCGTCCAGGTACTGCTGGGCGGCGTGGGTCATGGCGCCGCGGATGGACACCAGGGACTCCTCCACTCGGGCCTGAGTTCCTCGCCACTCGGTCAGCACGGCCTGGAAGTTGGATGCGGCCTGGCCGCGCCAGGTGTCCTGCAGCTGGCGAAGGTTGCCCTCCATGGCGTTGACCTCGGACTGCAGGCGGCCGATGGAGGCCTCCACGGCCTGGCTCTTGACCATCAGGTCTTCGGTGTCGATCTGGACGAGTGCCATCCGATGCTCCTGTGCTGTGGGTGAGACCAGCGAGACGATGTCTGATGTCCGCTGCCGCCGGTGGATCCGGCACCCCTGACGCTAGGAGCGTGGACGGCGCTGGGGTCCGCGGAACCGCCTCAGTGTGGATGCAGAGCGGACTCGGGGTGCCTGTGCAGGACGGGGCGGAGTCTTCCGCCGGCGCGGGGCAGAGGCCGTGGAGGCGGCGCCGCTCACGCTGTCCGATCGTGTGGATCCCCCTGGTTCCGAAGCCTGGACCGGGGAGGACTCGGCCACGTCCGTGGCGCTGGACTGCTCGGGAGCATCGTCGTCTGCGTCCTCGTCGGACGGGGAGACCGCTGTGGCGTCCCAGGGGAGTCGGACGGAGAGGGTGGCACCGCCGCCGGGTGTCTCCCGGAGCCGGACTGTGCCGTCATGCTGGGCCACGATGGCCGCCACGATCGCCAGCCCCAGACCGGTGCCACCGGTCTCACGCTGCCGGGAGGAGTCCGCGCGGTAGAACCGTTCGAAGACCCGGACCGCGTCCTCCTCGGAGATGCCCGGACCGTGGTCGCGCACCTCGATCACCGAGTCGCGGGCCCGGCCTCGATGCTCACCGCTGTGGTCCACGGATCCCTCCAGCACATCCACCGTGCCGACCGCGATCTCCAGCGGGGTGCCGTCCGGGGTGTACCGCAGAGCATTGGTGACCAGATTGGCCAGGACCTGACGCAGCCGTCCCTCATCGCCCAGTGTGGGCGCCGAGGTGGGCTTGCCGTCGTCGAGGCCCACCAGGGTGACGACGCGGTCCTGGGCGTTGACCCGGGCGTCCATCACCGTGTCATGGGCCAGCATGAGCAGGTCCACACGCTCATGCTCCAGCGGCCGCTGCTCGTCCAGCCGGGCCAGAGTCAGCAGGTCCTCCACCAGCTGGCCCATGCGCTTGGCCTCGGACTCGATCCGCCCCATGGCGGTGCCGACGTCCTCGGGCTCGGTGATGCCGCCGTGGCGGTAGAGCTCAGAGAACCCGCGAATGGTCACCAGGGGCGTGCGCAGCTCGTGGGAGGCATCCTGGATGAACCGACGCATCCGCTCCTCGGACTGCTCCTTGGACCTGAACGCGGACTCGATGTGGGCCAGCATGGCGTTCAGGGACCGAGAGAGCCGGCCGACCTCCGTGTCCGGCGGTCCGTTCTCCACGCGCCGGGAGAGGTCTCCGGCGGCGATCTGCGCGGCCGTTCGCTCCACCCGCAGCAGTGGGCGGAAGGCGCGTGTGGCCACCGCGTAGGAGATCACCGAGGCGCCCAGTGTGGCCAGCAGGCCGATGGTGGCCACCAGCGATGTCACCCGATCGACGGAGGAATGGACCGGTTCCAGAGGCAGGGCGATGGCCAGGGAACCGTCCCCGGACTCGAGCCGGTACATCTGCACGCGCCACCCGCGGGAGTCCTCCGCCGTGCCGGGCACCTCGAACGCCACGTTGCCGCGCGCGGCCACCTGATCGGCGGCCAGGCCAGGCAGGTCAGGGGCGTCGCCGCTGGGTCCGGAGGTGTTGGCCACGGTCTGGCCCTCGTTGTCCTGCAGCTCACCGTAGAAGCGCAGGATGGAGGGAGGGGAGAAGTAGGGCGTGCTGTTGTCCAGAGAGTCCAGCAGGTAGTACGAGACGTCGTTGCGGTTGGCGAAGAGGTCCTCGTCGATCTGCCGGACCAGCTCCTGACGGAACAGGGAGGCCGTCAGGGCGGCCGTGACGATGACGGTGAGCAGCATCAGCCCGGAGGTCATCACCACGAGCTGGGTCCGCAGGGAGGAGGTCTTCCACAGGCGCGCCAATTCGGCGAAGGGATGGAAGCCGCGACCCTGTCTCACCCGTCCAGTATGCCGTGCCACCGCACCCGGTCGGCGGGTCGAGCCAGGCGGCACCCTCAGCGCTTGTCGGCCGACCGCAGCAGATAGCCCACGCCGCGCTTGGTCTGGATCATGTTGGGCAGCTCAGGCTTGTCGATCTTCCGGCGCAGATAGGAGATGTAGGACTCCACGATCGAGGCGTCGCCGTTGAAGTCGTACTCCCATACGTGGTCCAGGATCTGGGACTTGGAGAGCACCCGGTTGGGATTCATCATCAGGTAGCGCAACAGCTTGAACTCGGTGGGGGAGAGGTCGATCACTTCGCCGGCGCGGCGCACCTCATGGGCGTCGTCGTCCAGCTCCAGATCGTCCACGCGCAGCACGGCGCCGTCGTCCTCGGCGGGGGCGGTCCGGCGCAGCACCGCACGGATGCGGGCGACCACCTCGTCCAGCGAGAAGGGCTTGGTCACGTAGTCGTCCCCGCCCACGGTCAGTCCGGTGACCTTGTCCTCGGTGTCATCACGGGCGGTGAGGAACAGCACCGGGAAGTGCCGTCCGGCGGCACGCAGGCGCCGAGTGACGGTGAAGCCGTCCATGTCCGGCAGCATCACGTCCATCACGGCGAGGTCGGGCTGGTCTGCCTCCACGGCGGCCAGGGCATCTCTGCCGTTGGCGGCGGCGACCACGTCGAATCCGGCGAACCTCAGCGAGGTCGAGAGCAGCTCGCGGATGTTCGGCTCGTCGTCCACCACCAGCAGCTTGGCTTCAGGGTTGTTGGACTTCATGGCGCCATCATCCCGCAGATCACTGGATGTTTGCTGAACGTCCGCTGTATGAGAAGAGGAGGATCAGAGGTCCTCGGCGTCCAGGATGGAGTAGGCGTAGCCCTGCTCGGCCAGGAACCGCTGCCGCTTCTGCGCGTACTCCTGATCCACCGTCTCCCGAGCCACCACCGTGTAGAAGTGCGCGGTCCGACCGTCCTGCTTGGGCCGCAGCAGCCGGCCCAGCCGCTGGGCCTCCTCCTGGCGGGAGCCGAAGGACCCGGAGACCTGGATGGCCACCGAGGCCTCGGGCAGGTCGATGGAGAAGTTGGCCACCTTGGACACCACCAGCACCGGCAGGTCCCCGGCGCGGAACTCGTCGAACAGCCGCTGCCGCTGGCGCACGGGGGTCTTCCCGGTCAGGACCGGCGCCCCCAGCAGCTCGCCGATCTCCTCGAGCTGGTCCAGGTACTGACCGATCACCAGGACCTGTTCACCCGGGTGGCGGTCCACGATCCGCCGGATCACCGGAAGCTTCACATCCGAGCCGGCGCTGTACCGGTAGCGGTCCGAGTCCTCGGCCATGGCATAGGCGACCCGGTCGTCGCGCGGCAGCTCCACGCGGACCTCCACGCACTCCGCCGGAGCGATGTACCCCTGGGCCTCGATCTCCCGCCACGGGGCGTCATAGCGTTTGGGTCCGATCAGGGAGAACACCTCGGACTCCCGGCCATCCTCCCGGACCAGGGTCGCGGTCAAGCCCAGCCTCCTCCGGGCCTGCAGATCAGCGGTCATTCGGAAGATCGGGGCCGGCAGCAGATGCACCTCGTCATAGACGATCAGGCCCCAGTCATGCTCGTTGACCAGCTCCAGGTGCGGGTAGATGCCGCCCCGCCGCGAGGTGAGGACCTGGTAGGTGGCGATGGTGACGGGGCGGACCTCCTTCACCGTGCCGGAGTACTCACCGATCTCGGCCTCTGTCAGTGAGGTGCGGCGCAGCAGCTCGTCCTTCCACTGCCGCGCCGAGACGGTGTTGGTCACCAGGATCAGTGTGGTGGTGCTGGAGGTGGCCATGGCGGCGGCGCCCACCAGGGTCTTGCCGGCACCACAGGGCAGCACGACGACGCCGGAGCCGCCGGCCCAGAAGTTCTCCACCGCCATCTGCTGATAGGGGCGCAGCTGCCAGTCGTCCTCGGTGAGCGCGATCGGATGCGGGGTGCCGTCCACATAGCCGGCCAGGTCCTCGGCGGGCCAGCCCAGCTTCAGCAGCGCCTGCTTGAGCCGGCCCCGCTCCGAACCGGGGACCACCACGGTCTCTCCGTCCAGACGAGGACCGAAGATCTCGCGGATCGTCTGGGCATGCAGGACCTCCTCCATCACCGGGTGGTCGTCGGTGCGCATGACCAGGCCGTGCACCGGGTCGTTCTCCAGGCGCAGGCGCCCGTACCGGCTCATGATGTCGGCGATGTCCACCAGCAGGGTGTGCGGCACCGGGTAGCGCGAGTGGGTCAGCAGCACATCCAGGACCCGCTCGGCGTCCACCCCGGCGGCCCGGGCGTTCCAGAGGCCCAGGTCGGTGATCCGATAGGTGTGGATGTGCTCGGGAGCCCTCTCGAGCTCGGCGAAGGAGGCCAGGGCATGACGTGCCTCGGAGGACTGCGGGTGGTCCACCTCCAGCAGCACGGTGCGGTCGGACTGCACGATCAGCGGCCCGTCAGACATGGTTGGCTGCTCCTTCAGGTGGTGGGCGGGGACCTGCTGGAGTCTAGTCAGCGAGCCCGGTGGGGATGGTGCTCGTCACCGGCTCCGCCCCGACCACGCGGTGCAGCGGCAGCACGCTCTCCCTGCCGACCGGAGCCGAGCTGCCGTCCGGCAGGTCCTGACACCGCAGCCGTCCGCCGGCCACCGCCAACGGCACGACGAGTCGTTCGCGGCGTTCCCCCTGGGCGGTGACCAGGTGCAGACGCACCGGCTGCCGGGTGCGGGCCGCCTGGCGCAGGACCGCCACCGCCTGCTCAGGGCCGGTCTCCGCATCCATGGGCACCGGTGCTCGACGCAGCCGTTCGAGCACCTCGTCGATCTCCTGGTCAGACGGCACGCGTCGAGTTGAGGCGAGGGGTGCCGGAAAGGGCGAGTGTGCCATGGTCGAGGCCAGGCTCTCCCGCTCCGGTGAGCGGTCTGCGGAAGGCTCCTGGCCGTCGTCGGGACGGGACGCGGCGGAGGCCGCAGGGACGGCCGGGCGCACGGCGGCCAGGGCGGCACGATGGCCAGCAGTCGCCAGGAGGCGCTGCAGCTCGCGTGGACCCACCCCGGCCACCAGGACGGTGGGGGCGAGTCGTTCGAGCCGTGCCTGGACGAGGGAGGGATCGGCCAGCACGGCATCGAGCAGGTCCGGATCCTCCGCGCGCAGCCAGGCGGCGGCCGCACCGGTGACCAGCGCCCCGTGCCGACGGGCGACGTCCCGGACCAGGTACTCCACCGACTGCGGCACACGGTCCTCGGAGTGCTCGGTGAGGAACTGCAGGATCTGCTCGGCGGTCCACCCGGCATCCAGGGCCCGGTGCAGCGACGTGTCGGAGAAGCGGAACTGCTCGGCAGGGCCGTCCCCTTCCGGCGCGGCCATCAACGTCAGCGGCTCGGCCAGTCGGGGATCCAGGTAGCCCGGCGCCACTGCCGTGAGATCGCCCTGGAGTCGGAACCGGGCGACGGGGGCCGGCAGCAGCTCCTCGACCCGCTCCCGAGCGGCAGGCAGATCTCCCTGAGCCACCAGTGCGCCGAGCTCGGTCAGCGCACCGGCCCCGGTCAGGCCCAGCAGCCCCGCCTCACGCAGCAGGGCCGGGACCAAGGCGGCTGTCCGGTGATGCTGACGGGGGTGCTGCCAGCGCAGCCGGTGCGGCACGGCGGCATCCAGCCCGATGCCCGGCTGCTGTTCGGAGGCGAGTGTGGCAGTGCCCAGGACGGTGGCCCGCAGCTGGGGCGCGTCCGGGCGGGTACGGTCCGGTGCCAGCAGGCGTCCCGTCTCGGCAGCCGTACTGGGGGCCGTGCTCACCGGTGGACCCCACAGTGGGGCCCGCGCGCAGGAGAGCCACCCAGACGCCAGCACCTCCCACTGCCGAGCACGCGATGCACGCCGCCAGTGGGGTACGGCCGAGCTGTGCTGCCACTCCGAGGTGTCCGGATCCAGCTCCACCAGTCCGGCCGCCACCAGCAGCTCCACGAGCCAGGCGGCATGGACCGCTTCCGTCCCCGTGCGCACCGCCAGCCGGCGCACCTCACGCACCCCCACCCCGCCGGACCGGAGGGTCGGCAGTCCGTCCTCGAGCGCGGCGAGGACGGCGAGGCACTCCCGCAGCAGGTCGGTGACCGCCGCCAGGGCCGCATTGCGGGCGATCGGTCCCAGGACGGTCTGCCCGGGAGCATCCGGGGCGGAGAGGCTCAGCGTCACACCGGCGGTGCCCTGGCGCCAGGCCAGAGCCGCCTCCAGTGGGTGCTCTGCCAGCTCCGTGCCGTCCGGGGCGGCTCCGGCGCGCACCACCAGTCCGGTGTCCAACAGCACCTGCAGGACCGGACCGGGAGGATCGGACACGCGCGCCACCGGCTGGGTCTGGAGGGTCTGCACTGCGTCCAGGACAGCGGCCAGCAGGCCCGGATCCCGCTGGACGAGCTCGTGGTCCTGGATCCGCTGGATCAGCTCGTCCCGGGCGGTGGGCAGTCCGGCCGGGTCCGCGCCCAGCCCTGCGGCCGGACGGCCCAGATGCAGGCCCAGATTCCCGACGGCGGCCGTCACCTGCACGGGAGCACTCCAGGCCCCCTGGGGGCCGGATGGAACGACCAAGGCGAGATCCTGCAGATGCTGCAGGACGTCGTCGGGAATCTCCGGGTGGTCCGGAACGCCCAGGAAGGCCGCGATCTCCTCGGTGGTGGACGGTCCCACCGCGGCCAGGCACTCCAGCACCTGCAGGTGGGGCAGGTCCACGCTGTCCAGTGCTCGCACCAGGGAGGTGCGGGCCAGGGCACGAGCGGCCAAGGACCCGAGATCGGATGGGGGAGGAACGCACAGGTCAGGTCGACTGCGCAGCAGGGCGGCGAGGCGACCTGGGCGGCCCGGCCTGGCATCCTCCAGCCAGGAGGTGAACAGCCCGGTCAGTGAGGGGACGGACATGGGCGGTCGTCCGGACCGGACCTCAGGAGCGGCGTCGGGCGATGGCCGCGGCCACCACGTAGCCGAGCATCAGGGCGAAGCCCAGGGGCAGGCCGAAGAGGCCCAGCCAGTAGAACACCGGCCACGGCTCCAGGGAGATGAAGTAGGAGACCAGCAGCAGGGCCAGGCCCAGCCCGGACAGCACTGTGATGGCCACACCGGAGTACAGCAGAGCGCGCAGGGCGGGCGACTGCTCCTGGGCGGAACGCTGCGTCTGCTGGAGCGGAGAGCGATCGGATGCGGGCGTGCTCAGAGCAGCCGAGCCGGGTCCGTTCGAGTCGGCTGCGGAGACGGTGGGACTCGTGGACATGCTCAGCAGTCTACGCGCCGGTAGCGAAAGCCGGCCGGGAACAGCACTGTGACGGAGGCGAACGGCTATCCTGAGACGGCTGAGACTTTCCCTGCCGTCCGCGCGGGCAGGACCGGCCAGGACGGACCGTCCTGGACCAGGACCGCCCCGCAGATCCCGACGGTCCGCCGCATGGGCGCTCATGACGAGACGCCATGCCAGGAGCAGGACCCCCGCGGCAGGGACCACCGAAGAGACAGACAGAAGGACTGAAGAGAATATGCCCACCGGCAAAGTGAAGTTCTACGACTCCAAGAAGGGGTTCGGTTTCCTGCACACCGATGACGGTCAGGAGGTGCACCTGCCCTCCTCCGCACTGCCCAGCGGTGTCACCGAGGTGCGCGCCGGGACGCGCATGGAGTTCGGCGTGGCTGAAGGGCGCCGAGGGCTGCAGGCGCTGAGCGCGCGGATCATCGACTCCGGCCCCTCCGTGGTGCGCGCCACCCGGCGCAAGCCCGAGGACATGGCCGTGGTCATGGAGGACCTGATCAAGTGGCTCGACTCGGCCTCCAACGGTCTGCGCAAGGGCAAGTACCCGCCGCGCGCCCAGGCGGAGAAGATCGCCTTGGCGCTGCGGAAGGTTGCTGACGACCTTGACGCCTGAGCCGACCGACACCCCCCTGAACACCGATCCGGAGCAGAGTGAGGCCGCTCCGGAGGCTGAGACGAGCCCGGTTGATGCCGCGCAGTCCGAGGTGACGCAGGTGAAGGCCCCTCGGCGTCGAGCGCCCAAGCTCGATGCCCTCTTGGCTGAGGCCACCGAGGCGGCGCGCGAGGCGCTGGCCGAGCTGGCCGAGGACGGACAGATCGGCGAGCACCGTGGGACCACGGCGGACGACGACCGTCTGGTCACCCATCGCTTCGCGGCCGAGCTGGCCGGATACCGCGGCTGGGAATGGTTCGCCACCCTGGCCCGGGCTCCTCGCAGCCGTCAGATCACCGTGTGTGAGATCGGTCTGCTGCCCGGTGCGGAAGCGATCGTGGCCCCGGACTGGGTGCCCTGGTCCGACCGGGTCAGCGCCGAGGAGAAGGCCCGTCTGGACGCGATCGCCGCCGGGGAGGATCCGGAGAAGGCGCTGCAGCAGCTGCAGGCCGCAGAGGAACCGGAGGACCAGTCTGAGGAGCCGGGTACGCCCGCCGAGGACGAGGCCGCAGCCGAGGATGATGACTCTCAGGGGCCGACGGCACAGGAGCCCAGCGACCAGAGCTCATCTGCCTCACAGGACTGACCTGACCTGACCTGACCGACGAATGACGGCCTGTCACCCGCAGAGGTGACAGGCCGTCGTCGTGCCATGCCGTGGTGATCCAGCGGTGCTGGGTCAGACCAGGCGCTCCACCACATGGTCGATGCAGGCCAGCAGAGCCGAGACGTCGTTCGGATCGATCGCAGCGAAGGTGGCGATGCGCAGCTGGTTGCGGCCCAGCTTGCGGTACGGCTCCACGTCCACCACACCGTTCGCGCGCAGAATCTTCGCCACCTGGGCGGCGTCCACGGAGTCCTCGAAGTCCACCGTGGTGATCACGGCGGAGCGGTCCTCCGGCCGGGTCACGAACGGGGTGGCGAAGCTGGACGCCTCGGCCCAGTCGTACACCCGGTTCGAGGAGTCTGCCGTGCGGGCGGTGGTGAACGCCAGACCACCCTGTTCGTTCATCCACCGCACCTGGTCCTCCAGCATGACCAGGGTGCTGAGGGCAGGGGTGTTGTAGGTCTGGTTCTTCAGCGAGTTGTCCACGGCGGTCTTCAGGTCCAGGAAGTCCGGGATCCACCGGCCCGAGCCCTTGATCTGCTCGACCCGCTCCAGGGCCGCGGGAGAGAACATTGCCAGCCAGAGGCCACCGTCGGAGGCGAAGTTCTTCTGCGGCGCGAAGTAGTAGGCATCGGTCTGGGACAGGTCCACCGGCAGCCCGCCGGCGGCTGAGGTGGCGTCGATCAGCACGAGCGCGTCCTGATCGGCGCCGTCCACGCGACGGACCGGCGCTGCCACACCGGTGGAGGTCTCGTTCTGCGGCCAGGCGTAGACGTCCACTCCGGCCTCGGCCTGCGGTTGGGGACGGGTGCCGGGCTCGGCCGTGAGGATGGTGGAGTCCTGCAGGAACGGGGCGTTCTGGGTGGCCTTGGCGAACTTGGAGCCGAACTCGCCGAACGAGAGGTGCTGGGCGCGCTCACGGACCAGCCCAAAGGAGGCCGCATCCCAGAAGGCGGTGGACCCGCCGACGCCCAGGATGACCTCATACCCCTCGGGGGCGTTGAACAGGTCGGTCAGGCCGGATCGCACACGGCCCACCAGGTCCTTCACCGGGGCCTGACGGTGCGAGGTGCCCAACAGGCTGCGTCCGGCGGCGGTCAGGGCCTGGACCTGCTCCGGGCGGACCTTGGACGGGCCAGCGCCGAACCGACCGTCCTGGGGAAGCAGATCCTGGGGGATGGACACCTCGGGTGCGCTCATGGGGACTCCTGTGCTCCGGGCCGCTCCTGCGACGGCGGCCGCCTCGCTGTCCATTCTGACGCACCGGACAGGTCGGGCCCGTTGCGTGTCAGAGACGTCCCGTGGACGGGGCCCCCCTGCGGCTGAGGGGATGACTAGGATGACTCGAGGCCTGCCGTCCGGACGAGCCGCCAGAGAGGATGCGCCCCCGTGACAGATCTGATCGACACCACTGAGATGTACCTGCGCACCATCCTCGAGCTCGAGGAGGAGGGCATCATTCCGCTGCGCGCCCGGATCGTGGAGCGTCTGGACCACTCCGGCCCCACCGTCTCCCAGACCGTGGCCCGGATGGAACGTGACGGACTGCTGACCGTGGGGGAGGACCGGCACCTGGAGCTGACCGAGGGCGGCCGCGCCCAGGCCGTCAGCGTGATGCGCAAGCATCGGCTGGCTGAGCGCCTCCTGGCAGACGTGATCGGACTGGACTGGGCCTACATCCACGAAGAGGCCTGCCGGTGGGAGCACGTGATGAGTGAGCAGGTGGAGCGCCGGCTGCTGGAGTTGCTGGAGAACCCGGTGGACTCACCCTATGGCAATCCGATCCCCGGGCTGGAGGCCTTGGGCCAGGTCAGTGTGGACCCGCACGCCGATCCGGGTGAGTTGCTCACGGTGGCCCTGGAACGCCCAGGTGCCTACCGTGTCCTGCGCCTGACCGAGGCGGTGCAGACCGATCCGGAGCTGCTGCGTGATCTGGCGGGCGCCGGGGTGCTGCCCGGCGCGGTGATCCAGGCAGGTCCGGTGGACGGATACGTCTCCGTGAAGGCCGCGCCGGGACAGGGCGCGCAGGACCAGGGTTCTGGCACCGGCGGTTTGGAGCTGTCCGCCGAGACAGCCGCGCACATCCGCGTGGTCCCTGCCGGCTGAGCGTCCCGTGAAGATCACGGTCTGTGATGAATCCGTCACTGTTACGTGACCGACCAGATCCGCGTGATTCCGCGGTTTTTCACGAGGTGCACCGCAGTTCTCCCCAGAGACCGTGACCTGAACGTGACATTTGTAAACGTTTGATATACGTTAGATCCGGCGCCACGTCCGCAGGACCACGGCGCTGGCCGAAGGTCTGCTCCATCCCCCGCGACCTCCGGTGACCACTTCGCAGTCATTCGATCATGGCGGGGGACGGGCACGCCCTGAAGCACGTGAGAGAGGTTCACTCACATGAGCAAGCGCACCACCGCCGCCCGTCACCGGGCCACCCCGGTCCGCTCCAACCCGCTGGAGACCGTCTCCCAGGCTGTCGCCTCCAACGCAGGCACCGTTGGCCGTCAGGCCGCCGTCGTCGCCGCTGCGTCCGGCCTGGTCCTGAGCATCGGCCTTCCCGCCCAGGGCTCCGCCCCTGCCGTGCGTGAGACCACCTCCATCCCGGCCGCTGGCCTGGAGATCGAGCGCACCTCCTTCACCGCCGTGAACGTGACCGCCGCCAAGGACGTCAAGGTCAAGCTGGACCGTCCCGAGGTCACCTCCCGCCCGGCTCCCGAGCCCGAGCCCGCCCCGGCTCCGGTGGTCCGCGAGACCCCCGTTGCAGCTCCGGCCGAGCAGGCCCCTGCCCGTACCGCCACTCAGACCCAGGCAGCTCCTGTCGCCCCGGCGCAGCAGGCCCCCGCTGCCCAGCAGCGCACTCAGGCCGATGCGGCTGAGCGCGCCCAGGCTCGCGCCGCCGAACGTGCTCAGGCCCGCGCCGCCGAGCGTGCCCAGGCCGAGCGTGCTCAGGCCCGCGCCGCCGAGCGTGCCCAGGCCGAGCGTGCCCAGGCTCGCGCCGCCGAGCGTGCCCAGGCCGAGCGTGCCCAGGCTCGCGCCGCCGAGCAGCAGCGCCAGCAGCGCGCCCAGGCTCAGCAGACTCGTGCTGCCGCCGCACCCCAGCAGCAGGCCCCGGCTCCTCGCGCCACCGGCAACATGGCGGGCGTCGTCTCGGCCGCCTACTCCGGCATCGGCGTGCCCTACGTCTACGGCGGCAAGACCCGCGCCGGCTGGGACTGCTCCGGCTTCACCTCGTGGGCCTACCGCCAGGCCGGGATCTCCATCCCGTCCTCCACCTCCGCCATCCGCGGATCCGGTCAGTTCGTGCGCACCTCCTCCCCGAAGCCGGGCGACCTGGTGTTCCAGAACGGTGGCGGCCACGTGGGCATCTACGTCGGCAACGGCATGATGATCGGCGCCCAGAACCCGTCCACGGGCACCTTCCTGCACTCGGTGTCCCGCAACCCGCTGATGGGCTACTACACCTACGTCGGCTGATCACCGACGCAGGTCGCGGCCCAGGGCCGCACTGCATGACTGCGAACAGGGGTTCGTCCTTCGGGACGGACCCCTGTGGTCGTTCTGGGGACGCGCCGATCCACGGCGCGGAGGCGCACGTGTGAAAAGTCGGTGAACTCCCGGCAGGACACGCCCCACCGCGGGGGTCGCCGGACCGTTCGGCTCCGTGATGGCCGTACTCTGGTGGTGATCGTCACCCCGAGACTCACCGCAGACGCCGGCGACCCGGGTGCTGACCCGGTGGACGATCCGGCGCCCGCGGCGCGAACAGGCCGCGAGGTACGCCCATGCGCACACTGGTCCTCAATGCCGGCTACGAGCCGCTGTCCGTCATCACCTGCCGCCGAGCCCTGCTGCTGGTGGCCGCCGGGAAGGCGAGCCTGCTCGCCCATGGCGGGGAGCCCGTCGTCGGGCCCTCCTGTGTTCTGCGCCGACCCACCGTCATCCTGCTGCACCGATACGTGCGGGTGCCCCACGCCGAGCAGATCCCCGTCTCGCGCCGAGGCGTGCTGCGCCGAGACGCCCACCAGTGCGCCTACTGCGGGGCCAACGCCACCACCGTGGACCACATCCATCCTCGTTCGCGTGGGGGCCAGGACTCCTGGGAGAACCTGGTGGCCTGCTGCCTGAGCTGCAACAACGTCAAGGGTGACCGGTCGCTGTCCCAGCTGGGATGGACACTGCGCGTGAAGCCAGCACCTCCCCGTGGTGTCCAGTGGCGGATCCGTGAGCTGGAGCGCCCGATCGAAGAATGGACTCCCTTCCTGGGGCACGCGGCCTGACGCTGGGGCGAGGCGGGACGCAGTCGGCCAGACCTAGACTGGCTCGGTGACAGATCCGACGCCCGACGCGCCTGCTCGCGCCCGCCCTGACGAGACGACCCCGCCCGCCTGGACCACGCGCCTGCTGGAGCTGATGGAGATGGGCCAGGCCCGGCCGGACCTGGCCGGAGTGGCTGCCCTGGCGGGGCAGGCTCGGGCTGCCCACCCCCAGGATTCCGACGCCGGCACCTCCACGGCGTTCGTCGCCGGGTACGCGGCGGGACTGGCTGAGGGGACGGGGCAGGCTGACTTCGCACGGGCCCACCGGGCCTCACTGCGGGCGCTGGAACGGCTGATCGCCCAGGGCCGGGCCGAGCAGCAAGAGGATCCGGCATGAGCATGGAACGCGCGGCGATGATGTCCATGCACCGGATGAGCAGGGGTGAGGAGACCGCCCGGCAGGAGCTGACCCCGGGCACAGTCCGCCGGACGCTGCAGTTCGCCGCCCGGTACCGCGGCAAGCTGATCGTCTTCCTGATCCTCTCCGTGCTGGGCGCCGTGCTCGGAGTGGCCTCTCCGATCCTGGCCGGCGATGTGGTCAACGCGATCGTGGGCGGTCAGAATGCACCGCTGATCGTCCGGCTGGCCCTGCTGATCGCCGCGGTGGCGGTGGCCGATGCCGCCCTCTCCGTGGTCACTCGGTGGCTCTCCTCCGAACTGGGCGAACGGATCATCTATGATCTGCGCACCGCCGTGTTCGACCACGTGCAGCGGATGCCGGTCGCCTTCTTCATGCGCACTCGCACCGGGGCCCTGGTCTCGCGGCTGAACAATGACGTGATCGGTGCCCAGAGCGCGATCTCCCGGACGCTGTCCGGTGTGGTGATGAACGTGGTCTCCCTGGTGCTGACCCTGGCGGTGATGGTCTCCACCTCCTGGCAGGTCACCCTGATCTCGCTGGTGCTGCTGCCGGTGTTCCTGATCCCTGCGCGGCTGCTGGGCCGGCGCCTGGCCGAGCTGACCCGCACCCGGGCCAACCACAACGCGGCCATGGGCGACCAGATGACCGAGCGGTTCTCGGCTCCGGGAGCCACCCTGGTCAAGCTCTTCGGCGACCCGCACCGGGAGTCCCGCGAGTTCGCCGTGCGGGCGGACCGGGTGCGGTCTGCCGGGGTGAGCATCTCGGTCCGGCAGTCGGTGTTCACCACCCTGTTGACTCTGGTCTCCGCCTTGGCTCTGGCCGCCGTCTACGGGGTGGGCGGCCTGCAGGCGATCGCCGGAACCCTCAACCCCGGTGATGTGGTCACCCTGGCGCTGCTGCTGACCCGGCTCTACGCTCCGCTGACCGGTCTGGCCAACGCGCGCGTGGAGATCATGAGCGCCCTGGTCTCCTTCGACCGCGTCTTCGAGGTGCTGGACCTGGAGCCGCTGATCCAGGACGCCCCGGATGCCCGGCCGATCCCCGCCGGCCCGGTCACCCTGGAGGTGGAGGACGTGCACTTCTCCTACCCCAGCGCGGACCAGGTGTCGCTGGCCTCACTCGAGGAGGTGGCGGTGCTGGACCGGCGCGGTGGGCAGGAGGTGCTGCACGGCATCTCCTTCACGGTGCGGCCCGGGCAGACCTATGCCCTGGTGGGCACCTCCGGGGCGGGCAAGTCCACCATCGCGTCCCTGCTGGCCCGCCTGTACGACGTCGGCTCCGGCGCCATCCGCTACAACGGCACGGACATCCGTGACGTCACCTCCGAGTCCCTGCACGCCACCGTGGGGATGGTGACCCAGGATGGACACCTGTTCCACGACACGATTCGCGGGAACCTGACCCTGGCCGCTCCGGACGCCACGGACGAGCAGATCTGGGACGCGATCGACCGCTCCCGGCTGCGCCGCGTGGTGGAGGGACTGCCGGACGGACTGGACACCGTGGTGGGCGAGCGGGGCTATCGTCTCTCCGGAGGCGAACGCCAACGGATGACCATCGCCCGGCTGTTGCTGGCCTCCCCGCGCGTGGTGCTGCTGGACGAGGCCACGGCCGCCCTGGACTCCACCTCGGAACGTGCGGTCCAGGAGGCCCTGGCCGAGGCACTGACCGGACGGACCGCCGTCGTGATCGCCCACCGCCT
Organism: Micrococcus terreus; assembly: GCF_900116905.1. Taxonomy (GTDB): domain Bacteria; phylum Actinomycetota; class Actinomycetes; order Actinomycetales; family Micrococcaceae; genus Citricoccus; species Citricoccus terreus. The sequence goes on along the minus strand of NZ_FPCG01000006.1, from coordinate 125,554 downwards.
CTCCACCATCCGCTCGGCCGACCGGATCCTGGTGGTGGAGGACGGACGCGTACTGGAGGAGGGACCGCATGCCGAGCTGCTGGCCGCCGGAGGCCGGTACGCCGAGCTGTACCGCACCCAGTTCGACGAGGGAGCGCCCACGTGACGTTGATCTGTTCAAGCAGATTGCCTGTTCAGGTATTTTGAACGTGTGAAGAACTTGAACAGCGGGACATCGGATCTCTTCGGAGCTGCCTGGTCAGCACTGCAATCATTTGGAGTTGATGGTGCTGTGGAGACCACGGCCGACGGCTTCACGTCCATGCTTCGAGTCAGCAAGGTCGATTCGGATGATGAATGGGTGTGGACTGCACTGGAAGTCCGCTCGAGCGATTTCCGTCAGAGAGAGCCGACGGGGCGATTCTGGAGCGCGGGCACCGATGACGAGTTGAGTGACCGGCAGTCGGTTCTGCTCTTCGACGCCGTGCCTGCTGCGCTTGGGGGAGATCTTCGCGACAAGGGCATCCAGTACCTCGACAGGTCTGGCAACTGCTACCTGAAGGCCCCAGGCCTTTTAGTTGCCATCGAGGGAAGGAGAGCCACACGCGCAATCCGCCGAACGGATTCCTTTTCACGAACCGGAGGAATGTTGTCTCCGGCTGGAATCGCTGTGGTGTTCTGCCTGCTCATGGACTCGAATCTCGTACGGCGACCACTTCGTGACATCGCGGATACGGCCGCAGTTTCTCTGGGAAGCGTTCAGCGCGTTGTCCAGGAGCTGGTCGACAACGACTACATCGGTGGATCCGGCAGGCACAGGGGAGATCTGCGGCGTGTGCCGGAACTTACTCAGGAGTGGGCCATAGCGTATGGGGACCGGCTGGTGCCCCGGTTGGGGGTGGCGCGAGCGGAGCCGCTCCACGGCACCGATCTGCGCCACCTCGGTGATGTCCTCAGACGGAGCGAGACATGCACCGTGAGCGGGGAGATCGAGGCTGCGGATATCAGATCTCCCCAGACACTCATTGCGTACACCGACGACGACGGAAGGTCGGCTTCGCGTGCCGCGCGCCTCCGAAAGGATCCTAGAGGCCCGGTTCTCCTCCGCGATCGCTTCTGGAATGAGAACCTATTGAGCCTCGGCAGTTCAGCGCCGCCTCTCCTGGTCGCTGCTGATCTGCTTTCGATGACGGATCCGAGGCTGAAGAACGTTGGGCGAACCATGATTCAACGGATCATGAGGGCCTCGTGATGGATGTCCGGGAAGTTCTTCCGACTCTCGAGGTCTTGCGTGCGATCCATCAGGAGTTCGGCGAATTCATGCTGATCGGTTCATATGCCCGGGACTATGTTTGCGTTTTCGAAGCGGGCCGCAGTCCGGCTCGCGCGACGCAGGACGTCGATGTGGCAGTCGCCGTAGTGGATGTGGAAACCTACGTCAAGCGCACGGAGCATCTTGAACGCGATCGAGCGGGTATCGGATCCAGAGTCATTCTCAGAGATGCTCCTCAGGCACAGGTGGACGTCATTCCGGCCATTGCAGATAAAAGTGTCATTGAGCTGAAGGAGGGGGTTCTGACTGACATCACAGGCATGCACGAGGCCTATAGATCAGCGACCCTGGAGGATGTGGAAGGAGTAACCTTCAGAGTCCCGACGCTTCCGGCCATGATCCTTCTGAAGATGGTGGCTTGGAGCATGCGTCACGAACATCGTGATGCGCAGGATCTGCTGGAACTCTTTGAAGCAGCTTCTGCCTGGCGAATCGACGACGATGATGTCTACTGTTCAGCCCAGTTCGAGCAGTATGCAGACTTCGAACAGGCATGTGCGCACATGGTCGGCCAAACATGTGTGGCGGACCTGCCCGTCGCTTCTCCGACGGCCCGCACCATACTGAAGAGCGAAGGTCATGTCCTGCTAGCAGAAGTGCTCCGGGATACACCAAGTCATCGCTGTGAAAAATGATCCGGGAACGATGGGAAGCCTTCAGCCAGGGGCTGAATGAGGCGTGAGAGCAAAGTGGTGCCCCTGGCCGGAATCGAACCGACGGCCTGCCCTTTAGGAGAGGGCCGCTCTATCCTACTGAGCTACAGGGGCCGGGCGGCGGGGCCGCATGACGGCCAGCCGCACCGGAACAGTCTACCCAGACCGATGAGCGTCTAGGCAGTGACCGGACGGTCCTGCCGTTCACGCACGGATCGCCGCCAGCGGCCGACGAGCATCAGGGTCATCCACACGGTCAGCACGATCAGCAGGATCCACCGCACCACCGTCAGGGTGGCGGCCAGACCTGCACCCTCGCCCCCAGCGGCCAGTGCCGCCTCGATCGCGACGTTCTCCCCGATGTCCACCACCGCGAACAGCAGCCCGGCAACGATGGTCAGCGTTCGTCCGGTTCCGCGCGGCAAGGACCACAGGGCCACCACGAGCACCGAGAGCCCGAACATCAGCGGGAAGATGATCCCGGCCGTCTTGTGCACCCAGTTCAGCTGACCCAGGGCATCGGCATCCATGGCGCCAGCCAGCTGGACGATGTACCCGGAGTCGTATCCGAACATCATCGAGTCCGGCATGGCCAGTCCGCCGGAGAGCTGGGTCATCTGCTGCAGCACGAGCAGGTGCAGATAGGCGAACATGAACGCGGTGCTCACCAGCAGGGCGATCACCAGCATGGTGGGGTTGCCCTCCTGCTGCCCGGCCGCGGCCAGGTCCGCCTTGGCCCTCGAGACCGATACCCCGGGATGCTTCACGGGGGCAGGGGACGACGACGGCGCCCCACCCTGGGCGGTTTCCAGCGCCTGGCGCTGGGTGCGGGCGGCAGACGAGCTGCCCGACCGCTTCTTCTTGTTCTTCGACACAGTGACCTCCAGCTCTCCATTCTCCCAGGCCCAGCACCACGGCGGTGACGAGCCCCCGCCGCAGTCTCTACTGTGGCCAGTATGTTCTTCATCTTCGGTGTGAGCCCCGGCCAGCGTTCCCTCGGTCCCGGCCAGACCCGGACCTGTCCGCGCTGCGGCAAAACCACCACCTGGGAGCGGCTCGAGACCCATCAGCGTTTCTCCCTCTTCTTCATCCCGATCCTGCGCTGGGGCAAGCGCCGGAGCGAGGTCTGCCGCATCTGCGGGGAGACTGCGCCCCTCTGATGACGATGCTGTGATCCCGATCCGGTGACGGCGCCCACCCGCATATCTCGTCCGGCCCCTCGGTAGAGTGGACGCCACCATGTCCCAGCATCTCCAGTCCTCCCTGCCCGGCCTGTTCCCGCCTCGTTCTCAGCCACCCGTGACGGCCGATCCCGAGGCGAGGGGCCCTCGCTTCGGCGGCCCGGCGGTGCTGGAGTCCCGTTCGGCCGAGGATCTGCTTCAGGGGCTGAATGAACAGCAGCGTGCCGCCGTGGAGCACACCGGCGGGCCGCTGCTCATCGTCGCCGGTGCCGGGTCGGGCAAGACCCGTGTGCTGACCCACCGGATCGCCTGGCTGCTGGCCACCGGCCAGGCCCGCCCCCATGAGATCCTGGCCATCACCTTCACCAACAAGGCCGCCGCGGAGATGCGTGAGCGCATCACCGCCTTGGTCGGCCCGGCCGCCCAGAAGATGTGGATCTCCACCTTCCACTCCTCCTGCGTGAGGATCCTGCGGAACGAGGCGGCCGCCGTCGGGCTCAAGTCCAACTTCTCCATCTACGATTCTGCAGACTCCCTGCGGCTGGTGACCTCGATCGCCAAGGCCCGGGACTTGGACCCCAAGCGCTTCGCCCCCAAGGCCCTGCTGAACCGGATCAGCTCGCTGAAGAACGAGCTCGTGGACGCCGAGGACCACTCGGCCACCGTCTCCGGTTCAGACCCGTTCGCCCAGGCTGTGGCCGAGGTCTACGCCGAGTACACGCAGCGACTGCGTCAGGCCAACGCCATGGACTTCGACGACCTGATCGGGATGGTCGTGCACATGTTCGAGGCGTTCCCCGCCGTGCTGGACAACTACCGCCGCCGTTTCCGGCATGTGCTCGTGGACGAGTACCAGGACACCAACCACGCCCAGTACCGCCTGGTGCGCCTGCTCACCGGGCCCGAGGGGGAGCCGGAGGGCGTGGCCACGGCGGGCGGCGCGTTGACCGTGGTGGGCGACTCGGACCAGTCCATCTACGCCTTCCGCGGTGCGGACATCCGCAACATCGTGGAGTTCGAGCAGGACTACCTCGAGGCCACCACCGTCAAGCTGGAGCAGAACTACCGCTCCACCCAGAACATCCTGGACGCGGCCAACGCGGTGATCGCCAAGAACCCCCAACGCCGGCCCAAGAACCTGTGGACCGCCGAGGGCGCGGGGGAGCGGATCATCGGCTATGCCGCCGAGAACGAGTCAGCCGAGGCCGAATGGATCGCCTCGACCATCGACCGGCTGCAGGACGAGGACGGGATCCGGCCGGCCGACGTCGCGGTGTTCTACCGCACCAACGCCCAGTCCCGGTCCCTCGAGGAGCGGCTGGTCACCAAGGGCATCCCCTACCGGGTGGTCGGCGGCACGCGGTTCTACGACCGCAAGGAGATCAAGGACGCACTAGCGTACCTGCGTGTGCTGGACAACCCCGACGACGACATCAACCTGCGCCGGATCCTGAACGAGCCCAAACGGGGGATCGGGGACCGGGCCGAGGGTGCTGTGGCCGCCCTGCAGGATCGGAATCGGTCCACGTTCTTCGAGGCGCTGCGCCAGGCCGACCAGGCTCCGGCCATGGCCACGCGTTCGGCCAAGTCGGTGGCACAGTTCGTGCAGATGATGGACGACCTCGCCCAGATCGCCGAGACCTCCGGGCCGGCCACCGTCCTGGAGGCGGTGCTGGAGCAGACCGGGATGCTGCAGGCCCTGCGCAGCTCCGAGGACCTGCAGGACGAATCCCGCGCCGACAACCTGGGCGAGCTGGTGGCCGTGGTGCGCGAGTTCGAGAAGACTCACCCGGACGGGACGCTGGGGGACTTCCTGGAGCAGGTGGCCCTGGTGGCCGACGCCGACCAGCTGCCCACCGCCCCGGATGTGGAGGGCGCTGAGCTGGCCGACGCCCTGGGCCAGGTCACCCTGATGACCCTCCACACCGCCAAGGGCCTGGAGTTCCCGGTCGTCTTCCTCACCGGCATGGAGCACGGGGTCTTCCCCCATGCCCGGTCCATGACCGATGAGAAGGAACTGGCCGAAGAGCGGCGGTTGGCCTATGTGGGCCTGACCCGTGCCCGGAAGCGGCTGTTCCTCTCCCGCTCGGAGGCGCGCTCGCTGTGGGGCCAGCACCAGTTCAACCCGCCGAGCCAGTTCCTGGGGGAGATCCCCGAGGAGCTGGTGGAGTGGGAACGCGAGGGCAGCACACGGCCGGCAGGCTTCGGCTCCGGGTGGGGCGGCGGGTCGATCGGCGGCCACGGCGGATCCGGTTCTCGCTATGACAAGCGGTTCTCCGGATCATCCTGGGGTGCGGGGGCCTCCAGCCAGCGCCGGTGGAGCTATGACCGGGAGGACTCCGCTCCCGCCCGGCCGGCCCGCCCGTCCGGAAGCTACGCCGAGGATGCCGAACTGACGGTGCCCGGCAGATCTGGGGCGCGCACCCGGGTGCAGCCGCAGAAGGAGATCGTGGCACTCAGTCCGGGTGACGCCGTCGAGCACTCCAGCTTCGGGCGGGGAACGGTGCTCTCGCTGGAGGGGAGCGGGGACAAGACCGTGGCCAAGGTCACCTTCGACGGCACCGAGAAGCGGCTGCTGCTCCGGTACGCGCCGCTGACCAAGGTCGACTAAGGTAGGGACTGGACGGAACGGGCTGTGTCCCGGACCTCCGGCCGGCCTCCGCCGCGCCGGACACCCACGCATTCTCGAGCCAGACTCCTGGACGTGTGGCGTGCCCATGTCGTCGCCTGCGGAAACCGGTCGTCCCTGACTTCAACGTAGAAGGACTCCAACCCGTGGACCTGTATGAGTACCAGGCGCGCGATCTGTTCGAGGCACACGGCGTTCCCGTGCTGGCCGGCATCGTGGCGCAGACCCCGGAAGAGGCCAAGGCGGCCGCTGAGAAGATCGGCGGCGTGACCGTCGTCAAGGCACAGGTGAAGGTCGGTGGCCGCGGCAAGGCCGGCGGCGTCAAGGTCGCCAAGACCGCTGACGAGGCCTACGAGCACGCCAAGGCCATCCTGGGCATGGACATCAAGGGCCACACCGTGCACCAGGTGATGATCGCCCAGGGTGCCGACATCGCCGAGGAGTACTACTTCTCCGTGCTGCTGGACCGCGCCAACCGCACCTACCTGGCCATGTGCTCGGTCGAGGGCGGCATGGAGATCGAGCAGCTGGCCGTGGAGCGCCCCGAGGCACTGGCCAAGGTCCCCGTCTCCGCACTGACCGGCATCGACCAGGCCACTGCCGAGAAGATCGTGGCCGAGGCCAACTTCCCCGAGGAGCTGCGCAGCCAGGTCGCCGAGGTCCTGGTCAAGCTCTGGGGTGTCTTCGAGAAGGAGGACGCCACCCTCGTCGAGGTCAACCCGCTGGTGAAGACCGGCGACGGCAAGATCCTCGCCCTGGACGGCAAGGTCACCCTGGACGACAACGCCGAGTTCCGCCAGGAGGGCCACGCCGCCCTGGTCGACAAGCGCACCGAGGATCCCCTGGAGGCCAAGGCCAAGGAGAACGACCTCAACTACGTCAAGCTCGACGGCCAGGTCGGCATCATCGGCAACGGCGCCGGACTCGTCATGTCCACCCTGGATGTGGTGGCCTACGCCGGCGAGAAGCACGGCAACGTCAAGCCCGCCAACTTCCTGGACATCGGCGGTGGCGCCTCGGCTGAGGTCATGGCCAACGGCCTGGACGTCATCCTGAACGACGAGCAGGTCAAGAGCGTGTTCGTGAACGTCTTCGGCGGCATCACCTCCTGCGACGCCGTGGCCAACGGCATCGTCAAGGCCCTGGAGATCCTGGGCGACAAGGCCACCAAGCCGCTGGTCGTCCGCCTGGACGGCAACAACGTCGAGGAGGGTCGCCGCATCCTGGATGAGGCCAACCACCCGCTGGTCACCCTGGCCACCACCATGGACGAAGGCGCCGACAAGGCCGCCGAGCTGGCCAACAAGTAAGCACGAAGGACGGACCACACAGATATGTCGATCTACCTGAACAAGGATTCCAAGGTCATCGTCCAGGGCATCACCGGCGGTGAGGGAACCAAGCACACCGCCCTGATGCTCAAGGCCGGGACCAACATCGTCGGCGGCGTCAACGCCCGCAAGGCCGGCACCACCGTCTCCCACACGGACAAGGACGGCAACGCCGTCGAGCTGCCCGTGTTCGGTTCCGTGGCCGAGGCCATGGAGAAGACCGGAGCCGACGTCTCCGTCGCCTTCGTGCCGCCGAAGTTCGCCAAGGACGCAGCCGTGGAGGCCATCGAGGCCAAGATGCCGCTGCTCGTGGTGATCACCGAGGGCATCCCGGTGCAGGACACCGCCGAGTTCTACGCTCTGGCCGAGTCCACCACCGGTGAAGACGGCAAGCCGACCACCCGCATCATCGGCCCCAACTGCCCCGGCGTCATCACTCCGGGCGAGGCCCTGGCCGGCATCACCCCGGCCAACATCACCGACCGCGGCCCCATCGGCCTGGTCTCCAAGTCGGGCACCCTGACCTACCAGATGATGTACGAGCTGCGTGACCTGGGCTTCTCCACCGCCATCGGCATCGGCGGCGACCCGGTCATCGGCACCACGCACATCGATGCCCTGGAGGCCTTCGAGGCTGACCCGGAGACCAAGGCGATCGTGATGATCGGCGAGATCGGCGGCGACGCCGAGGAGCGTGCCGCCGAGTTCATCAAGGCCAACGTCACCAAGCCCGTGGTGGGTTACGTGGCCGGCTTCACCGCACCGGAGGGCAAGACCATGGGCCACGCAGGCGCCATCGTCTCCGGCTCCTCCGGTACGGCTCAGGCCAAGAAGGAGGCCCTGGAGGCCGCCGGCGTGAAGGTGGGCAAGACCCCCTCGGAGACCGCGCAGCTGATGCGCGAGATCCTCGAGGGCTGACCCTCACCTGCATCACGAACAGACAGACGGCCGTCCTCCCCTCAGGGAGGGCGGCCGTCTCTGACGGAGCGGAGACCACCTGATGTTCACCACGCAGATCACCCCGCGGATGAGCGAGACCAATAGGGCCGGGCACATCAGCAACACGGTGCTGCCCGTCTGGTTCGAGGCTGGCCGGGCGGAGATCTACGCGATGTTCCGCCACTCCGATCACGTCCAGTCCTCCCCGTTGGTCATCAAGACCTTCACCGTGACGTTCCACCGTGAGCTGGAGCTCTCGGGAGAGGTCACCATCGAATGCGCGGTGACCCGCGTGGGGCGGACCTCCTTCGCGCTCGCCGAGCGCGCCCTGCAGCATGGCCAGGTCTGCGCAACCGGAGAGGTTGTGTACGTCGTCGTCGGACCTGACGGCTCCGAGGCCGTCCCTGACGCGATCCGAGACCAGTTGAACGCGCATCAGATCTCCGAATCCGCACCTGAACACTGACTCGGCACGCGGCGGCCGGTGATGGTGGTCACAGGGTCATCGATCTGAAAGACTTGCTGGACTATGGCACTCTCCGTGTTGGACCTCTTCTCCGTGGGCATCGGCCCATCCTCCTCTCACACCGTCGGTCCCATGCGGGCCGGACGGCGCTTCGCCCTGGGGCTGGTGGAGTGTGGGCTGGTGGAGGCCACTGAGAGGATCCACGTCCAGCTCTTCGGCTCACTGGGCGCCACCGGGCATGGTCACGGCTCTGATCGGGCCGTGCTGCTGGGACTGGAGGGCGAGGACCCGGAGACGGTGGACACCGAGCGGGCCAATTCCCGTGTGGAGTCGATGAAGGCCGAACGGCGCCTGTCCTTGGCTGGCGGGCCCGAGCAGGGCGGCAAGGACCTGGCCTTCGATCCGGAGGCCGATCTGGTGATGCACCGGCGCAAGTCCCTGCCGTACCACCCCAATGGGATGTCCTTCACCGTCTATGACGCGGACGGCGAGGTGGTGGTGGAGCGGGTCTACTACTCCGTCGGCGGCGGGTTCGTGGTCGATGACGAGGCGGCCGGTGCAGACCGCGTGGTCGAGGACACCACGCGGCTGCCGCTGCCGTTCAGCTCCGGCAAGGAGCTGCTGGCCCACTGCGAACGGGAGGGCATCTCCATCCCCGAGCTGATGCGGCGCAATGAGGAGGCCTTCCGCCCCTGGGAGCAGACCCGCGCGGCGCTGCTGAACGTCTGGCAGGTCATGCAGGACTGTGTGGAGGCCGGGTGTGAGTCCACCGGCACCCTCCCCGGAGGGCTCAAGGTCCCCCGGCGTGCAGCCCTGCTCAAGGAGCAGCTCGAGCTCAGCGCACCTCGCGACGGCAGTGCCCCCAAGGACGGCAGTGCCCCCGATGCCCTGGGAGCCATGGAGTGGGTCAACCTCTACGCGCTGGCCGTCAACGAGCAGAATGCCTCTGGTGGGCGGATCGTGACCGCTCCCACCAACGGCGCAGCGGGGATCATCCCGGCGGTCCTGCACTACTGGCGAGACTTCCTGACTCGAGAGATGACTCCGGAACAGGTGGAGGACGGCGTGGTGGAGTTCCTGCTGACCGCGGCGGCCATCGGGATCCTGATCAAGGAGAACGCCTCCATCTCCGGCGCTGAGATGGGTTGTCAGGGGGAGGTCGGATCGGCGTGCTCCATGGCTGCGGCAGGCCTGTGCCAGCTGCTGGGCGGGACTCCACGTCAGGTGGAGAACGCCGCCGAGGTGGGGATCGAGCACAACCTGGGCCTGACCTGTGACCCGGTGGGCGGACTGGTGCAGATTCCCTGCATCGAGCGCAATGCCATCGCGTCGGTCAAGGCCATCAATGCCGCCCGGCTCTGCCGCCGCGGCGACGGCCGCCACACGGTGTCCCTGGACCAGGTCATCAAGACGATGCGCGAGACCGGCCAGGACATGAAGATCAAGTACAAGGAGACCTCGCGCGGCGGACTGGCCGTCAACGTGATCGAGTGCTGAGCGTGCTCAGACGCTGCCCGCACGGCGGGGGATGAGGAGAGGCCACCGGAGCCCGTTCCGATCCGATGGCCTCTGCGGATGAGGTGACCCCCTTCCGCGGATCGCCAGCCCGTTCCTGCCCCCATGCATCCCCCGATGCGCCTCCGGCAGGACCGGCTCAACAGTCCCTCCTGTGCGAAGCCGATGCAGGGCTGGCGCCCGCTGTGAGCCTAGACCGATCGTGACGGGCTCGCGATGGGGAGAACTGCCCATCCGCCGATCCTTCGGCTGGGGCAGTTCAGTGGTATCAGGCGACCGAGGTGCCGAAGGCCAGGCCCAGCAGGTAGGTGACCGCTGCGGCGCCGAAGCCGATCAGCAGCTGGCGCACACCACGCTTGAGCGGAGAGGCCCCGGAGAGCAGTCCGACCACGCCGCCGGTGAACAGCAGGGCCAGGCCCACCAGCAGGGCGGCCACCGCCACCGCAGTCAGGCCGGTCAGGCCGAAGATGTAGGGCAGCACCGGGATGATCGCCCCGGAGGAGAAGAAGCCGAAGCTGGACAGGGCCGCTCCCCAGGCATTGCCGATCTCCCGGTGCTCGGCCGAGCGGTCCACCGGCCCCTGAGACCCGTCCGGGCGGGCCGAGAACGCCGGGTTGCAGTCACAGGAGAAGTACCCCAAGCGCTCCTGGGCGCGGTGGCGTGCATCCTCACGGTCCATCCCCCGGGCCAGGTACACCAGCTCGAGCTCGTTCTGGTCCAGGTCCAGGTCACGGGCGGCGTCCAGGGTGATCTGAGTGGGGGAGGAGGCGTCCAGCAGCTCGCGCTGGGACCGCACCGAGACGAACTCGCCGGCGCCCATGGACAGCGCGCCGGCCAGCAGGCCGGCGATCCCGGTGAACAGCACCACCTGGTTGGAGACACCGGTGGCGCCGATGCCCATCACCAGGGCGAGGTTGGAGACCAGGCCGTCATTGGCGCCGAACACGGCCGCACGGAAGTTCCCCGCCAGCTCCTCGCGGCCCCGAGCGGCCAGCCCGCGCACGACCTCCTCGTGGATGGCCTCATCAGCGGCCATGCCCGGAGCGGCGTCCTGGTCCTGGGCGTAGGGCGAATCGGACTCGGCCCGCTGGGCCAGGGCCAGCACGAACACGGAGCCGAAGATCCGGGCCAGCCAGCGCAGCAGGATCCGGTGCACGGAGGGGCGGACGGTCTTCTCTGCGTGCTCACCCAGCAGGGTCCGCCAGTGATTCTCGTGGCGCCGCTCGGCCTCGGCCAGTCCCAGCAGGATGTCCCGCTCGGCCCCGTCCTTGCGGGCGGCGATCTGACGGTAGATGTCACCTTCGGCGATCTCGTCGGCCAGGTACCGCCGCCACCGGCGGATCTGATCCGGAGAGGGATCGACGGCGGCTGCCGACGGTTCAGGGGCGGCGGACGAGGGCATGGAACGGCTCCGTGGACGGGGAGGGGACGGCTGGGATGCCAGCCGATCAGACAGTCTACGCCGGGCCCGCCGTAGCATGGAGGGCATGACCTCGCGCTCCCAGACCGCCTCGCCGGACACCGGCTCAGACCAGCCCGACGGCGGCTCCGGCGCTTCCGCGGGCGTCTCACCGTCCGCATCCCGCGGGAGGGTGGCCGGCTCCGTCCTGGGTGGCGGGAGGGAGCCTGATCCTCGCTTCACGTTGGCCAACGAGCGGACCTTCCTGGCGTGGATCCGCACCTCGCTGGCGCTGCTGGCCGGCGGGATCGCCGTGGAGGCCTTCACCGGGGCGGTGTTCGACGAGCTGACGCGCAAGGCGATGGGATCCACGCTGCTGGCGCTGGCCGCGCTGATCGCGGTGACCGCCGGCTTCCGGTGGGTGAGGGTCGAGCGGGCCATGCGGACCGGCCGTCCTCTGCCCCTGCCCCTGCTGGTGCCGGTGCTGGCCGTGGGAGGTGCCCTGGCCGCCGTCGTGCTGGTGGTCTTCGTCCTGGTCCGGCCCTCCTGAGGTGCCGGTGAGAACGGAAGCCGCGGTGGGGCGCGGTCAGCGCCGTGCCCGGATCCGGTACACGCTCAGACCACGCACGTCACCGCCGCCCCTGCACGAGGACCCGGGTCTGCAGCCGGAGCGGACCGTGATGAGCTGGGGCAGGACCCTGCTGGCCCTGTTCGTGGCCTCGATGATGTTCCTGCGCTGGTACCCCACCGAGGGGCCGATCACCCTGGTCCCGGCACTGCTGTGCGCGGTGGCCGGGATGGCCATCCACCTCACCCAGCGCCGGCGCTACGCCCTGCAGTCTCACGGGATCCGTCAGGAGCGGGTGCGCGCCGACGTCTGGGCGGTGCTGTGGATGCTCTCCCTGGTGGTGGTGCTCAGCGCCCTGGGGATCAGTGCGGTGTGGTGGCTGTGACCGAGGAACCGGGGATGAACTCCTCGCCGCCCTCCGCACGGCGGCGACGCCAGGCCTCCAGCACCGTGGGGTGCGTGGGGCGGGTCAGCAGGCTGACCACCACGTAGACCACGGCCGAGGCGATCAGACCGACGTAGATCGGCTCATTGGCGTACACGCCGGCGAAGGGCTCATCGCCCTGGACCTCGAGGGTGATCATCGTGGCCAGCGTGCCCACGGTGCCGGCCAGCATGGACCAGGCCGCCCCGGCGCCGGTGCCCCGGGACCAGACCAGGCCTCCGATGATGGCCACCATCAGACCGCCGACCAGGATGTCGTACGCGATGGTCAGGGCCGCGACCACATCCGGGACCATCACGGCCAGGACCAGCACGAAGACGCCCAGTCCCAGGACCCACCAGCGGTTGGAGTCCACGTCCTCCTCGAAGCGCTGCGCCTCGGAGATCTCCTGATCGGCCTCGCGGCGGGCGGCCTCGGCGTCCAGGGTGGCCGGACGTCGCCCGGCCAGGATGCCGCGGATCAAGGGCACCACATCGGCGCGGGCCACGGTGGCGGCGGCGATCAGGGCGCCGGATGCGGTGGACATCATGGCGGCCACGGCTGCGGCCAGGGCGAGCCCGCCCAGGCCGATGGGGAGCATCTGCAGGGCCACCGAGGCGAAGACATCGTCCTTGACCTCGATGCCGGGCAGAACCACCGCCGCAGCCATGCCGATCAGGGCACCGGCCACGCCGTAGAGGATCACGTAGATGCCGGCGGCGGTGCCACCCCAGCGGGCGACCTCGGGGGAGCGGGCGGTGAACACGCGCTGCCAGATGTCCTGGCCGATCAACAGGCCCAGGGTGTAGATCACGAAGTAGGTGATGATCGACTGCAGCCCCATGCCGCCGATGTCGAAGAACTCCGCGGACAGCCGCTCCTGCATGCTGCCCAGACCGCCGGCCTGGGACAGGGAGATCGGCAGCATGAGCACGAACATGCCCAGGGTCATGATCAGGAACTGGGCCATGTCCGCCAGGGTGATGGACCACATCCCGCCGATCACCGAATAGGCCAGGACGATGGCGCCGCCGACCACGATGGCCAGCCAGCGGTCCCAGCCGAAGAGCACCACGAAGATCGAGGCGTAGGCGCCGGTGGAGGTGGCGGCGAGCATCAGCGTGTAGGCCAGCATCACGATGGAGGAGACCTGGGTGGCCTCCGAGCCGTAGCGCAGGGTGAGCATCTGGGAGACGGTGTAGATCTTCAGGCGTTGCAGCACCGGGGCGAAGAGCAGGGAGAGGGCCAGGACGCCGACCCCGATGGCGGTCACCAGCCACATGCCGGAGATGCCGTGGACGTAGCCCAGGCCGACGCCGCCGACCGTGGAGGCTCCGCCGAGCACGACGGCGCTCATGGTGCCGGTGTAGAGCAGGGGGCCGAGGCGACGGCCGGCCAGCAGGTAGTCGGAGCTGCCCTGGGTGCGGCGCCGACCCCACCAGCCGAAGAGCAGCATGCTCAGGAGATAGACGGCGATGATGACGATGTTCAACGTCTGCATGGGGAACCTCAGAGGTGGGAGGGAGGAGGGGGAGGCGGGGCGGACGGATGCACAGCGGTGGACGGCTGTGTTGTCCACCACACCGTGACGGGTATACGGTAAACCCATGTTTACTTCTGGACAACCTGCTGTGGGCGAGCGCCGGGCTGAGTCCGCGTGAAGTCCCTGCCGATCCAGCCGACTGGCACTGGGCAGGCGCTCGGCCGGCGACTGCGTGAGCTGCGCCAGGACCGGCATCTGACCATGGACCAGGTGGCCGAGTTCGCCGGGCTGACCAAAGGGTTCCTCTCCCGGGTGGAACGGGACCTGACCAGTCCCTCGGTGACAAGCCTGATCTCGATCTGCCAGGTGCTGGGCGTGGCCCCCGGAGAGGTGCTCGACGCCCCTGAGCTCTCCGTGGTGCGTCTGGCCGATGCACCCCGGGTCAGCCTGGGCGGCGAGGGGATCACCGAACAGCTGGTCACGCCGCCCGGCCAGCGCGAGCTGCAGGTGATCCGCGCGGTGGTCGCCCCCGGTGGCCGCGGGGAGAGCGACCTGTACACCGTGGACTGCACGGTGGAGAGTCTGCACGTGATCGACGGCCCCTTCACCCTCATCACGCCCGACGGTGAGCTGACCCTGCAGAGCGGGGACACCGTGACGTTCCCTGGCACGGAACCGCACTCCTGGCAGAACCCGGGCGACGGAGCCGCCGTCGTGCTCTGGATCCTGGCCGGGAGGCGCTCCCGGTGACCGTGCCCCGCTCCTGAACCCCTTGAACCCCTTGAACCCCTGATTGCCCTCGACCCTGAGACAGAACCCCTGCTGAAAGGACCCGACCATGCTGGAGATCCCCCGCGTGACCGAGAACGGGAACATCGGACCCGTCAACTCCGCCCTGGTGCCGCGCTTCGGCGGCGCCCCCACCTACGCGCTGCTGCCCCGCCTCGACGAGGTGGCAGCCGCCGGACAGAGCGCGGACATCAAGGTGGTGGGCGTGCCCTTCGACGCCGGTGTCTCCTACCGCTCCGGCACCCGCTTCGGCTCCGGGCACATCCGCCAGTCCTCCCGGCTGCTGCGCCCGTACAACCCGGCCACGGATACCTCCCCGTTCGCCCAGGTCCAGGTGGCCGACGCCGGGGACATGGCCGTGAACCCGTTCAACATCCACGAGGCGATCGAGGCCGTGCAGCAGGACGCCCTGGACCTGACCGAGGACGGCGCTTCGCTGATGACCCTGGGCGGGGACCACACCATCGCCCTGCCGCTGCTGCGTGCCGCCTCCCAGCGCGCCGGTGAGCCGGTGGCCCTGCTGCACTTCGACGCGCACCTGGACACCTGGGACACCTACTTCGGCGCCGAGTACACCCACGGCACCCCGTTCCGGCGGGCGGTGGAGGAGGGCATCCTGGACACCGAGGCGATCAGCCACGTGGGCACGCGCGGTCCGCTGTACGGCAAGAAGGATCTGGAGGACGACCGCCGCTTTGGCTTCGGGATCGTCACCAGCTCGGACGTCTTCCGCCAGGGCGTGGACGAGGTGGTGGGCCGGCTGCGCGACCGGATCGGCAACCGCCCGCTGTACATCTCCGTGGACATCGACGTGCTGGACCCCGCTCACGCCCCCGGCACCGGCACTCCGGAGGCCGGTGGCATGACCAGCCGCGAGCTGCTGGAGATCATCCGTGGCCTGCGCGGGATGAACCTGGTGGGCGCCGACGTGGTGGAGGTCTCCCCGGCCTACGACCACGCCGAGCTCACCGGGATCGCCGCCTCCCACGTGGCCTACGACCTGATCAGCCTGATGGCCGACCTGAGGGCCGGCCGTGCCGAGGGTGCCGAGGGTACCCAGCAGACGGGGGAGACCGCATGAGCGAGCACAACCAGCCGAACCAGCCGAATCAGCCGAACCAGCCGGCTGAGCATCAGCGCAACGGCGGAGACCTGGTGGTGGAGACCCTGCAGGCCCTGGGCGCCCGCACGGTGTTCGGCATCCCCGGTCAGCATGCCCTGGGCCTGTTCGACGCCCTGTCCCGGTCTGACCTGCAGTTCGTCTCCAACCGGGTGGAGAACAACGCGGCCTTCGCCGCGGACGGCTACTCCCGCGCCACCGGTGAGGTGGGCGTGCTGTTCCTCTCCACCGGACCCGGCGCGCTGACCTCGTTGGCCGGGCTGCAGGAGGCCTACGCCACGGCGGTGCCCCTGGTGGTGGTGGCCTCACAGATCCCGCTGTCCGGACTCGGCGCTCGCCGCAAGGGCATGCTGCACCAGCTCGATGACCAGAAGGCCTCGGCCCGCAACGTCACCAAGTCCCAGATCACCGTGCACCACGCCTCCGGGATCCCCTCGGCCATTCAGGATGCCTGGGCGGACGCCATCACCGTTCCGCAGGGGCCGGTGTGGGTGGAGGTCCCCCAGGACGTGCTGCTGGGCGAGGTCATGGTCCCGCCCGTGCAGGATGCGCTGGCCGTGCCCTACGACCACCCTCCGCGCGAGGAGCTCGTGGCCGAGTCGGTGCGCTGGCTGGCCGCGTCCACCCGTACGGCGATCGTGGCCGGCGGGGGCGTGCGGCGCTCCGGTGATGAGGCCGAACGGGAGCTGCTGCGGGTGGCCGAGCTGCTGCAGGCCCCCGTGGTGTGCAGCCCCGGCGGCGTGGGCGCCTTCCCCTCAGACCACGAGCTCTCCATGGGCTCCTGGGTGGAGGACCGGCATGTCACCGAGGTGCTGGAGGACGCCGAGGTGCTGCTGGTCATCGGATCTTCCCTGGGCGAGGTGACCTCGAACTACTTCACCCTGGAGCCGCGCGGCAAGCTGATCCAGATCGACGCCGAGCCCCGCGTGCTGGAGACCAACTTCCCCACCCTGGGTGTGCGTGCCGACGCCGGCCAGGCCTTGGGTGCCCTGGCAGACGCGTTGGAGGCCGCGGCAGGGCAGGGCGCGGCAGGATCACCCGACGACGGCACCTGGGCTGGCGCGGAGTGGCGCGGGCGCAGTGCCCCGCAGGTGGTGGCCGAGGTCAACCGAAAGGTCCAGGAGCGCCTGGAGGGACAGGACCTGAACCGGGAGCAGCGCTTCATGGCCGACGTCCGTTCGGCAGTGCCCTCCGGCATGCAGACCTTCTGGGACATGACGATCGCCGCCTACTGGGCGTGGAACGTGTGGGACGCGCAGTCCGGGCAGTTCCACTCCGCCCAGGGGGCCGGCGGACTGGGCTACGGCTTCCCAGCGGCGTTCGGCGGAGCACTCGGCCTGGCCTCCCAGGGGCGCTCCGGTGCCGACGGGCGGGTGCTGGCCGTGGCCGGTGACGGTTCGGCCATGTACTCGATCGCGGAGCTGGCCGCAGCCCGGCAGCACGATGCCGCGGTGACCTGGCTGATCGTGGACGACGGCGGGTACGGGATCCTGCGCGAGTACATGGAGGACACCTTCGGCCAGGCCACTGCCACGGAGCTGGCCCGCCCGGACTTCGTCGCGCTCGCCGAGTCCTTCGGCGTCCCGGCGGAGGCCGTCCCCGTGGAGGAGGTCGGCCCGGCACTCACCCGCGCCTTTGCGGGGGAGGGGCCCAACGTCGTCGTGGTCCAGACCCGCCTGAAGATGTGGGCCCCCAGCCACCTGGAGGACTGATCCCAGACACCACTGACCCCCGGTCATCGCGTCAGCGGCCGGGGGTCAGCGGTTGCGGTGAAGCCGTCAGCGACTACTCAAAGCGCTCGGGCTGCTCACCGAAGATGAAATGGCGGCCGGTCACCCGGGACACGTCCACCTCCACGTAGAAGTCCTTGTAGGTGGGGATCCACGGCTGGATGCCCAGGCCCTCGGCGAACTCGATCTCGTCCTCGTTCTCCAGCACGCGGGCGGTGCCGCGGGCCAGCACGGACCAGCCCTGATCGGAGAGGATGCCGTCAGCCTGGACGATCACCTTGGGGTTGATGGTCAGCTCGGCCAGCTTGCTGCCCGGCGCGGTGCGGAAGTAGATCTTCTGATCGCGGGCCACGAAGTTCACCGGGAACAGATCCAGCTCGTCGTTGACCCGCAGCCCCAGGCGACCGTGCCGGGTGTGCTCCAGCAGCTTCCAGCACTGGGCGTCATCCAGCACCAGGACCGGCTCGCCGTCCTCGTGTTCGAACATGGACAGCACTCCGTGGGTGCGGGCGTTGGCGGTGGACTCGGTCATCGCGGCCTCCTGTGCTCGTGTCTCATGTTCGTGCTTCCCATTCTGCCCTGTCAGCGGTCCCCCGGCCAGGGGTGCCCGCACAGGGTCCCGGCTGCCTGACGATTCCGCACCGCCTCACCGGAATCTCCTCGTCCTGCGGGACGGTGACGTTCCGGTCCGGGGGTGTGAAACCGCGGGTCACCGACCCCGGTATCCGGCGGCACGGCGGGCGGTGACCGTCTCCTCCAGCACCCGCACTGCGGTGGGGGCCCGCCGCCCGGGCGCCACCGCCACATAGCAGGGGGCCAGATGGGCGGCCCGCCGTTCCGGTCCGTCTGTGTCATAGAACCGGGGCACGTAGGTCCCGCCGGCCCGGCGCACCAGCAGCTGTCCCACGGCCACATCCCAGGGGTTGGTGTCCACGCCCAGGGTCACGTCCGCCCAGCCGATCGCGGTGAACGCGCACTCCAGCGCCCCGGAGACCGTCCGGCGCACCGTGGCGTAGGTGTCCACCAGCCGCCCGAACCGCTCCAGCGCGGCAGTGCCGTCCAGCTCCAGCGCCTCGGCCGAGGGGTAGGAGGTGACCACGTTCAGTGAGGACTCATCCGCCGGCCCAGCGCCCTCGGGCTCGGCCACGGGCGCACCCGCTCCGAACCGCTCGCCGTTCAGGTACGCGCCGGCATCGTCCGCAGAGAACTCCAGCCCGCCCACCGGGTCCAGCACCACGCCGGCCACCACCTCGCCGTTCACTGCGGCGGCGATGGAGACGGAGAACATGGCGAAGCCGTGCGCGAAGTTCGAGGTCCCGTCGATGGGGTCGATGATCCACTCCACCTGCCCGCCCGCTGCTGCCGGCGAGCCGGTCGCCTCGGTGACGGGGCCGTCGTCGGGAAGCCCGTGACCTCCGCGGGAGCCGCCCTCCTCGCCGGTGAAGCGTGAACCGGGCACCGCCTGCTCCAGGAACGCCACCAGCGCGTCCTCGGTGGCGCGGTCATGCAGGGTGACGAGGTCGTGGGTGTTGCGCTTGGTCGCCACCTGCAGCTCGGCGGGTGTGGACCGGAAGGCCCGGGCCAGCTCCGGGGCACAGGTGGCGGCGGCGTCGCAGGCGATCCGGCGCAGGTCAGCAGGGGCGGGAGTGGGGGTGACGGCCATGAGGCCAGCCTAGGTGCGCGGTCCGCTCAGGGCTTCCCGACGACGGCCGGTCGAGTCCCCGCGCGACCTCGCGGATTTGATTGCCTGAGGCAACCAGTCGTACACTTGCTTGCCGAAGGCAACTAAAGGAGGGGTGTGCGGTGGGCATGAGCCATGAGACGGCGGAGGAGTTGTTCGGCATGCTGCAGATGCTCGACCGCGTGCTCCGATGGGGATTCCGAGCCCACCGTCAGCCCGATGACCCCGGCCCCGGTGCGCAGGCCACCCTGTTCTACCTGCTGCGCAACGAACCGGCGCGGGCGAAGGACATCGCCGAGTGGCTGGGGATCGGGGCGGCGCCGCAGTCACGTCAGCTTGCCGATCTGGAGCAGAACGGGCTGATCAGCAGGGAGCCGGACCCGGATGATGCCCGCGCGGCCCGGATCCGGCTGACCGAAGAGGGCAGGGCCACCGTGCTGGCCCTGCGCGAACGCCGGATCATGGTGATCCAGAAGTCCCTGGCGGAGATGGACGCCACCACCGCCGACTCGGCCGTGACGGCCCTGCGCGGAGTGGTTGAGGAGATGCGCGACGGACTCGCCGAGATGATCGGACAGTCACCCACACGCCCCACCGTTCCGCCACCGAGCACTCAGGCCCTGCCCTCCGTGGCCGCCCCGAGCCGAACAGACCTGACAGATTCGAAGGACACCGCATGAGCCGCACTCCCGGCACCCCTGAGGCCCAGGCGCCGGACGAACCGGAGCAGCACGAGCCCGAGGAGCGGGTGAAGGCCCCGTTGACCGGGACCATCCCCGTCCAGCCGGCCAGCACCCGGCAGATGAGCCACAAGGAGATCCTCGAGGCGCTCACCGGCATCCTGGCCGGATTCTTCGCCTCGATGCTCTCGATCAACATCGTGGTGACCGCTCTACCGGTGATCGTGAACAACCTGGGCGGCAACCAGATCCAGTACTCCTGGGTGCTGACCGGAACCCTGTTGGCCAACGCGGCCACCACCCCGATCTGGGGCAAGATGGCCGACCTGGTGGACAAGAAGAAGCTGATCCAGCTGACCCTGCTGATCTTCATCGCCGGCTCGATCATCGCCGGAGCGGCACCGAACATGGAGATGCTGATCGCCGGGCGCGTGGTGCAGGGCATCGGTGTGGGCGGCCTGGGCGCGCTGTCCATGGCGATCATGGGTGCGATCATCTCCCCGCGTGAACGTGGCCGCTACGCCGGCTACATGGGCGCCGTGATGGCCACGGCCACGGCGGCCGGTCCGCTGCTGGGAGGTCTGATCGTGGACACCATCGGCTGGCGCTGGACCTTCTGGGTGGGCGTGCCCCTGGCCGTGCTGGCCATGGTGGTGATCGCCAAGACGCTCAAGCTGGTCCACCACCGCCGCGAGGTGCACATCGACTGGTGGGGCGCCACGCTGCTGGCCCTGGCCACCTGCCTGCTGCTGATCTGGGTGTCCTTCGCCGGCAACCCGGACTACTTCCCCTGGGTCTCCTGGCAGTCCGCCGCCCTGGTCGGCGCCGTGCTCGTGCTGGTGGTGCTGTTCCTGATGGTGGAGTCCCGGTCCAAGGAGCCGGTGATGCGCCTGGGCATCTTCCGCAGCCGCACCACCCTGCTGGCCATCATCGCGGCCGTCAGCTCCGCCGTGCTGATGTTCTCCCTCCCGGCCTACCTGGGACTGTACTTCCAGAACGGCCGCGGACTGGAGCCCACCGCCTCGGGGCTGCTGACCCTGCCGCTGATCGCCGGCAACCTGATCGGCTCCATCGCCACCGGGCAGCTGATCACCCGGTACGGGCGCTGGAAGATCTACCTGGTGGTCGGCTCCACCGTGGCTGTGGCCGCCACCTTCTGGCTGGCCTCGGTGGATGAGGCCACCTTGTTCTGGGTGATCGGCGTGAAGATCTTCCTGGTCGGCCTCGGCCTGGGCATGGTGGTGCAGAACGTGATGCTGGCGGTGCAGAACACCGTCTCGGTGACGGAGATCGGGGCGGCCTCGGCGGCGGTGGCGTTCTTCCGCACCGTGGGCGGGGCCATCGGCAACTCGGTGCTGGGCTCGATCATGGCGATCCAGCTGATCGGGGCCGCCTCCGCCCAGCAGATGTCCTCCATCTACTCCAGCGGTTCAGGCACCCTGTTCCTGGCTGCGGCGTTCATCGCCCTGCCCACGGTGGTGGCCGTGCTGCTGATCAAAGAGGTCCCGCTGCGCCGCACGGTCTGACCCGGTGTGCCCTGGACCCCTCCGGTACGGAATACTGGAGGCATGTCTGACACCCCCTCTCAGTCCCCGGACCAGCGGTACACCACGGCGGAGATCGTCTCGCCTCTGCTGGAACGCCGCGACCCCTCGGCCCCGGAGCGCCTGGCCACCTCCGTCCAGCACCGCTTCGAGGAGATGCGCCGCAACTTCGCCATCCGCCGAGGCAACCAGCCCACCGTGCTCTCCTTCACCGGGTACGGCACCACCTCCTGGATCCGTGTGCTCTCCCGCGTGGTGATGGCCCCGGATGAGGCGTTCGAGAACGGGCGTCGTCTGGCCAAGGTGGTGGAGGACGGGGTGCGCGGCTGGCGCAACTTCGTCTCGCCTCCGGTCCCGTACGCCGAGGTCGAGGTGCACGTGGGCGAGCAGACCTTCACCGTGCGGGCCGACCGCGGCGGTGTGGTGGACGCCCGCGTCGAGGTCGCCATGGAGCCGGGCTGGCAGACCATCCAGCTGGCCGCTGCTGACGGGGAGGTCTCCACCTCGGACATCTTCATCGTCCGGGATGACGTCACCACCGGCCTGGTCTCGGACATCGATGACACCGTGGTGGTCACCGCGCTGCCCCGTCCGCTGCTGGCCGCCTGGAACTCCTTCGTGCTGGATGAGCATGCCCGCACGCCCACCCCGGGGATGGCCGTGCTGCTGCACCGGGTCCTGGAGTCCAGCCCGCGTTCGCCGGTCATCTATCTCTCCACGGGCGCCTGGAATGTGGCCCAGACACTCTCCCGGTTCCTCTCGCGCAACCTCTACCCGTTCGGTCCGCTGCTGTTGACCGCCTGGGGCCCCACCGAGGACCGCTGGTTCCGCTCCGGCATGGAGCACAAGGTCACCCAGCTGGAGCGTCTGGCCCAGGACTTCCCGCACATGAAGTGGCTGCTGGTCGGAGATGACGGCCAGCACGACCCGGAGATCTATGCCGACTTCGCCCGCCGGCACCCGGACAAGGTCCGCGCTATCGTGATCCGTCAGCTGACCCCGTCTGAGGCCCTGTTGGCCGGTGGTCGTGCCTCGGACACTCGGGACACCACGCCGGGCGTGCCGTGGTGCTACGGACCGGACGGCGCCGCCCTGGCCGGTCAGCTCGAGGAACTGGGCCTGGTGGACCCGGAGACCGCCAGCGAGACCCCGCTGACCTGGCCGCGCGGCGGCAAGGGGGACACCTCGGAAGGCTCTGTCCACGCTGAGCAGGCCCGTGGCTGACCCTGCCTCCTCGCTTCCGGACCCCGTGCTGAGTGGTCAGACAGGACAGGTCCTGTCTCATCCCGACGACGGCCACCCGGCTGTCCTGGTCCAGGTCGCCTTGCGTTGGGCAGACATGGATGCCTACGGGCATGTGAACAATGTCCAGGTCGCCCGGGTGCTGGAGGAGGCGCGCATCGGCGCGTTCGGCGTCCCCGGTGGGACCGGCGCCCCCGGGCTGGCCGCACCGGTGTCACTGCTGGGCGAGGGCATGCCGGAAGGCACCCAGGCGCTGATCGCCGAGCACACGGTGAAGTACCGCAAACCCCTGGAGTACCGCACGGTCCCGGTCCAGGTATGGGTCTGGGTCTCAGCGGTCAAGGGCGCCTCGGTGGAGATCGCCTACTCCGTGCGGGACGGGGTGGAGGGCACAGAGTGCGTCAGCGCCACCACCACCATGGTGTTCGCCACCCCGAGCACCGGCCGCCCGGTCCGCCTCACGGACCAGCAGCGCGCGGCCCTTGCGGCCCTGCAGGGCTGAGCGCTCAGACCACGCCCTGGGCGCTGACCTCACCGCCTGAATACCAATTCTTGGTACCGTTGGGCCATGGCTCAGAACACGTCGATCAGCTTGGACGACCATTTCGTCGACTTTCTCGGCCGAGAGGTGGCCTCCGGTCGTTATCGGTCGGCCAGCGAGGTCGTCCGCGCCGGACTTCGGCTGCTTGAAGACCAGGAGGCGCACCTTGCGGCCCTGCGAGCGGCGTTGGTGGCGGGTGAGAACTCCGGGGAACCGGAGGAGTTCGACTTCGACGCCTTCATCTCGGCCAAGCGGCCGTGAAGCCTTACCGACTCACTCCGGCGGCTCAGCGAGATCTCTCGCAGATCTGGGACTACACCGAGGAACAGTGGGATCTGCGCCAGGCCGAGACGTATATCGGCGACCTGTGGAGTGCTGTTGAACGTATCGCGGCTGATCCTTCCCTCGGGCGACAGTGCGACGACGTCCGCACGGGCTATCGGCGCTATGCCATCGGGAGCCATCTCGTGTTCTACGTGGAGACCGAGGCCACCGTCGACGTCATCCGCATTCTCCACCAGCGGATTGACCCTGGTAGGCACCTGTAGTCAGAACGTGAAGGCGGTCGCTCAGACCACGCCCTGAGCGAGCATGGCGTCGGCGACCTTGACGAACCCGGCGATGTTCGCCCCGGCCACATAGTTGCCGGGAGAGCCGTACTCCTCGGCGGTGGTCAGGCAGCGGTCGTGGATGTCGGTCATGATCTGCTCGAGCTTCTCGTGCGTGAAGTCGAAGCTCCAGGTGTCGCGCGTGGCGTTCTGCTGCATCTCCAGTGCGGAGGTGGCCACGCCGCCGGCGTTGGCGGCCTTGCCGGGTCCGAAGAGCACATCGCCAGCCAGGAACATCTCGGTGGCCTTCTGGGTCGAGGGCATGTTCGCGCCCTCTGCCACGGCAACGATCCCGTTCTCCAGCAGCGTCTTGGCCGAGCGGTCATCCAGCTCGTTCTGCGTGGCGGAGGGGATGGCCACCGTGCCCGGGACATCCCAGACGGTGCCGTCCTGCACGAACCGCGCCTTGCCGCCGCGGCGCTCGGCGTACTCGCCGATGCGGGCGCGCTCGGTCTCCTTGACCTGGCGCAGCAGCTCCAGGTCGATCCCGTCCTCATCCACCACGTAACCGGAGGAGTCAGAGGCGGTCAGCACGGTGGCGCCCAGGGACTGGGACTTGGCGATGGCGTTCAACGCCACGTTGCCGGAGCCGGACACCAGGACCTTCTGCCCGTCCATGGACTGTCCGCGGGTGCGGAGCATCTGGTCGGCGAACATGACGGCGCCGTATCCGGTGGCCTCGGGGCGCACCAGGGAGCCGCCCCAGGACATGCCCTTGCCGGTGAGCACGCCGGCCTCGAAGCGGTTGGTGATGCGCTTGTACTGGCCGAAGAGGTAGCCGATTTCTCGCCCGCCCACGCCGATGTCGCCGGCGGGAACGTCCGTGTACTCGCCGATGTGGCGGTAGAGCTCGGTCATGAAGGACTGGCAGAAGCGCATGATCTCGCCGTCGGAACGGCCGGAGGGGTTGAAGTCAGAACCGCCCTTACCGCCGCCGATCGGCATGCCGGTCAGCGCGTTCTTGAAGATCTGCTCGAAGCCCAGGAACTTGATGATGCCCAGGTACACCGAGGGGTGAAACCGCAGTCCGCCCTTGTAGGGGCCCAGGGCGGAGTTGAACTCGACGCGGAAGCCGCGGTTGATCTGGATGCCGCCCTCGTCGTCGACCCACGGCACCCGGAAGATGATCTGGCGTTCGGGCTCGCACATCCGGCGCAGGATGCCCGACTCCACGTACTCGGGGTGCCGCTTGACCACCGGGCCCAGTGCCTCGAAGACCTCGGTCACGGCCTGGTGGAACTCACTTTCGCCGGGGTTGCGGTGGAACACCTCTCGCCGCAGCGTCTCCAGGCCAGCTTCCATGGTCGTCCTCACTCTCGGGTGGGCCCGCGGCGAATCGCCGGGGCCGGTGCCGGGTCCACTGTACCCAGTGGGGCTGAGCACAGGCTGCAGTGTGGCCTGGATGACATGACCGGCTCAGCCGTGGGTGGGCGGCGTGTCTTCGGTGTCGGCCTGCTTCCGCGCCTCCGGGCCGTACCGGTGGCCGCGGACGGTCGAGTGGTTGACGATCGCGTCCACTCGCTCCACATCCACCGCGCTCAGCTGCACCTGCTCGGCGTCGAGGTCCTCGCGCAGATGCTCCAGGGAGACAGTCCCGGGGATCGCGACCACATCGGTGCCCTGGGCCAGCAGCCAGGCCAGGGCGAGCTGGGCCACAGTGCAGCCGATCCGCTCGGCCTCAGCGCGCAGCGGGTCGAGCAGGGCCAGGTTCAGAGGGAAGTTCTCCGCAGAGAACCGTGGCTGGGAACGGCGGATGTCCTCCTCCGGCAGGGCCTGAGGGTCGGTGACCGCGCCGGCCAGGAAGCCGCGGGCCACCGGTGAGAAGGCCACCAGAGTGGTCCCGGTGCGGCGGCAGGCCCGCAGCAGCCCCCACTCGGGGTTGCGGGTCCACAGGGAGTACTCGTTCTGCACGGCGGCCACCGGGTGCACGGCGTGAGCACGCTCCAGGGTGGGACCGGAGACCTCCGAGAGTCCGTAGGCGCGGATCTTCCCCTCGGCGATGAACTCGGCCATCGCCCCGGCGCTCTCCTCCACGGGGACCTGCGGGTCCAGGCGGTGCAGGTAGTAGAGGTCGAGCGTCTCCACCTTCAATCGGCGCAGGGAGTCCTCGAGCTGGCGACGCAGGTCCTGCGGGCTGCCGTCGAGCCTGCGTGGGTCACCGGCGGGCAGCAGCGAGCCCTTGGAGGCCAGGAACACCTGGTCGCGCCTGCCCTTCAAGGCCTGCCCGACGACCCCCTCGTTCCGCCCGCCGCCGTACAGGGCCGCCGTGTCCAGGTGGTCCACGCCGGCGTCGAGGGCCGACCGGACGAAGTCCACGCCCTCCTGCTCGGACAGGAACCGGGAGGAGAAGCCGTGGTTGATGTTCATGCAGCCCAGGCCCACTGGGCGGACCGTGCTGTGGCCGAGGCGACGCGGTGTGGACAGGTCAGAGGTCAGCGCTGCGGGTGTGCTCATGGCCCCAGCGTAGGGGCGTTCAGGCTCCCCGGGCTCATCAGCGAGGCAGCACCCCACCGTCCCAGCCGGAGCTCTGGCGCAGATAGGTGCGGGCTTGGACGCCTCTCTGGCGCTCGCGTACTCGAATGGCCCGCTCGTAGTGACCGATCAGCTGTTCGCAGAGCACCGGCCAGGTGCGTCCCTGCACCGTGGCGAAGGCGGCCTCGGAGAACGCGGCCCGCTTGCCGTCGTCGTACACCAGGTCAGTGACGCGGTCCCGCAGGCCCGCCAGATCACCGGGTGCATAGAGCCAACCGGTGCGGGAGGGGTCCACCAGGTCCAGGGGGCCGCCGCGGCCCACCGCCACCACCGGCACCGCCGAGGCCATGGCCTCCTGCAGGGTCTGGCCGAAGGTGTCCGACTCCCCAGGGTGGACGAACAGGTCCAGGCTGGCCATGTGCCGGGCCAGGTCCTCCCCGCCCTGGAACCCGGCGAAGTGGGCTCCGGGAAGCCGCCGCCGCAGGGACTCCTTCAGAGGGCCGGACCCGACGATGACGAGCCGGGTGCCGGGCAGATCTGCGAGGACGGCCAGGTCCTCGACCTGCTTCTCCGCGGCCAGCCGGCCCACGAAGCCGATCAGCCGCTCGCCGTTCGGGGCCAGCTCGGCGCGCAGGGCCTCGTCCCGCTTGCCGGGGTGGAAGCGCTGGGTGTCCACGCCGCGGCCCCACCGGTGCACCCGCTGGATGCCGCGCCGGTGCAGCTGATCGGTGCAGAAGCTGGAGGGGGAGAGGGTGATGGTGGCCTGATCGTGGATCCGCTCCACGTGCTGCCAGAGCACCTCCTCCAGCCAGGGTGCGCCGTACCGGGCGGCGTAGGCCGGGATCTCGGTCTGGTAGATGCACACGCTGGGCAGCTGCAGGGAGGACGCGGCCTGCACGGCTCGCCAGCCCAGGACGAACGGGGAGGCGATGTGCACGATGTCCGGGGTGAAGTCGGCCAGAATCCTCCGGACCCGGGCCACGGTGCCCGCGGCCACCCGGACGGAGGAGTAGCCCGAGAGCGGGACGGAGGGAAGCCGGTGGACCGGGAAGCCCTCCACCTCAGCGGGGGCCTCATCATCCAGCCAGGAGGAGGTGGGGGCGATGACCATGACCTCGTCGCCCCGGGCCTTGAGATGACGGATCACCTGCAGGATCGAGTGGGTGACCCCGTTCATGTGCGGGAGGAAGGACTCAGCGACCACAGCGACTCTCACACTCCGGAGACTACGGAGACACTCCTGCCGGTCGACCCCCAGGGGGTGGCCTCGCCGTGGCGGGTCGATGAACAGTCGGTGACGGACAGGAACAGGGAGAGTCCACCCGTGCTGGTAACGTCCGCCGGGTGGATGCAGGACTGGTGACCGTGATCGTGCTGGCGACCTTCGCCGGTGCCGTGTTCCAGCGGATCGCCGGGATCGGGTTCGCGATGATGCTGGCCCCCTTCATGGTGGTGCTGCTGGGCCCGCACGGGGGAGTGCTGTTCGTGAACCTGCTCGGCGCGGTGGCCCCGGCCATGATCATCCCCCGGGTGCGATCCCGGATCGACCCGGTCATCCTCCGCAGGTTGGTCATCCCGGCGGTGGTGGCCACCGTCCCCGGGGTCCTGCTGACCCTGGTGCTGCCCACCGCCCCGATGTCGATCGCCGTGGGTCTGCTGGTGATCGTCGGCTTGGGGGTGGCTGTGGGCATGCGAGCCTCCGGTCGGCCGCGAACCGGCATCGGCCTGCAGTACGCCACCGGTGCGGCCGCCGGACTGACCAGTGCGGTCGCCGGTGTCGGCGGTCCTGCCCTGACCGCCTACGCCCTGGTGTCCCGCTGGGACCTGCGCACCTTCGCGGCCACCATCCAGCCCTTCTTCGTGGTGATCGGGGTGGTGGGCTTCGGCATGAAGCTGCTGCTGGACCCGGCGCAGATGCCGGAGCTGCCGTGGTGGGGCTGGGTCGGGTCCATCGTGGCGATCGTCGCTGGCATCTGGGTGGGGGAGAAGCTGGAGCCGCACCTGCCGGACCGCATCGTGCGGATCCTGGTGATCGTGATCGGCTTCATCGGAGCCGCGCTGGCCCTGGTGCAGGGCGTCCTCGGGCTGCTTGCCTGAGCGTGACCGGCATCGCCTGGCCCACGGGACGTCAGCCGGTGCGCCCTGGCCGGGAGGAGCCTGCCGCGGTGGCACCATGGACGGTGACATGAACCCACGCACCCGCACCCTTCGCCTCTCTCTGCCCATGCCCCTCTGGCTCCAGGGAGGTGTGGAGGCACTGCTGGCGGCACTGGCCTCCGCCGTCCTGGTGGTCCTGGTGCTGGGCGGAGTCTGGCTCGGCGGCGGGTTCCGTGACACCTCGGTGGATTTCATCGCCCAGATGGCCGGCCAGGGCTGGCTGGCCCTGCACGGCGTCCCCCTGCACTTGACCATGGACCTGCCCACGGTCTCGTCCGAGCCGGTCACGGGCACGTTCTGGTTCCTGGCCTGGGGGCTGGCACTGATCCCCCTCTGGCTGGGGTGGCGGGCCGGACGGCGCCTGGGACGGGCCTCCTACACCGACCAGCTCTGGCAGGCTCTGCTGGGCGCGGCCGGTACCTACGCCGTCTTCGCTCTGATCACCTCCCTGCTGGTGGGCAACGGGATGGTGGCGATCAACCCGTTCTGGGGTGCCCTGATCCCCACCGCCCTGCACACCCTGGCCGTGATGGGCGGTGTCCGCCGGGAGGCGGGCACCTGGGGGCGGTTGATCGGCGTGGACCTGGCCGAGCGGATCTCGAAGCGCTCGCAGTACTCCCGCTGGGCCGGGTCCTACGTCTGGTCCGTGGTGCGCGCTGCGGGCGTGGGCCTGCTGGCCGCCTTCGGGCTGGCCTCGGCCCTGCTCGCCGTCCAGCTGGCCGTGCACTGGGGGGACCTGGCCCAGGTGTACCAGCAGCTGGAGGCCGGGGTCTGGGGCGGTGCCGCCCTGACGGGCGTCCAGCTGGGCATCATGCCGAACCTGGCCATGTGGTCCCTGGCCTGGACCTCCGGTGCCGGATTCGCTCTGGGTCAGGACACCCTGGTCTCGCCCCTGGTCACCGCGGTGGGCCCGCAGCCGGCCCTGCCGCTGCTGGTGGCCGTTCCCACGGAGATCGGCGGCTTCGGCTGGCTGTTCCTGCTGCTGCCGGTCCTGGCCGGTGCGCTCGCCGGGTGGTGGCTGCTGCGTGAGGCCGAGAACCACCTGGACGAGTGGCTCGAGCTGAAGTTCCAGGCCCGCTGGATCTCCCTCAGCCTCTCCACGCTGGCCATGGGACTGCTGGTGGCACTGGCCACCGCGCTCACCGTGATCCTGCCGCTGTGGCTCTCGCGGGGCTCGTTGGGGGTGGGACGGCTCACTGACCTCGGCCCGAATCCCTGGGTGGCCGCCCTGCTGCTCGGCGCGGAGATCGGCGTGGGCGCCATGATCGGCTACCTGGCGGCGCCGCTCTGGGAGAAGTACCGCTATGTGGTCCCGGACTCCTGGCTGGGCCAGGAACCTGCAGAGGACGGGCACGACGACGGCCCGGCCAGTACGCAGGACGGCGCGGCTTCCAGCGAGGGCGAGTCCGAGAAGGTCACTGCCGCCGACGATGCCTCGGACGAGGCCCCGGCGGACGATCAGCCCTCCGGCTCCAGCACCGTCAAGCACCGCCTCGCGGCGCGGATGCGCCGCCTGCGGCGAGGTCAGTCCTCCGGTGAGGTGGAGCCCTCAGGTGACGGGGCCGGCGTCGGGCCGGACTCTGCGGGTGAAGAGACGCCCAGCTCGGAGAAGTAGGCGTTCTCGCAGGCCACCCGGGCCCGGTCCGTGAGCGCGCCGGCCATGCAGGACTCGTGCTCGGCGGTGGCGCTCCAGAAGACCATCTGGGCGGTGACCACCAGGGCGAACATGGCGCAGCCGAGCATGGCGAAGACCGCGGCTGCACGGACCACCCACTTCGAGACGATCCGGCCGGACCGGGCGATCACCAGCACGCCCAGGCCGATGCCGATCGCCGCCAGCAGCAGGGTCAGGCCCTTCCACGGCAGGACCAGGCTGCTGGAGAGGTAGGTCAGCAGCAGCACGCCCATCAGCCACAGCAGGGGTGTGCGCACGCGGCGGTAGCGCTCCAGCTGCTCCTCGGGCGTGCCGGAGGAGGGATTGGGGCGCGGTGCCGGTGGCTGCGGGGGCGCGGACTGCTGGGGCGGGGCGGAATGGCTCACCGTCCAACCCTACTGGCCCGGATCAGCCCTCCAGCAGTCCCTGCTCCTCCAGCCAGGTCCGCGCCACGTCCTTGCTGGCGGCCTGGTCCTCCACGGAGGTGCGGTTCAGGCTGATCAGCTCCTCGGTGGTGAGCAGGGCGTTGACCTCCTCGATCGCCGCCGCCGCGCCCGGGTCCACCTTGTCCGAGACGATCGGGGTGATGTTCTGCGGCAGGATCAGGTTCTCCGGATCCTCCAGGGTGACGAAGCCGTTAGTCTCGATGGACGGGTCTGCGGAGTAGATGTCGGCCAGCTGGACGTCGCCGTCCGTCAGGGCCTTGACGGTCAGTGGTCCGCCGGAGTCCTCCACGGGGACCACGGTGACGTCCACACCGTAGGTCTCGGACAGCCCCTGGGGGCCGTAGGGGCGGGCCTCGAACTCGGAGTTGGCGGCGACCTTCAGGGCCGAGCCGACCGTGGAGAGGTCCGCCAGCGAGGACAGCCCGTGCTCGTCGGCGAACTCCTGGGTGACGTTGTAGGAGTCCTGGTCGGTGGCCTCGGCGGGCTCCAAGGCGCTCAACCCCTCCGGCAGGGCCTCGGTCAGCGCGGTGTTGACCTCCTCGGCGGAGGCGGCCTCGGTGTCCTTGTCGTAGTACTGCAGCAGGTTGCCGGAGTACTCGGGGAAGACGTCGATCGCGCCGGACTCGACCTCAGGCAGGTACACCTCGCGCTGGCCGATCTGGTACTGCCGGTCCACGGTGTAGCCCTCGTCCTCCAGGGCCTGGGCGTAGAGCTCGGCGATGATCTCGTTGGAGTAGTACTGCTGGGAACCGATCACCAGGGTCTGACCCTCGGCCGGGCCGGAGGCGGTGCCGGTGTCCCCGGCGGGCGAGCTGGATCCGCCGCCGAGAGGGTCGGAGCTGCCGCAGGCGGACAGGGCCAGCAGGGCGGCCAGGCCGACTCCGGCGAACAGGGGGCGGCTGATGACGGTGCGGGGTGTGGTGCTCATGGGGTGTCCTTCTCCGGGGCGGCGGGGTGTGATCCGTCTGCGGTCTGTGGTGGTACGACGCTACGCCGCGGCGCCACGGCGTGCCACCTTCACGCCCGTGGGGACGGAGAGCCAGGCGGCGGCGGAGAAGGCGAGCTCGAGCAGGATCGCCAGGGCCACCACGATCAGCGAGGAACCGAGCATCATGGCGTAGTCCTGGGTCTTCAGGCCCAGGAACAGATACCGGCCGAGCCCACCTGCCCCCACGTACGCCGCGAGGGTGGCGGTGGCGACCACCTGCAGGGCGGCCGAGCGCAGTCCGCCGATCAGCAGGGGCAGTCCCAGCGGTGCCTCGATACGCCAGAGGATCTGGGACTCGGTGAAGCCCTGCGCGCGGGCGGCGTTGACCACTCCTCGGTCGATCGCCTCGAATCCTGCATAGGCTCCGGCCAGCACGGAGGGGATCGCCAGCACCACGAACGCGGTCAGCGGGGCGATCAGTCCGATCCCCAGCAGCAGCCCCATCAGTGTGACCAAGCCGAGAGTCGGCAGGGCCCGGGCGGCGCCGGAGAGGGCCACGGTGAGGCCACGTCCACGCCCGGTATGGCCCACCCACCAGCCGATTGGCACCGCGATGGCCGCAGCGATCAGCAGGGTCAGCAGGGTGTAGCCCAGATGCTCGCCTGAGCGGGCCAGGATCCCGGACGGGCCGGTCCAATTCGAGGGCTCAGAGATCCAGGCGAAGGCCTCCAGCAGCTGGTTCATGCCCGCACCTCCGGCGCCTGGGAGATCCCCAGGCGTCCCGACGACGGCCGGCGGCGAGCGCGGGGACGCTCACCTGTGCCGATGGGGCGGGTCCACGGCAGCACGAGCCGCCCGGCCAGGACGAGGAGTCGATCGGCCAGCAGGGCCAGCACCACGGTCATCACGATCCCGGTCACCACCTGAGCCAGGATCCCGCGCTGGAATCCGTCGGTGAAGAGCAGTCCGAGCGAGGGGATGCCCAGCACCGCACCCACCGTGCAGAGCGAGAGCGTGGACACGGCCACCACGCGCAGACCCGCCAGGATCACCGGGCCGGCCAGGGGCAGGTCCACGGCGAAGAACCGGCGCAGCGGGGGATAGCCCAGGGCCAGGGCGGCGTTGCGGGCGTCGGCGGGGACACTGTCCAGTCCATCGGCCACACTGCGCACCAGCAGGGCGATCTCATAGAGCGTGAGGGCGATGACCACGTTGACCACATCCCGCACACCGGTGCCGATCAGGATGGGCAGCACGATGAACAGCGGCAGGGAGGGGATGGCGTACATCAGTCCGGCCGCGCCGAGCAGGGTGCCCTTGACGGGGCGGAACCGGTGGGCCACCCAGCCCAGGGGGATCGAGATCAGCAGGGCCAGGATGATCGCCGGGATGCTGGTGGCCAGGTGGGCCCAGGTGCGGTCGGCGATCAGGGGGATGTTCTCGATCACCCAGTTCACGGGGTCTGGCCTTTCAGCAGTCCGGCGGGCCGGCCGTGGGAGTCCACCAGCAGGACCGATCCGTTCGGGCCCGGGCGCGGGGTGAGGGTGCGCTGGCCGCGGTCCAGCCCCAAGAACTCCCGCACGAAGTCATCGGCGGGTTCGGTGAGGAACTCCTGGGGGGTGCCCTGCTGGGCGATCTGGGCTCCGGTGCGCAGCAGCACGATCCGATCGCCCAAGGTGAGGGCCTCGTCCATCTCATGGGTGATGAACACCACGGTCATATTCAGGCGCTCGTGCAGCTCGCGCATCTGCTGCTGCAGCTCGGCGCGGACCAGGGGGTCCACTGCGCCGAAGGGCTCGTCCATGAGCAGGATGTCAGGGTCGGCGGCCAGACCTCGTGCCACGCCCACGCGCTGCTGCTGTCCGCCGGAGAGCTGGGCCGGGTAGCGGTGCGCCATGGACGGATCCAGACCGACCAGGCGCATCATCTCGGTGGCCCGGTCCTCGGCGTCGCGCCGGTTCATGCCGTTCAGTCGCGGCACGGTGGCGATGTTCTGGGCCACGGTGCGGTGGGGGAGCAGTCCGGAGTTCTGCATGACGTAGCCGATGCGACGGCGCAGAGTCACGGGGTCATGCGTGGAGACGTCCTGGCCGTCCACGGTCACGGTGCCGGCGGTGGGGTCCACCATCCGGTTGACCATGCGCAGCAGGGTGGTCTTGCCGCAGCCCGAGGAGCCGGCGAAGACCGTGAAGGAGCCGTCGGGGATCTCCAGGGAGAAGTCGTCCACGGCCACGGTGCCGTCCGGGTAGCGCTTGGTGACGGACCTGTAGGAGATCATGGGTCAACACTAGGGGCATCGTGCCGTTGCACGGGTAGGGCAGTCTTGTGGCTGCTCACGTGGTCCGAAGTCGGCCGGCACTGCCTGAGGTGATCATCTCCAAGCCGATCCCGCGCGCTGCGGCTGGTCGACGAGCAGGGCACCTGACGCTGAGGTGTCGAGGTAGAGGGTGCTTACCGCGTTCACAGTCGATCCCCTCGCAGCTCGTCCAGCATCTGGGACGCCGTTCGATCCATCTGCTTCCGGTGGATACCCAGTGCCTTCCAACCCGCTCTCCGACGCGCAGGGCGGGAGATGTTGAGTCCGTCATCGACCGCTCCAAGCGGCGCTAAGCGTCCCACGGGAACCTCGCTTTTGGTCGGTACAAACGTGCACGCCCCACTGACAGTACGAAGTACGCGGTCGGATTCATTTCGCAGTTCACGGTGCGACATGCTGTCCCGCGAGCGATCAGGAAGACACATGCGCACAGCGTAGCGCGGGTGATGCACCGGGGTCCGGGGTTCATCGCCCTGGATCCTCGGGTCTCCCTGACGGGGAATGACCCAGCGTTGCGCCACCCTACGATGGAGGCATGCGCATCGTGGCTCTCGTCTCCGGATCCGGCACCAACCTCCAGGCGGTGATCGACGCCGTCGCGGCCGGTCAGCTGAACGTGGAGATCGCCGCGGTGGGAGCAGACCGCCCCGACGCCGGCGGGCTGGACCGAGCCGCTCGAGCAGGCATCGAGACCTTCGTGGTCGACTTCGCCGAGTTCTCGGACCGCAGCGCCTGGAACCAGGCGCTGACCGAGAGGTGCTCCAGCTACGCACCGGACTATGTGCTCTCCAGCGGGTTCATGCGGATCGTGGGAGAGGCCTTCCTGGCCGAGTTCGGCGGACGGTACCTCAACACCCACCCCGCGCTGCTGCCCGCCTTCCCGGGGGCCCATGGCGTGCGGGATGCTCTGCGGTACGGCGTGAAGATCGCCGGGTGCACCGTGCACATCGCCGATGCCGGCGTGGACACCGGGCCCATCCTCGCCCAGGCCGCCGTGCCGGTGGTGGACGGGGACACGGAGGAGACCCTGCACGAGCGGATCAAGGTCCAGGAGCGTCACCTGCTGCTGACCGTGCTGGGAGAGCTGGCCGGGGGCAAGAGGCCCGAGGACTACTTCAGCGGCACCGCCACGGCTCAGTCCTGACCTGTGCCGAGCAGCCGCTCCAGATCCGGGCGGTCCAGGACCGTCTGCCGGTAGGACTCACAGGACTCATCGACCACGCGCCAGCCGCGCTCTGAGTCGCTCGAGGCGATGGCCTCACGGGCGTAGACCACGTCGAAGTCATGGGAGAACGCATCCCGCCCGGTCGCTGAGACACAGGACTCCGCGGTCACACCGGCCAGCACCAGACGCTGCACGCCCATGGTCCGCAGGCGCTGGGCCAGCGAGGTCCCGTGGAAGGCACTGTCCCGGGTCTTCTCCACGTGGACGGCCGCGTCGAGCTCGAGTCCATCCAGCAGGGAAGCCTGTTCGGTCCCGGCGAAGTTGAACCCCTGGTCGTCCTCGAGCATCTTCAGGGTCCAGGTGGAGCGTCGGCGGTCATGCACTGTGCTGACTACCACGATCTCGTGCCCGCCGGCGCGAGCCATCGCCGCCAGCCGATTGGACTCCAGCACCATCAGCTCACGGTTGTCCTGCAGCGCCGGGTCCTCGAAGAACCCCTTCTGCAGGTCGATGAACACCACGGCGATGCCGGTGCCCTTGTCCGGGTGGGCACCGCTGCCGCTGACCGGCTGTTGGTGGTCGGTGGGGGTGGGCTGCTGCTGATCGGCCACGACATGACTCCTCGGGGTGAAGGGGTCACAGAATTCTAGGTCGGCAGAGACCAGGTGGGGGCCGCCGGCTCAGGACCGACGACCCCACCTGCGCTCGGTAGCGCTGACTACTCGGTGACCTCGAACTTCAGCGTCTCGGTGTAGCTGCGACCATGCACGTCCGTGGCGGTCACCTCGGCGGTGTGCATTCCCACGGACAGGTCCGCCGGCAGGTTCAGACGCCACAGGTGCATGCTGCGGTCGGCCACACTTCCACCGTGGACCAGCTGCTCCTGCACGGCGGCCGGGTCGGAGTACTCCACACCGACCAGCTGCTCCTCACCCTGCATCTGCTGGGTCCGGGTGGCCTCCACTGCATCGCGGCCGTCCACGGAGACCTGCACCGTGGACCCCGTGGATCCCATGAAGAAGTTGGTGGTCAGCCAGGTCTGGCCCAGATCTGCCTGCGGCACCCGTAGGGCGTTGCGGAAGATCGGCGCCGAGCCCTTCTTCTGGATGTTCTGGGCATACCAGTCGCGGTAGGCCGGGGTGTTCAGCCCCAGTGCCATCTGGTGTGCATCGTCCTGGCCGCGGACGGTGAACCGCTCGGTGACCTTGGTGTTCTTGATGTCCAGGGTCAGCACGCCGGGCTGGGCTCCGTCTCGCTGGACGGCGGCGGGGTAGCCGGCGGGCAGCAGTCGTCCGTTGTACCAGTCGCCGGAGATGGCCCCGGCGGTGATGTGGGCGAAGGGCAGCCCGTCCACGCCGAACAGCTCCTTCCACCCCTCCATGGAGTCACCCTTGCGCAGGTTCTCCAGGCTGTGGGTATGACCGCCCAGGGCCACCACCTCGCGGCCTTCGAGGATCTCGTAGATCTCGGCCACCTGGTCGATCTGGTGCTTCTTGCTGCCCTGGTCGGCGAAGTCCAGCAGCGGGATGTGCCCGGCGAGCACGATCACCTTGTTCTTGGGCACCTGGGCGATGTCATTGCGCAGCCACTCCATCTGCCGCTCGTCGATCGAGCCGTTGTAGCTGCTGTCACCCTCCAGGGGGTACTCGACCGTGCTCAGGGCGACCACGTGCGCCTTGCCGGAGTCGTAGGAGTAGTACTCGGGCCCGAACTCGTCACGGAAGGTGTCGAAGGCGTGCTCGCTGGAGGGGGCGTCGAAGTCCAGGTCATGGTTGCCGGGCAGGAAGCGGGCAGGACCGTTGAGAGTGCGGGAGAGCTCCCGGATGCCGGGGTAGAGGCTCAGGTCGTCGCCCACGATGTCCCCGATGAACAGGGCGCCGCACCCGGCGTAGTCGGTGCGCTCGGCCAGGTCGGCGAAGGCCCCGTTGCTGGCGTAGTCCGCCTCGACCAGCTTGTAGGTCTGGATGTCCCCGCCGATCAGGCAGTGTTGCTGCGGGGACTGGGTGAGCCTGCTCTTGGTCACCGGGAAGTTTACGGCCTTCGGCACCGGACCGGTGGGCGCGATGCCGCCGAACTTCAGCTCGGGGGAGCCGTCCGGCAGGTGGTGGTAGGAGAACTGGGCGATGTTGTCCTCGTCCACCGGCACCTGGTAGCCCCGCGGCTGGGTGACGAACACGGTCATGTTCTCGTAGACTGGCAGGCGGTACCGGCCGTTCCGATCGGTGGTGACCACGTCGCGTCCGTTGGAGACGGTCACGCCGTTGATGCCGCGCTCGCGGCGGTCCTGGACAGAATCGCGGTCACGGTCGTCGAAGACGACGCCGGTGATGGTCTTGGCCTTCGGGTTGGAGCCCTCGATGACCTGGACCTGGCCGCGGTAGGCGTTCTCGGCCCAGTCACCGGTGTCCTTCTTCGGCTTCTTCTCCGCAGTCAGGTTCCCGACGACGGCCGGCTGGGCTGAGAGGGCGGGTGCCGGTGCCAGCGTGGCGGCGACGGCAAGGGTGAGCACGGCGGTAGCGAGCCGAGCAGGGCGTCGGTTCGGGCGCTTCGGGGCAGGTCGAACTTCGGTGTTCATGGTGTCTCCTCCGGATGGGTCGAACCGGTCGATCCCAGTGACCGGTTCGTGCGCCTCACGGTAGGAGCGCACAGTGAACCCCGGAAGAAGATCCAGCGATCACTGCCCCACAGCCACCCGACGTCACCACCAACAGTAGGTGGCTCACCGATGTCCCCACCTGTCAGAGGCTGAACGATCCCGAGTTCGTGACGGTCCTTCGGGCGGGCTGCGTCGTGCTCAAACACAGCTCGGTCTTGCGAAGGCTCACGCCTCGGTGACCTCCAGCTCCTTGCCGGTGGTCTCCGGTGCCATGAACGCCATCAGCACCACGGCCACGACCACCATGCACCCGGTGACCACGAAGGACCAGGCCAGTCCGATCGCCGGGACCATCCAGGTCACGAAGATCAGCGGGCCCACACCCGCGGCGATGCGGGAGACCGCCGAGGCCCAGCCGAAGCCTGACCCGCGCAGCTCGGTGGGATACAGCTCCGAGACGTAGGTGTACAGCACGGGAATGGCCAGCTGGACCACGAAGCCGAACGCCAAGACCAGGGGCAGGACCGCCGTCGGGACATCCAGCATGGCGGCCAGCCAGGCCATCAGGAAGGAGGAGGCGATCGCCGTGACGCCCAGCAGCCACTTGCGGCCGGTGTGCTCCACCAGCCAGGCCGCCACGATCACGCCCAGCAGGCCCACGGCCGCCATGCCGCCGGTGGTGATGAACGCGCGGGACTGCTCGTAGCCGGCGTCGATCAGGAACTTGGGCAGCCACTGCAGGGCGATGTAGTAGACGAGCATGATGGTGAAGAACAGGCTCCACGCCACGAACGTGATCCGGGACGAGTAGCGCCACAGCATGGCCACCTGCTCACCCAGAGAGCCCAGGGTCAGGGGCTTGGGCGCCGGGACCGGAGGCAGCACGTACTCCTGCGGGGGCAGGCCCACGCGGTGGACCATGTCATCGATCACTGCCCGGGCCTCCTTCTCCCGCCCCTGCTGGATCAGGAACAGGGGGGACTCGGGCACGAACAGGCGCACGAAGAACACCAGCAGCGCCGGCAGCACCATGGCCAGCAGCGGCAGCTGCCAGTGACCCCAGGTGGCCACCAGCCAGGCGGAGAGGAACCCGCAGGCGGCGGCGCCGATCGGCCACCAGCCGTCCATGGCGGTCAGCACCCGTCCGCGGTGCTTGCGCGGCGTGAACTCACCCACCAGGGCATAGTCCACCGGGATGCAGCCGCCCAGGCCGAACCCGGCGATGAACCGGAACACGGCGAACCAGACGATGTCCCCGGTCAGCGCGCCGGCCAGGGTGAACAGGGAGAAGATCAGCAGGGTGGCGGTGAAGGCCTTGCGCCGGCCGATCCGGTCCGCGATGGTGCCCCACACGAACGCGCCCAGCGCCATGCCGATCAGATTCGCGGTGCCGATCCAGGCGGCCTGGCCGGGCTCCAGGTCCCACTCCTTGCTCAGCAGGGGGATCATCACGCCGTTGAGGGTGACGTCCCAGGCGTCGAACATGAAGCCGAGTCCGCCCACCAGGAACACCCGGCCCTGGGTGTTCCACCGCCAGGGCAGGTTCTGGACGACTTCTTCACCGGTGGGCAGGGTGGACGCGCCAGAGGGCGCCGAGCTGGGGGAGTGACTCATCATTTCTTCCTGAGCGGGGCGCCATACCAGCGGCGCCATGAGTGGTGCGAGCATTCAGATGCACGACGACGGTCGCACCGGCAGGTGCCCGGGCCCGTCGGCCGATGGGGAGACTATAGCGCGGCTCACATTCCCCTGACGCTGTGTGAGGCGCCGGGCGGATAATGGGTGCATGGGTACCGGTATGCAGGTGGAGATCGAGCGCAAGTACGACGTGGTGGGTCAGCTGGCCCTGCCGAAGCTGAGCGGGGTGGCCGGGGTGTCCCGGGTGCACTACCGCCCACCGGTGGCGCTGGAGGCCGTTTACTTCGACACGGCTGACCGTGCGCTGGCGGCGAACCGGGTGACCCTGCGGCGCCGCACCGGCGGGCCGGATGAGGGGTGGCACGTGAAGATCGCCTCCGGTGAGCACCGTCTGGAGCTGCACGAGCCGCTGGGCAAGGCCGACCGTGCCGGCGCCCGGCCGGATCAGGTGAAGGTCCCGTGGCGGATCCTGGACCTGGTGCAGGTGCATGTGCGGGGCCGCAGACTGCGCCCCGTGGCCCAGCTGAACACCCTGCGCGCGGTGGTGGACCTGGTCGATGCCAAGGGCCGTCCGATGGCCGAACTGGCCGATGACCAGGTGGCCGCCATGGCCGTGGGGCGCCGGGCCGAGTCTCGCATCCAGCACTGGCGGGAGTGGGAGCTGGAGATCGTGGACGCCGAGCTGCTGGACACGGCTCTGGCACCCCAGGAGGTCGCGGCCGGGGTGGAGACCACCGAGCAGATCAGCGGCCAGGGCGACGCTGAGGACGCCGACTGCCCGGACCGTGACCCGCAGGACGCGGTGACCGGAACAGTCAGGTTCCTGGACGCCGTCGGGGGAGTGCTGGAGGCCGCCGGCGCGAAACCCTCGCCTGCCGGGTCCAAAGTGGAGAAGGTGGTGGGCCGGCTGGAGGATCCGCTGGACCCGGCCGCGGTGGAGGACCCCACCACCCTGCAGGACGTGCTCACCCGCACCGTCCGCACCCAGGTGAAGATGCTCAAGGGCTGGGACCCGCTGGTGCGCCGGGACGTGGAGGACGCCATCCACCAGTTCCGCGTGGTCAGCCGCACCCTGCGCTCGATCCTGCAGACCTACGAGCCGCTGCTGGAGACCGAGGCCACGGCCCGGGTCAACGAGGGTCTGAAGCAGCTGGGCCGGCTGCTCTCCACCGCCCGGGACGCCGAAGTGGTGCGGGACCAGGTCCAGGAGAAGGTCGATGCCCTGCCGGGGGGACCCGAGGGGCCCGCGGCCGCCCTGGTCTCCGCCCGGACCGTCAAGCGGCTGCGCCGGGCCAAGCAGGAGGAGTTCCAGGCCGCCCATGACGAGCTGCTGGAGCAGATGCGCGGTGCCGAGTACTTCGCCGTGCTGGACGTGATCGACGAGTACGCCCGGCAGGTGCCGCTCGCCGCCGGGACGGACAGCTCCGGCGAGACAGGCGAGGCAGCCGAGGCACTGGCCGCCCTCGAGCCCCTGGCCGTCCAGCAGGTCGAGTCCGTGCTGGAACTGGCCCGCACCGCCGAACAGGAGCAGGACCCGGAGCAGCGGATCGAGCTGATGCATGAGGTCCGCAAGGAGGCCAAGCGGCTGCGCTACGCCGTGACCGCCGTGCGGGATGCCGCCGGGCTGGAGTGGGGCGCCGAGCTGGTGGACCGGATGAGGGCCGCCAAGAAGCTGCAGGAGGTCCTGGGCATCCACCGTGACTCGATCATGTTCCAGGAGCACGTGCTGGCCACGGCCCGCCAGGCGGAGAAGCGTGGTGAGGACACCTTCGGCTACGGGATCCTCTACGCCGCCGAGCTGCCCGTGCAGGCCAAGCAGGAGAAGAAGGCGGAGAAGCTGCTCGCTCGCCTGGCGGGGACATCTGCAGGCTGACCGGGCCCCAACGGACCTAGACTGGACTGCGCGCCCTGCGTGCCGTCGTCGGGAAGTGCCGTCAGGCCCTCCCGCCAGCGGAACCGCCGCGTCACCACTTCGGAATCCAGCCCCAGGAGCACACCGCCGTGACCATCCAGCTTGACCGCGTCCCGCTGAAGCGAGCCCTCATCTCCGTGTATGACAAGACCGGGCTGGAGGAGTTGGCCTCCGGGCTGCATCAGGCCGGCGTGCAGATCGTCTCCACCGGGTCCACCGCCCAGC
The DNA here is from genome assembly GCF_900116905.1 of Micrococcus terreus. Lineage (GTDB taxonomy): Bacteria > Actinomycetota > Actinomycetes > Actinomycetales > Micrococcaceae > Citricoccus > Citricoccus terreus. The sequence continues at coordinate 84,209 of NZ_FPCG01000006.1, read as the reverse complement.
GCATCTCCGCCGCGGGCGTGCCCGTCACCGAGGTCTCTGAGGTCACCGGGTTCCAGGAGTGCCTGGACGGCCGGGTCAAGACCCTGCACCCGCTGGTGCACGCCGGCATCCTGGCCGACCGCCGCCGCGAGGATCATGTGGCCCAGCTGGAGCAGATGCACGTGGAGCCCTTCGACCTGGTGGTGGTCAACCTCTACCCGTTCGTGGACACCGTGCGCTCCGGTGCCGGGCAGGACGCGGTGGTGGAGCAGATCGACATCGGCGGGCCCTCCATGGTCCGCGCCGCCGCGAAGAACCACCCCTCGGTGGCCGTGGTGGTGGACCCGGCGCGTTACGGGGATGTGGTCAGCGCAGCGCAGAGCGGCGGGTTCGACCTGATGGCTCGCCGCCGACTGGCCGCCCTGGCCTTCGCGCACACCGCCGCCTATGACAACGCGGTCGCCTCCTGGACCGCCGCCCAGTTCGAGGGGGAGGACGAGGAGGAGCTCGCCTCCCAGCAGACCGGGCAGGAGCTTCCCGACGGCGGCACCCACCAGGTCTCCCTCTTCCCGCCCTATGCGGGGGTCACCCTGCAGCGTGCGGAGACCCTGCGCTACGGCGAGAACCCGCATCAGAAGGCCGCCCTCTATGTGGAGGACGGGGCCGCTCCGGGGATCGCCCAGGCCGAGCTGCTGCACGGCAAGCCGATGAGCTACAACAACTACGCGGATGCGGACGCCGCCCTGCGTGCCGCCTTCGACTTCGACCAGCCCGCCGTGGCCGTGGTCAAACACGCCAACCCGTGCGGTGTGGCCGTGGCGGAGGAGAACGCTCACGGGGTGGAGGAGAACGCTCACGGGGTGGAGGATCCGATCGCCGAGGCGCACCGCAAGGCCCACGCCTGTGACCCGGTGTCCGCGTTCGGCGGGGTGATCGCCGCCAACCGCGAGGTGACCGCCGGGATGGCCCGTGCGGTCAAGGACATCTTCACCGAGGTGGTGGTGGCCCCGAAGTTCAGCGCTGAGGCGATCGAGATCCTCTCGGCCAAGAAGAACCTGCGCCTGCTGCAGCTGCCGGAGGGCTACGCCCGGGACACTGTGGAGTACAAGCAGGTCTCCGGCGGCATGCTGCTGCAGGCCCGTGATGCGATCGACGCCGCCGGGGACGACCCCGCGGCCTGGACCCTGGCCGCCGGTGCCGCCGCGGACGATCAGACCCTGGCCGATCTCGCCTTCGCCTGGCGTGCCGTGCGGGCCGCCAAGTCCAACGCCGTGCTGCTGGCCAGCGACGGTGCCACCGTGGGCGTGGGCATGGGTCAGGTCAACCGCCTGGACTCCTGCCGTCTGGCGGTGGAGCGGGCCAACACCCTGGGTGCGGCCCAGACCGGCGCGCAGGAGATCATCTCCGCCGGCGGTGCTGAGAACGTGACGGCCAGCGGTGCCCCGGAGCGGGCTCGCGGTGCGGTGGCCGCCTCGGACGCGTTCTTCCCGTTCGCCGACGGCCTGCAGATCCTGATCGACGCCGGTGTGAAGGCTGTGGTCCAGCCCGGCGGGTCCATCCGTGACGAGGAGGTCATCGCCGCAGCCGAGGCTGCTGGGGTGACCATGTACTTCACCGGGGCCCGGCACTTCTTCCACGGCTGATCCCCCGTCGAACAGCCCCACCTCATGATCACGTGCACGCTGGATGTCGTTCTCCTCGGCGAGTCGCGACCTCCAGCGTGCACGTGATGGGGAGGGGACCGTGGATCAGGAACTGGACCAGGAGGTGGCGCTGCGCTCTGCCCTGCGCCAGGAACGGCTGACTGACGCCGGGCGGCTGCTGCGCGAACTCAGTCCGGTCGAGGTCGAACGGTTCCTGGACCGCAGTGACCCGCACCAGGTGCCGATCGTGTTCCGGCTGCTGGACAAGGAGCTGGCGGTCCAGGTCTTCGCTGCCCTGGACCCGCGCCAGCAGTCCCAGCTGATCCGCGGTCTGCGGGATGAGAACCTGCAGCAGATGTTCGGCCAGCTGCACGCCTCGAGCCAGGCCCGGCTGCTGGACGAGGTCCCCGCCGAGGTGGCCCGTCGGCTGATGGCCGGACTGGGCTCGCAGCAGCGTGCCGACGCCGGGCGGGTGCTGGGCTACCCGTCCGGTTCGGTGGGACGGCGGATGAGCCCGGTGCTGGTCCAGCTCCAGGCCGGCACCACGGCCGAGCACGCGCTCCGCCAGATCCGTGAGGCCCGGATCGCCGACAGACATCGGGACCGACTGGTGGGTCTGCCCGTGGTCGACGCCGACCACAAGGTGCTGGGCACGGTGGGGTTGGCTGACCTGGTCTGCGCTGCCGGTGAGGACCTGGTGGAAGAGCTGGCCGCCAGTGCTGGCGCGTCGGTCCTGGCCACTGAGGATGACGAGACGGCGGCCCGGCTCAGCGCCGAGCACCACCTGCTGGCGCTGCCGGTGACCGATGAGACCGGACGGCTGGTGGGAGTGCTCACCCTGGACGACGCCGTGGGCATCCTGGAGGACGAGGAGTCTGAGGACTCTGCCCGCTCGGCCGGTGCCGAACCGCTGGCCCAGCCCTATCTGTCCACTCCGGTGACCCGGCTGGTGCGTTCCCGTGTGGTCTGGCTGCTCGTCCTGGCTGTCGGGGCCACGCTCACGGTCCAGGTGCTGGAGGTGTTCGAGCAGACCCTGGAGCAACTGGTGGTCCTCTCGATCTTCATCCCGCTGCTGATCGGCACCGGCGGCAACACCGGGAACCAGGCCGCCACCACGGTGACCCGCGCGCTGGCCCTGGGCGATGTGCGCGCCAGGGATGCCCTGCGCGTCCTGCGCCGCGAGTTCCTGGTGGGGCTGATGCTCGGCACGGCCCTGGGCACCGTGGGCCTGCTGATCGCCGGGCTCGTCTACTCCTGGGGGATCGGGCTGGTCATCGGGCTGACCCTGCTGGCCATCTGCACCGTCGCCGCCACGGTCGGATCGCTGATGCCGATCGTGGCCAAGCGCATCGGTGTGGACCCGGCCGTGTTCTCCAATCCGTTCATCACCACCGTGGTCGACGCCCTGGGTCTGGTCGTCTACTTCCTGATCGCCCGTGCGGTCCTGGGCATCTGATCCCCCACACTCCAACACGTGCACGCTGGAGGTCGCTCTCCTCGGCGAGTCGCGACCTCCAGCGTGCACGTGATCAGAGGTGTGAGGCCGTACGCACCACGGCGTATACCGGCCTGGCCGCCGTCGCTCTGCTGGCCAGCGCCACCGCCGCCTCCGCGCACCACTGCTACAAGGACGACTGGTCAGCCGCCGCGCACGCCCAGCACCACAAGGGCGGCACCCCGTGGATGCCGCTCAGTGACATGGGCGCCCAGTTCCTGAGCCCACCGGAGCACCAGCAGGCCTGCGCCTGGGTGGCCGATGAGGCCGTGGAGGACTTCAGGACCTCGCGCGGCATGCCCCAGGAGCCGCTGATCCACATCAAGACCACCGTCGGCAGCGGTGCCTACCAGAAGGGCCAGGAGCCCCAGCCGTTCAGCTATCTCACCGAAGCCGACTTCCAGGACCTCACCGTCTCACTGATGGGTCATCTGCAGGAGTGTGTGAGCGGGTGAGCAGCACCCCGTCTACGTCAGTCCCCACGGGCGCTGGGAGCAGTCCTGTCTCCTGCGCCCGGAGCACGGCCGAGAGACGGTCCACCGCGCCGAGTCTGCGGTAGAGGTGCTCCTGGTGCTTGTGGACCGTCCGGGGGGAGATGGTCAGGCGCACCGCGATGCCCTGGGCGGTGAGCCCGGTGGCCAGCAGCAGGAGCACGGCCCTCTCCCGCGGGGTCAGCCTGATCTGCATCTGACCGGTGGGCGGGCCGGGTGGCAGCACCTGCAGCAGCCGGATGTGCCGGTCCAGTCCACACAGCAGTCCCTGTGCCTCCCTGGCCACCAGCGGTGCGTCCGGCGCCAGACCGTCCGCACCCACCATGACCCAGCCCTGGTACCCCGTCTCGGGGCAGGGGTGCTCCACCGGTATGGAGAGCTGGTGGATGCTCAGCCCCAGCTGGTCGATGATCCGGCGGGTCCGCACCGGCACGGCGAACCCGGACCGGATCACCTCGGTCAGCAGCGCCGGAGCCCCTCCGCCCGGTCCCAGATGGAAGCGGTGCAGGGGGTGCTGTGCCAGCTCCTCGGGCGGGGGAAGCGAGGGCAGCTCCGCTGGCACGGATGTCCCGTTCAGGAACCAGGAGACTCGGCCGTCGGGCTGCACTTGGACCCGGGCCGCGCGGTCGGCCCCGGTCCGTTCCATCAGCCCGCGGCTGAGCTCGGTCAGGGCGGTCTCCGCAGTGCTCACCTGCAGGACGTGCTCGGCCACATCCATCAGCAGTCGGGACGAGTCCACCGGGCACCTCCGCAGCGCTCGGTCCACTCCTCCCGCGCGGCCCAAGCCGTGCTGACAGCATCCCACCGCGCGCTGGACCCGTCCACGCCTCGTCACCTCTAGGATGGGCGGCACGACGACGGCGCGAGAGGGAGCGGGACCGATGGACTTGGGCGGCATGTCAGGTATAGGGCCGGGGCTGATGAGCCCGTTCGCCGGGTTCGCTGGGCTGGGGATCGGCATGGCCCTGTCCATGGTGGCCATGACGGTGCTGCGCTCGGCCGGCGCCCGGAAGGGACGGGGAGAGGCCTGGACCACGTCGGGCGTGATCGGCGGTGTCATCCTGCTCGCGGGAGCGGGCGCGGCCCTGTCCGCGCTGGGCACCTTCTTCGGGATGATGGGCATCCTCTTCGCCGTGTTCTTCCTGGTCGGCGGGTTCACTGCCTTCAGCGGTGCCGCCCAGTCCGAGCAGCGGCGCCGTGAGGCCATGGATCTGGCCCGTGAGCTCAACCGGACCGCGTACCAGGGTCAACCGCCTGTGCCACCGGCGTCAGGAACGGCCGCTCCTCAAGGCACCACGCTCAACGGTGAGCCCCTGCCGGACAGCGGACAGGGCGCCGGTGGGCGCCGTGAACCGGACTGGTACCAGTCCGGCACCGAGGGTGCAGAAGGCGGCCGGCCGTCGTCGTGATTCTTCAAGCGGTGTCAGCCTCGCCGCGCCGGTAGAGTGGACGCCGATTGACCATCACGCGAAACCCGGGGGCGACAGACCTCGCTCCCCACTGAGGAGTGACGTCTGCATGTCCAAGATCATCTACACCTACACGGACGAGGCGCCCATGCTGGCCACCGCCTCGCTGCTGCCGATCGTCCAGGCCTTCGCCTCCACCGCGGGCGTGGAGCTGGAGACCCGGGACATCTCCCTGGCCGGCCGCATCGTCTCCGTGTTCAACGACCGTCTGCCGAAGAACCAGCAGACCAATGACGCTCTGGCCGAGCTGGGTGAGCTGGTCAAGGACGACGACGCCAACGTCGTCAAGCTGCCGAACATCTCCGCGTCCGTGCCGCAGCTCAAGGCCGCCATCAAGGAGCTGCAGGCCGACGGCTACGACCTGCCGGACTACCCGGACGAGCCCAAGACCGAGGATGAGAAGGACGCCCGTGCCCGTTACGACAAGGTCAAGGGCTCGGCCGTGAACCCGGTCCTGCGCGAGGGCAACTCCGACCGCCGTGCCCCCCAGTCGGTGAAGAACTTCGCCAAGAAGCACCCCCACTCCATGGGTGCCTGGACCGCCGACTCCAAGACCAACGTGGCCACCATGGACGCCGACGACTTCTTCCACAACGAGAAGTCCGTGGTCATCGCCGAGGACGACACCCTCACCATCCAGCTGGCCACCGCCGACGGCGAGAAGACCGTGCTCAAGGACGGACTGAAGGTCCTGGCCGGCGAGGTCGTGGACTCCACCTTCATGAGCGCCAAGGCCCTGGATCAGTTCCTGGCCGCCCAGGTGGAGCGGGCCCGCTCCGAGGGCGTGCTGTTCTCCACCCACCTGAAGGCCACCATGATGAAGGTCTCCGACCCGGTCATCTTCGGCCACGTGGTCAAGGCCTACTTCCCGGGCCTGTTCCAGAAGTACGGCCAGCAGCTGGCCGAGGCCGGCCTGAGCGCCAACAACGGCCTGGCCGCGATCCTCTCCGGCCTGGACGCCCTGGACCCGGAGGTCGCCGAGGGTGTGAAGGCCGAGATCGACGCCGCCTACCAGAACGGTCCGGACCTGGCCATGGTCAACTCGGACAAGGGCATCACCAACCTGCACGTGCCCTCGGACGTGATCGTGGACGCCTCCATGCCGGCCATGATCCGCTCCTCCGGCCACATGTGGAACAAGGACGGCAACGAGCAGGACACCCTGGCCGTGCTGCCGGACTCCTCCTACGCCGGGATCTACCAGGTGGTCCTGGACGACTGCCGTGCCCACGGCGCCTACGACCCCACCACCATGGGCACGGTGCCCAATGTGGGTCTGATGGCGCAGAAGGCCGAGGAGTACGGCTCGCACGACAAGACCTTCATCCTGGAGACCGCCGGCACCGTGCAGGTGCTGGACGGCAAGGGTGTGGTCCTGATGGAGCACGAGGTCGAGGCCGGCGACATCTGGCGCGCCTGCCAGACCAAGGACGTGCCGGTGCGCGACTGGGTCAAGCTGGCCGTCACCCGTGCCCGCGCCTCCCAGACCCCGGCCGTGTTCTGGCTGGACGAGAACCGTGCGCACGACGCCAACCTGATCGCCAAGGTCACCGAGTACCTGCAGGACCATGACACCGACGGCCTGCAGATCGAGATCATGGCACCGGAGAAGGCCATCGCCTTCACCTTGGAGCGCATCCGCCGCGGCGAGGACACCATCTCCGTCTCCGGCAACGTGCTGCGCGACTACCTGACCGACCTGTTCCCCATCCTGGAGCTGGGCACCTCGGCCAAGATGCTCTCGATCGTCCCGCTGATCAACGGCGGCGGCCTGTTCGAGACCGGTGCCGGCGGCTCGGCCCCCAAGCACGTGCAGCAGTTCGTGGAGGAGAACCACCTGCGGTGGGACTCCCTGGGCGAGTTCCTGGCCCTGGCTGTCTCCTTCGAGCATGAGGCCGTCTCCCAGGGCAACGCCCGCGCCCAGGTGCTGGCCGACACCCTGGACCGCGCCACCGGCACGTTCCTGGAGGAGGGCCGTTCCCCGTCCCGCAAGGTGGGTGAGCTGGACAACCGCGGTTCGCACTTCTACCTGGCTCTGTACTGGGCCCAGGAGCTGGCCAAGCAGACCGACGACGCCGAGCTGGCCCAGGCCTACGCGGAGATCGCCGAGCAGCTGGCCGCCAATGAGCAGAAGATCGTGGACGAGCTCAACGGCGCCCAGGGCTCCCCGGTGGACATCGAGGGCTACTACAGCCCGTCCAAGGAGAAGGTCTCGGAGGCCATGCGCCCCTCGGCCACCCTGAACCGGATCGTGGACGGCCTGGCCGCCCGCTGATCCCACCGCGTCTCCCGCGCTCAACGCAACTGGAGGTCAGTCATCCGCCGCATTCCCTCGGAAACGAGGGTTTGCCGCGGATAACTGACCTCCAGTTTCATGTCCGGGATCAGACCCGGATCAGATCAGTCAGATCAGTGGTTCGGGTCCACCTGGGGTGCGGTGTGGCCGCGGTCCTCGGAGGACAGGCCGGGGGAGCCGGCGCCGGTGGAGGACTGGGCCTGGATGGTTTCGGTGCCTCCGCCCACGTTGACCTTGATCTTGCGCGGCTGGGACTTGGGGGAGACCGGGATGGTCACCTTCAGCACGCCGGCGTTGTAGTCGGCGCTGATGCTCTCCAGGTCCACGTCCTGACCCAGGTTCAGCTGACGGACGTAGGAGCCGGTCTCGCGCTCGCGGGTGATCCACTGGGTGCCCTCACGCTCAGTGGAGGCCTTGCGCTCGGCGCGGATGGTCAGCAGCTGGCCGTCCACGTCGATGTCCACCGAGGACGGGTCGACGCCGGGCAGATCTGCCTCCACCACGTACTTCTCGCCGTCCTTGTACAGGTCCATCGGCATCTGGCGCAGCCCGCGGCCAGACAGCAGCTGGCTGGCCATGCGGTCGAGCTCGCGGAAGGGATCGATTCGGGTGGCCATGAGGTCCTCCTGAGGTGTTGATGAAGGGTGGTCGCGCCCCGGTGGTCCGAGCCGCTCATCTGGTTCAACCGTACAGAGTTGAGTCTTATTCACTCAACTTGGATTCTCCCAGCTGACTCCCAGGTTCGAGGAGTCAGCGGACGAGAGGGAGCCGACGGCCCCGGTCCAGCCTGTCCTGTTCCACCCCCTCACCACAAGGGCCCGACGACGGCCCCTCGCCGCTCAGGATTGCCTCACCTTCGTGGAGTTCCCCGGCATTCCGGGCCAGAATCAACGTGTCGACGATGACGTGGGAGACGAGGAGGTCGTCATGGCAGTCCAGCGAATCACCGGTGCCCTGCGCAGCTACCCGTGGGTGCTGGCCACCCTGGGAGCCCTGATCGTGGTGATCCTGCTGGAACTGTCCGGCCAGCAGCAGCTGGCCCAGCTCATTGCCTCGGTCTTCGCCCTGGGCACCGCCGCGTGGACCTCGGTGGGCATGGTCCGGGACCTGATGCGAGGGCACTGGGGCATCGACATCCTGGCCGTGACCGCGATCGTCTCCACCGTCGTCGTGGGCGAATACCTGGCCGCCCTGGTGGTCTGCCTGATGCTCACCGGCGGTGAAGCGCTGGAGGACTATGCCGCTCGGCGGGCGAAGAAAGATCTGTCCGCCCTGCTGGAGCGGGCCCCGCGGGTGGCCCATCTGCTGCAGGCCAACGGTTCGGTCCAGGATGTGCCGCTGGAGCAGGTCCAGCCCGGTGACCGTCTGCTGGTGCGCCCGGCCGAGGTGGTCCCCGTGGACGGCACCCTGGCGGCAGGTGCCGACGGCCTGGATGTGGCCGCGGACTTCGATGAGTCGTCCTTGACCGGGGAGTCCCTGCCGGTGACCCGGTCCAGCGGTGATGCGGTGCTCTCGGGCTCGCTGAACGGCCAGCAGGCGGTGACCGTGATCGCCACGGCCACGGCCGAACACTCGCAGTACGCGCGCATCCTGGCCCTGGTGAAGGACGCCGCAGAGTCTCAGGCACCCATGGTCCGGCTCGCTGACCGCTACGCTGTCCCGTTCACCCTGGTGGCCTACCTGATCGGCGGGCTGGCCTGGTGGTTCTCCGGTGACCCGGTCCGCTTCGCAGAGGTGCTCGTGGTGGCCACCCCGTGTCCGCTGCTGATCGCCGCACCGGTGGCGTTCATGGGCGGGATGTCCCGGGCTGCCAAGAACGGTGTGATCGTGAAGTCCGGCGGGATCATCGAGACGCTGGGCTCCGTGCAGACCGCCGCGTTCGACAAGACCGGCACCCTGACGTACGGCCGGCCGGAACTGCTCGCCGTCCGTCCCGATCCCGCCGCGGGGTTGGGCGAGGACGAGCTGCTGCGGCTGGCCGCCTCTGCGGAGCAGTATTCCGTGCACGTGTTGGCGGACTCCATCCGCACCGGCGCTGAGGCTCGAGGCCTGGTGCTGGCCACCTCGGACGACGCCCGTGAGGAGGCCACGAACGGCGTCATCGCCACGCTCGAAGGCCGCACGGTGATCGTGGGCAAACACGCCTATGTCCGCGCGCACACCACGGAGCTGACTCAGGCGGAGCTGCAGCCCGGAGAGTCTGCGGTGTACGTGGGCGTGGACGGGGTCTTCGCCGGCACGCTGATCCTCTCGGACCGGCTGCGGGGCAATGCCTCGGCCACGTTGCGGGAGCTGGACCGGCTCGGCGTGCACCGCACCCTGATGCTCACCGGCGATGCGCAGACCACTGCTCGGCACATCGCCGCCCAGGCCGGCATCACCCAGGTGGAGGCCGAGCTGTTGCCCCAGGACAAGGTGCGCCTGGTGGGCGAGGTCCAGCCCCGCCCGGTGATGATGGTGGGCGACGGCGTCAACGACGTCCCGGTCCTGGCCGTGGCGGATGTGGGCGTGGCCATGGGCGCCCGGGGCTCTACGGCCGCCTCCGAGTCTGCGGACGTGGTGATCCTGACGGACGACATCTCCCGTGCGGCGGTGGCGGTCTCGGTGGGTCAGCGCACCCTGGCCGTGGCCAAGCAGTCCATCTGGGTGGGCATCGCGCTGTCCCTGGTGCTGATGGGCGTGGCCGCCTTCGGAGTGATCCCCGCTATCGTCGGGGCCCTGTTCCAGGAGGTGGTGGACGTCGTCGCGATCCTCAACGCCCTGCGGGCCATGCGCGCCGGACGCGGCGAGCTGAAGGACTTCAGCTCCCTGGCCGATCCCGAGCTGGAGTCGATCCGGGAGGCGGCAGGTACGTGAGACGGGGCTGATCAGCTCCTGAGCTTCTGTTCCGCTTTGGCCATGATCCGCTCCGCGGTCTCCAAGACGCGTTTCTCGTTCAGGGTGCGGGCGTAGACGATCTTCCCGCCGTGTGACGGGAGGCGGACCTCGTACCGACCGGCTCCGGCGCGCTGTCCGGTTCCTGTGGCTCGGCTCTGCTGATCTGTCATGAGAGGCCTCCTTCGTCTGATCCATTGTCGCTGAGCGGTTCAGCCTCTGTCATCACGTCGTCCTCGGCGTTGGTCGTCGTCGTCCATTGCCGCGTCCATAGCCCACTGGACCCGATTCCACCACGCACTGCGATTGTCGGCAGTCGTCTTCTGACGAATGGTTCCTCGATACGAGGAATAGGCAACGACGACCGCCAGGAACATACCCAGTGGCGCCACTGAGGACAGGTTCTCCAGCGACACCCAGATCCAGTCACCCACGGCGTAGACATCCATCTGGTCACCGTATGCAGTGTTCGAACGTGTCGACGGACCTGTCATCGAAGGTGTGGATCCCCAAAGCTTTCAGGTCTCCTGTGGAGGAATGCTGATCAGCTCCCGGCGTGGGCGGCCTCGAACTCCAGCAGGGCGGTCTTGGTGCCGGCACCGTACAGGTAGTTCCCGGTGCGCTGGGCCGAGTTTGCTGATCCACCGGAGCGGACCACGCGGTGGCAGGGCACGACGACGGCGCACAGGTTCTCCGCGCACGCGGACCCCGCGGCCCGCACGGCCTGAGGACGTTCGGCCAGCTGGGCCAGCTCACCGTAGGTGACCGGGGCGCCGGGTGTGATCAGGCGCATGGCCTGCCAGACCTGCTGGCGGAACTCGGTGCCGGGCTGCTTCACCTTCAGCTCGGCCAGGGCGTCCACCTGCCCGTCCGCGTAGGCCTGCAGCGCCTGGGCCACGGTCCCGTGACCCACCGGCAGGGGGTTCATCTCCCGTGCGGCGGTCTGCGGGTCGGTGGCCTCCAGGCGCTCCATCACGTCCTGCAGCAGTCGCCCGATCGCCGCCACCTCCGGCTCCCCGTCCTGGGGCACGGCCACACCGCTGGCGCGCACGGTCTCATCCTCGGGGGAGTACACGATCACCACCGGCCCAGCAGGGGTGGGTGCGGTGGTCCAGCGCAACTCGGGCAGGAACTCGTCAACAGGGGCAGAGGCGGCGGTGTCAGTCACCCCTCCATGGTGTCACCGCCGGACGGCTGCCGGATACCCTCGGGGCGTGGACACCTTCGTCAAAGAGCGCGCGCACGCACCGGATCAGTTCTTCGAGGCTGAGGCGGCCGGGCTGCGGTGGCTGGCTGAGGCGGAGTCCTCCGGTGGCGCTCGCACGGTGCGCGTGGTGGACGTGGCTCCGGGCCGGATCGAGCTGGAGCGGATCCACGAGGCTCGGCCCGCGCGGGACCAGGCGCTGGCCTTCGGGCGTGCTCTGGCGATCACGCACGACGCCGGCTCCGTCACCTTCGGTGCCCCGCCCACCGGACACTCCGGTCCCCTCTACATCGGCAGTCGGGAGATGCCCGCAGGCACAGCCGCGACCTGGGGCGCGTTCTACGCGCCGAACCGGGTGCTGCCCTTCCTGGACCCGGCGCTGACGGCGGGGAACCTGCGCGAGGAGGAGGCCGTCGTCGTGCGTGAGGCCTGTGCCCTGCTGGAGGCCGGCGCGCTGGACGACGGCGAGCCGCCGGCGCGGATCCATGGGGACCTGTGGGCCGGGAACGTGATGTGGAGCGCGGACGGGGTGGTGCTGATCGACCCGGCGGCGCACGGCGGACACCGGGAGACGGACCTGGCCATGCTGGCGCTGTTCGGGGCACCGCATCTGGAGTCGATCCTGGAGGGGTATCAGCAGGTGCATCCGCTGCGGTCGGGATGGAGTGCGCGAATTCCGGCGCACCAGCTGCACCCGCTGGCCGTCCACGCCGCCGGGCATGGCCGCTCCTACGGCGTGGAGCTGACCGCCGCCGCACGCAGGACCCTCGCGCTGGCCGAGTGCTGACTCAGCCGCTGATCACGTGAACGACGCTGACAGGGACACGCCGAGCGGGACCGCATTCATCGTTCACATGATCTTTGGGAGGGGCCTGTTCGCCGGGGCGGCAGGGTGCAAGAGTGGGCAGATGCCCGTCTATGAGCGTCACACCCATCTGCCATACCCACGCCCCGAGGTCTTCGACTGGTTCACCCGGCCCGGTGCGCTGGTCCGGCTGAGCCCGCCGTTCAGCGGGTCCGTGCGGCAGGAGCCCACCGACGGGATCGAGCCCGGGTCCACCGCCGTGCTGGGGATCGGGGCGCCGGGTTCCCTGGGCTTGGGTCTCGGTTCCGCCACCGGGTTCCTGGCCGGACAGCTGCCGTTCCGCCGTCCGGACTGGGCCGCCCCGGAGCTGCCGTGGCGTGCCCGGCATACCGAGCTGGTGCCGGGGGAGATGTTTCAGGACGTGATGGAGTCCGGGCCGCTGGCCGCCTGGACCCACACGCACCTGTTCGAGGACGCCGGCGTCAGCGCGGGCACTCCGGGACACGTGCAGCCTGAGGCCACGGGCATGACGGACCGGATCGAGTACGAGCTGCCCGGCGGGGGACTGCTGGAGAAGGCCTCCGGTGCACTGCCCGGACCACTGGGGAAGCTGGGGCGTGTGCCGGAGAAGGTGTTCGAGGTCGAACTGGCGCGGATCTTCGCCTACCGCGAGCGGCAGCTGCTGGGGGACCTGGCGTTCCATGCGGAGCATGCCGGACCGCTCACCGGCGGGAGGACGCTGACCGTTGCCGTGGCGGGTGCGAGCGGACTGATCGGCACGCAGTTGTGCGCGCTGCTGGCCGGCGGAGGGCATACGGTGCTGCGTCTGGTCCGCGGCGAGCCGGGCGGAGCGGGTGCGGAGGACCGCGAAGACGTGATCGCCTGGGACCCGGCCACCGGATCGCTGGACGCGGACGCTTTGGCGAGGGCCGACGTCGTGGTCAATCTGGCCGGGGAGAGCATCGGCGGGAGGTACACGCCCGAGCGCAAGCGCGCGATCCTGGACTCCCGCGTGGACGGGACGGCCCTGCTGGCCCGGGCGCTCGCGGACCTGGCGGCGGACGGCCTGCAGCGGACCCTGGTGAACGGTTCGGCCGTGGGGTACTACGGGGCGCACGCCTCGGACGGCGACCAGTGGCTCGGGGAGGACGCCCCGGCCGGTGAGGACTTCCTGGCACAGGTGTGCCGGGACTGGGAGGACGCCACGGCTCTCGCTCAGACCGCTGGGGTGCGGACGGTGCTGGTGCGGACCGGGATCGTGCAGTCCCCGGCCGGCGGGATGCTGCAGCAGATGCTCCCGCTGTTCGTGGCCGGTGCGGGTGGGCCGCTGGGTGTGGCCGGCGGACGTGACCCGTGGATCAGCTGGATCGGTATCGACGATGTGGCCGGGATCTTCGCGCATGCGGTGCTGGACGGGGAGCTGGAGGGGCCGGTCAACGCGGTGGCACCGGAGCCGGTGCGGGCCTCGGAGTTCGCGCGGGTGCTCGGGCGGGTGCTGCACCGTCCCTCGGTGATCCCGGTGCCCGGGTTCGGCCCGCGTGCTCTGTTGGGCACAGAAGGTGCCGAACTGATGGTGGAGGCATCCCAGCGGGCCAGCGCCGCCCGGGTGGAGGGCTCGGGCTATCTGTTCCGCACGCCGGATCTGGAGTCGACCCTGCGCCACGTGCTGGGGCGGTGAAGGGGGATCTGCCGAGCCCCTGGTGCAGTCACCCACGGTCTGATCACGTGAACGATGCAGACAGGGACACGCCGAACCGGGCCGCATCCGTCGTACACGTGATGCGGCCCGGCCGGTTCGGTGTCAGCACTCAGGCGGTGGGGGTGAAGGCGCCGATGCCGGTGAGGGTGCGGCCGATGGTGAGCTGGTGGACTTCGTCGGTGCCTTCGTAGGTGCGCACGGACTCCAGGTTGTTGGCGTGGCGCAGTGGTGAGTGCTCCAGGGTGATCCCGTTGCCGCCGAGCATCTCGCGGGCCTCGCGGGAGATCTCGATGGCCACTCGGCAGTTGTCCAGCTTGCCGGTGGAGATCATCGCCGGGGTCACGGTCCCGGGCAGCACCCCGTCCTTGGTGCGCCCGATCTGGTGGGCCAGCAGGTAGCCCTTGTTGATGGCCACGGCCATGTCCGCCAGCTTGGCCTGGGTCAGCTGGAACCCGGCGAGCCGGTGGCCGAACTGGGTGCGGCCCAGGGTGTAGTCCAACACAGTGTTGAACGAGTCCCGGGCGGCGCCCATCACGCCCCAGATGATCCCGTACCGGGCCTCGTTCAGGCACTGGAACGGGCCCTTGAGCCCCACAGCCGAGTCGGCCGGGAGCATCGCAGACTCCGGCAGGCGGACATCCTCCAGGTGGATCTCGCACTGCACGGAGGCGCGCATGGAGAGCTTGGCGTTGATCACCTCGGCCCGGAACCCGGGGGTGTCGGTGGGCACCACGAACCCGCGGACCCCACGCCCGTTGCCGTGGTCTTCGGTCTGGGCCCAGATGATGGCCACATCAGCCAGGGAGGCCAGCCCGATCCACCGCTTGGACCCGTTGAGCACCCAATCCCCGCCCGGCTCCTGCCTGGCGGTGGTGAGCATGGAAGCCGGGTCGGAGCCGGCGGTGGGCTCGGTCAGCCCGAAGCAGCCGATCGCCTCACCGGCGGCCATGGCCGGCAGCCACTGGTTCTTCTGCTCCTCGGAGCCGTGCTTGTGGATGGCGGACATCGCCAACGAGCCCTGCACGGAGACGAAGGTGCGCAGACCGGAGTCTCCGGCCTCCAGCTCCTGGGCGGCCAGCCCGTACTCCACCGCCGAACGTCCGGCGCATCCGTACCCGTCCAGGTGCATGCCCAGCACGCCCAGTTTGCCCAGCTCCGGGATGATCTCGGTGGGGAAGACCGCCTCCTCGTACCAGCGGGCGATGTTCGGACGGATCAGCTCATCCACCAGCCCCCGCACCTTCAACGCCGTCTGCTTCTCCTCAGCAGAGAACAGCCCATCCAGGCCAGTCAGATCCACCGCCCCCAGGAACGAATCGGAGTCCTGAGAACGAGGAGTGGAGGTGGGGGAGGTCATGGTGGGTCCTTTCGGTCAGGGGCAGGGAGGTTCAGGGGAGGTATGGGGTTCAGTCGGTCAGCCAGCGCACCACGGCGTCGGTGTCTTCACCCAACGACGGCGGCGCCAACCGCGGGTGGGCCAGTGCCGGTTCCCATTGGGCTGGGTGGCGGAACTGGCGGCCCACGGTGGCGCCGGAACGGTCGGTGACCTCGACGGTCGGCTCCAGGCCGAGGTCTTCGGCCAGCTCCACACCGCCGTCGATCCCGGCGACCAGCCCGCACGGCAGCTGGGCGGCCAGCAGGGCATCACGCCACTGTTCAGCGGGCCGGGCGGACAGGGCCTGTTCCAGCAGTGGGATGAGCTCCTCGCGGTAGGCCACGCGCTGGGGGTTGGTGGAGAAGCGTTCGTCCTCGGCCAGTTCAGGGACGCCGAGCTCCTGGGCGAAGCGGTGGAACTGGCCGTCGTTGCCGATCGCCACGGCCAGCGGTCCGTCGGCGCACTCCAACAGCTGGTACGGGACGATCGAGGGGTGGTCGTTGCCCATGCGGGCAGGCAGCTTGCCGGCGCCGAGCCAGGCCTGGCCCTGGTTGGCCAGGGCGCCCTGCAGGGAGGAGAGCAGGTTGAGCTTCAGGTGAGTGCCACGGCCGGTGCTCTGGCGGTGACGCAGGGCGGCGAGGATGGAGATGGTGGTGTCCTTGGCGGTGAGCACGTCCACCAGGGCCACTCCGGCCTTGTACGGGGATTCCTCCGGGCCGGTGATGCTCATCAGGCCACCGGCGGCCTGGACGATGAAGTCGTACCCGGGCAGATCCGCTCCGCCGGCGTCTCCGAACCCGGAGATCGAGGCGTAGATGAGACCCGGGTTACGGGCGGAGAGCTCCTCGTAGCCCAGGCCCAGAGCAGCCAGCCCGCCAGGCTTGAAGTTCTCCACCAGGACGTCAGCGCGCTCGGCCAGCTTCAGGGCCAGCTCACGGTCCTGCGCATCGGTCAGGTTCAGGCAGACGGACTCCTTGTTGCGGTTCACCGACTCGAAGTAGGTGGCACCGGTGGGGGACTGCGGCGGCGACCAGGACCGAGTGTCATCTCCGGTCTCCGGGCGTTCGACCTTGATCACGCGGGCTCCGAGGTCGGCCAGGGTCATGGTCGCCAGCGGTCCTGCCAGCACGCGGGAGAAGTCGGCCACCACGATCCCGTCCAGCGGGAGAGGGTCCAGCGAGGCACGGCTGTCCGGGGTGCTCTGGGCATCAGGGGTCATGGAACCTCAGCCTAGAGGGGCCGGTGTCTGGGCAGAACGGGCGAAAGATCAGACCTGGGGGTTGGGCGTTGACGAATCGTCAATCGGAGGGACCGCGCAGTCGCAGCGCCTTGATCCCCAGGGAGAGCATGAGCAGGCCGTCCGGGGTCATCGGGTCATGACCGCTGATCTGCCCGATCCGCTCCAGCCGGTAGAAGACCGTGTTGGGCCGGACCTGCAGGTCCGTGGCGGCTCCGGCGGCGTGGAAGCGGTGGTCCAGGTAGGCCTTCAGCGTGCCCACCAGGTCCGTGCCGTGCTCGCGGTCGTAGTCCGCCAGCGGACCGATGGTGGACTCCACCAGCCCGGCGGCATCGGTGCCCTGGGAGATCACCAGATCCAGCAGCACGTCCCGGTGGGTCAGCAGTGGCCCGGCGTCCGGGGAGGACAGGGCGATCCCCGCGGCCGCATGGGCCTGCCGGTGGCTGACCGCCACGTGCTCCAGTCCGCTCCCGTGCGAGCCCAGCCCCGCCACGAAGCCCGGCAACTCAGCCAGGGCGGCGGTAATGGCCGGTCGCAGCTCCCCGCTGTCCGCGACGCACTCGACGATCCACACCACCTCGTCCTCGCGCAGGCCCACCAGGCCGCGCCGTCGTCGGGATGTTCCAGGAAGGTCAGTGAGCAGATGCTCCCGGGTGACATCCAGTGCCGCCCCGGGCCCAGCGGGCTCGGCCTGAGCCGGACGCCTGCGGAAGGTGACCACCGCATGCTGAGCCGAGCCGCCGACGTCGAGGTCCTGGTACTCCAGGGCGTCCAAGACCCGGTCCTTGGCCTGCCGGGACATCCGTCCGCTCAGCAGGGACTCGAGCACCTCGCGCGGCAGCACAGAGCGGCTGCGACGCAGACCGGACTGCTCCTCCAGGTACGCCTGGGTGACCGCCGAGGACATCAGGTCCATGTACTCCATCAGCGCCCCGGCCAGCTGCAGCAGAGCGGACAGGTGGGCGGGGTCCTCCCGATCGGCGCAGTCCTGCAGCTCGGACCAGACCGTGCGGCCGCGCAGACGGTAGGCCCGCAGGACAGCGGGGAGCGGAACCCCCTGGTGGAAGCGGCGCGCGGCGGCGTCGGCGTTGAGCTGCAGGTCCTCCTCGGTGGGAGGGACCCCGCGGGCCAGGGACTCGAGCATCTGACGCACCTTGTGCACCATCAGCGGGGCCACGTCCTGGTCCACGGCGGCTTCGGCCAATGACCGGTACTCCAGCACCTCGCCCTGGTAGACCTCCGCCAGGCGGTGTCCCACCTGTTCGGCGCGGGCGTCGAAACGGGAGAGGATCGTCGGCAGCGCGGACGGCGCCGTGGCGTCAGTGCTCACCGGTGGGCCGCCGGTCAGCTGTCCCGCGCGCCGGTCTCCCGGAACGCCTGCTCCACCATGGTGTATGCGTCACGGGCCAGCGCCGACCAGAGCTTGATGGCCAGCTGCGGGTCGGTCTCCTCCAGGGCGGAGATCAGCTGGGCGGTCAGCACCTGGGTGGTCACCTCACCCACGGCGCGCACGGTGGAGAGCTGCCGGCCGGCCTGGCCCAGGGCGATCTCCCCGAAGGTCATGCCGGGGGAGAGGAAGACCTGGCGGTAGCGGCGCTTGCCCGAACCCTGCCCGGTCAGCTCCACCTGACCGGAGGTGATGAAGTAGATCCCGCCGAAGGGCTGACCCGCACGGCGGATGACCTGGCCGGGCTTGTAGGTGCGCGGCTCCAGGAAGACGGAGAGCTGCTCGGCGTCGGCCGGGGACATCATCTGCATGACCGAGGAGGTCAGTGGCTGCTGCGCGTTCGCGGGGAGCAGGTCCGGGGCGTGACGGGCCAGGATGCGGTGCTCGGCCCACTCCACGGCCTGGGCACGCGTCAGGAAGAGCTGGAACTCGGCAGTGGTGGACTCGGCGTCACGCAGTGCGGCCCGGCGGTCCTCCTCCGGTGAGAGTGGGTCCGGCAGGGCGCCCTCACCGGAGCTCGCCGCCCGCTCCAGTACGCGCTGGGTCAGGGCGTCCTCCTCATCCACCAGGATCACGTCCGTGCCGGAGCTGAGCAGCTCGCGGATCAGGCGGGCGAAGATGGCCACGGCGGCACGGCCGAAGTCGTCCACCTTGCGCAGGTCCAGCATCACCATCTCGGTGGATGGATCGGTCTCGTCAGTCTCGACCACCACGCGGGCCAGCGTCTCGGTCTCGGCGAACCCCATGTCCCCGCCGAGC
The DNA here is from genome assembly GCF_900116905.1 of Micrococcus terreus. Classification (GTDB taxonomy): domain Bacteria; phylum Actinomycetota; class Actinomycetes; order Actinomycetales; family Micrococcaceae; genus Citricoccus; species Citricoccus terreus. Next base: position 65,436 of record NZ_FPCG01000006.1, on the reverse strand, counting down.
TCCAGGATCCGGCACATCTGCCCGTGAGTCTCCAGCGCCTGGGTGGCCTCCGGGGTGCGCGGGACGCCGGACGGGGTGTCGGCCAGGCGGTAGTCAGAGCGGATGGTGGACCGGCCCACCGGTGGGGCATCGCTGTAGTGCAGGCCCAGGTCGTCGGCCAGCTGGCGCACGGTCTGCGCGCCGCGCACCGAGGTGCCGTGCTCGTCCAGGGGCGGGGAGAAGACGCCGATGCCCAGCTGTCCGGGCACCACCACCAGCACTCCGCCGCCCACACCTGACTTGGCCGGGAGGCCGACCTCGATCGCCCAGGTGCCGGCGTCGTCGTACATGCCGCAGGTGGACATGACGGAGAGCATCCACCGCACGGTGTGCGGGGTGAACACGCGCTCACCGGAGGCCGGGTTCACCCCCTGGTTGGCCAGGGTGGCGGCCATCATGGACAGGTCCTCGGCGGTGACCATCACCGAGCACTGGCGGAAGTAGTCCTGGACGATCGGCTCCGGGTCGGACTCGATGATGTCGAAGGAGCGCAGCAGCCAGGCCATGGCCCTGTTGCGGTGTCCGGTGCGGTCCTCGGAGCGGAAGACCTGCTCGGAGACCTTCAGTTCGCGCCCGGCAGCGGCTGAGAAGGTCATCAGGATCCGGCCCATCCGGTCACGTCCGCCGCGGCCCTTGATCAGGGAGGTGGTGGCGATGGCGCCGGCATTGATCATGGGGTTGTCCGGCCGGCCGGTGCCTGACTGCAGGGAGATCTCATTGAACGGGTCGCCGGATGGCTCCACGTCGATCTTGGCCAGGACATCCTCGGTGCCCAGGTCATCCAGAGCCATGCCGTAGGTCAGGGCCTTGGAGATGGACTGCAGTGAGAAGAGGTGGTCGGAGTCCCCGGCGGCGTAGCTGTGGCCGTCCACCGTGGTCAGGGAGACGCCGTACAGGGCAGGGTCCATCTCGGCGGTGGCTGGGATCCCCTGATACGGGGTCCCACCCTCGACCTCTCGCATGTCACGGGCCAGTCGGTCGAGATAGATCTGCACAGGGAACTCCATGCATCCCAGCCTACGGTGATCTGCGGAATCTGGCGGTCGGACCCAGCACAATCGTCGGGGCAGCCGCTTACGGTCTCTGGCCCGTCAGTACCCGCCCTCTACATCCACCAGTCCCTCGAGCTCGCGTCCCTCGGCCCGGGCCTGCAGGTTCCGTTCGATGCGGGCGTTCAGCAGGGGAATGCACATCTCCGGGGTGTCGGCGGTGTGCGGGGTGATGATGCACCGGGGCTCGTCCCACAGCGGGTGGCCGTCCGGCAGCGGCTCGGGGTCGGTGACGTCGGTTCCGTAGCCCAGGATCTTCCCCTCGGCCAGGGCCCGCACCACGGCGTCGGTGTCCACCAGAGTCCCGCGGGCGATGTTCACCAGCACGGCATCCGCGTCCATCAGCTCCAGCTGTTCGGCGCCGATCAGTCCGCGGGTCTGGTTCGTGGCTGCCGCGGCGATCATCACCACCTGGGCACCGGGCAGCACCTCGTCCAGCTGTTCGGTGGTGACCGTCCGGTCCGCACCGGGCACGTCTTCCGCGCGCCGACGCACGGCGGTCACCGTGGTGTCCCAGGTCTTGAGCAGCCGGATGTACTCCTGCGCGATCCCGCCGCCGCCCACCACCACGGCGTGCGTCCCGTCCAGGCTGCGTCCGGCGGCCGTGCTCCAGGACGTGGCCCGGATCCGCTCGGGCAGGTGCCGCAGCAGCGCCAGGGTCAGCAGCAGCGCGTGCTCGGCCACCGGCGGGGCATAGGTCCCCTTGGCCGAGGTCCACACGATGTCCGGCCGGCTGCGCACCAGCGGGATGTAGTTCTCGATCCCGGCGAACGGGAACTGCACCCAGCTGATGTGCGGATTGGCCACCAGCGCCGCGCTCACCGCGTCCACAGGGATGGGCTTGACCAGCACCAGGGCGGTGGCGGTTCCGTCCCCGTTCGGCTCACCGGAGGAGTTGGTCACCACCTGGCCCCCGACGGCGGCCGCGGCCTCCTCCGGTCGGGTCCGGGCGCGCTCATACGGAGTTCCCGTCAGGTCCTGCTCCGCCGGGAGGATCAGCACCCGGTCCGGGGTGCCAGTGCCGGCAGTTCCGGGCTCGGTGGTGGTCTGTGCGGTCTGCTGGTCCGGGGTTGAGCTCATGCCCCACATGCTTCCACACCACCTCGTCTCATCGTGTGGCTGACAGTCACAGGTCACTCGTCGACTCGACCACGGAATCTCAGCCACACGTTGGCATGGGGCATCCCTCTGTTCGGCGGTCACGAATCCCTCGTCGCCAGCCCGCGCACCAGGAACTGCTGACCGCGGAACTTGCAGGACGCGTCCGCCGTCGCACCCGCTCAGCCCTGAGCGCACACCTCTTGCCGGACCCCCCGCTCGCCGTCCTACTGTTCTGCACATGACCCAGCATGAACAGAACACCCCTGACGGCCAGCTCTCCCCGGACAACCCGGCCACCCGCCATCCCAAGGTCTCCCCGCCGGAGCAGCACCAGTCCGAGCCTGGGCTGGACGTGAAGACCGACCCCGTTCCGGACATCGGCCTGGATTCCTACGTCGGCACCGGCCGACTCCAGGGGGCCAAGGCACTGGTGACCGGTGGGGACTCTGGCATCGGGGCCGCCGTCGCCGTGGCCTTTGCCCGTGAGGGTGCTGACGTGGCCATCGCCTACCTGCCTGCCGAGGAGGAGGACGCGCAGCGCGTGGTGAAGGCCATCGAAGAGGCCGGTCAGAAGGCCGTGGCCCTGCCCGGTGACCTGATGGACGCGGACTACCGCACCTCCGTAGTGGATGACGCCGCGCAGCAGCTGGGCGGCCTGACCATCCTGGTCAACAACGCCGGCAAACAGGTGGTCAGCGAGTCGCTGGAAGAGCTGACCGACGAGCAGGTCGCCGCCACCTTCCAGATCAACATCCTCTCGATGTTCACCCTCTCGCGCGCGGCCCTGCGCCACATGGGTCCGGGCAGCACCATCATCAACACCACCTCCATCCAGGCGTACAGCCCCTCGCCGACCCTGCTGGACTACGCCTCCACCAAGGCCGCCATCAACAACTTCACCAAGGGATTGGCCCAGCAGGTCGCCGAGAAGGGCATCCGGGTCAATGCGGTGGCCCCCGGTCCGGTGTGGACGGTGCTGCAGGTCTCCAGCGGCCAGCCCAAGGAGAAGCTGCCGAAGTTCGGGCACGACGCCCCCATCGGCCGTGCCGGCCAGCCCGTGGAGATGGCCCCGGCATACGTGTTCCTGGCCTCCCCGGAGTCCAGCTTCGTGATCGGCGAGACCCTGAACGCCAACGGCGGCGACCCCACGCCGTAAGGGCCCAGCCGCACTGGACCACAATGGAGGGATGACCTCCACCTCCGGCGCCGTACTCCCCGGTCACTTCGATCTGGGGAGCATCGGCGCCGGACTCGTGTTCGCCGACTCCCTCCCGCAGCTGCAGCGCAGCCTCGCCGAGCACCGCGCCGCCGTGGTCCAGGCACCGCCCGGCACCGGCAAGACCACCCTGGTTCCGCCGGCGGTGGCCAACCTGCTCCACCAGGTCGCAGACAGGCAGGGCCCGACGACGGCGCCCTCACCGTCTCGGGTCATCGTCACCCAGCCGCGCCGCGTTGCCGCCAGGGCCGCGGCCTCCCGGCTGGCCCACCTGCATGGTGGCGCCCTGGGAGATCAGGTGGGCTACTCGGTGCGCGGTGAGCGGCGCACCGGGAAGGGCACCCTGGTCGAGTTCCTCACGCCCGGGGTGCTGGTGAACCGGCTGCTGGCCGACCCGGAGCTAACCGGTGTGGGCGCGGTCATCCTGGACGAGGTCCATGAGCGGGATCTGGAGTCGGATCTGCTCTTCGGGATGCTCGGTGAGGTCCACCAGCTGCGCGAGGATCTGGTGCTGGTGGCCATGTCCGCCACCCTGGACGCCGCCCGGTTCGCCGAACGGCTGGGGGAGGGGATCGGCCACAGTGGACCGGTCGAGGTGGTGGACTGTCCCTCCGCCCTGCACCCGGTGGACGTGCAGTACCGCCCGCCGTCGGGTCCTCGGCTGGACGAACGGGGCGTGACCCATGACTACCTGGACCATCTGGCGCGGGAAGCGGCCTCCGCCCACCAGGATGCACTCGCAGCAGACCCGGGGATCGACGCGCTGGTGTTCGTCCCCACGGCCCGAGACGTGGACCAGACGGTGGGACGGCTGGAGCGGATCCACCCCTCCGCCGAGATCCTGCCCCTGCACGGCCAGCTGCCGGCAGCAGTGCAGGACCGTGCCGTGGGTGGCCGAGCCCCGGGGGAGCCGCCCCGGGTGATCGTCTCCACCGCGCTCGCGGAGTCCTCGCTGACCGTGCCCGGGGTGCGCCTGGTGGTGGACGCCGGGCTGTCCCGGGAACCGCGCCGGGACACCGTGCGGGGCATGACCGGACTGGTGACGGTCAGCTGCGCCCAGTCCTCCGCTGAGCAGCGCGCCGGGCGTGCAGGTCGACTCGGGCCGGGCACTGTGATCCGTTGCTACAGCCGCACCACCTTCGGGACCGCCCCCGCGCATCCCCGTCCCGCCGCTGCGGTGGCGGATCTGACCGGGGCCGCCCTGACCCTGGCCTGCTGGGGTGCCCCCGGTGGGGAAGGACTCGTGCTGCCGGACCCGCTGCCGGCCGAGGCGCTCGCCGACGCGCACCGCACCCTCACCGACCTCGGGGCGCTGGACGAGGAGCTGCGTCCCACCGCCCTCGGTCGTCGCCTGGCAGCCATCCCGGCCGAACCGCGACTGGCCCGCGCCCTGCTGGAGGGAGCGGCACTGGTGGACGGTCGCACCGCCGCCGAGGTGGTGGCCCTGGTCGCCTCGGACATCCGCCCGGACGGAGCCGACCTCGCGGCCACGCTGGAGTCGCTGCGCCGGGGCACCGACCCCACCGAATCCGGCCGCGGGGCCCTGAACCGTTGGCAGCACGAGGCGACCCGACTCCACCGCCTCACCCCCCAAGCGCAAAGTGACCAGACCCCCACCAAAGTGACCAGGTCTGGTCACTTTGTGCCTGAGATGGCCGGTGATGGGCGGGCTGGAGCCCAGCGGCGGGTGACGGAGCACGCCCAGGTGGGGGCCGTCGTCGGGCTGGCCTTTCCGGAACGGCTGGCCCGCCAGATCGACACCCGGGGCATCTACCTTCTGGCGTCCGGCACCCGGGCGGCGCTGCCGCCGAGCAGCGCGCTGGCGGGGGAGGAGTGGCTGGCCATCGCGGAGGTCCAACGCTCAGAGGGCAGGTCCGCGGCGGGCACTGGAGCGGTGATCCGCGCTGCGGCTCCGGTGGATCAGGACCTGGCTGTGCAGCTGGCCGGCCGCTCCGGGACCCTCCTGCAGGACCGAACCACAGCTCAGTGGCAGGACGGCCGGGTGATCGGCCGCCGGACCCGGACCCTGGGTGCGATCATCCTCGCAGAACAGCCGGTCAAGCCGAGTCCCGCGGCAGCAGAGGACGCTGTCCGGAACGCGATGCAGGAGCACGGACTGAGCGTGGTCGGCTGGCCCGGCTCCGGGGGAGAGGCCGCTCCCGCCGAGCAGCTGCGGCGCCGGCTGGACCTGCTGCACCGCCATCTCGGCGCACCCTGGCCGGACGTCTCACCCCAGACACTGGCATACCGTGCGGAGGAGTGGCTCACACCGGAGATCAGCGCCGTCGCCGCCGGGCGCTCAGCCCAGAAGCTGGACCTGGCCGGAGCCCTGCGCAGACTGCTGCCCTGGCCGGAGGCCGTGCGGCTGGACGAACTGGTGCCGGAGCGGCTGGCGGTGCCCAGTGGACGGGACGCGCGGATCGAGTATCAGGACGGCGAGCCCCCTGTGGTGGCGATCAAACTGCAGGAGTGCTTCGGCCTCGCAGACACACCCGCACTGGTGGACGGCCGTGAACCGGTGGTGTTCCATCTGCTCTCCCCGGCCGGACGGCCGCTGGCGGTCACCGCCGACCTGGCCTCGTTCTGGTCCGGTCCGTACACACAGGTCCGCGCCGAGATGCGTGGGCGCTACCCCAAGCACCCCTGGCCAGAGGACCCGTGGACTGCGCCGGCCACCGCCCGCACGAAGAACCGCTCGCCCCGCTGACCGGGGCCCGCACCCGGGCTCAGCCGCGCGGCAGCAGCGCCCCGCCGTGGTGCACGGACCCGGAGTTCACACCCTCCACCGGCCAGGTGTGCACCGGCTCGTGGGTGGCCACGTTGCGCCGGTAGCGCGCGACCAGCTCGGCCAACGCCTCGGCACGCGGCATCCCGCCCTCCTCCAGCGCCTTCAGGGTCCGGCTGATCCACACGGCACCGGTCTGGCCGTTGCGGGTGCGCCCGGTGAGCACGTCCATGTACCGGTCGATCACCGCCGGATCCACCTCCAGCATCTCCAGGCCACGCCGTGCGCTGGGCAGCAGGTGCCGGTCCAGCAGCTCGGTCACGGGGATCTGGCCGAAGCCGGGCCAGTAGACCTCCGCGCGCAGTCCGTCCTGGGCGCAGGCATAGAAGGACTCCTGGGCGGTGGAGAAGGCCATCCGCTCCCACGGGCGCTCGTCGCCGTCCACCAGGTGGCGCACCAGCCCGAAGTAGAACGCGGCGTTGGCGATCATGTCGGTGAAGGTCGGTCCGGCGGGCAGGATCCGGTTCTCCACGCGGATGTTGGCCGGCCGGGCGGCGGACTCACCAGAGGGCGTGGACTCGGCGTCCTTGCCGGGGTCGAAGATCGGACGGTTCCAGCGGTACACGGTGCCGTTGTGCAGCATCAGCTCGGGCAGAGTGGGTGCGCCCGCGGCGGTCTGACGGGGGACATCGAAGGCCTCGGGGAGCAGGGACGGGAAGAAGGCCACGTTCTCCTCGAAGAGGTCCTCGATCCCGTCCACCCAGCGCTCCCCGAACCACACCCGCGGACGCACGCCCTGACGGGCCAACTCGGGGGAGCGGGTGTCGATCGCCTGCTGGAACACGGCGATCCGGGACTCGTCCCACAGCAGCGAACCCAGGAACAGCGGTGAGTTCGCGGCCAGTGCCAGCTGCGGTCCGGCCATGGCCTGGGAGGCGTTCCACACGGGGCCGAACCGCTCCCGGGTGACCTCCAGGTGCAGCTGCATCGAGGTGCAGGCGGACTCGGCGGCGATGTCCTGTGCGTAATAGGCCAGATGCTCGGGCCCGTCGATGTCGATCAGGATCTCCTCGCCGCGGGACTCCAGCACGGCCGTATTCAGGGCGGCGTAGCGGTTGCCTTCGCTGATCCATCCCTCCCCGGAGAGGTCCTCACCGCGCAGGGTCGGCAGAATCCCCACCGGCAGGATGCTCGCCCCCGCGCGTACGGCCCGCTCCTCGGCGCGCTCCAGCTGGGCTCGCAGGGAGGCCTCGAGTTCGGTCAGGCCGGTGCCGCGGATGGTCAGAGCGGGGTGGTTGAGCTCGATGGTGAACCGGCCCAGCTCGGTCTGGAAGGCGGGGTCATCGATCGCGGCCAGCACCTGTTCGTTGACCGGTGCCGCCAGCTGGTCATCCCCCACCAGGTTCAGCTCCAGCTCCAGGCCGATCCGGCCGGTGTCGGAGAGCTCACCGTCGGCGAGGTACTCCTTGAGCTCGTCCAGGGACGACTCCAGGCGTTCGCGGTACCGCGTGCGCTCGGACCGGGTGTACGTGGCGGACTCGACCTCTGCTCCCATGCCGTTCAGCCTAGCCGCGCACCACGCCGTCTCCTTGGGAAAACCGTCATCACGGGCATAGGCTCACGGGTGAAGGCTGTGACGGAGGCCACTGCAGTCCGTCGTCACCGCCCACCCCGAACGCACTGGAGCAGAGGGACCGCATCGATGAGAGAACCGCATCACAGGAGAGGTCGCCGCAGGCACACTCGCCGCGTCGCGGGCGTCGTCCTGACCGTGGGAGCACTGGCCCTGGCCGGCTGCGCGCCCGCCGAGGACACCCCCGTGCTGACCTGGTACACCAACCCGGACGACGGCGGTCAGGCTGCCATCGCCGAGGCCTGCACACAGGAGGCGGGTGGGGCCTACCGGATCGAGACCTCGCTGCTGCCCAATGAGGCCAGCGCCCAGCGCGAGCAGCTCACCCGCCGCCTCGCCGCGGGCGACACCTCCATGGACATCATGTCCCTGGATCCGCCGTTCATTCCGGAGCTGGCCGAGCCAGGATTCCTGGCCCCGGTTCCCGACGACGTCCAGCAGCAGGCCTCGGAGGGCACCTTGGAGGGCGCGCTGGCTGGGGCGACGTGGAAGGACACTCTCGTCACCGTCCCGTTCTGGGCCAACACCCAGCTGCTCTGGTACCGCAAGTCGGTGGTGGAGGAGGCCGGTCTGAACATGGACGAGCCCGTGACCTGGGAGCAGATCATCGAGGTGGCCCGCACCCAGGACAAGGAGCTGGGCGTCCAGGGCGCCCGCGCCGAGTCCATCACCGTGTGGCTCAACGCCCTGATCGAGTCCGCGGGTGGCCAGATCCTGGAGAACCCGGAGGCCCCGGCGGACGAGGTCAAGCTCGGTCTGGACACGGATGCAGGCCGGGCCGCCGCCGAGGTGATCGGCACCATCGGCAAGGAGCGTCTGGGCGGACCGGGTCTGCCCACGCAGGCCGAGAACGAGGCCATGCTGCTCTTCCAGGGGGACAAGGGCTCGTTCATGGTGAACTGGCCCTTCGTCTGGCCGGCCACCAACGCCTCCGTCGAGGAGGGGGCCCTGCCGGAGTCGCTCATCGAGGACATCGGCTGGACCACGTACCCACGGATGAACGCCGACGATCCGGCTGCACCGCCGCTGGGCGGGATCAACCTGGGAGTGGGTGCCAGCTCCGAGCACCACGAGCTGGCGTTCGACGCCATCCAGTGCATCACCACCCCGGAGCACCAGGCCGAGTACTTCGTGACCAACGGCAACCCGCCGGCCCATGAGGAGGCCTACGCGGACCCGCAGGTGGAGGAGGACTTCCCCATGGCCCCGGTGATCCGGGAGTCCCTGGACCTGGCCAAGCCCCGGCCTCAGACCCCGTACTACAACGAGGTCTCCACGGCCATCCAGCAGCGGTTCACTCCGCCCAGCGGCGTGGACCCGAACACCACTCCGGCGCAGACCGGACAGTTCATCACTGAAGTCCTTCGAGGGGAGGCTCTGCTGTGAGCACCACCGCCCCCGCCACACGCAGTCGGCGTGCCGACCGTCCGGTGAAGTCCGAGCGGACCAAGGCCCAGGCCCGGCTGGGCTGGCTGCTGGCCGGCCCGGCGTTCTTCATCATGGTCGCGGTCATCTTCTACCCGGTGGTCCAGGCCGTCTGGGACTCGCTGTTCAGCTACCGCCTGACCGCCCCGTCCGAACGCGAGTTCATCGGCCTGGGCAACTACGGCACCATCCTGACGGACCAGGTGTTCTGGAGCGCCCTGGGCGTCACCGCGCTGGTCACGGTCGTCACCGTCGCCGTGGAGCTGGTCCTGGGCTTCATCCTGGCGCTGATCATGCACAAGGCGATCAAGTCCACGCGCGGCCTGGTCCGCACGGCCATCCTGGTGCCGTACGGCATCATCACGGTGGTCTCGGCCTACGCCTGGTACTACATGTTCAGCATCGACTCCGGCTACATCAACAACTGGTTCGCCTGGCTGCCGGGCATCGACTCGGACCTGAACTGGTTCGCCCAGAGCCCCACGGCACTGATCGTGATCATGCTCTCGGAGATCTGGAAGACCACCCCGTTCATCTCCCTGCTGCTGCTGGCCGGTCTGGCCCAGGTCCCGGATGACCTGTCCGAGGCCGCGTCCGTGGACGGTGCCACCTGGTGGCAGCGCCTGACCCGGGTGATCCTGCCGAACATGAAGGCCGCCATCATGGTGGCCACCCTGTTCCGAGCCCTGGACGCGTTCCGCATCTTCGACTCGGTGTTCATCATGACCAACGGTGCGTACGGCACCGAGGTGCTCTCGCTGCTGGCGTACCGCACCTCGATCGGCCGGCTGGAGATCGGGCTGGGCTCGGCGGTCTCGGTGATCCTGTTCCTGTGCGTGGGCCTGATCGCCTTCGCCGCGGTGAAGATCTTCAAGGTCGACCTGGCCCGTGGACAAGGAGGCGCGAAATGAGCTCGAGCGTTCAGCAGCGCACCACCGGAGGGCCCGACGACGGCCGCACCGGTGGGCGTGCAGGTGCAGATCAGCTGACGGAGCAGGAGCGCGCCGGCATGGCGGCCCAGGCCAAGGCGAAGCGGCGCACCACCATCGGATGGTGGGTCATCACCCTCGTCGTGCTGGTGTGGTGCCTGTTCCCGGTGGCCTCCATCCTGGCCACCAGCTTCAAGACCCCGGGGGATCTCTCCAACGGGCAGTTCCTGCCCAGCCAGTGGTCCACCATCAACTACGAGGAGATCCTGGTCGGGGACTCCCGGGAGCTGTTCCTGACGGCCCTGTGGAACTCGGTGGGCATCTCGGTGATCGCCACCGCCATCGCCGTGGTGCTGGCCACTCTGTGTGCCTACGCCATCGCCCGCCTGGACTTCCCGGGCAAGAAGCTGGTGCTGACCGTCTCGTTGATGGTCTCCATGTTCCCGGTGATCTCCCTGGTGACCCCGCTGTTCAACATGTGGCGCACCATCGGGCTGTATGACACCTGGCCCGGCCTGATCATCCCGTACCTGTCATTGACCCTGCCGATCTCCATCTGGACCCTGGCGGCGTTCTTCCAGCAGATCCCGTGGGAGCTGGAGCAGGCGGCCCAGGTGGACGGGGCCACCCCGCTGCAGGCGTTCCGCAAGGTGATCGTCCCGCTGGCGTTGCCCGGAGTGTTCACCACCGCGATCATCGCGTTCTTCATCGCCTGGAACGACTTCGTCTACGGCATCTCGCTGACCTCCACCGAGGCGGCCAGACCGGTGCCGGCGGCGCTGGCGTTCTTCACCGGTGCATCCCAGTTCGAGTCGCCCACGGGCGCCATCTCCGCAGCGGCCATCATCGTCACCATCCCGGTGGTGCTGCTGGTCATGCTGTTCCAGAAGCAGATCGTCGCCGGCCTGACCTCGGGCGCGGTCAAGGGCTGAGGCCCGGAAAGGACATACCGATGGCCTCCATCACCCTGAACAACATCGTCAAGAAGTACGACGACGGCTTCCCCGCCGTCAACGACGTCTCCCTCGACATCGCCGACGGCGAGTTCGTGATCCTGGTGGGACCCTCCGGCTGCGGCAAGTCCACGCTGCTGCGCATGATCGTGGGCCTGGAGGACATCACCTCCGGCGAGCTGCAGATCGACGGCCAGCGCATGAACGAGGCGGCTCCCAAGGACCGCAACCTGGCCATGGTGTTCCAGAACTATGCGCTCTACCCGCACCTGACCGTGTACGAGAACATCGCGTTCCCGCTGCGGCTGGCCAAGGGCAAGGGCTCGGATCAGGAGATCGACGCCAAGGTCCAGCAGGCGGCCAAGCTGCTGGAGCTGCAGGAGCACCTGGACCGCAAGCCGGCCAACCTCTCCGGTGGGCAGCGCCAGCGCGTGGCCATGGGACGGGCGATCGTGCGGGAGGCGGACGCCTTCCTGTTCGATGAGCCGCTGTCCAACCTGGACGCCAAGCTGCGCGGACAGATGCGCGCGGAGATCGCCCAGCTGCAGCGCCGACTCGGCGTGACCAGCGTGTACGTCACCCATGATCAGACCGAGGCGATGACCCTGGGCGACCGGGTGGCCGTGCTGAAGAAGGGCGAGCTGCAGCAGGTGGCCAGCCCGCGTGAGCTCTACGAGCAGCCGATCAACCTGTTCGTGGCCGGATTCATCGGCTCCCCGTCCATGAACTTCCTGCCGGCCACCCTGAAGGAGGGAGCGAACGGCGCGGTGCTGTCCTCCCCGATCGGGGACATCCCCGTCCCGCCGGAGAAGGCCGAGGTGGCGCAGGGCAAGGAGCTGGTCCTGCTGGGACTGCGTCCGGAGTACTTCGAGGACGCCACGCTGGTGGATGAGCACAAGCTCTCCCGGGGCTCGGTCTTCACCGCCGAGCTCTCCCACCTGGAGTGGCTGGGCCACGAGCAGTACGGGTACATCGAGTTCGAGCCGGACGAGAAGGTCCGGGACCTGCTGGCCGGACTGGCCGCAGACATGGACGCCGATGAGCTGCGGCCCCAGGTGGTCACCACCCTCTCGGCCGAGTCCCGGGTCCGCCCGGGCCAGCCCACCGAGCTGTGGGTGGACACCTCCCGGATCCACATCTTCGATCCGGAGTCCGGGGAGAACCTGACCCGTGACGCCGAGGCCGGTGCCGAGCTGACCCGTCTGGCCGCCGAGGAGCGGGAACGGGAGATCGGCCTGGCCCAGGAGAAGGACGATCAGAAGGATGCCCAGCGCGTCTGACAGCCCGTCGGAGAACCAGACAGCTCGATGCCCCCGGGGTCCACCCGGGGTCATCGTGGCGTCGGCGTGAGGTGCGCGGTCAGTCGGCCAGGGCGGAGCGGTGCTTCTCGGCCAGCCGGACATAGGTGGCCGCACTGGTCTTCAGTCCCTCCAGCTCCTGTTCGGTCAGTTCCCGTCGCACCTTGGCGGGCACACCGGCCACCAGGGAGCCGGGCGGGATCACGGTGCCCTCCAGGACCAGGGCCCCCGCGGCCACCATGGAGTTCGCCCCCACCACGGCCCCGTTCATCACGGTGGCGGACATGCCGATCAGGCAGCCGTCCTCCACGGTGGCTCCGTGCACCACGGCGGAGTGGCCCACGGTGACGTCATCGCCCAGGGTGCAGGGGAAGCCGGCATCGGCGTGCAGCACCACGTTGTCCTGCAGGTTCGTGCGGTCGCCCACGCGGATGGGAGCGCTGTCACCGCGCGCGGAGACGCCGTAGAACGCGGAGGACTGCTCGCCCAGGGCGACGTCTCCGGACAGGGTGGCCGTGGGGGCCAGGAAAGCGGACTCGGCAGCCACCGGGGTGGCGCCGTCGATCGTGATCAGGTGTGCCATAGCCCCACTGTAGGCGGGGCGGACGCGCGGGGTAAGTGCCGTCGTCGGGAACTGCCGGTGATGCGGTGTGCTCCTCAGGTCAGTTGAAGACCACGGTGCGGTGACCGTCCAGCAGGACCCGGTGCTGGGCGTGCCAGCGCACCGCCCGGCACAGCGTGGCCCCCTCCACCTCCCTGCCGCGATTGACCAGGTCCTGGGTGGTCTGGGCGTGGGTGACGCGCTGGACCTCCTGCTCGATGATCGGACCCTCGTCCAGGTCGGCGGTGACGTAGTGCGCGGTGGCCCCGATCAGCTTCACCCCGCGGTCGTGGGCCTGGTGGTACGGGCGGGCGCCCTTGAAGGAGGGCAGGAAGGAGTGGTGGATGTTGATGGCCCGGCCCTCGAGCGAGCGGCAGAGGTCATCGGAGAGGACCTGCATGTAGCGGGCCAGCACCACCAGCTCGATCTCGTACTGCCGCACCAGGTCAATCAGCCGTTGTTCCGCCTGCTCCTTGGAGTTGATGGTCGAGTCCTTCACCACCGGGATGTGCACGAACGGGACCCCGTAGAAGGAGGCCATGGACTGCAGCTCCAGATGGTTGGAGACGATCACCGGGATCTCGATCGGCAGGGTCCCGGCACGCTGCTGGAAGAGCAGGTCGTTCAGGGTGCGGCCGTCCTTGGAGCACATCACCAGGGTGCGGGTGCGCCGGGTGGCCTCCCAGAGGCCCAGCTCCATGCCGAATCTCTCACGCACGGGGTCCAGCACGCTCTGCACCTGGTCCCGCGTGGCCGGACCGTGGAACTCCACCCGCATGAAGAAGGTGCCGGTGTCCGGTGAGTCGAACTGCTGGGACTCGGTGATGTCCGCCTCCACCTCCAGCAGGGCGCCGGTGACCGCGTGGACGATCCCCTTCTGGTTGGGGCAGGACAGGGTCAGGACCATGCCCTGGTCCGTGGCGGCAGTGGTGGGAGAGGACGGGGAGGACATGGCGGCCTTCCAGAGGTCGGAGGACAGGGGTCTCCCTCCAGTGTGCACCCATGGGGGCTCGGGGTCCGCTGTGTTCCATCAGTGCTTGCCCAGGCAGGAGAGATACGATGTACGGGCGTCGAACCGGCTGTGATTCGGCGCACACACCCCACACTCCACCCCACAGCAAGAGGAACCAGCACCCATGGATCCACAGAACTCGTCGTCGCCCCTGCGCGACTCCGCCTCCCAGAGGTCGACCGGACGCACGGCCCAGAAGGCCGCCACCCGGGCCGCGATCTCGGCTGCCGTGATCGATCTGCTGGAGGAGCGCGGCTTCGGCAACTTCACCGCCGAGGACGCCGCCACCGCCGCAGGGGTCTCCCGGCGGACCTTCTTCAACCACTTCGGCTCGGTGGAGGAGGCGTGCTACAGCTACACCTCGGATCTGATGGAGCAGCTCCATGAGCGCATGGTGCCCCTGATCCATCAGGGCATGACGTACCTGCAGGCGCACGAGATCGCCTCCCGGGACCTGCGCAGCACCGAGACGTTCCGGAATGTGGCCCGCAGTGCCCTGTCCTGGGAGCGCATGCGCCAGACGTCCTCCAATCCCCGGTACGCGCAGCTGACCTGGGACCGGGCGGTGAAGTCGGTCCAGCACATGCTGGCCGAACTGGAGCGTCCAGGGCTGGACGGAGACGTGGAGGCAGACCCCCAGGGGCAGGAGGAGCAGCGGATCTTCCTGGCCTCGTCCCTGGTGGCGGCCTGGGGCACGGCCTACCTGCGGTGGGCGGCCACCTGCGAGGGGGACACCGGCCCGGAGAGCATGCAGCAGCTGGAACGACTGGTCACGTTGGCCACCCGGCTGCTGATGCAGGGCAACACCTGGCCGGTGCCGCAGCCGGAGCTCCAGGCCAGCAGCTGACCGTCGGGGATCCTGCTCGGCGGCTGAGCGGCACGAGACGTGGAGGGTGCCCTGTGGCACAGTGTTCTCATCATGACGTCTCCGGCGCCGCGTCGGAGGCCTGAGAGCAAAGGACACCCCTCATGACCCAGGAACAGATCCTCTGGCTGGTCATCGGCCTGGTGGTGCTGATCGTGGTGATCGCGATCATCGCCGCGGTGGTCTCCCGCCGACGTCGGCAGCAGCGTGAGGCCGACCGCGCCTCCGCCGACCATCTGCGCCGTGACGCCGCGCGCCAGCATGACCGCCTCGCCGCTGAGGCCGAACAGGCAGAATCCGCGCGACTCGAGGCTGAAGCCGCAGAGGCGGACGCCCGGCGCCTGCGCGAGGAGGCTGAGCAGCGGGAGCGCGCCGCCCGGGAGTCCGGGCGGTCCCTGGACGAGCAGCTGCGCACTGCCGACCGGCTGGACCCGGAGGTGGAGACGGACCGGGACGGCCGCCGCAAGGACGGCACGGACCCGAAGCAGACCCTGACCGGCGCTGCGGCAGGAGTCGGCACCCAGGAGGCCCAGGACCGGCCCGACGACGGCCATGCCCCCGCGCACGAGGGCGCCGGCACGGATTCGTTCCGCCCGGTTCCCGATGAGACCGCTGAGGAGCATGCGCTGGTGGAGCGCCGGATGGCGGCGGACCCCTCTGCTGAGCCGAGCGAGTCGGTGGCGGCCTCCGCGGATCGGCCTGTGGGCAGCCACCAGGATGAGCGGTACGACGGCGAGCAGGTGGTGGACCCGGAGCTGGATCCGGAGTGGGACCGGTACGGGGACGGCACCCGTCCGCCGCGGGGCTGAGACCCGCCTCTCTCACCCCTCTCCAACGCAGTGACCCCATCCCCTCGACGCGAGGGGATGGGGTCACTGTGTGTCAGGCACCGGGGGCGGTGCCTCTCAGGTCACTGGTCGCGGTCCACGCCCATGCCCGGGGTGGTCGCGCCGTCGGCGTTGGCCTTCACCGCATCCTCGATGCGCTGACCGATGGTGGCGTCCACGTTCTTCCAGTACTGGAAGGCGGTGGACAGCACCGGCTCCTGAACGCCGTCCAGGGCGCCCGCGACGGTCTCGACGAACTGGTCGCGCTGGGCGTCGGTGAAGACCTCGCGCACCAGGGTGCCGGGCTGAGTGAAGTCATCGTCCTCAGCACGCAGGGTGTAGGCCTCACGGGTCAGGGCGCCGTCGGCCTCCCAGCCGTTGTCGACCGGGCCGGTCTCGTCCGACCAGGAGTCACCGAAGGAGTTCGGGGCGTACACGGTGCGGGCACCAGAGTGCTCGTACCACATGTTGCCCTCGAAGTTGTAGGTGTGCACCTCGTTGATCGGCTTGTTGACCGGCAGCTGCTGGAAGTTGGTGCCAATGCGGTAGCGCTGGGCATCCGCGTAGGCGAAGTTGCGGCCCAGCAGCATCTTGTCCGGGGAGTTGCCGGTGCCCGGAACCATGTTGGCCGGGGAGAAGGCAGCCTGCTCGATCTGAGCGAAGAAGTTCTCCGGATTGCGGTTCAGGGTCATGGTGCCGACCTTGTGCCGCGGGTAGTCCTTCTTGGACCAGATCTTGGTCAGGTCGAAGGGGTTGAAGCGGTAGGTCTTGGCGTCCTCGTACGGCATGATCTGGAAGTACAGATCCCACTTCGGGAAGTCGCCACGCTCGATGGCGTCACGCAGGTCGCGGCGGTGGTACTCGGCATCAGCACCGGCCAGGCGCTCGGCCTCTTCGTTGGAGAGGTTCTCCACGCCCTGCTGGGAGATGAAGTGCCACTTGACCCAGAAGCGCTCGCCCTCGGCGTTGACCAGGGAGTAGGTGTGCGAGCCGTAGCCGTTCATGGTCCGCCAGGACTTGGGCAGGCCGCGCTCACCCATCAGGTAGGTGACCTGGTGGGCGGACTCAGGGTTCTGGGTCCAGAAGTCCCACTGCATGGTGCCGTCGCGCAGGCCGGAGTCCGGCAGGCGCTTCTGCGAGCGGATGAAGTGCGGGAACTTCATGGGGTCGCGCACGAAGAACACCGGGGTGTTGTTGCCGACCAGGTCGAAGTTGCCCTCTTCGGTATAGAACTTCAGGGCGAAGCCGCGCACGTCGCGCCAGGTGTCGGGGGAGCCCAGCTCGCCAGCCACGGTGGAGAAGCGCAGCAGCAGGTCGGTGGTCTTGCCCTTCTGCAGGAAGTCAGCCTTGGTCCACTGCGAGACGTCCTCGGTGACCTCCAGCGTGCCGAAGGCGCCGGCGCCCTTGGCGTGCGGACGACGCTCGGGGACGTTCATCCGGTTGAAGTGTGCCAGGGTCTCGACCAGGTGATGGTCGTGCAGCACGATGGGGCCATCGGCGCCCACGGTCAGCGAGTTGCGGTCGCTGACGGCCGGGATGCCGGCCTGCGTGGTCGAACCGGTGGCGTGAGGAGTCTTCTTCTCCGTCATCTCATTCTCCTTCGATGGGGAACTGCTCGGTGGTGGATGGGGTGTGGTGCCGGGTCAGCCGCGAACGGCCGTCCCGGAGTCGGTGGGGGTCTGGGCCGACGAGGTGCCGGAGGCACAGTCGGCGCAGATGCCCTGGTAGATGACATCGGCGACCTGGATGGTCATGCCGTGGTCGTCGGCGGGGGTCAGGCACGGGGTGTGCCCCACGGCGCAGGCCACGTCCTCGATCCGGCCGCACTCGGTGCAGACCGCGTGGTGGTGGTTGTCCGAGACGCCGCCGGGCTGGGTCTCATAGCGTGCCGGCTGGCCGGACAGGTCCAGGCGCCGCAGCAGCCCGGCCGAGGTCAGCGAGTTCAGCACGGTGTAGACCGACTGCACGGTGATCTCCGGCAGCTGACCACGGACCTGCGCGAGCACGTCCTCGGCCGTGGTGTGCGGTGCAGTGTGCAGGGCCTCCAGCACCGCCAGGCGCTGCTTGGTCACCCGCAGTCCGGCCGCGCGCAGCCGAGTGGCCCACACCAGGGGTGCAGGCGTCGAAGCGGGGTCGGATGTGATCGGTGTCATCGATCCTCACTATGCCACAGTTTTGAGTGACTCAAAACAAAGCAGCGTCGGTGCGCGGTGAACAGTCCGTGAACACCCCACAGCAGACCCGCGCAGGCCACGCGGCTAGGATGAGACCTGGTCGCGACTGGCGAGGGTGGGCCACCACCGGGGAGCGGCCGACCGTGGGTGGACCACGGTGGGGCGACTGGACCGACCGCCTGGGTCCGGACGCCGGCAGATGCACACGAGCCACGTCCTTCGACCCCGACCCAGGAGCACTTCGTGACCCAGCAGAACCCCACGTCCGCCCTCATGTCCCAGCCGCTCTCGGAGGTGGACCCGGAGATCGCCGCGGCCCTGTCCGACGAGCTCGGTCGCCAGCGCGACACCCTGGAGATGATCGCCTCGGAGAACTTCGTCCCGCGGGCCATCCTGCAGACCCAGGGCTCGGTGCTGACCAACAAGTATGCGGAGGGCTACCCGGGGCGCCGCTACTACGGCGGCTGCGAGTTCGTGGACGTGGCCGAGAACCTTGCCATCCAGCGCGCCAAGGACCTCTTCGGCGCCGAGCACGCCAATGTCCAGCCGCACGCCGGCGCCCAGGCCAACGTGGCCGTGATGCAGGCGCTGATGAACCACGGTGACACCCTGATGGGCCTGTCCCTGGCCCACGGCGGACACCTCACCCACGGCATGAAGCTGAACTTCTCCGGCAAGAACTACCGGATCGCCGCCTATGAGGTGGACCCGGACACCTACCGCGTGGACATGGACAAGGTCCGTGAGCAGGCCCTCGCCGAGAAGCCGGCCGTGATCGTGGCCGGCTGGTCCGCCTACCCGCGCCAGCTGGACTTCGCCGCCTTCCGCGAGATCGCCGACGAGGTCGGGGCCAAGCTGTGGGTGGACATGGCGCACTTCGCCGGGCTCGTCGCCGCTGGCCTGCACCCCAACCCGGTCCCGCATGCGGACGTGGTCTCCTCCACTGTGCACAAGACCCTCTCCGGTCCGCGCTCGGGCTTCATCCTCACCACCGAGGAGTACAGGAAAAAGATCGACTCCG
This sequence comes from Micrococcus terreus, assembly GCF_900116905.1. Classification (GTDB taxonomy): domain Bacteria; phylum Actinomycetota; class Actinomycetes; order Actinomycetales; family Micrococcaceae; genus Citricoccus; species Citricoccus terreus. The sequence goes on along the minus strand of NZ_FPCG01000006.1, from coordinate 46,568 downwards.
CTGTCTTCCCGGGTCAGCAGGGTGGACCGCTGATGCACGCCATCGCCGGGAAGGCTGTGGCCTTCAAGATCGCCGCGGGCCAGGAGTTCGCCGAGCGTCAGCAGCGCACCATCCAGGGCGCCCAGCTGCTGGCCGAGCGCCTGACCGCCGCGGACGTCGCCGAACATGGCGTCTCCGTGCTGACCGGCGGCACCGATGTGCACCTGGTCCTGGTGGACCTGCGCGACTCCCAGCTGGACGGCCGCCAGGCCGAGGACCTGCTGCACGAGGTGGGCATCACCGTGAACCGCAACTCTGTGCCATGGGATCCCCGCCCGCCCATGACCACCTCCGGCCTGCGCATCGGCACCCCGGCCCTGGCCACGCGCGGCTTCGGCGAGACCGAGTTCCGCGAGGTCGCCGAGATCATCGCCTCCGCCCTGAAGCCCTCCCCGGACGTGGAAGCCCTGCAGGCACGGGTGAAGAAGCTCGCCGCGGACTTCCCGCTCTACGGCGGCCTGGAGCAGTGGTGACCCCCATGGCGGACCAGCACGGCACCAGCACAGCCAGCACGACGACGGCCGGCACCTCCCAGCAGGAGGCCGGCTCCGGTGCCCGCCGCCTGGATGGCAAAGCCACGGCCGCGGCCATCAAGAAGGATCTGGCCCAGCGCGTGAGCGTGCTGGCCGAGCAGGGGATCGTGCCCGGCCTGGGCACCGTCCTGGTGGGGGAGGACCCCGGCTCGAAGTCCTATGTGGCCGGCAAGCACCGGGACTGTGCGGAGGTGGGCATCGCCTCCATCCAGCGCGAGCTGCCGGACAGCGTCTCCGAACAGGAGCTGCTGGCCGTCCTGGACGAGCTGAACAACGATCCTGCCTGCACCGGGTACATCGTCCAGCTGCCGCTGCCGAAGCACATCGACACCCAGCGCGTGCTGGAGGCGATCGACCCGGCCAAGGACGCCGACGGACTGCATCCCATGAACCTGGGGCGCCTGGTCTCCTCGGTGTCCGGGGATCTGGACTCGCCGCTGCCGTGCACGCCCAAGGGCTGCGTGGAGCTGCTGCGCCACTACGGCATCGATCTCTCCGGCAAGCACGTGCTGGTGATCGGCCGCGGCGTGACCATCGGCCGTCCCGCCGGACTGGTGCTGACCCGCAAGGACGTCAACGCCACCGTCACCCTGGCCCACACCGGAACCGCCGACCTGAACGCGGAACTGGCCCGGGCCGACGTCGTGATCGCGGCTGCTGGTGTGGCACACATGGTGACCAAGGAGCACGTCAAGCCCGGCGTGATCGTGCTGGACGTGGGCGTCTCCCGGGTGACCGGCGAGGACGGGAAGTCCCGGATCGTGGGCGATGTGGACCCGGCCGTGGCCGAGGTGGCCTCCTGGATGGCCCCGAACCCCGGCGGCGTGGGCCCGATGACCCGCGTGATGCTGGTGGCCAACGTGGTGGAGGCCGCCGAGCGCCAGGCCGAGGACTGGGCCGCGCACGACCGCGTCTGAACCGCGCGTCTGACCCCACCGAACGGCGGCCGGTCCCGGACAGGGGGCCGGCCGCCGTCGTCAGCGGCCGCAGGCTGTCCTGTCCCGTCTGTGACGGCGGTTACGCTGTTCCGGTGCACACTCCTTCAGTCCACCTCTCATCCACAGCTCGGCCGGCTGGCCAGACCCCGGTCATCTCCGCGCGCGGACTGACCAAGCGCTACGGCGATTTCGAGGCGGTGCGCGGCATCGACTTCGAGGTCCCGCCCGGCGAAGCCTTCGGGCTGCTGGGACCCAACGGCGCCGGCAAGTCCACCACCATGCGAATGATCGGCGGGGTCTCCCAGCGCACCGCGGGGGAGCTGCGGATCATGGGGCTGGACCCGGAGACCCACGGGCCAGAGGTCCGGGCGCGCCTGGGTGTGGTGCCTCAGCAGGACAACCTGGACGAGGAGCTCACCGTCCGGGACAACCTGATGGTCTACGGCCGCTACTTCGGCCTGCCCCGGTCCTATCTGCGCCCCAAAGCCCAGCAGCTGCTGGAGTTCGCCCAGCTCACCGAGAAGGCCGACGCCCAGGTGGAGGGCCTCTCCGGGGGCATGAAGCGCCGACTGGTGATCGCTCGGTCCCTGGTCAACGAGCCCCAGGTGCTGCTGCTGGACGAGCCCACCACCGGCCTGGACCCGCAGGCCCGCCACATCCTCTGGGACCGGCTGTTCCGGCTCAAGGAACAGGGCACCACGCTGATCCTGACCACGCACTACATGGATGAGGCCGAGCAGCTCTGCGACCGGCTGATCGTGGTGGACCAGGGCCAGATCATGGCCGAGGGCTCCCCGGCGCAGCTGATCCGTGAGCACTCCTCCCGCGAGGTGGTCGAACTGCGCTTCGGCACCGAGCGCAACGCCCAGGTGGCCGCCGAACTCGAGGCGCTGCGCGGATCCGAGCGGCTGCCTGCCTCCCTGGTGGACCGCGTGGAGCCGCTGCCGGACCGTGTCCTGCTCTACACCCCGAGCGGCGAGGACGTGCTCACTGCGGTCTCCGCCCTGGGTCACCATCCCATCACCTCCCTGGTGCGCCGCTCCTCCCTGGAGGACGTCTTCCTCACGCTGACGGGCAGGTCCCTCATTGACTGAGCGCCTGCTGGTCCCCTTGACGCCCGACGCCTCGGCGGCCCGCGCCCGGACGTGGGGCTGGTGGTACTACGCCGAACACTTCCTGCTGCAGATGCGCCGGTACGGCTCGGTGATCGTGGTCTCGGCCATCGGCGAGCCGCTGATCTATCTGTTGGCCATGGGCCTGGGTCTGGCGGCGGTGATCGACGGCGGCCAGTCCACCGTGGACGGCGTCTCCTACATCGTGTTCCTGGCCCCCGCGCTGCTGGCCTCGTCCGCGCTGATGACCGCCGCCACCGAGTTCACCTACCCGGTGATGGGCGGCTTCAAGTGGCAGCGGGTCTACTTCGGACCGCAGGCCGGACCCATGCAGCCCTGGCAGATCGCCGCCGGCCAGGTGGCGGCCGTGGCCCTGCGGTTCCTGGCCCAGTCGGTGCTGTTCTACGTGGTCATGCTGTTCTTCGGGGTGGCACCGAGTCCCTGGGCGTGGCTGCAGATCATCTCGGCGGTGCTGGGCGGTCTGGCGGTCGGGCTGCCGCTGATGGCCTACGCCAGCTCCATCACCCAGGACAAGGGCCAGTTCGCCCTGGTCCAGCGGTTCATCATCATGCCGCTGTTCCTGTTCTCCGGCACGTTCTACCCGCTGACCAACCTGCCGGTGGCCCTGCAGTGGATCGGCTGGATCTCACCCCAGTGGCACGCCGCCCAATTGGGCCGCATCGCCAGCTATGGCATGCAGGAGCCCTGGACCCTGACCGTCCTGCGGGTGCTGTATCTGGTGGCACTGGCGGTGCTGGGTTGGTGGCTGGTCTGGCGCCAGTTCACGCTGCGCCTGGGCTGGATCCAGGGCACCCCGGACCGGGACGCTCGCGTGGTGACCCCCCGCGCAGGCTGGAAGCGCACCCGAGGCGCCGGCCGTCGTCGGGAAGGGACTGAGCCGGAACCCGCCACCCGGCCGCAGGGCCGGATCTCCGAGCCGATCCCGCCGATGCCGCAGATCACCGTGCGCACCGGTCCGTTCGCCGGGATGTACGCGGGCAACATCCGGGCCGTGCTGGAGCGCGGCTTCCTGGCGCTGAAGACCAACAACTGGGCGGTCTTCGCCTCCGGGTTCGTCGAACCGGTGCTCTACCTGCTCTCCATGGGGATCGGGCTGGGCGCGATGATCGGCGCCGTGGAAGGACCGGCCGGGCCGATGTCCTACCCGGCGTTCATCGCTCCGGCGCTGCTGGCGGTCTCGGCCATGAACGGTGCCATCTACGACTCCACCTGGAACGTGTTCTTCAAGATGCGCCACTCCAAGATCTACCGGATCATGCTCAACACCTCCATGGGTCCCATGGACGTGGCCCTGGGGGAGATCGGCATGGCCCTGTTCCGCGGCGCCGTGTACTCCACCGGGTTCCTGGCGATCATGGCGGTCATGGGGCACCTGACCAGCCCGTGGGCGCTGCTGATGCTGCCCGCCGCGGTCCTGATCGCGTTCGCCTTCGCCTCCGTGGGCATGGCGATCACCAGCTACATGACCAAGTTCCAGCAGATGGACTGGATCATGGTGGTGCTGATGCCCATGTTCCTGTTCTCGGCCACGTTCTTCCCGCTGAGCGTCTACCCGGAGCAGATCCAGTGGGTCATCCAGGCCCTGCCGCTCTGGCACGGTGTGGAGCTGCTGCGTCAGCTCTCGGTGGGCGTCTTCACCGCCGGGACCCTGGTGCACGTGCTGTACTTCGTGGTCATGGTGATCGGCGGCATGGCCTTCGCCTCGGCCCGGCTCAAGGCGCTCTTCCTGCGCTGAGCGCTCCCGGGTCCCGACGACGTCCGGTCCACACACGCAGAACGGGTCGCCTCCTGGTGGGGAGACGACCCGTTCTGCGGTGCCCGGCAGGGCTGTTGATCAGAGGAGCGTCAGCGCCGTCTGGCCGGGGTGGTGTCGTAGGCGGCCGGGACGTCGCGGTGGTCGAGGACCGTGGTCCCCACCTCCTGCTCGGCCTGGTTGTTGATGGACAGGTCCATGCCGCGGCGGTCCCGGAACAGGCTGACCGCGATGAACGCCACCACGGACATGCCCATCAGGTACAGCGAGATGGCCGTGGTCCCTCCGGTGGCCTGCAGCAGGGCCTGGGCGATCATCGGGGAGAACGCCCCGCCCAGGATGGCACCCAGGGCGTAGGCGATCGAGACGCCGGAGAAGCGCACATCGGCCGGGAAGACCTCGGAATACATGGCCGCCTGCGGGCCGTAGGTCAGTCCCAGGCCCACGGCGAAGATGGCCAGGGAGAGGTAGATCAGGCCCAGCGAGCCGGTGTTGATCATCCAGAACAGCGGCAGGCCCATGGCCAGCAGCCAGATGTAGCCGATCTGGTAGGTCCGGGGACGGCCGATCCGGTCCGAGAGGGCGCCGGCCACCACCGTGAAGATCATCCAGACCACGGCGGCCATGGACACAGCCAGCAGCACGTCGGTGCGGGGCATGTTCAGCTGGGTCGGGTCGGTGGTGTAGGACAGGACGAAGCCGCCGGTGATCATGTAGCCGTTGGCGTTGTTGCCCACGAACACCAGGGCGGCCAGGAGCACCAGCAGCCAGTGGCGGCGGAACAGGACCTTGGTGGGTGCGGACTGCTGCTCCTTCTTGGCCCCCACCCTCCTGGTGGAGATCATGGCGGCCTTCCACGAGGCCCACCCGCGGGTGGACCTGGACTTCGTGGCCGGCTCGCAGGACGAGATCTGCGCGCAGGTGCTCCAGGGCCGCCTGGACCTGGCCGTCACCTATGACCTCGCTCTGCCTCCGGGGCTGCAGGTGACCAGTCTGAATGCGGCACGCCCTCTGCTGGTCCTGCCGGCCGACCATCGGCTGGCCGACCAAGAACAGGTCCGGCTCGCCGAGGTGATCGAGGAGCCGATGATCGTCCTGGACATCTCGCCCAGCCGGGAGAACACCGCGCGGATCTTCCGCGACGCCGGGCTGCAGCCCCACGTGGCCTTCCGGACCTCGGACTTCGAGGTCACCCGGTCCCTGGTGGCCAAGGGACTGGGGTACGCCATCCTGGTCCAACGCCCCGCAGGGGACCTCTCCTACGGCGGGGAGCCGCTCGCGGTGAAGTCGTCGGGGGAGGACGTCGCACCCCTGGGGGTGATCATGGTCCGCAATCCGCAGCTGCGTCCGTCCACCGCCGCCACGGCGCTGGCAGCGGTGGTGGACCGGGTGGCCCGTCAGGACCTCTGGCCCGGCTGAGTCAGTGGGCCCCGGGCCCGGCGAGCGAGAGCGAACCGCCACGGCGTCGGCGCAGCAGGTCGATCACGGCCAGCACCGCCATCACGCCCCAGAACGCTCCCACCACCACCATCGCCACGCCGGCGGCCTGCCCGTGGGCCAGAGCGGTGTCCTCGGGGACGGGCGGGGTCATGCCGGGAACCGCCTCGGGGGAGAGGGCGGCGAAGTACGCACCGGTGACCGCGGCCAGCCCCACGGCGGTGAGCACGCGCTGGGCGGTCTGAGAGATCCCTCCCGCCGCTCCGGCTGACTGCGCCGGGACGTCATGCATGGTGATCACCTGGGTGCTGGTCAGCAGGAATGCCTGGACCACACCCAGCAGGCCGAGCGAGGCCGCCAGCGTCCAGTACGGCCATGCGCCGGCGGAGATCTGGTGGAAGCTCACCGCCGCCAGGACCAGCGAGACCAGGGAGAATCCGGCGCCGACCACCACGAACACCGGCCCGTGGCGGTGCACCTTGGACCCCACGATCGGCGAGAGCACGGCCACCAGCACGGCGGAGGGCAGCGTGGTCAGACCTGCGGCCAGGGGAGACAGGCCCAGTCCCTGTTGGGTGAAGATCGCCTGCACGGCCCACACGCCGGGCATGGTGGCCAGGAATGCCCCGGCCTCCAGGGTGCCGAAGGTGAAGGAGGGGATGCGGAACAGGCGAGGGTCCACCATCGGCTGGTGGGCGGGGTCTGCGCTGCCTGCCAGGCGGGACTCCCACCACCACCACAGGGCCAGGATCACGACGGCGGCCCCCATCAGATACCAGGTCCCCGGCACCATGAAGGGGAGCATCAGGCAGACGACGCCGGCAGCCAGCAGCAGGGCTCCCATCGGATCCAGCGCGGTCAGTGATCGCGGTGTCACCTCGGCGGACTGGTCGCGGACCGGTCTGCGCAGCCAGCGCCAGGCCATGAACGCGGCGAGCAGCCCGATCGGCACATTGATCAGGAACGTCCACCGCCAGCCCCACTCGGGGCCGAACGTCTGGATCACCACACCGCCCATCAGCGGTCCCACGGCCACGCCGAGGCCGATCACCGTGCCGAACATGCCGTAGGCCCGTCCGCGCGCCGGTCCGTGGAAGACGGTCTGGATGATCCCGATGATCTGGGGGTTGAGCAGCCCGGAGCCGATGCCGGTCAGCAGCCGGGCCAGATTCAGCATCAGGGGGGAGACCGCCAGGCCGGAGGCCAGAGCGCCCAGGGTGAAGACCAGGATGCCGGCGATGAAGAACGTCTTGCGTCCCCACAGGTCACCCGCTCGCCCCGCGGCCACCAGGACCACGCCGAAGGCCAGGGTGTAGCCGGCCAGCACCCACTGCAGGTCCGCTGAGCTGGCGCCCAGTCCCTCCTCGATGGCGGGCAGGGCCACATTGACGGTGCTCACACTCATCAGGGACAGGAACAGGGGGACCAGCAGAACGGTCATGATCCGCAGCCAGCCCTCCGGCATGGGCGGCCTGGTGGGCTGCCCGGTGGGGGTACGTGGCGGGGTCATCACTTCTCCGGATTCGTCTCAGGGGGCGCAGGGGTGTCGGGTCGGCGCAGCTGCCGCCCCTGCACCAGCCAGTACACGGGCAGCAACATGACCATGAATGCAGCCAGCAGCAGGTACATCGGGCCCACGCCCAACCACTGCGCGAGCACCCCCGCCAGGATAGGCCCCAGCCCCATGCCGACGTCGATCCCCAGGAAGTAGGTGGCCGCCCCCATCCCCGCGCGGGCCGGGGGCACCTGGATCACCGAGATGGTCTGTCCCGCTGACTGCAGCTGACCGTATCCCAGAGCCACCAGGACCGCCGAAGCCAGCAGCACCGGCCAGGACTGCGCCACGGAGAGCAGGGCCAGGGCCACGGCGAAGAGCACGAATCCCGGGACCATCACCACGTTCGGCCCGGTCCGGTCCATCAGTCGTCCGGTGAAGAGCCGCGTGATCAGCACGGCACCGGCGTAGACCAGGAAGAAGGCGCTCGCCGCCGCTCCGAACCCTCGTTCGGCGGCCAGCTGGGCCAGGAAGGTGACGATCGCGGCGTAGCCGATCGAGTAGAGCGTGCCCATCACGGCGCTGGGCAGGGCCCCGGGCTCCACGAACCGGGCCCAGCCTGGGCGGTGGACCTCCTGAGACGAGCAAGGTCCCACGGGCCCTCCCGACGACGGCTCGGTCGCCTGCCGCAGGCGGCTCACCGGAGGCAGGAGGACGGCCACGGCCAGTCCTGCCGCTGAGACGACGGACGCGGTCACGGCGATCGGACCGAAGCCGGCGTCGGACCCGGCCAGTGCCAGACCCACCACCGGCCCGGCGGCCACACCGATCAGCGTGGACGAGGAGTAGTGCGTGGTGCCCTCGGCCATGCGGGTGCGCGGAATCCGGGACACGGCGGCCCCGGCGATCACGGTGGAGCCCACGCCGAAGGTCAGTCCGTGCAGGGTGCGCACCACCAGCAGCATCCACACCGCACCCGAGGCCCAGTAGAGCAGCGGCGCCACCACGAAGGCCGCGAAGGCGATCAGCAGCAGCACGCGCGGACCGAATCGTTCGATCAGCGGGCCGGCGAGGAGTCTGGCGACCACGGTGCCGATGATGAACACCGCCGCAGCGGCGCCGCCCACGGCGTCTCCCACGGTGAAGCGCGCCACCACGTATCCGGCCACCGTGGACAGGAGCAGGTGGACGTTGAAGAACATCAGGACATTGGCCAGGCAGGCCAGCACATACCCGCGCGTCCACAGCGGCGCAGGTGATTCGGGCATGCAGACAGGATAGGCGCGGCAGGGGACCGCTCCCCGAATAGGTCAGTCCGTGCCGATGCGGGATAATCGGTGCCATGCAGTCAGTGGAAAGCGGATCCTCAGCACAGTCCTCCCCGTCCTCGTCTCGTCAGGGGCTGAACTGGACGATGAAGGGCGGTGGCATCACCTTCGGCGTCATGGTCCTGGTGCTGATCGTGGCCCTGCTCTTCGCCGCGAACCAGAACGACGTCATCGGCTGGCTGCTGGTGATCATCTCCGGCGGCTGGTTGCTGCTGGCCGTGGCCGTGGTGCTCGGCGTGCGCCGTGGCGCCCAGTCGGTGTCCAAGCAGGTCAAGAACATGACCGCCTCGATGGCCCCGCGCACCGAGGTCCAGGGCCAGTCCGCCCCGGCCGTGGACCCCATGCGGGACACCAAGCTGGACCACTCCTTCAAGATCGTCCAGGTCCAGACCCGCGTGATCCAGGAGGAGCTGGCCCAGGGTGCCGCCGCGGACCAGGACATGGTCGGCCGGGCACTGGAGACCATCGAGATCACCGCGGGCAACGCCCGGGACATGATCAAGGCCTCCCAGCACGGCTCGCAGCAGGACTCCACAGCACGTCCCGACGACGCCGCCTCCTCCCAGCGGCCCCGCGGCTCCCGCGCCGCTCAGGACGAGGGACCCATCCAGGGCGAGGTCATCAACTGACTGAACTACCCTGGAGAGCGTGACCTCGAAGCCCTCCACCCCAGTGACCGCCGCCCCCACCGATCAGGCCCCGGCCGCCGTCGTGCATGCCAACGCCCACGCCCCCAAGGAACCGGGCGCGCTGCGCGTGGCCACGGTGAACGTCAACGGGATCCGGGCCGCGCACCGCAAGGGCATGCCGGCCTGGTTCGCCGGACGCGGCGTGGACGTGCTGACCCTGCAGGAGGTCCGTGCCCCGAGCGACATCCTGGAGACCATGCTCGAGGACATCACCGGGCAGGACTGGCACGTGCATGACGCCGTGGCCGCCGCCAAGGGCCGCGCCGGCGTGGCGGTGGCCACCCTCGCCGAGCACGGGGAGCGGCGCAGCGGGATCGGGGACGAGTACTTCGACGATGCCGGCCGTTGGGTCGAGGTGGACCTGCCCACCCCGGACGGCAAGACCCTGACCGTGGTCTCGGCCTACGTGCACTCCGGCGAGGTGGACACCCCCAAGCAGGTGGACAAGTACCGGTTCCTGGACCAGATGGTCCTGCGGCTGCAGCAGCTGCGCCAGGAGAAGGACTACGCCCTGGTGACCGGTGACCTGAACGTGGGACACACCGAGCGGGACATCAAGAACTGGAAGGGCAACGTCAAGAAGGCCGGCTTCCTGCCGGAGGAGCGTGCGTACTTCGACCGCTTCTTCGGCGAGGAGATCGGCTGGAAGGACGTGGCCCGGGAACTGGCCGGAGACGTGGACGGGCCTTACACCTGGTGGTCCTGGCGCGGGCAGGCCTATGACAAGGACACCGGCTGGCGCATCGACTACCAGATGGCCACCCCCGAGCTGGCCGCCAAGGCCACCCAGGCCGTGGTGGACCGCGCTCCCAGCTGGGACACCCGCTTCTCCGACCACGCACCGCTGGTGGTCGACTACCAGTTCTGACACGACCTTTCGAAGGACCCCACCGAGATGACCGCTGAGCCCACCGCCACCACCGCCGCCGAGCAGAACGCCCGCCGGGTCAGCCCGGCCGACGTGCTGGCCACGGACACCGCGAAGACCGCCCACCTGCCCGGGGCGGGCACCCGCCACCGTGTCCTCTCCGGCATGCAGCCCTCGGCGGACTCCCTGCACCTGGGCAACTACCTGGGTGCGCTGGTCAACTGGGTCCAGGTCCAGGACGACTTCGACGCCTACTACTTCATCCCCGACCTGCACGCCATCACGGTGCCGCAGGACCCGGCCGCGATGATCCAGCGCACCCGGGTGGCCGCCGCCCAGTTCATCGCCGGCGGGATCGACCCGGAGCGCTCCACGCTGTTCGTGCAGTCCCAGGTTCCCGAGCACACCCAGCTGGCCTGGGTGCTGACCTGCATGACCGGGATGGGTGAGGCTCAGCGGATGACCCAGTTCAAGGACAAGGCCGCCAAGCAGGGTGCCGACTCCGCAGGCGTGGGTCTGCTGGCCTACCCCATGCTGATGGCCGCAGACATCCTGCTCTACCAGCCGCACGGCGTGCCCGTGGGAGATGACCAGCGCCAGCACGTGGAGCTCACCCGGGACCTGGCCCAGCGCTTCAACTCCAAATACGGGGAGACCTTCGTGGTGCCCACCGGCTTCTACCCGGAGAACGGCGCCCGGATCTATGACCTGCAGGACCCCACCGCCAAGATGTCCAAGTCCGCGGTCTCCCCGAACGGGCTGATCAACATCCTGGACGAGCCCAAGAAGACCGCCAAGCGGATCAAGTCCGCTGTGACGGACGACGGCACGGAGGTCCGCTTCGACCGGGAGACCAAGCCCGGGGTGTCCAACCTGCTCTCCATCTTCGCCGCCGTCACCGGCCGGTCGATCCCGGAGCTGGAGGAGGCCTACGTCGGGAAGATGTACGGGCACCTCAAGGTCGATCTGGCCGAGGCCGTGGTGGAGCGGCTGGAACCGATCCGCACCCGGGCCCTGGAGCTGCTGGACGATCCGGCCGAGCTGGACCGGCTGCTCGCTCACGGCGCCGTCAAGGCCCGCGAGGTGGCCGCTCCCGTGCTCTCCGAGGTGTACCGCAAGGTCGGTTTCCTCCCTCCGGTGGGCTAGACACGCCGGAATCTCCCCCGTGTGGCGGAGGCCCTGGTGGCGCCGGGCTGACAGACTGGAGTCAGTCCGGCCACCGGGGGGAGACCGCAGACGTCCCTCCCGGAGCGCCGGAGATCCAGCAGCGCTCCACGAAAGGGAACTGATGTCCTCCGTGCCCTCGGCACCGAACAGTCCACCGCCCGAGCCCTCGGGCGCTCACGGCCGGCACCGGGTCGAACCCGTCCTCGAGACCGAGAACCTGGTCAAGGTCTACGGCCGCGGCGAGTCCCGGTTCGACGCGCTCAAGGGGATCACCTTCCAGATCGAGCAGGGCGAGTCCCTGGCGATCATCGGCAAGTCCGGGTCCGGCAAGTCCACCCTGATGCACCTGCTGGCCCTGCTGGACCAGCCCACCGCCGGGGTGGTGGCCATGCACGGCCGTCCGGTCTCCCAGCTGAAGATCAAGGACGTCTCCGGGCTGCGCAACGCCACCTTCGGCTTCGTCTTCCAGCAGTTCTTCCTCAACCCCCACCAGACCGTGCTGGAGAACGTCACCCTGCCGCTGAAGATCGCCGGCGTGGGACGCTCCGAGCGCAACCAGCGCGGCATGGAGGTCCTGGAGCAGCTGGAGATGGCGGACAAGGCCAAGAACAAGGCCACCGACCTCTCCGGCGGCCAGAAGCAGCGCGTGTGCATCGCCCGCGCCCTGGTGAACCGGCCCGAGGTCATCTTCGCCGATGAGCCCACCGGCAACCTGGACACCGCCACCTCCGAGGTGGTGGAGGACATCCTCTTCGGCCTGCACCGTGACCACGGCATCACCCTGGTGGTCGTCACCCACGACGACGACCTGGCGGCCAAGTGCCAGCGTCGCCTGCATATGCAGGACGGGTTGATCGTCTCCGAGGACCGAGGCGTGCTCAGCGGAACGGGAGGTCAGTCATGAAGTCTCTGGACGTCGTCGGGACGGCCCTGACCAACACCCTGCGCTCCAAGATGCGCACCGCGCTCACCGTGATCGCGATCGTGATCGGCGCCTTCGCCCTGACCCTGACCTCCGGTCTGGGATCCGGCGTGAACAAGTACGTCTCCACCATCGTGGACGGCTATGGCGATGACAGTCAGATGTACGTCATGGCCGCCGCCGACCCCACCGCGCAGATGCCCACCGGTGACGGTCCCACCGAGTTCGACCCGGAGAAGGACGGCGCCACCGGTGAGTTCGGGCAGACCATGCTCACCGACCGGGACATCGAGACCATCCAGGGCCTGGACCATGTGACGGCCGTGGAGCCGATCGTGTTCACCAGTGTGGACTACCTCCAGGGCGAGGACGGACGTCAGTGGCAGGTGCCCTCCGTGGGCTTCCCCATCGACGCGCCCTCCCTGGAGCTGGACGCCGGACGGGCGCCGGAGCCCGAGGCCCTGGAGCTGACCGTGCCGAACTCCTGGCTGGAGTCGCTGGGTGCTGAGACTGCCGAGGACGCCGTGGGCCAGACCGTGACCCTGGCCGTGTCCGATGTGGTGGGGGAGCGGCACACCGTGGAGGCCGAGATCGTCGGCATCTCCGCGCCGCTGCCCTCCGGCGTGGGCAGCAGCATTCTGCCCTCCACCGCGTTGAACGCGGAGATCGCCGCCGCGCAGAACACCGGGCTGCCTGAGGACCGTCAGAACACCTACGTCCAGGCCGTGGCCACCGTGGAGGACATGGCCGCCCACGAGATGGACGTGAAGAACGCCCTGGTGGAGAACGACATGATGGGCCTGACCATGGAGGACCAGCTCGGGATGCTCCGCGGCATCATCGACACCGTCACCTGGGTGCTCAACGGCTTCGGACTGATCGCCCTGCTGGCGGCCAGCTTCGGCATCGTCAACACCCTGCTGATGTCCGTCCAGGAGCGCACCCGGGAGATCGGACTGATGAAGGCCCTGGGCATGTCCAACGGCAAGGTCTTCGGACTGTTCTCCATGGAGGCGGTGATGATCGGGCTGATGGGCTCGGTGATCGGCGTCGGCCTCGGTCTGGTCGCCGGACTGGTCGGCAACACGCTGCTGACCGAGGGGCCGCTGAGCGGAGTCGCCGGGCTGACCCTGTTCTCCGTGGACCCGCTGGCCCTGCTCTGGATCACCCTGCTGATCCTGGGTATCGCGTTCCTGGCCGGCACCCTGCCGGCAGCACGAGCCGCACGGAAGGACCCCATCGAGGCCCTGCGCCACGAGTGAGTCCGGCCCCGTGCTGACAGATCTGTACATCACCCCCTGACAGAGAGGACTCCCAGATGAGTCAGAACCTTCCTCCGAACCCACCCCCCGGGCAGGATCCGAACCAGCCGAACCCCGGCCAGCAGTACGGCCAGCCCGGTCAGATGCAGTACCCCGCACCCGGCCAGCCCGGACAGGCACCCGAGCAGGGCAGCCGCTACGGCACCACGCCCTACGCCCAGCAGGGCCAGTACGGTGCACCGGTGGAGCGGCCGGCCAAGATGGACCTGCTGCTCAAGCTCACCCTGGGATCGCTGGTCCTGTGGGTGCTCTCCTCCCTGGTGAGCCTGATCTTCCCGCCCAACGAGGACGCCGTGCGCGAGCAGGTCCGGAACCAGCTCGAGGCCGGCGGCCTGGCCATGTCCGAGGCCGAGCTGGACACCGCTTTGGCGGCATCGAGCGCCATGACGCTGGGGACCACCCTGGTCGTCCTGGTGCTGGGCATCGGCCTGTACCTGCTGGTCTACCTGCCGCTGCGCAAGGGCAAGAACTGGGCTCGCATCCTGGGCATCGTCCTGGCCATCCTGGGCATCGCCTTCTCCGCCTTCGGCTTCAGCGGACTCAGCGTCTACGAGGGACCGGGGCTGATCCTGGCGATCGTGCTGAGCGCGCTGTTCATTGTGGTGAACATCGTCTGGCTGATCACCGCCTTCAACAAGGACGTGGCCGCCTACACCCGTGCTCAGTCGGAGAAGCCCCGGTACTGACACCGAGGGCCTGAGCACCTGCGTCTGAGAACAGAGAAGCCCCGCACCGTTCGGTGCGGGGCTTCTGGTCTGTCTGGTCTCCGCGGGAGATCAGAAGGTGCGGTTCAGGACCGCCTGCTTGACCTCGGCGATGGCCTTGGTGACCTGGATGCCGCGGGGGCAGGCCTCGGAGCAGTTGAAGGTGGTGCGGCAGCGCCACACGCCCTCCTTGTCGTTGAGGACCTCCAGGCGCAGGTCTCCGGCGTCGTCACGCGAGTCGAAGATGAACCGGTGGGCGTTGACGATCGCTGCCGGTCCGAAGTACTGGCCGTCGGTCCAGAACACCGGGCAGGACGAGGTGCACGCGGCGCACAGGATGCACTTGGTGGTGTCGTCGTAGCGGGCCCGGTCCTCCTGGGACTGGAGGCGCTCCTTGGTGGGCTCGGGGCCCTTGTTGATCAGGAACGGCATGATCTCGCGGTAGGACTGGAAGAACGGGTCCATGTCCACGATCAGGTCCTTCTCCACCGGCAGGCCCTTGATGGGCTCCACCAGGATGGGCTTGGACAGGTCCAGGTCCTTCAGCAGGGTCTTGCAGGCCAGGCGGTTGCGGCCGTTGATGCGCATGGCATCGGAGCCGCAGATGCCGTGGGCGCAGGAGCGACGGAACGACAGGGTGCCGTCGATCTCCCACTTGACCTTGTGCAGTGCGTCCAGCACACGGTCGGTGCCGTACATGGTGACGGTCCACTCGTCCCAGTAGGACTCCTCAGAGGTCTCCGGCAGGTAGCGGCGGACCTTGAGGGTGACGTCGAAGCTCTGGATCTCTCCGGATCCGCCGCCCTGGGTGCCCAGGTCGACCTTGGATGCTGGCTCAGCGGCCTCGGTGACAGTGCTCATCAGTACTTACGCTCCATCGGCTGGTATCGGGTGACGACCACGGGCTTGGTCTCGAACCGGATGCCCTTCACGCCCTCCATCTCGGCGTTCTCGTCACGGTAGATCATGGTGTGGGCCATGAAGTTCTCGTCGTCGCGGTCCGGGTAGTCCTCGCGGTAGTGACCACCGCGGGACTCCTTGCGGCCCAGGGCGGCCAGGGTCATCGCCTCGGCGATGTCCAGCAGGTAGCCCAGCTCGAGTCCTTCCAGCAGGTCCAGGTTGAACCGCTGGCCCTTGTCCTGCACGGAGACCTGCTCGTAGCGGTGACGCAGGTCCTCGATCTCGGCCAGTGCGCGGCGGATCGAGTCCTCGTCACGGAACACCTGCATGTCGGCGTCCATGACCTCCTGCAGGCGCGAGCGCAGCTCGCCGACCTTCTCGGCGCCGGTGGCAGAGCGCAGGTTCTCGATGTGCTCGACCGTGGGCAGCTCCCCACCCTCGGGCAACTCCACGAAATCAGCGGTCTGCGCATACTCGGCGGCGTAGATGCCGGCGCGACGGCCGAAGACGTTGATGTCCAGCAGGGAGTTGGTGCCCAGACGGTTCGAGCCGTGCACGGACACGCAGGCCACCTCGCCGGCGGCGTACAGACCCGGCACCACGGTGTCGTTGTCCTGCAGGACCTCGGCCTTGATGTTGGTGGGGATGCCGCCCATGAAGTAGTGGCAGGTGGGGAAGACCGGCACCGGCTCGGTGTACGGCTCCACACCCAGGTAGGTGCGGGCGAACTCGGTGATGTCCGGCAGCTTCTCGTCGATGTGCGAGGGCTCCAGGTGGGTCAGGTCCAGCAGCACGTAGTCCTTGTTCGGACCGGCGCCACGGCCCTGACGGACCTCCTCGGCCATGGAGCGGGCCACGATGTCACGCGGGGCCAGGTCCTTGATCGTCGGGGCGTAGCGCTCCATGAAGCGCTCACCGTCCGCGTTGCGCAGGATGCCGCCCTCGCCGCGAGCGGCCTCGGAGAGCAGGATGCCCAGACCGGCCAGGCCGGTGGGGTGGAACTGGACGAACTCCATGTCCTCCAGGGGCAGGCCCGCACGGTAGGCGATGGCCATGCCGTCACCGGTGAGGGTGTGGGCGTTGGAGGTGGTCTTGTACACCTTGCCGGCGCCGCCGGTGGCGAAGACCACGGACTTGGCCTGGAAGATGTGCAGCTCGCCGGTGGCCAGCTCGTAGGACACGACGCCGGCCACGCGCTTCTGGGTGTAGGGGGTCCCGTCCTCGCGGGTCGCCTCCTCGTCCACCATCAGCAGGTCCAGCACGTAGAACTCGTTGTAGAACTCGACGTTGTGCTTGACGCAGTTCTGATAGAGGGTCTGCAGGATCATGTGACCGGTGCGGTCTGCGGCGTAGCAGGCGCGGCGGACCGGGGCCTTGCCGTGGTCACGGGTGTGGCCGCCGAAGCGACGCTGGTCGATCTTGCCCTCGGGGGTGCGGTTGAAGGGCAGACCCATCTTCTCCAGGTCCAGCACCGCGTCGATGGCCTCCTTGGCCATCACCTCGGCGGCGTCCTGGTCCACCAGGTAGTCACCGCCCTTGACGGTGTCGAAGGTGTGCCACTCCCAGTTGTCCTCCTCGACGTTGGCCAGAGCGGCGCACATGCCGCCCTGAGCCGCACCGGTGTGGGAGCGGGTGGGGTAGATCTTGGTGAGGACGGCGGTGCGCGCGCGCTGGCCGGACTCGATGGCGGCGCGCATCCCGGCGCCACCGGCGCCGACGATCACGACGTCGTACTTGTGTACCTGCATTCGTGGTGTTCCTTAGCTATGAGAACGTCTGAAGTCAGTCTGGAAGGCCGTGTGGGCCCGGGGCTCAGCGGGTCTCGCAGAAGGCGGGGGAGGCCTCGAGGAGGTTGCCGGCGCCGTCCACCAGGCAGGGCTCGAAGGTGAAGATCACCAGGGTGCCCAGGACGATGATCACGACGGTGGCCACGTAGAGGATCATCTTCAGCCAGAACCGGACACCGTCCCGTTCGGCGTAGTCGTTGATGATGGTGCGCACGCCGTTGGTGCCGTGCAGCATGGCCAGCCAGAGCAGGGCCAGGTCCCAGAACTGCCAGAACGGATCGGCCCACTTGCCGGCCACGAAGCCGAAGTCGATGCCGTTGATGCCGTCCCCGACCATCAGGTTGGAGAACAGGTGCACGAAGATCAGCACGACCAGCAGGACGCCGGACAGGCGCATGAACAGCCAGGTCAGCATCTCGAAGCTGCCGCTGGAGCCCTTCGAGCGGAGGTACTTGGGATCGATCCGGCCGGTGCGGGGGGCCGCGATGATGGGTTCAGTGGTGACACTCATGGATCAGTGACCTCCGAAGGCGAGGGACAGGTGACGGATGGAGAAGGCGGCGATGGTCACGACCCACAGGATCAGCACGGCCCACAGCATCTGCTTGTGGTACTTGGTGCCGCCCTTCCAGAAGTCCACCAGGATGATGCGCAGACCGTTGAAGGCGTGGAAGACGATGGCGGCGACGAGGCCGACCTCGCCCACGGCCATCACCGGGTTCTGATAGGTGCCGATCACGGCGTCGTAGGCCTCCGGCGAGACCCTCACCAGTGCTGTGTCCAACACGTGGACCAGCAGAAAGAAGAAGATCACCACACCGGTGATGCGGTGGCCCACCCAGGACCACATGCCCTCATTGCCGCGATAGAGGGTCCCTCGGCCGGACTTCGCCGGGGCCTGCGCTGTCGTCGCAATTGACACTGTTAAACCTCCCAAGGTTTGCAAGGGCGCTGTGACGCGGGGAGCGCGCACTGAGGAGAACGCCGGTGCGAGTGCATTCCTTCATGACAGAGTAGTCCCGATTCAGCCTCTGCGCCTCACTCGCGGCCAGTGTGTATTCGCTCACCCCCATGCCGTACGCCGGTCCTTCCTCCCTGGTCCGGGAGGGCGGCTGGCCTATGCTGACCCCTGTGACCGACCAGACCACTTCAACCACAGCCGTGTCCGGACCAGGACTGGAGCGCTTCGTGGCGGTGATTCCGGCCGGGGGAGTGGGGACTCGACTCTGGCCGCTCTCTCGCGCCGCCGCGCCCAAGTTCCTCCATGACCTGACCGGTTCCGGCCAGACGCTGATCCGTGCCACCTATGACCGTCTGGACGATCTCTCCTCGCGGCCGATCATGGTGGTGACCGGCCAGGCGCACCAGGAGGCTGTCTGCGGCCAGCTGCCGGACCTGGACACCTCAGACCTGGTGCTCGAGCCGGAGCCCAAGGACTCGGCCGCAGCGATCGGGCTGGCCGCGGCCATCCTCCATGAGCGCGACCCCGAAGCAATCATGGGATCCTTCGCGGCCGACCAGGTGATCGGCCCCGTGGACGTCTTCCAGCAGGCCGTGCGGGAGGCGGTGGCCACCGCGGCCTCCGGTCGGATCGTCACGATCGGCATCAAGCCCACCTACGCCTCCACCGGGTTCGGCTACATCCGTCAGGGCGAGCCCCTGGACGTGGACGGCGCCCCGAACGCGCGTGACGTGGCCGCCTTCGTGGAGAAGCCGGCCGAGAAGCTCGCCCAGGAGTACGTGGACTCCGGCGAGTACCTGTGGAACGCAGGGATGTTCGTGGCCCCGGTGGAGCTGATGCTGCGCCACCTCAAGGCCAGCGAGCCCGAGCTGCACGCCGGGCTGACCGAGATCGCCCAGGCGTGGGGCACTGACGCCCAGGATGAGGTCATGCAGCGGATCTGGCCCACCCTGAAGAAGACCGCCATCGACTACGCCGTGGCTGAGCCGGCGGCCGATGCTGGCGACGTCGCCGTCATCCCCGGGGTCTTCACCTGGGACGACGTCGGGGACTTCGCGGCCATCGCCCGCCTGAACCCGGCCAAGGACGCCTCCGGCATCACCGTCATCGGCGACACCCCCCGTGTCTATGCGGACAAGGCCACCGGTGTGGTGGTGACCGACACCCAACGGGTGATCGCGCTGATCGGCGTGGAGGACGTCGTCGTAGTGGACACCCCTGATGCCCTGCTGGTGACCACCACCGAGCACGCCCAGTCCGTCAAGCAGGCCGTGGAGGCCCTCAAGGCCCGCGGCCGCAACGACGTCCTCTGAGTCGTAGCACTGAGTGATCCGCACCTACGGAGCGGTAGCATCCAGACGATGACCGAGAGCCTGCCCCGCACCGCCGGACAGCCCGTGGCCGATGACCCCGGGCTGCCTCGAGTGACGCCCCTGGTGAAGTCACTGGAGTCGGATCTGGTGGCCTTCCGCCGGGATCTGCACCAGCATCCGGAGCTCTCCTATGAGGAGCACCGCACCACCCAGCGGATCCTCGAGCTGCTCACCGACCACGGACTGAGCCCGGTCAAGCTGCAGGACACCGGTGCCTACGTGGACATCGGCGAGGGACCGCTGGTGCTGGGTCTGCGGGCGGACATCGACGCCCTGCCCCTGCCCGAGCGCACCGGTCTGGACTACGCCTCCGCCACCGAGGGCGTGGCCCACGCCTGCGGACATGACGTGCACACCACGGTCATGGCCGGCACCGCCATCGCCATCCACCGTCTGGTGACCGGCCAAGCCGGTCAGATCGACAGCGCCTACGACGACGTCCCCCTCACCGGCCGCGTCCGGGTCATCTTCCAGCCCGCAGAGGAGCGCCTGCCCGGCGGATCCCTCTCCGTCATCCGCCAGGGTGTGCTGGAGGGTCTGCCCCGGATCCTGGCCGCGCACTGCGAACCGCGTTTCGACGTCGGCACCATCGGCACGCGCATCGGTGCCATCACCTCGGCCTCGGACACCGTGAAGATCACGCTGACCGGACGCGGCGGCCACACCTCCCGTCCGCACCTGACCGAGGACATGGTCTATGCCCTGTCCCAGATCGCCGTCAATGTCCCGGCGGTGCTGAACCGCCGGATCGACGTCCGCTCGGCGGTCTCCGTGGTGTGGGGCCAGATCACCGCCGGCGCGGCCCCGAACGCCATCCCGTCCACCGGCTACCTCGCGGGCACCCTGCGCTGCCTGGACGCCGAGGCCTGGCAGTCTGCAGGTGAGCTGCTGGACGAGGTGGTCCAGCAGGTGGCGGCACCGTATGGGGTCAAGGTCAGCCTGGAGCACGTGCGCGGGGTGCCTCCCGTGGTCAACACCGAGGCCGAGACCGACCTGATCGAGGACTCCGCCCGTGCCGAGCTGGGCTCCCGGGCCATCCAGCTCACGCCTCAGTCGATGGGCGGCGAGGACTTCGCCTGGATGACGCAGCAGGTCCCCGGCTCCATGCTCCGACTGGGCACCCGCACTCCGGGTGGCCCGGTCTATGACCTGCACATGGGCGACTTCGCCCCGGACGAGCGGGCGATCGGCGTGGGCATGCGCATCTTCACGGCCGCGGCACTGCGAGCGATGGCCGGGGTCCAGTAGCGGAGCACGGCCCATCCGGCCCGGAATCACGGGGCCAGGGGAGCGTCGGCGTGATCCGCACAACGTTGGGTAAACTCAGGGGTAACAGTCTGCAACACGCACTGCTGCCACATCCCTCGCACCAAAAGGATCATCATGCGCTCTGCATCCTCCTCCCGTCTCTCCCGTTCCGTCGGCGTCCCGGCGGCCCTGCTGGGCGTCTCCGGCCTGCTGCTCGCCGGCTGCGGTGCTGCTCCCGAGGAGTCCGGCAACGGCGCCGGCTCCGGTCCTGCTGAGGACAACAGCGACTACAAGGCCTGCATCGTCTCCGACCAGGGCGGCTTCGACGACCGTTCCTTCAACCAGTCCTCCTACGAGGGCGTCACCGCCGCCAAGGACGAGCTGGGCATCGAGATGGCCCAGGCCGAGTCCAACTCCCCCTCGGAGTTCACTCCCAACGTGAACCAGATGGTCCAGTCCGGCTGCGACTCGATCATCGGTGTGGGCTTCCTGCTGGGCAACACCATCAAGCCGATCGCCCAGGAGCAGACGGACATCCACTTCATCGGTGTGGACGTCACCGACACGGACTTCACCGAGAACGTCCAGCGCATCATCTATGACACGGCTGAGGCCGCCTTCCTGGCCGGCTACCTGGCCGCCGGCACCTCGGAGTCCGGCAAGGTCGCCACCTACGGCGGAGCCGAGATCCCCACCGTGACCATCTTCATGGACGGCTTCGCCGCGGGCGTGGAGCACTACAACCAGGAGAAGGGTGCGGACGTCCAGGTCCTGGGCTGGGACCGCGAGGCCAAGACCGGGTCCTTCACGGGTGACTTCGAGAACCAGGCCGCTGGCAAGACCAACACCACCAACTTCATCAACGAGGGCGCCGACATCATCATGCCGGTGGCCGGCCCCGTGGGCCTGGGCACTCTGGACGCCGTGGTGGAGGCCAACAACGGTGGCGCCTCGGCCAAGGTGATCTGGGTGGACTCCGACGGCTACGAGACCACCGAGCAGGGCGAGGTCATCCTGACCTCCGTGGTCAAGAAGATGGGCGACGCCGTCCAGGAGGTCATCGCCAACGACCTCGAGGGCGAGTTCTCCTCCGAGCCCTACGTGGGCACCCTGGAGAACGGCGGCGTGGACCTGGCTCCGTTCCACGACTTCGACGGCGAGGTGTCCGAGGAGATGAAGTCCGAGCTGGAGGCCATCAAGCAGGGCATCATCGACGGTTCCATCGAGGTCGGCTCGGAGTACTCCCCGGAGCACTGATAGGGTCCTGACGCCGGGGTCCCTCAGGCTCCGGCGTCCGACCTTGACCGAGGTGCCCGGCGGCATCTCCACCCGGCTCGAGGCGGCGGGACGGCACCAGCTGTCCCGCCGCCTCGACGCCGGACCACCCACGATCCCCGCAACGGTCCGGAAGACCAGAACGGCTGCCCCACGGTGAAACTCGAACTACGCGGCATCACCAAGAGATTCGGTGAGTTCACGGCGAACGACTCGATCGACCTGGTCGTCGAGTCCGGCGAGGTCCACTCGCTGCTCGGTGAGAACGGTGCCGGCAAGTCCACGCTGATGAACGTGTTGTTCGGCCTCTACGAGCCGACCGAGGGACAGATCCTGGTCGATGATCAGCCCGTGGCCTTCTCCGGACCGGGCGAGGCCATGGCGGCCGGCATCGGCATGGTGCACCAGCACTTCATGCTCATCCCGGTGTTCACCGTGGCAGAGAACGTCGCCCTGGGAGACGAGCACACCCGCGCCGCCGGCATCCTGGACCTGGAGAGCACCAGGCGCAAGATCCGGGAGATCTCCGATCGCTACGGCTTCCATGTGGACCCCGATGCGATCGTCGAGGACCTGCCCGTGGGCGTCCAGCAGCGCGTGGAGATCATCAAGGCGCTGGTGCGCGATGCCAAGGTGCTGATCCTGGACGAGCCCACCGCCGTGCTCACTCCTCAGGAGACCGACGAGCTGCTGGAGATCATCCGTCAGCTGCGGGACAACGGCACCGCCATCGTCTTCATCTCCCACAAGCTGCGTGAGGTCAAGGCCATCTCCACCCGCATCAGCGTGCTTCGACGCGGCAGACTGGTCGGCACCGCCGACCCCTCTGCGGAGCAGTCCGAGCTGGCCGCCCTGATGGTCGGCCGCGATGTGGTCCTGAATCGCCAGAAGTCCGCACCGAAGGTCGGCGAGGAGACCTTCGTGGTCCGTGACCTCACCGTGCTGAGCCCCACCGGCCAGCGGATCGTGGACCATGTCTCCTTCGGCATCCGCCAGGGCGAGATCCTGGCGGTGGCCGGTGTCCAGGGCAACGGCCAGACCGAGCTGACCGAGGCCATCATGGGGCTGCACAAGGCCTCCGGCTCCATCCGGCTGGACGGTCAGGAGCTGCTCGGCCGCACCACCCGCCAGATCATCCGCGCCGGGGTCGGCTACGTCCCCGAGGACCGGTCCACCGACGGTCTGGTCGGCTCGTTCTCCGTGGCCGAGAACATGGTGCTGAACCGCTTCGATCAGGCTCCGGCCGGCAACGCCGTCCAGCTGAGCCCCTCCGCGATCCGCGAGTTCGCCGCGCAGCGAGTGGAGACCTTCGACGTCCGCACCCAGGGCGTGGACGTTCCCGTGAGCACCCTCTCCGGCGGCAACCAGCAGAAGGTGGTCATGGCCCGAGAGCTGGTGGACGGCCTCAGCCTCTTCATCGCCTCTCAGCCGACCCGCGGCGTGGACGTGGGCTCCATCGAGTTCCTGCACGACCGGATCGTCCAGGAGCGTGACGCAGGCACCCCGGTGCTGATCGTCTCCACCGAGCTGGACGAGGTCCTGGAGCTCGCCGACCGGATCGCTGTGATGTACCACGGCAAGATCATGGGCATCGTCCCCGGTGACACCTCACGTGACGAGCTGGGCCTGATGATGGCCGGCATCCAGCATGAGGTCCAGCACGACCAGCACACCGTGACCCAGGAGGGAACCCGGGCATGAGCTCCACTGCCACCACCGAACGACCTGAGCGCGGTGCCAGCCGCTCATCGGCCCAGACCACCTCGGGAGCCGGGTCCTCCGGCTCTGTGATGCGCGAGATCATGTCCGGCAACGGCATGGTGACCGTGCTGGCCATCCTGCTCTCGCTGATCATCAGTGCCCTGCTGATCATCTTCACCAACCAGGACTTCCTGGACGCCGCGGCCTACTTCTTCAGTCGCCCCATGGACGCCTTGGCCGCCGCCTGGACTGCTGTGACCAGCGCCTATGCGGCACTGTTCCGTGGCTCCATCTTCAACTACGAGGCCTCGAGTGTCACCGGGATGTTCCACCCGCTCACCGAGACCCTGACGGTGGCCACCCCGCTGATCATCATCTCGCTGGGCATCGCCATCTCCTTCCGCGCGGGCCTGTTCAACATCGGTGGCCAGGGCCAGATGATCTTCGGGGCCATGTTCGCCACCTGGTTCGGCGTCCACCTGCAGCTGCCCGCCGGGATCCACCTGCTGCTGGTGCTGATCATGGGCATCCTCGGCGGTGCCCTGTGGGGTTCGGTGGTCGGAGCGCTCAAGGCCTGGACCGGTGCCCATGAGGTGATCCTGACGATCATGCTCAACTACGTGGCCATCAACCTGGTCACCTACCTGCTCTACACTCCGGTCCTGCAGGCCGAAGGCTCCACGAACCCGGTCTCGGACGCCCTCGAGCCGACAGCCCTGTTCCCGCCGCTGATCGGTGACAGCTTCCGGCTGAACTGGGGGTTCGTGGTGGCCATCCTGGCGACCGTCTTCGCCTGGTGGCTGTTGAGCCGGTCCACCATCGGCTTCCGGCTGCGCGCCGTGGGTGCCAATCCCACGGCCGCCCGCACCGCCGGCATCTCCGTGCGGTCCATGTACATCACCGCCATGGCGATCTCCGGTGGTCTGGCCGGCCTGGCCGGCATGGCCCAGGTTTCCGGCACCGAGAAGGTGCTCAACACCGATGTGGCCGGATCCTTCGGCTTCGATGCCATCACCGTGGCCCTGCTGGGCCGGTCCAACCCGATCGGTGTCTTCTTCGCCGGCCTGCTCTTCGGTGCGCTGCGTGCCGGTGGCGTGACCATGCAGGTCGAGACCGGTGTGCCGATCGACATCGTGCTCGTGGTCCAGTCCTTCATCGTGCTGTTCATCGCCGCACCTCCGCTGGTCCGCACCATCTTCCGTCTGCCCCAGCCCGGAGCCCTCAAGGCCCGCACCTCGGCCGACCCGGTGACCCAGCCGCTGGCCGCCGGTGTGGCCGCCTCCACCACCGCCACCGCTGACGGCACCACCCATGCACCTGCCGGTGCCACGGGTGACGGAGCCGGTCTGGCTGATGCGGAGGAGGAGGCCACCGCCGACGAGGCTGATGTGTCATCCACACCGCCGGACAGCGGACCGCCCCTGGGGTCACACCCCACGGCAGAGGAGGTCCACCAGGACGAGGACGCCCGTCGCCGGGCCGCCGGGGAAGGGGAGCAGCTGTGAGCCACACCGTCACCGCCACTGACTCCAGGTCAGAGACTCCGCGCCCCCAGGCGCAGACGCCCGAGCAGGACGTGGTCCGCCACTGGAACACGCCGATCGTCTTCGCGGTCTTCACTCTGGTCTCCCTGCTGCTGTTCACGCTCAACGCCTCCGGCAAGAGCGCGACCTTCCGCATCTCCACCCCCAACGACGCCGTCCACATCCCGGACCTGGTGGCCCCCACCGTCCCCGTGGGCTGGGTGATCACCCTGCTGATGGCCGCGCTGACCGTCTGGGCCTTCGTCTCGGTGTCGCGGGGACGCAACGTGGCCGGCTGGCAGGCCGCCCTGTTCGCTCTGCTGCTCGTGGCCGGGTTCCTGGTCTGGGTGGTCGGCTCCGCCCAGAACACCTCGGTGTTCCTGACCGGGCTGATCGCCGGGTCCTTCGTGCTGGCCGTGCCGCTGATCTTCGGCTCCATGGCCGGTGTGCTCTCCGAGCGCGCAGGCGTGGTCAACATCGCCATCGAAGGCCAGCTGCTGGCCGGTGCCTTCACCGCAGCCGTGGTCTCCTCCATCACCGACTCGCCGTGGGCAGGCCTGCTGGCGGCCGTCGTCGCCGGGGTGCTGGTCTCCGTGCTGCTGGCGGTGTTCTCCATCAAGTACCTGGTCAACCAGGTGATCGTCGGCGTGGTGCTCAACGTGCTGGTGGCCGGACTGACCAGCTTCCTGTTCTCCACCGTGCTGGCACCGAACAGCTCCACGCTGAACTCGCCCTCGCACTTCACCAGCATCCGCATCCCGGTGCTGGCGGACATCCCGATCATCGGCCCGATCCTGTTTGACCAGACCGTGCTGGGCTACGGCATGTACCTGATCGTCGCCGCGCTCTACATCGGCCTGTTCCACACCAAGTGGGGACTGCGTGTGCGCGCCGTGGGCGAGCACCCCAAGGCCGCAGACACCGTGGGCATCAAGGTGCTGCGCACCCGGTACATCAACGTGCTGCTGGCCGGTGCGATCGCCGGCATGGGCGGAGCGTTCTTCACCCTGGTCAGCTCCTCGTCCTTCTCCAAGGAGATGACTGCCGGTCAGGGCTTCATCGCGCTGGCGGCCGTGATCTTCGGACGCTGGAACCCGATCGGCGCGTTCTTCGCCGCCCTGCTCTTCGGCTTCGCCACCAACCTGCAGTACGTCCTGGCGATCCTGGGCACTCCGGTGCCCAGCCAGTTCATGGCGATGCTGCCCTACCTGGTGACCGTCTTCGCGGTGGCCGGACTGGTGGGCCGCTCCCGCGGGCCGGCCGCCGCCGGTACGCCGTACACCAAGGAGTGACGTGAGCTCAGACCCCGATTTCACCGACGACGTCTCCGACGGCTTCGAGGACGAGCTGTTCACCGCCTCCATCCCGCTGGTGCGCAGCGAGTCCAGCATCGACTGGGGCCGTCTGGAGTCCGCCGCTCGGGCCGCCATGACCCGCGCCTACGTCCCGTACTCCGGATTCCCGGTGGGGGCCGCAGCGCTGGTGGAGGACGGGCGGATCGTGGCCGGCTGCAACATCGAGAACGCCTCCCTGGGGCTGACCCTGTGCGCCGAGTGCTCGCTGGTCTCCGAACTGCACCGCACCGGAGGAGGGCGCCTGGTGGCGTTCTACTGCGTGGACGGACGCGGCGAGATCCTGATGCCCTGCGGCCGCTGCCGCCAGCTGCTCTACGAGTTCCATGCACCCGGCATGAAGCTGATGAGCACCCAGGGCGTGAAGACCATGGACGAGATCCTGCCTCAGGCCTTCGGACCTGAGGACATGGCCGCCGCTGAGCAGCGCGGCCGCACCCAGACCTGACCCTGACTGTCCCCGAGAAAGGACATCACCCCCACATGAGCGCTCCCACGCACGAGCCCTTCGACGCGATCGAGATCATCCGCACCAAGCGCGACCGCCAGCAGCTGAGTCCGGAGCAGATCGACTGGGTGGTGGACGCCTACACGCGCGGGGTGGTGGCCGATGAGCAGATGGCCGCGCTGAACATGGCCATCCTGCTCAACGGGATGGAGCGGACGGAGATCGCCCGTTGGACCCAGGCGATGATCGCCTCGGGTGAGCGCCTGGACTTCTCCGGGCTGCGCTCTCCCGACGGCGTCACTCGCCCCACAGCGGACAAGCACTCCACCGGCGGCGTGGGTGACAAGATCACCCTGCCGTTGGCTCCGCTGGTGGCGGTGTACGGCGTGGCCGTCCCGCAGCTGTCCGGCCGCGGACTGGGTCACACCGGCGGCACCCTGGACAAGCTCGAGGCCATCCCCGGCTGGCAGGCGAACCTGACCAACCAGCAGATGATGGACCAGCTCTCGGAGATCGGTGCGGTCATCTGTGCCGCTGGGTCCGGACTGGCCCCGGCGGACAAGAAGCTCTACGCACTGCGTGATGTCACCGGCACGGTGGAGGCCATCCCGCTGATCGCCTCCTCGATCATGTCCAAGAAGATCGCCGAGGGCACCGGGACCCTGGTGCTGGACGTCAAGTGCGGCTCCGGTGCGTTCATGAAGAACGAGCAGGACGCCCGCGAGCTGGCCCGCACCATGGTGGACCTGGGCCGGGACGCCGGAGTGAACACCACCGCGCTGCTGACCGACATGAGCACACCGCTGGGCCTGACCGCAGGCAACGCGATCGAGGTCGAGGAGTCCGTGGAGGTGCTGGCCGGCGGCGGTCCGGCCGACGTGGTGGAGCTGACCGTGGCCCTGGCCCGGGAGATGCTCGCCGGTGCCGGAGTGACCGACCAGGACCCCGCCGAGGCGCTCAAGGACGGCCGCGCCATGGATGTCTGGCGCAAGATGATCTCCGCGCAGAGCGGCGACCCGGACGCGGCCCTGCCCCAGGCGAGGGAATCGCAGGTGGTGACGGCGCGGTCGTCGGGAATCCTGTCTCGCCTGGATGCCATGTCCGTCGGACTGGCCGCCTGGCGGCTGGGCGCAGGGCGGGCCCGCAAGGAGGACCCGGTGCAGGCCGGAGCGGGTGTGCGGATGCACGCCAAGCCGGGCGACACTGTGCAGCAGGGGCAGCCGCTGATGACCCTGCTGACCGACACCCCGGAGGCCTTCGACCGTGCGCTGGCAGCCCTGGAGGGCGGCTACGACATCTCCGCCGAGGGCTCGGACGAGGCGCGTGCCGCGCTCGAGCGTCCCCTGGTGATGGACCGGATCAGCTGACCGGACCGGGGACGGGACGCTGAACGGCCGGGGCCGGTGACGGGGGAGTGATGCACAGCAGATGATGGACCAGATCAAGGACGCCATCCTGCACGCCGCCGGGCAGTGGTGGGTGCTGCCGCTGACGTTCGTGCTGTGCGTGGTGGACGGGTTCTTCCCCGTGGTGCCCTCGGAGTCGGTGATCGTGGCGCTGGCCTCCATCTCCGGCGGCGGCGAGGGCGTCTCCCTGTGGCTGCTGTGGCTGGTGGGCATGGCCGGGGCCGTCATCGGTGACCAGATCGCCTACTCGATGGGACGGCGGATCGGCACCGACCGGTTCCGCTGGATGCGCACCCGCACCGTCCAGCGTGCCGTCTCCTCCGCCCGGCACGCCCTGGAGTCCCACGGTGCGTTCGTGATCACCACCGCCCGGTTCATCCCCGGTGGGCGGGTGGCCGTGAACTACACTGCCGGGGCCACCCGCTTCCCCCGGAAGTGGTTCACCCTGCTGGACGTGATCGCCGCGATGATCTGGTCCGGCTACTCGATCGGGATCGGACGGGCCACCGCGGGCTGGTTGGACAACCCGATCCTGCAGATCCTGGTGGCCGTGGTGGCCGCCGGGGTGATCGGCTGGATCATCGACGCCGTGCTCAAGCGGATCTACGCGCGGGTGCTGCGCCGGGCCCAGGCCGCCAGCCCCGCACCGCCCCTGGTGGTGGACGGGGACGACGTAGACTCGCCCCGTGACTGAGACTTCGCCCCAGAACGCGCCCGAGAACCCGAACCACCTCACCGATGAGCTGAACGAGGAGCTGACCGAGAGCCCCTTCGGCTTCGACGCCCCCTCCCCCCTGGAGATCGACCTGGCCGCCCTGCCCAAGGTCAGCCTGCACGACCACCTGGACGGCGGACTGCGCCCGGCCACCGTGCTGGAGTTGGCCCAGCAGATCGGCCACGAGCTGCCCGCGGACAACGCCGATGACCTGGCCACCTGGTTCACCGAGTCCGCCAACGCCGGCTCGCTGGAGCGCTACCTGGAGACCTTCGACCACACCATCGCCGTGATGCAGACCGCCGAGGGCCTGCGCCGGGTGGCCCGCGAATTCGTGGAGGACCTGGTGGAGGACGGCGTGGTCTACGCCGAGATCCGCTGGGCCCCCGAGCAGCACCTGCGGCAGGGACTGACCCTGGACGAGGCCGTGGAGGCGGTCCAGGCCGGACTGCAGGAGGGGATGGACGCGGCGGAGGCCGCCGGGACCGCCATCCAGACCGGCCAGCTGATCACCGCCATGCGCCACCTGGACCGCGCCCAGGAGATCGCCGAGCTGGCCGTGCGTCACCGCCACGCCGGCGTGGTCGGCTTCGACATCGCCGGCCCCGAGGCCGGGTTCCCGCCCAGCCGCTTCACCGAGGCCTTCACCTGGCTGGCCGCCCAGCACCTGCCCGCCACCGTGCACGCCGGCGAGTCCGACGGCGTGGCCTCCATCCAGGACGCGCTGCTCAACGGCCGCGCCCAGCGTCTGGGCCACGGCGTGCGGATCGCCGAGGACATCACCGTGGAGTTCGGCGGGACCGACGAGGACGGCCGGCTCCTGGGCGAGGACGTCGCCCTGGTGGACCTGGGCGAGACCGCCGCCTGGGTGCGCGACCGCGAGATCGCCCTGGAGGTCTGCCCGTCCTCCAACCTGCAGACCGGCGCCGTGGCGGCCTTCGGCCCGGACATCACCACCCACCCGATCGACATGCTCCACCAGCTGGGCTTCCGCATCACCGTCAACACGGACAACCGCCTGATGAGCGGGGTCTCCCTGACCGACGAGCTGTACCTGCTGGCCGAGACCTTCGACTACGATCTCGAGGACCTGCTGGACTTCCAGCTCAACGCCGTGGAGGCCTCCTTCCTGCCGCTCGAGGAGCGCGAGGCCCTGGCCGAGCTGATCGTGGAGTCCTGGGGCGATGTGATCGCCGGAGAGGACTCCGAGTCGAGCGTTCCGCGTCTGGCAGCCCTGCCGGACGAGGACTGACTGGCCGTTGCCGGAGCGGACCGCGCATCAGCATGAGTGAACAGATGGACCGCCTGGTCTGGGTGGTGGCGCAGCTGCGGCAGCACTGCCCCTGGACCAGGCGGCTCACCCACCCGGTGCTCACCGAGTACCTGGTGGAGGAGTCCTACGAGGCGCTCGAGGTGATCGAGTCCCGCACCGCACCCTGGGATGCCTCCGCGGTGGCCGACGGGGACGACGAACGCCTCCGCCTGGAGATGGGCGACGTTCTGTTCCAGGTGGTGCTGCACTCGGCGATCGCCTCCGGCCACGGCGGCTTCACCCTGGACACGGTGGCCGAGGCCATCACCGCCAAGATGATCCGCCGCAACCCGCATGTCTTCCACGCGGACGGCACCCTGCGCTCCGAGGAGGAGCTCGCCGCCGCGAGCATCGCGGACATCGAGAAGGCGTGGGAGCGGATCAAGGCCGAAGAGCGGGCGCGGGAGCCCGCCGCACCTGACTCGCCGTTCGCCTCCCTGCCCGCGCACCTGCCCGCTCTGGCCTCCGCCGGGAAGGTGGTGGACCGTGCCGCCCGGCAGGCGGTGGACCCGCTGCCCGAACCTGAGGCGCCGTCGTCGGGAAGCGCCGCAGAAGCCGACCGGCTGGAGCAGGCGCTGGCGGACGAGGAGGCCCTGGGGGCGGAGCTGTTCCGGCTGGTGCAGCTGGCCCGCCGGGCGGACCTGGACCCGGAACGGGCGCTGCGCCGCCATCTTGCGGCCCTGCGTCAGGGTCGGAGGTAGGCTGGCCGTGTCCAGCCATCAGCGCTGTCAGCTGGATCCACCTGCCTTCAAAGGAGACTGCACATGGCCTTGATCGACGCCATCCACGCCCGCGAGATCCTCGATTCCCGCGGCAACCCCACCGTCGAGGTGGAGGTGCTGCTGACGGACGGAGCCATGGGCCGCGCGGCGGTTCCCTCGGGCGCCTCCACGGGCGAGTTCGAGGCCGTCGAGCGCCGTGACGGAGACAAGAAGCGCTACCTGGGCAAGGGTGTGCAGGACGCGGTGACCGCCGTGATCGAGCAGATCGCCCCGGAGCTGGAGGGTGAGGACGCCACCGACCAGCGCCTGATCGACACCCTGATGCTGGACCTGGACGGGTCCGAGAACAAGGGCAAGCTCGGCGCCAACGCCATCCTGGGCGTCTCCCTGGCCGTGGCGGACGCCGCCTCGGCCTCCGCTGACCTGTCCCTGTTCAAGTACCTGGGCGGCCCCAACGCGCACGTGCTGCCGGTGCCGATGATGAACATCCTCAACGGTGGCGCGCACGCGGACTCCAACGTGGACATCCAGGAGTTCATGATCGCCCCCATCGGTGCGCCGAGCTTCCGTGAGGCCCTGCGCTGGGGTGCCGAGGTCTACCACACGCTCAAGAAGGTCCTGCAGGAGAAGGGTCTGGGCACCGGCCTGGGCGACGAGGGCGGCTTCGCCCCCTCCCTTCCCTCCAACCGCGAGGCCCTGGACCTGATCACCGAGGCGATCAAGAAGGCCGGCTACAAGCCCGGCACCGAGATCGCCCTGGCCCTGGACGTGGCCTCCTCCGAGTTCTGCCAGAAGGGCACGTACACCTTCGAGGGTCAGAAGCGCTCTGCGCAGGACATGGTGGCCTACTACACCGAGCTGGTGGACTCCTACCCGCTGGTCTCGATCGAGGACCCGCTGGACGAGAACGACTGGGACGGCTGGAAGGCCCTGACCGAGGCCCTGGGCGACCGCGTGCAGCTGGTGGGCGACGACCTGTTCGTCACCAACCCCGAGCGTCTGCAGCGCGGCATCGACGAGGCCTCCGGCAACGCCCTGCTGGTCAAGGTCAACCAGATCGGCTCGCTGACCGAGACCTTCGACGCCATCTCCCTGGCCCAGCGCCACACCTTCAACTGCATGATCTCGCACCGCTCCGGCGAGACCGAGGACACCTTCATCGCCGATCTGGCCGTGGCCACCAACGCCGGCCAGATCAAGACCGGTGCCCCCGCCCGCTCGGACCGTGTGGCCAAGTACAACCAGCTGCTGCGCATCGAGGAGGAGCTGGGCGACTCGGCGGTCTACGCCGGCGCCTCCGCCTTCCCACGGTTCACGAAGAAGAAGTGATCCTGCCCAGCTGAGGACCCGGCTCCGCCGGATTCCCGACGACGGCCCCGTCACCTCCCAGCACCACGCTGGCCGGTGCGGGGCCGTCGCCGTTGCCGCGATCTGTGATGCACCGTTCGACGGATCGGCAGGATCTGTTGCAGAGAGTGGCGAGGATCGGGCCGCAGACCGACGAATCGTGCAACACGGTCGGGTTGAGCGGCGAACGGTGCAACTGAGATCTCTGCGCTGGGGTGCCGTGCCGCAGAGCTCTGCAGCGAGACATGACATGCCCTTGTTCGGCGTGGCAGGGCGCGCCCTCGGGGGGATCTGGGCGCCTCGGCACTACCGTGGTCAGTGACCCCACACCTGCTGCCCAGACGGAGGGATGCGCCATGGCCAGCCGCCGACCTCGAGTCCCTCGCTCTGCCATGAGCCGAGCCGCCGTCTCCGTGCCCTCCGGGCAGACGGAACTGGTCTCGGCTGCCGAGACCGCCGCTGAGGCCGCCGCTGATCCGCAGGTGGCTCGGTCGGTCAGCCACGCAGGCTCCCACCCGGTGACCCGCCACTCGGCCAAGGTCATCCCGCTGGACTCCGCGCCCCGTCAGCAGTCCCGTCCCCGTCCCACCCCGGAGCAGCGCCGCGCTGCCGAACGCCGGGCACTGCTGGAGCGCTCCGTCCGTCCGCATGTCCCGTCGGCCGGCACCTCCGCGCGTCCGGAAGGGCCCGCAGGCCGTCCAGCCGGCGCCGAGCGCAAGGCCCCGGGCGCTGGTGGCGGCCGTCCGTCGTCGGGAGCCTCCCGCTCCACCGGCCGCGCCGCCCGACCGGTGAAGCCCACCGGCATTCCGGCCACCCACGGCTCCACCGAGTCCGTGACCAAGGTGCTGCGTGCCCAGCAGCCTCGCACTCAGGCACCGGTCAAGCCGATCCCGGCCCGCAGCTTCTCCGGGCGCAGCATCGCACTGCTGGTGGTGGCCATGGTCGCGGCCATCCTGGTGGCGCCCACCCTGCGGGTGTTCCTGAACCAGCAGGCCGAGCTGACCGGCGTGCAGACCGAGATCGAGCAGCAGCGTGAGCTCCAGGGCGAGCTGACCGCGCAGATCAAGCGCTGGGAGGACCCCGCCTACGTCCAGCAGCAGGCCCGGGACCGCCTGAACCTGGTCATGCCGGGGGAGAAGAAGTACATGGTGATCGGCGGTGAGGCGGCCCTGCCGGAGACCGCCGAGGCGGCGTCCGATCCCGGCGCCGTGAACCCGGATATGCCCTGGGCCGACGGTCTGTGGGATTCTGTGGTGCGGGCCGCGACCGACTGACCGGCCCTTCAGAGACCCTCGGAGGACCCGTGACGCAGCACCCCCAGACGACCGACGCCACCCCCACGCAGCAGGACCTGGACACCATCAGCCTGCAGCTGGGCCGTCCCGTCCGGGACGTGGTGGAGATCGGTGCACGGTGCGTCTGCGGCAACCCGCTGGTGGCCACGACGGCCCCGCGCCTGTCCAACGGCATCCCGTTCCCCACCACCTTCTACCTCACCCACCCGGTGCTGACCGCCGCCGTGTCCCGGCTCGAGGCCGACGGTGTGATGGCCGAGATGTCCGAGCGGCTGGAGCAGGACGAGCAGCTGGCCTCCGCCTACCGGGGGGCGCATGAGGCGTATCTGCGTGAGAGGGATCGGATCGGCGAGGTCTCCGGAGTGGGCGAGGTGACCGAGATCCGCGGCATCTCCGCCGGCGGCATGCCCGAGCGCGTCAAGTGCCTGCACGTGCTGGTGGGTCACTCCCTGGCGGCAGGGCCCGGGGTGAACCCGCTGGGCGACGAGGCCCTGGAACGGATCTCCGAGTGGTGGACGAAGGACACCTGCCGCTGCGAGGGCGCCTGGGACCCGGAGGCACCGGTTCCGGCGCGCGATCTGAGCCGGCACGTCAAGCGGCTGGAGCGGCTGCGCGCCCAGACCGTGGCGGCCGTGGACTGCGGGACCAACTCGATCCGCCTGCTGGTGGCCCGTGCGGCGGAGGACGGGGATGCTGGGTCAGGAGGCCAGTTCGAGGAGCTGGCCCGGGAGATGCGCGTGGTGCGGCTGGGCGAGGGCGTGGATGCCACCGGGCAGTTCGCCCCCGCCGCTCTGGAACGCACCTTCGCCGCGGCGGAGGAGTACGCCGCCGAGATCCAGCGGCTCCACGCCGGACGAGTGCGCTTCGTGGCCACCTCGGCCAGCCGCGACGTGTCCAACCGCGAGGTGTTCGTGGAGGGCATCCGGGAGCGCCTCGGCGTGGAGCCGGAGGTCATCAGCGGCCAGGAGGAGGCGGCACTGTCCTTCGCGGGGGCGGTCTCTGTGCTGGACGCCACGGACTGGGGGCCGGAGGACCAGGTGCTGGTGGTGGACATCGGCGGCGGATCCACCGAGTTCGTGGTGGGCACCGTCACCGGTCCGGAGGGGCCGCAGGTGCGTGCCTCGATCAGCGTGGACATGGGCTGTGTGCGCTTCACCGAGCGCCACCTCACCGAGGATCCGCCCACAGCCGAGCAGATCGGTGCGGCCACAGCGGACATCGAGTCCATCCTGGACCGGGTGGAGCAGAGCGTCCCGCTGGACGGGGTGCGTGCGGTGGTGGGCGTGGCCGGTTCGGTGACCACGGTGACCGCCGCCGCACTGGAGCTGGAGGCCTACGAGCCGGACCGCATCCACGGGGCGCAGCTGGAGCTCGCCCGCGTGGACGAGACCGCACGGAGCCTGCTGGCCGCCACCCGAGCCGAGCGGGCCGAGCTGCCCTTCATGCACCCCGGACGCGTGGACGTGATCGGGGCCGGCGCCCTGATCTGGACCACCCTGCTGCAGCGCGTCCACCGGGCCACGGGTGCCGGCGTGACCACCGCTCTGACCTCTGAGCACGACATCCTGGACGGGATCGCGCTGTCGATCCTGCCGTGAGCAGTCACCTGGCGGGCCGGAGGCGGGGGAGGACCCTCATCGCCGCCCTGACCCTGAGCCTGCTCGCCGGACCCGGGCTCGGTGTGGGTGCCGTGGCCGCCCCGACCGAGTCGTCCACGCCGTCTCCGTCACTGTCCACGGACACCGTCACGGAGCCGGAGGATCTCTGGCGGGGCCAGCAGTTCTGGCTCGAGGAGTACGGGTTCACCACCGCCTGGGAGCGTTCCCGCGGGGAGGGCGTGACCGTGGCGGTGATCGACACCGGGATCGACGGCACCCATCCGGACCTGACCGGTCAGGTGGTCGGTGGGACGGACGTCTCCGGTGTGGGCTCATCCTCCGGGGACCAGCCGATCGGGGAGGGCAGCGAGCACGGCACCCTGGTGGCCTCGGTGCTGGCCGGCCACGGACACGACCCGGGCGGGGAGCCCGGGCCGGGTGACGCTGGGATCCTGGGGGTCGCCCCGGAGGCCCAGCTGCTGTCCATCTCCGTGCACCTCGGTGATGACCGCCCGGGGGTGCCTCCGGCGGAGGAGCAGATCCCCCAGGCCGTGCGCTGGGCCGTGGACCAGGGGGCGGACATCATCAACATGTCCCTGGTCTCCACCCGCACGGACTGGCCGGAGAGCTGGGACGAGGCCTTCCTGTATGCCGAGCAGAACGAGGTCCTGGTGGTGGCCGCGGCCGGCAACAGGGCCTCCGGCACCCACACGGCCGGAGCCCCGGCCACCATCCCGGGGGTGCTGACCGTGGCCGGGCTGGATGAACGAGGCCAGGCCAGCTGGGATGCATCCACCCAGGGGATCAGCATCGGGGTCGCCGCACCGGCGGATCCCCTGGTCGGGGCCCTGCCCGGCGGGGGCCACGGCATCTGGAGCGGGACCTCCGGCGCGGCACCGCTGGTGGCCGGGCTGGCCGCCCTGATCCGCTCGGCCGACCCGCAGATGCCGGCCCACCAGGTCATGCACCGGATCCGCGCCACCGCACGGGACGCCGGAGCACCGGGGGAGGACCCCGTCTACGGGCACGGGATCATCGACGCGGCCGCGGCCGTGACCGCCGAGATCCCCGCCGTCGAACGGGCCCCGCAGGACAGCCTGGCCGAATGGATCCGGGTCAACCGCCGTGCCTCGGTCGGCGAGCCCTCCCCGGGGACCACCCCTGCCGGCCCCGTGGCACCGGGTCGTCCCGTCGTCACTGCGGCACCCCAAGGCCAGCCCACCGCGCTCCCACCGGCCGCCGAGCCCGCAGATCCTGCGCCCGGTCTGGCGCCCGCCCTGCTGCTGGGCACCCTCCTGGCCGCCGCCGCCTCGGTGACGGCCGGCGTCGTGGTCTACCGGCGCAGCCGCCGCGACACCGCCTGACCTGCCCCGCACTTTGTGACTTTGTGAAAGATTTCACGTCATCTGTCCCGCCGACTACCCTGGACGGTATGGCACTTACCCCGCAACTGTCCCCGAAGCCCCGCGTCCTGATCGTCGGCGGCGGCTACGCCGGCCTCTACGTCGCCAAGAACCTCGAGAAGCAGGTCAAGGCGCGCGGCGGTGTGGTCACCATCGTCGACCCGCTGCCGTACATGACCTACCAGCCCTTCCTGCCAGAGGTCGTGGGCGGTCACATCGAGCCCCGCCACGCCGTGGTGGACCGCCGCACGCACCTGAAGGCCTCCGAGCACGTGATCGGCAAGGTCGTGAAGGTCGAGCACGCGCGCAAGACCGCCACGGTGCAGACCGAGGACGGCTCTGAGTTCGAGATCCCGTACCAGGACATCGTGATGACCGCCGGTGCCACCACGCGCACCTTCCCCATCCCGGGTCTGGCTGAGGCCGGCATCGGCCTGAAGGCCATTGAGGAGGCCGAGGCCCTGCGCAACCAGATCCTGGAGCGCATCGAGGCCGCGTCCACCATGACCGACGTCGAGGAGAAGCGCCGTGCCCTGACCTTCGTGGTCGTGGGCGGAGGCTTCGCCGGCATCGAGACCATCGCGGAGATGGAGGACATCATCCGCGCCACCATCGCCAAGAACCCGCGCCTGGCCCAGTCCGATGCCCGCATCGTGCTGGTCGAGGCCATGGGCCGGATCATGCCGGAGGTCTCCGAGGACCAGGCACTGGGCGTGGTGGACCACCTGAAGACCCGCGGCATCGAGGTCCTGCTGAACACCTCGCTCTCCAGCGCCGAGGACAACCTCATGAAGCTGATCAACATGCAGGACAAGTCCGACGCCGGCGAGTTCTACGCTGACACCCTGGTCTGGACCGCCGGTGTGGCCGCCAACGGCGTGGCCAAGAAGACCGACTTCCCGGTGGAGGAGCGCGGCCGCATCGAGGTCACCCCCACCCTGCAGGTCTCCGACGGTGACGGTGGAGTGCTTGAGGGCGCCTGGGGCTGCGGCGACGTCTGCGCCGTCCCGGACCTGACCGGCGCTGGACCCGGCGGCTTCTGCGTCCCCAACGCCCAGCACGCGGGCCGTCAGGCCAAGCGCCTGGCCGCCAACCTGCTGGCCGTCCGCTTCGGCGCGGGCCCGGTGGAGGAGTACGTCCACAAGTCCCTGGGTGCCGTGGCCGGCTTCGGCGTGGGCAAGGGCGTGGGCAACCCGCTCGGTGTGAAGATCTCCGGTCTGCCGGCCTGGCTGGCGCACCGCGGCTACCACGTGATGGCCATGCCGATGTTCGAGCGCAAGGCCCGCATCTTCACCGGCTGGCTCAACGAGCTGGTCTGGGGCCGGGACACCACCGCCGTGGAGAACCTGGACCGCCCGCACAACGCCTTCCTGGAGGCCGCCGGCGGCACCCCGCAGGTCGGCCGCTTCGAGAGCAAGAAGGCTCTGGCGAAGTGATCTGACACCAGACGCCCGACGACGGCCCGGTACCCTGAGGGGTGCCGGGCCGTTGCGCTGTGGTCACTTAGGGTGACGCACTGGTCCAGGCCCCCGTAGCCCAATTGGCAGAGGCAGGCGACTTAAAATCGCTGTGTTGTGGGTTCGAGTCCCACCGGGGGCACCACGTCAAAAGGCCGCAACTTCCGCGTAGTTACAGGGAAGTTGCGGCCTTCGTCGGCTCTCAGATCAGGCGTTTGCCCACGTTTTGCCCACAATCTGCTCCGAGACCACCTCATCCAGCCGGTCAGCGACGGCATTCAGGTCGTCATCGAAGAGGTCGGCGTAGATGTCCAAGGTCATGGCAGCAGAGCTGTGGCCGAGCATGCGCTGTACTGCCTTGACGTTGGCCCCGGCTGAGACCGCGAACGATGCTGCCGTGTGCCGCAGGTCGTGCGGGGTGACCCGTGGCGCCCCGGCATCCTGGAGTGCGGCTGCAAACCACGAGTCGCGGGCCCGTGTCTCCGCGTCCGCCGCGCCGCGGACTCGCGGCTGTCTCAGGAACTGGCCGTGGTGCCCCGGGAACACCAGATCGTCAGGCCCCTTGCTCTTGCACAGCTTCGCCAAATGCTCCGCCAGGAATCGAGGGAACGGCACTGACCGATGCTTGTGGCCCTTCGGCGTGCCGACCTCGAACACCCCGCCGACCTCGACGGCGTTCCGCTCTACCAGGATCCGGCGACGCAGCATGTCCAGGTGCTTCACCTGGAGGCCGACAGCCTCGCCCCACCGCAGACCGCAGTAGGCCAGCATCAGAACCAGCACGGGGTGCTTGGAGGCCTCCGCGATGTCGTGCACTTGACGGTGGGACAGGTACACGTGCGGCTTCTTTCCCTTGCGAGGCAGCTTCACCCCGCGCGCGGGGTTCGACAGCAACCGGCGATCGTCCACTGCGTCATCCAGGATTGCGGCCAGTACGCCGTACGCCCGGATCACCGTCGTGGCCCCGCGATCACCGCCCAGATCTGCGACCCACTGCTGGACCGCCGTCTTTCGCACATCCGCAACCGCCACCCGGCTCCAGCGCGGTTCGACGTGGACTCGCCATGCGCTCTCCACAGGTCGCAGCGCCGAAGGCTTCAGGTGCGATTGCCGGCCGAGCCATGCCGGACCCAATTCGCCCACCGTGGTCCTCGACGCGGCCGCGTCGATGAACTCGCCGCGCAGCTTGGACACCTCAACCGTGGCCGCGAAAGCCTCCGCATCCCGCTTCGTTCTGAACCCACGTTTGTCTGTACTGCGATGCTCACCGGCGGGATCAGCAGCCGCCTGCCCTCGATCGCCGGGCCCTCCCAGCGCAACCAGCGCCGCGCGCAGAGCTGGGACGTGGCCAGCTACGGCATCAGCGGCACACTCGGACCCGCCGCGGTGGCCGGGATCGCCGCGACGGCCGGCCCGCTGGCCGCGGCACTCGTCCTCGCCACGGCAGCCATCGTCGGCGCCGGAGCCGTGCTCGCCCGGCCCCGCCAGGCCCCGCCCGTCGATACGGCAGCGGTGCCTTCACCGGCCCGGACGCTGCAGGGTATCTGGCGATCCGGTCCGCTACGCCGCACACTCGGCCTGACCATCATGGTCGCGTTCTCGGTCGCCGCCCTCCCGATCTACGCCGTGGCCATCGCCCCCGGCCTCGGCGGCGCGGCGGTCGCGGGAACACTCGTCGCCGGATACGGAGTCGGGAACCTCCTCGGCTCAGCGCTGCTGATGATACGGCCCCTGCGCGGGGACGCCGACCGGCTCACCATCGTGCTGGCGGTCGTGGTGGGCCTGGCCCTCACGGCAGTCATCCCGATGCCGTCGCTGGTTCCAGCCCTGATCGCGTTCACCGCCACCGGGATCGCCAACGCGCTGTTCTTCGCGGCCACCCTCACCGCCCGCAGTGAGTACGCGCCCCCCGCAATCACGCGGACAGGTCTTCATCTGGGTCGGCGCACTGAAGATCGCCGCAGGATCAGCCGGAACCGCAACCGCCGGAGCGCTCATCGTCGGCACCGCCTGGATACCCGTGGCAGCCGTCGCCGGGGCCTGCATCATCATCGCGCTCCTCAGCGCCCTCGACCGAGCACGACCTACCTCGCGTCGAGAACACCCTTAGCCATGAACGCTGAACCTCGCCCGCTCAAGGATCCCTCGCTGGGACGGTCCTGGCGAAAGGCTTCTTAGTTCCTCGCGGGACCGGTGGAGGTTAAGGCGTGGGGCAGGGACAAGGTGAACGTCGTGGGCGTGGGCCAAGGCTTGGGAGACCGCCAGACCCAGTCCGGAGCCGGGGCCGGCCTCGCGGCCGGTGTGGGTCCGGTAGAAGCGGTTGAACACGTGCGGCAGGTGCTCGGTGGCGATCCCGTCCCCGGTGTCGGTGACGGTGATCGTCACCGCGTCGGGGGTGTTGTTGGTGTGCACGGTGATGGTGCCCCCGGCCGGGGTGTGGCGCAGGGCGTTGGCCAGCAGATTGGTCAACACCTGACCGATCCGTGCGCGGTCCATCGGCACCGGCCCCGGCTCCGGACCGGAGGTGGTGGTGGTCGTGGCTCATGGCTCGATGACCACCTTGCCGGCGGTGTGGCCGCCCTCGACGGCGGCCATCGCCTCCTGGGCGTCGGCCAGGCTGAAGCGCTGGCCCACGTTCGGATCGACGAGACCGTATTGGATGACCCCGGTGATCTTCTCCAAGGCTTCCTGGGTGCGTTTCACGCCGGCTCCGCCGAGCTCTTCCGCGGTGGCCGGGTCGGCGGTGGTGATGACGTTCTTGGTATCCTTCGCCACGGGCGCGATGTCCCGCAGCGCCTGTCCGCCGACCAGGTCGACCACCAGGTCCACGCCCTCCGGGGCGACCTCGCGCACCCGGTCGGCCGCGCCGTCGCCCGACTCGACGAAGGTGGCCCCGGTGGACTCCACGAGCTCTCTCTTCGAGGCACTGGCCACCCCGATCACCCTGTACTGGTGCACTGTGCCGATCTGGGCTGCCATCAGCCCGACGCCGCCGTCGGCCCCGAGGATGAGCAGGGACTGGCCGGGCTCGAGCTCGACCTGGTGGGTGACGTCATAGGCGGCCGTCCCGGCCACGGGGATGGCCGCGGCGTCCACGAAGGAGATCTCCTCCGGCTTCGCCACGGTCGTGGCCGCGTTCAGCACCGCGTGCTCGGCGAAGGTGCCCTGGCCCTTGGCCGGACTGCCGAGGACCTCGTTGCCCACGGCGAAGGCCTCCACGCCCTCGCCCACCGCGGTGACGATCCCGGAGGCCTCCAGGCCCATCGGCGAAGGCAGCGTGCGCTTCGTGCCGAACAGTCCCTGGCGCATCTTCGCGTCGGCCGGGTTCACGCCGGCCGCCATCACCTGGATCACGATCTCGCCGGGGCCCGGCTCGGGCACCTCGCGCTCGATGAGCTCCTGGTGCTCCGGACCGCCATAGTCCGTGAAGACCAACACCTTCGACATCTGCTTCTCCTCTTGCGTACTGCTGGTGGGGACCCGGCTGAGCCGGTTCGTCCTACCCTGGGGGGGTGGTTCCCCTGTTCTGACGTGGTTTTCTGCCTGGACCACACAGGGCGCCCGCCGGTTCGACGGGCGCCCCGTGCCGCCGGGTGCTGAGGATCAGCCCTGCGGCGGGGTGTCCTCACCGGAGGCCTCAGCGGCGTCGGCCTCCTCCTTGGTGGCGTACTGGGCATCCGCGGCGTGCTCTGGCGGCGAGTAGATCGTGTAGAGCACCAGGGGCTCATCTCCGGTGTTGCGGAAGTTGTGCCGGGCGCCGGCGGGCACCGCGCATTGGTCACCGGCCTCGATCGGGTGGGTCTCGCCGTTCAGATCGGCCTCGCCGGTGCCGGAGATGAAGGTCAGGATCTGGTCGGTGGTCTCGTGGACCTCGTCGCCGATCTCTCCGCCGACGGGAACGGTCATGAGGACGATCTGGGAGTGCTTGCCGGTCCAGATGGTCTTGCGGAAGTCCTGGTTCTCCTGCGCGATGTCCGCGATGGTGAAGTGCTCGACGTTGCCCTCGATGGTGAAGTGCTTCTCAGTCATGGTCCTTACCTTTCCCGTTTCCTATCTTGTTCTCCAGTGGTGTTGGCCCGAGGGCTCCGGTGACGTGCCCCGAGATGAATCCGTCAGGCGTCCACCGCCTCGCGGTCCTTGGCCGGGGTCCGCAGTTCCCTGGCCATGGCGGTGGAGTTGTGGTCGTTGCGCATCAGGCGCATGGCGTTGAGGATGACCACCAGCACGGAGGCCTCGTGGACGAGCATGCCCACGGACATGGTCACCCCGCCGGTGAAGACTCCGGCCAGCAGGACCACGACGGTGGCCAGCGCGATCGCGATGTTCTGCTTCATCACGTTCACGGTCCGCTTGGCCAGGCTGATGGACTCGGGCAGCTTCAGGAGGTGGTCGCCCATCAGGGCGATGTCCGCGGTCTCCACGGCCACGGCCGAGCCGGCCGCGCCCATGGCCACGCCGATGTCGGCCGTGGCCAGGGCCGGGGCGTCGTTGACGCCGTCGCCGACCATGGCCACGGTGTGGCCCTGACGCTGCAACTGCGCCACCGCCTCCAGCTTGTCCTCCGGCAACAGGGCGGCGTGGATCTCATCGATCCCGGTCTTCTGACCGATGGACTCGGCCACCAGGCGGGTGTCACCGGTGAGCATGACGACCTTCTGCACGCCGGCTTCGTGCAGCCGGTCGACCATCGCCGGGGCGTCCTCGCGGATCTGGTCGGCCACGGCGATCACGCCGATCACCGTCTCATCGACGGCGACGATCATGGGGGTCTTTCCCGCGGCGGCGAGCTCCCGAGCGGCCGGCCCGGCGCCGGCGTCGTCGGTGATGCCGTACTGGGCCAGCAGCGGCGGGTTGCCGACCAGCACGCGCCGACCGCCGACGTCGGCCACGATGCCCTTGCCGGGCACCGGGGTGACCTGCCCGGGGATGCCCTCCGGGCCCACGCCGGCCTCGCGGGCGGTGTCCAGTATGGGCCGGGCCAGGGGGTGCTCGGAGCCGGCCTCGGCGGCCGCGGTCCAGCGCAGCACCTCGGTGCGGTCCATGTCCTCGGCCAGGACGACGATGTCCGTGAGCTTCGGCGTGCCCTCGGTGAGGGTGCCGGTCTTGTCCACGGCCACGGCCGAGATCTTCGCGGAGGTCTCCAGGTACTCGCCGCCCTTGATGAGGATGCCGTTGCGGGCGGCGCGGCCGATGCCGGCGACGATGGCGACCGGGATGGAGATCACCAGGGCGCCG
This sequence comes from Micrococcus terreus, assembly GCF_900116905.1. Classification (GTDB taxonomy): domain Bacteria; phylum Actinomycetota; class Actinomycetes; order Actinomycetales; family Micrococcaceae; genus Citricoccus; species Citricoccus terreus. Next base: position 3,182 of record NZ_FPCG01000006.1, on the reverse strand, counting down.
GGGCAGCCGATGACCAGCAGTGTCAGGGCCAGCACCACGTCGCCGGTGAGCAGCCAGGTGGCCACCGCCAGCACGATCACGGCCGGGGTGTACCAGGTGGAGAAGCGGTCGATGAAGGCCTGGGTCTTGGCCTTGGCGTCCTGGGCCTGTTCCACGCGGTGGATGATCCGGGCCAGGGTGGTGTCCGCGCCGATGCCGGTGGCCAGCACCTGCAGGAAACCGCCGCGGGAGACGGTGCCGGCGAACACCTGGTCCGACTTCGCCTTCTCCACCGGGATGGACTCACCGGTGATGGAGGCCTCGTCGATGGCGCCGGTGCCGGAGACGACCTGGCCGTCCACGGGGACCTTCGCCCCGTTCTTCACCAGCACGATCTCACCCATCCGCACCTGGTGGGCCGGGATCTCGGCCTGCTCGCCGTCCCGCATCACGATCGCGGTGTCCGGGGCGACGGCGACCAGCTCGGTGAGAGCCGAGCGCGTCTTGGTCAGGGTGGCCGCCTCGAGGGCGTGGCCGATGGCGAACAGGAAGGTGACGGCGGCGGCCTCCCAGAAGTTGCCGATGAGGGTGGCGCCGATGGCCGCGATGGACACCAGCAGGTCGATGCCGATCACCTTGACCATCAGCGCGCGGACCGCCTTGACCACGATCCCGTAGCCGGCCACGACCGCCGCGGCCAGCATGAAGGCGTTGGCGAGGGTGAAGACGTGGCCGGAACCGTGCGCGTGCGCGCCGGCGTCGATCCACCACTGCGGGCCGATCACCGCGTTCCAGGCACCGCCGCCGAGGCGCTCGATGCCGAAGGACAGGAGGATGAGCAGGCCCGAGACCACGGGGACGGACCAACTGCTGCGGACCCACTTCTGGAGCCTGTTCACTGCGAGTGCGACCTTTCTGGAGAATGCGTGTGTGGATGAGGGCTGATCCGCGCGGTGGCGGTCCGGGCCCCCGCACGCCCGTGACCGATGGTGATCACGGGCGGACAGGAGGGTCAGAAGGCCGAGGGTGTGGCCTTGTAGCCGGCCTTGGCGATGGCGGCGACGATCTCGTCCACGGAGGTCTTGGACTCGTCGTGGTCGACCTCGATGCGGGCGGTCGCGAAGTGGACCTTCACGGTCGAGACGCCCTGGAGCCGGCCGACCTGCTTTTCGATCTTGGCCACGCAGGACGGGCAGGAGAAGCCCTCGGCGCGGAAGACGGTGTGGGTGGTGGTGGCGGTGGTCATGATGTCCGCTCCCTTCCGGTGTCGGTGTTTCTGATGGACGCTTTCACCGTAGTCAGCAGGCAGATCCGGGGCCTTGACGGACGTCAAGTCCCCGCACGGCGGTGCACCCTGCACCTGTTGCCGAGTCCTGTCCCTGCTTGACGAGCACCGGCCACCGGGCAGAATCAAGGAGTATGCGTACCTTGCCGCTGCGGGAGATCCACCGGGACGAGATCAGCTGCGTGCGCCGGGTGCCGCTGTTCTCCGGACTCTCTGAGGACCAGCAGGACCTGGTCGGGGCACTGGCCCGGCCTCTGGTGCTCTCGGCCGGGGAACTGGTGCACGGAGCCGGGGAACGATCACGCCGGCTGTCCGTGGTGCACACCGGGGAGGTCAAGCTCAGCCGCACCCTGCCCAGCGGACACCGGCGCCTGCTGCGCACCGTGGGGCCGGGCAGACCCTGGGCGAGCATGGCTTCCTCACCGGGGGACCCACGCTCGATGAGGCCGAAGCGCTGACCGAGGCTCGCTTGTGCGTGTTCTCCCACGACGACCTCGCCGCTCTCGTGGCCGAGCACCCCAGCATCGCGCTGCAGATGCTGGGCACCCTCGGCCAGCGGCTGGCCGACGCCGATCGCCGGCTGGCACTGAGCACCCTCGAGGTCGACGTCCGGGTCGCCGACTTGAATCGCCCTGGGTTTGATGGAGACTCTGTCTATTGGATTCCGACCAGGGCCTGGTCGGTCCGCTTCGTAGCGTAGAGCGTTTCCTCGAACTCTGCTGGCGGCACGTCGTTCAGTTAGCCGTGCAGGCGGGTGTTGTTGTGCCAGTGGACCCAGCTGAGAGTGGCGAGCTCGACGTCCTCGACGGTCTTCCACGGCCGGCCTTCACGGGCCGGGCCGCGGATCAGCTCGGCCTTGTAGTAGCCGTTCACCGTCTCGGCCAGGGCATTGTCGAAGCTGTCGCCCACGGTGCCGATTGAGGGCACCGCACCGATCTCGGCCAGCCGCTCCCCATAGCGAATCGATGTGAATTGCGAGCCGGCGTCGCTATGGCAGCGCAAGCCGGCCAGTGTGGTGCCACGGGACCAGCGGGCCATCTCTATCGCATCCAGCACCATCGAGGTCCGCATGTGCGAGGCGACCCGCCAGCCCACGATTATGCGCGAGCAGGCGTCGATGATGAAGCATACATAGGCGACGCCGGCCCAAGTAGGCACGTAGGTCAGGTCGGTGACCCACAACTGGTTCGGCGCCTCGGCAGTGAACTGTCGGCCCACCAGGTCAGGGTGACGGGACACCCCAGGAACCGGGCGGGTGGTCCGTACCCTCTTGGTTCGCCGCACCCCTTCGATCCCCTCGGCCCGCATGAGGCGGGCGACCTGGTCCCGTCCGATGTCGTGGCCGGCGCGCTGGGCGGCCTTCCAGATCTTCCTGGCCCCATAGACCCGGTAGTTCTCCTCCCACAGCCGCCGCAGCACCGGAGCCATCACCGCGTCCCGTTTCGATCGCACGGAGGGTGCACGGGACTTCGCGGCGTAGTAGGTGCTCGGGGCCACTTGCACTCCTGCCTGACGCAGGACAGTGCAGATGGGCTCGACCCCGATCTGACGGCCATCGAAGAACTCGTGCCGGTTGGCGTCGATGAACGCGACTATCTCTTGTGCTGGCGGTCGAGCTCCGCCCCGAAGAAAGAAGCAGCCCTCTTGAGAATCTCGTTGGCCCGGCGCAACTCGCGATTCTCCTGCTCCAAAGCCAGCACCCTCGCGGCCTCGTCGGTGGTGACGCCCGGGGTATGGCCCTCATCGATGTCAGCCTGCTTGACCCAGGTCCGCACCGATTCAGTGCCATATCCCAGTTGCTCGGCGACTCGTTTCACGGTGCCCTGGGTGGTACCTAGCTCGGCGCGCAGCGTGCGCACCATCCGCACCGCTGCGGCTTTCTCCTCCGCGCTGTACCGACGCGTGGTCGGCTGATCCT
>NZ_FPCG01000027.1 GCF_900116905.1 Micrococcus terreus | reverse complement strand
CAGCAGCCCCACAGGGCCGACTCAAGATCAGCAGGCACGTCGATTCGTTGATGTTCCACCCATGAGCAACTCGCCAACCCACGAACGGGGCTGCAACGAGCCATTCTTCTTGACCACCACCCCACAGCCACACAGGACCGCAGAGCACAGTGGTAAGAGCTCCTTAGAAAGGAGGTGATCCAGCCGCACCTTCCGGTACGGCTACCTTGTTACGACTTAGTCCCAATCGCCAGTCCCACCTTCGACGGCTCCCCCCACAAGGGTTAGGCCACCGGCTTCGGGTGTTACCAACTTTCGTGACTTGACGGGCGGTGTGTACAAGGCCCGGGAACGTATTCACCGCAGCGTTGCTGATCTGCGATTACTAGCGACTCCGACTTCATGGGGTCGAGTTGCAGACCCCAATCCGAACTGAGACCGGCTTTTTGGGATTAGCTCCACCTCACAGTATCGCAACCCATTGTACCGGCCATTGTAGCATGCGTGAAGCCCAAGACATAAGGGGCATGATGATTTGACGTCGTCCCCACCTTCCTCCGAGTTGACCCCGGCAGTCTCCCATGAGTCCCCACCACTACGTGCTGGCAACATGGAACGAGGGTTGCGCTCGTTGCGGGACTTAACCCAACATCTCACGACACGAGCTGACGACAACCATGCACCACCTGTGAACCTGCCCCAAAGGGGAAACCGTATCTCTACGGCGGTCAGGAACATGTCAAGCCTTGGTAAGGTTCTTCGCGTTGCATCGAATTAATCCGCATGCTCCGCCGCTTGTGCGGGCCCCCGTCAATTCCTTTGAGTTTTAGCCTTGCGGCCGTACTCCCCAGGCGGGGCACTTAATGCGTTAGCTACGGCGCGGAAAACGTGGAATGTCCCCCACACCTAGTGCCCAACGTTTACGGCATGGACTACCAGGGTATCTAATCCTGTTCGCTCCCCATGCTTTCGCTCCTCAGCGTCAGTTACAGCCCAGAGACCTGCCTTCGCCATCGGTGTTCCTCCTGATATCTGCGCATTTCACCGCTACACCAGGAATTCCAGTCTCCCCTACTGCACTCTAGTCTGCCCGTACCCACCGCAGATCCGGGGTTAAGCCCCGGACTTTCACGGCAGACGCGACAAACCGCCTACGAGCTCTTTACGCCCAATAATTCCGGATAACGCTCGCGCCCTACGTATTACCGCGGCTGCTGGCACGTAGTTAGCCGGCGCTTCTTCTGCAGGTACCGTCACTTTCGCTTCTTCCCTACTGAAAGAGGTTTACAACCCGAAGGCCGTCATCCCTCACGCGGCGTCGCTGCATCAGGCTTGCGCCCATTGTGCAATATTCCCCACTGCTGCCTCCCGTAGGAGTCTGGGCCGTGTCTCAGTCCCAGTGTGGCCGGTCACCCTCTCAGGCCGGCTACCCGTCGTCGCCTTGGTGAGCCATTACCTCACCAACAAGCTGATAGGCCGCGAGTCCATCCAAGACCAATAAATCTTTCCACCCCCCACCATGCGGTGAGAAGTCATATCCAGTATTAGACCCAGTTTCCCAGGCTTATCCCAGAGTCAAGGGCAGGTTACTCACGTGTTACTCACCCGTTCGCCACTAATCCACCCAGCAAGCTGGGCTTCATCGTTCGACTTGCATGTGTTAAGCACGCCGCCAGCGTTCATCCTGAGCCAGGATCAAACTCTCCGTAAAAAACAAAAAGCACTCGAGAACCATCACCACCAGCGGAAAACCAGCAGCAACAACCCCCAAGCTCATCCCGGCAACCACCACCCACCACACGGGGGTGCAATGAAGTGATGGCAACCAAATAA
>NZ_FPCG01000016.1 GCF_900116905.1 Micrococcus terreus | reverse complement strand
CCGGGGCGGCGCGGACCCGACCGGAGGCGGTGATCGCGGACCGGGCCTACGCCACCGGGGTGATCCGCACCGAACTACGCCGCCGCCGGATCCGGGCGGTCATCCCGGACAAGAAGGACCAGATCGCCGCCCGCCAACGGCGGGGTAGTCGCGGCGGGCGACCCCCGGCCTTCGACGGGCAGGCCTACCGCGGGCGCAACGTCGTGGAACGGTACTTCGCCCTGGCCAAGCAATGGCGCGGCTTGGCTACTCGCTACGACAAGCTCGCCATCACCTACCGCGCCGCCGTCACCATTTGCGCCATTCTCACCTGGCTACGCGCATAAGGGAGACACGCCCTAGCTGGATGATGGAGAGCGACAGGTAGTTAGCGAGCCGCTGGCTCTTCTCCTCGGGGATCTGACACACGTCCTTCGTAGTACTTCTGAGAATCCGCTGCATCGTTGCCATACGGTTTAGTGCTGAAGTGTTCCAGCTCGATCAGCCCGGCAGGCATGCCTGAGCTGGTGAGGATGGCCCTGCCGCGGGGTAAGGCAGCCAGGTCGGAGACGTCCAGGATGTGTTCGCGTTGGACTGAGGTGGACACTGACCGTCCTCCCTTTTGGGTCGAGGAAGTGCGGCGGATGACGTCGTGGTCTCCGATGAGCTGGGAGAGGAAGGGCAGGAAGGTGCTGTCTGAGAGTCCGGAGCCAGCTACTCGGATGTTCGCAGCGGACCAGAGTTTCTTCATGCCCTTCTCTCCGAAGGCTTCCAACCCTTGATCCCATCCCTGGAAAAAGGAAGAGAGCACGATTCCGCGGGAGCCGTAGTGGGAGTACACGTCGGGTAGTTGGCGCCAGCGCACTACGTTGGCTACCTCGTCTAGGACACCGGTCATCGGGGGGGAGAGTCGGCCGCCGGGTTGGAGGGCTGCGGTCTCCTCAGCTTCGGTCAGGACGGCCACGGCGAGGGCTGCGGTGATGGCCCGGGCGGTGCCGGCCCCTTCTTTGGAGATCAGGTAGAGGGTATCGGTGGTGGTGGCGAAGCGCTGGTGGTTGAACTCTGCGCGGCCGAGCTGGCCGGTGTCTCTGATCCAGGGGATGACTCGTTCGTAGGAGAGCACGTTCACCCAGGGCCGCATGGTCCCGTACACGCCGTCACGCTGCTTGGGGGTCAGGGTCTGGATCTTTCCTAGCGACTCCGCCAGGGCGGGGTGCCCGTGCTCGTAGAGCAGGTTTCGGGGGGTCTTATCGTCGGGGTCTTGGGCCCAGGTGAACACCTCGGTGATGGGCCGGTCTGCTACGGCGGCGGCGTAGAACATGTGTGAGAGCAGGCGCTTGCCGTCGGATTCGAAGTAGGCATCTTGGGTGGCCCCGGCACTGGTGGCTGAGGTGATGAAGATGTCGGTGAGGGCTTCGGCCCGTTCCATGGAGGTCACGAAGCTCAGCGGGTTCCACCACCAGGTGGGCTCTTCGCCAATGATTCCTTGGATGTCGTGGACCCAGACCACTCCGGTGCGGGAGCGGGGTCCTCGGGTCAGGTCCACGATGTCGCGCTTGTTGGAGGTGGCGATCGCCGGGCCTTGGGTCTCCAACAGCTGAGGCACGCACACGCAGGAGGTCTTACCAGCCCGGGGGCCCATCAGCCAGATCTGCACCCACTCCCAGGAGGCGTAAAGGCGTTTGCCGTTCTGAACCAGTTTGGCCAGGGGCACCCCGATCCCAGCTTTCTGCGCCCGCAGCCTGTGGGCATCCTGAGCTGCAGCCTCGGCGGTGAGGGAGTCGAAGTCCTTTGCTTTGGCCATCCGCCCGGCCAAATGATCCACCCGCGACCGACCCTTGCGCTGACGGGCCACCGCCCACACCAGCACTGCCAGAACGATCACGGCCAGGACCATGGCGGCCAGGAAGAGAAAGAGCTGGGTCCGGCCCACGGGGGCCGTCCCGGTGATCTGATCCACCATCACGCTCACGGGGTTGGCCTCCCCGGTGGGGACGGTGGGGTCCAGGGCGCCGGCCCCGATCCAGGCCATGACCGTGAGCATGGCCAGGGCCAGGATGCTGGTGAGGATCAGCCAGGGGGTTTCGGAGGAGCCGGGTTGGCTACGGCGCCCAGAGCGGGGGTCATTGAACATTCCCGGTCCTCATCTGCCAGTCGCGGTTGGTATTGGTGGTCTCCAGCTCCACATCAGTGAGCTGAACGTGTAAGGGCACTCCGGCCGCCTTGCCGGTCTTAAGAAGGAAGTTCCCGGCCCCGGGGCGCAGCCCGGCCTGACCGGTCCAAGGGTCCACGGGGGCATCAGCAGTCCAGTCCCCCAATAGGGAGACCTCGGCCTGAGAGAGATCGAAGACCTCGCGCAGGTTGCCCATCTCTGAGGAGGAGAGCCCACCGAGGAAGACCATCGCGGAGCGTTCCACGAACCCCCAGGCAGTGGCGGTCAGCTGCGGGGTTTCCAGTTTGAGGTCATTCATGGTGTGGGTGATCATCACCTGGGCCATCCCGCGGGAGCGGTTCAAGCGGGTCAGGGAATCGATGAAGTAGACCATGTCCGCACTGGCCCGCAGGATCTTCCACAGCTCATCCATCACCAGCAGGTAGGTCCGGCGCGGCCGGCCCTCATCCTGGGCCAGGTAGGCCTCGGCAGAGACCGTGGCTGAGCCCAGGTTCCAACACAGAGACTGCACGGCGGCCATCAGCAGATGATCGGACTCAGAGACCCCGGAGATGTCAAAGACCACCGGCTTGCCCGGTTCCATGTGCTGGGAAGTCGGTTTGGAGAACATATCCCCATACACCCCGGCCGGGCCCAAGGAGATCAGGGCATCCAGCAGGTCCCGGGTGCGCTGATCATACTCGGAGTCCCCGTGGTCCTGGGTGACCGTCTTCAACGCTTGGGGGCGGGACTGGATATAGGTGACCAGATCCCCCAGCAAGGGTGGGTCGCCCAGGTCTGGGTCCAGTTCGGTCAGGGCGGTGGCCAGCAGGGAGGACTCGTGCGGGCGCAGCTCTCGGCCTAAGAGCATCCCGGTCAATCCGATGATCAGCGCCCGGCGTCGGGCGCGCATCTCCTCCATGGCCTGATGCCGTGCCTCGGGGTCGGAGATCTCGCTGAGCCTGCGCACCATTGGCCCCAGATCCAGGGGGTTGATGTGCCCCTGGCCGGGCGAGAAGGTGATGCGCTGGCCGCCCAGGCGCTCTACGGCCCACACATAGTCTGGCTTGGAGTCGGCCAGGATCAGGGGGATCACTCCCCAGTCGGCCAGCACGGCCAGCATGCGGTGGACCAGGGCGGTCTTTCCCAGGCCGGGCTGGCCCAGGATGAACGCGCTGGGGTTGGAGATGATTCCGGAGAGGAACCAGGAGATTGGGTCGGCGCAGACCAGGGATCGACGTCGCAGGTGATGGCCCAGGGGGGTGCCGATCACCGGCATCCCCGCTCCAGCCGAGAAGGGGTAGAGGCCGCAGATCTGATTGGTGGTCCCTTGGACCTCGAACGGGGCCTCCAACCACCCAGCCGGTCCCCCTGCCTGTCTGTTCCACCCCCGGGGGCCCGGGCGGGAGCGATTATGCTGGCGCTGCTCGGCCAGGCGGGCCAGGATCCCGCCCTCCTGGCTGGTGGTGCGCCGTCGGCGCTGGCTCTTCCGGGCGGCCTTCTCCAGTCGGGAGACGTCCTTCTTGGTCAGGGTCAGCCCTGGCTGCTGTGGCTGGTTCATCAGAAGAACTCCCTAATCGATTCGGGGACCAGCATTTGCTCAGAGAGCACCAGGCCCAAGGGCAGACCAGCCTGGAAGGTGACTGCCTGGTTGGCCAGAGCCGGGCGGACGCGCAGCCGGGCCTGGGAGAGCATGTTCGGGACCTGCCGGTCCCATCGGCGTAGCTGCTCGGCATCAGAGACGGTGAAGGTGATCACCAGCCCGAACCGGGTCAGCCCTGCACCTCGGGCCTCGTCCTGAGCTGTCTTCTCCGCGGCGGCCATGCGCAGCTGGGCCCGGGCGTTACGTCGAGTCTGGGATCCAGCGAAGGCAGCGTCATTCTGTTCCTGCTGCACGATCGCGGTGGTCCGCTCGGCCGGGATCGGACGGAAGAGCATCGTCACCCGCTTGCGCAACACCCCTGGAGTGGGCTCCAGCAGACGCCGCAGGGCATTGGAGGTGAAGTTGCCTTCCGGGCCCTTGTACATCGTCCAGGACTTGGACACTGCCCGGTCGTGTCGGTAGTGATCGAAGGCGTCCTGAGCGAATGAAGGGCCGGCGTCCTCCCAGTTCAACCCTGTTCCCCCAGAGGCCTGCATCTCCTCGACCGTGGTGGCCACGGTCGGGTCGAAGGCCACTCGGGTGGCATCGATGATCTGTTGGGCGGTGCAGGCCTTGACCGAACCGGCCCCGGTGCCGGCCAGGCCGGAGACGATCCCGGGCAGTCGGTTTCCGATGTCCTCAGCCATCTCCTCTACTCCGCGGTCCCCGGTGCGCCCATCCAGGCGCTTGCCGTTGAAGGTCACCGTCAACCGGGCCACCAGCTGTGGGGCTCCGCCCTCATAGGTCGCCGCGATCCGGTCGGTCACCTCCCGGGCAAACTCTGGAGCATCCTCGGTGCGAGAATCCGTGAGCATCCGGTGCAGGCGCACCCCTGAATCAGGGGCTGACTCGATGGTCACCGAGGCTCCTTGGATGCCATCATCCATCCCTCGCTGGGCCAGCCAGGCACCCCACAGGGCCACCCGTCGCTCGACCTCTTCCTGATCGACCAAGCTCTCCCCCTCAGGGTGAGCCTCGATCACCACTGTGTAGGAGTGGACCCCGTTGCCTGAGAGGCGCAGTAGAGCAAAGGGCTGGCCGTAGGCGTCTCGGTGCTCACTGAGTTCGCTGCGGGCCATCAGCCCTGGCAGTCGGGTGGCCCCATCTGGGGTGCCCTTGCCGGTAGGCCCGGCCAAGTAGAGGTCCTTGTTGCTTCGTTCTTTGATTCGCTGACCGATTCTGAGCATGACTCTCCCAAACAGACTGCGCCCATGACGGACGGTGACCTTCGACAGGACCAACAACAGGGCCGTCACTAATACCAGGGCCACGGCGGCCAGCGGCCGCCCGGTGGCCATCAAGGCGATCATCAGCAAGATCACCGGGATCAAAGCGATGCTTTGGCCCATGCCCAGACCGAACAGGCCCGAGCGGCGCGGGACCGTTAGATTGCCGAACACCTGCGGTTCAGTGCGGATATCCACGCTCATACCTGCCCCCCGGTCTCATCCTCAGGTCGCTCCACCGCGGAGCCCCTGGCCACTTGGCCGCGCATCTGCGTGGCCGCACGGGCGGCCTCGGACCAAGACCGCAGCTTCGAGCCCTTCGCCGCGGTCCCACCAGTTCCTGGCGGGACGCTGTTTCCACCACTGTGGGAGCCGGCGCCAGAGGCCATGCCCTGGGCCCCACTCGGCACAGACGGGCTCGGTGCCTGCTGAGAGGAGGAGCCCTCAGAGCCTGCGGACGTCCCCGGGGATGCTCCAGCGCCAGCGGGTGTCCCGGTTCCTGTGCCAGAAGAATCGGCCCCTCCGGCAGTCGAGGAGTTCGCGGCGGAGCCCCCTGAGGTGCCTGCAGTAGACGGGGCTGCACTTGAACTGCTCCCCGGCGATGACGACTCGGCAGACCCACTTGATCCACTCTCGGCTGTGGCTCCGCCAGCAGTGCTGGCAGCGTCGCTGCCGGACGTCGAGGAAGCGCCCGAGGCGGTCCCGGCCCCGCCATCGGTGGAGGTATTGCCCGTCGAGCCTGAGGGTGGGCTGTCTGAGGAGCCACCGGAACCTCCGCCGGTTCCACCCGTGGAGCCACCCGGAAGATCAGGGGCACCCTTGGCACCCTTACCGGCTGCTCCCCCAGCGACAGCGCCAGCTGCCCCTCCAGCGGCACCCCCAGCAATAACGGCGGCACCAGCTGCGACCGACACCCCGGCACCGATCGCAGCCGCACCCGAGAATGCGCCAGCACCGACAGCTGCGGCCGGGACAATGAAGCGAATCAACGCCGGCAGCGACAAGGCGGCCAGACCCAGGATCAACAGGCCCGTCAGACCACTGATCAACGAGCTGTGGAAGTCATCCATTCCCTCGATCTCGATCAGCCCGTCATTGAGGATTCGGAAACCCAGAGCGTAGATCCCTGCTGCCACCGGCTTGAAGAGCAATAGGGCCAAAAGCCACCCATTGGCCTTCTTCCATGCCTGAGCTCCAGCCTCAGTGCCAGAGCTAGCAGCCAGGACCACGATGAAAGCCAGCAGCACCAGGAACATGACGTTGCGGAAGATCATGAACAGGAAGTTCACGACCGAGCCCAGCAACATCAGCATGTAGATGAAGAACGCCACCCCGATGTTCGAGCTCATTGCCCCGGCAGGTGAGAGCAGCTGGCTGAAATCAACTTCCTGCCCGGTGGCCCGATCAAGCAGCCACTGGGCGGTGGCATCACCTGCAGTGAGCAACAGCGGGATGGCGGCCATATAGACCCCCGTGGCCAGAATCATCCGGAACAACTGCGAGCCGATCCCCACCATCGCACCCCGGGCATCCTGGGAGACCACCATCTTGATCAGAGCCATGAAGAAACCGATCAGGGCAAAGACCCAGACGAAGTACCCCAGGTCCGACTGCAGTGCCGCCAGACCTGGAGAGTCGAAGTCCGGGTCAGGTGCTTCCATCCACCAGGTCCCGATGACCTTCATCATCGCCATCGCGCCCTCATACAGGCCCTCGACAAAGTCCCCGATGACACCCTCACCGACTTCGCCGAGCTTCTCCGCACCAGCGCAGATCAGGTCGAACGGGGCACACCCCTCATCGCTCTCTTGATTCGTCATTAGCGCCACCGAGTGAATACAGAACGATCTGTGACGGCATCAACCACCGGTGTGGGTGTTCCAAGATTCAGGCGCCAATCGTTGGCATTTTCATCCCAAACCAGGTCCAAAGTCATGGCCACGTCGCGACCACCCTGCCGGGCGAGGTACTGAACGGAGGCCTCTTTCTCATCGGACATCAAGATTCGGTAGCCCTCAAATACCGGAGGGTCACTTTCCCCGTAAGCTGGACCGGCACTTGGGCTAGGGGCAGACACGAGGCTGTCTTCGGCCAGTGCTTCTTGCTCTCCAACGGCATAAGCGGCATAGAGGTTGAGCCCTGCGAACAGCGCGCCCTTGGGGCTCTGAGGGAAGCAGCCCCACAAGTCGCCGTGTTTTGCTCCCGGACCATAATCGGGCGAGGTGGGGATGATGACACCCGAGGCGTGTCGATCCCATGTTGTCTCTGGTGCTGTGGCGGGGAAGTCCTGGTCGTCGTTCAGGTCTGCTGTGCAAGCCCCGGCAGTCTTCGGGGGTTCGTTCTCCGGGTTGGTGGCAGTCGGTGACTGGCTTGATGGAGTGCTGGTTGGGGGTGGTGTCGTTCCTGGTGGTGGGGCGGGGTCCTCGGAGCGCGGGATCAGCAGGCCCGCGAGAATCCCTCCGATGATCAGCAGGAGCAATGCTCCTGCGATGATCCATCCCCGTCCCAGGGGGTCTTTCTCTGCAGCCATGGTGCCCTCCTCCTGTGCTGCTACCTACTGCTAGATCAGACGAAGACCCGCATGATGGCTCCTGCGCCGACAGCCAGGATGCAGGCCAGAATCGCCAGCCCTAGGCCCTTGAAGCCCTGCATCTCGCGTCCGGTGAGACCGGCCCAGACCAAGAAGCCCGCGCTGGCCATGAATCCGGCCACCCCGAGGGCGATCACGATCCAGGAGATCCAGTTCAGAAGAGTGGTGATGCCCTCGGTTCCGGGGGGCTGCTCCGGGGTTGGGTTGGGGACCACAGCCGCGAGCTGGCCGAGCATAGTGAGAGTTTCGAGCATGATCTTTCTCCGTTTCAGTGAGAGTGGATTGCCTTGAGTAGGCGCTTGAGCCGGCCAGGCAGGCGGGCTGGATCGGGGAAGCTGTGTCGCCACTGCTCCATCCACGGGAGGTGTGCCCCCAGTGGTGTCTTCTTCAACAGGCGCTTGACTGCCCGCTTCTGACCGTCGGTGAGGTTGGGTCCGTCATCGACCAAGACCAGGCCCACCAGCCTGGACTCCGGGAGGTCACCTGAGGCCCAGAGCTGGGTGAACTGCTCCGCGGCGGCCAGGCCGGTGTGATGGGTCCGGGCCACAGCCAGCACATCCAAGGTCGGCAGGGGCCTGGTCCAGCCTGAGGCGACCGGCCACCCCTGCCCAGCATCTAGGGCCTGATCACCTAAAAGGCGCGCGAGGGTGGACGTGCCGGCGCCCCCATGCAGCCCGAACACCGTCAATGGCAGGTGCTGAGTGATCGAGGTCCGAGGCCACTCAGTGGCTTCGAGCTGACTCGAATCAACGCTGAGGACCTCCGGGGAGGACGGGCCGCGCTCGAGCAGCCGCTCCCCCAAGATCTCATCGACCAACTCAGGGCCGGCGTCCTCAGCTGGGCGTGGTTGTACGGCAACGAAAGGGTTACTTCGCTGAGCCATCAGTTTTCCCTCCACTGGCTCGCTACATAAGCTTCTTAAGTAACAGGGTATGCGCCAGACGCCAAGTCCGTCAATTACCAATAATCCCTCTATGTCGCTTGACGCGCTAAGGAAACTTAGCGAGAATCAGGGAGCGTGAAGATGAATGACCCCGACCTTGTAGACGAGCTGCTTGCTGAGCAGCCCGCTCTGATGAAGACCACGGAGGTCAGCAAGCTTCTTCGGGTCACCTCTAAGACAGTCTTCAAATGGATTCGGGAGTCCAAGTTGAAGTCTCTGTCCTTGGGGCCACGAACGACGTTGATCCGGAAGGAAGATCTGCGGAGCTTCTTGCTCCACAGTGACGAACTCGACGACTGAGATCCACGGGAGGGGGTGCAGTCCGATGAACCATGCTGATGACTTCGATGTCGCCAGCGTGCCCACATTCCCGGTCTTCTCACTGAAGCTGAACGAAGATGAACAGTGGGCCGAGTTAGACGGGGTCCGAGTCGAACCCGCGCTGGGAGAAGACTTCAAGACCGCTGCGATCCAGGCGGTGGTTACCAAGGCCAGGCGGGATGCACTGCGTGCTGTGCGCGTGCGAGTCCGGGCCGCGGACGAGGATGAATCGGTCTGGGACATGATCGTCACTGAGGCCGGTGAGGTCATCGACACCACCGAGAACGAAGAACCAGCTCAGCCGGCCACCAGCTCCAGGCGTAGATGGCCTCTGATCCTGGTGGGAGGAGTCATTGCGGCCGCGGTGGCTACCGCTGGTGTCCTGGTCGGTGTCGGGGCTTTGAACCGGACCCCGGAGGCCCCGCAGTGGCAGATCCCCGGGGCAGAGGCACAGATCCCCATCGGGCTGCCGACCGGTTTCAGCGACCGCGCAGCCTGGTCCGTGCCCGTGGATGATCGCAGCACTATCGCGCAGATCGATACCGGGCACATCCTTTCCACGACCCCCGAGGGCATCCTGACCGCCAGGGACCCCCAGACCGCCCAAGTGCACTGGCGCGGATCTGACAGCCCGGCCAAACTTGCCGGCACTCTTCACACGGACTGGGCAGGGCGGCCCTCCCTGGTGAACGTGGAGGGCACCATGATGCGCATCTGGGACCTGCGCACCCCCGAAGGCGGAGGTGTCGTGAGCCCAGAGACGATCCGGTTGGACCCGCACTGGCGAGCCGAACCACGCGGAGCTCTGCCCTTCATTGACCTTGGAGACTGGGTCATCGGTCTGCCTGCAGCCGGAGGGAACCTGAGCCAGGTGGACATCCCCGCCGGAACCCGGCCCCTCGGTGTCAGCTCGGACCGGAACATCACCACCGTCTCTGATCGTGAGCTGTTCACCGTCAACGACAATGGCGAGGTCACACAGACCCGCTCCTACGACCGGCCTGCCGGGACACGAGGGGCCCCCTCCTTCTCGCGCATGCTCGATGATGACCACGCCCTCATCGGTTGGGACACCGACCGCGAGGCCACTTTGGCCATCCTGCAGCTATCCACCGCCACCCTCCGCTCCGCAGAGAATGTCCCGAGGCTGCCAGCCAAAAACGACCAGCTCATCATCGATGAGTCCTCCCAGGCTGCCGCCACCACCGGAGTGGCCCTGAACTGGGGACAAGACCCCATGATCCGGCCCCTGGAGCGTTTCACCGCAACCACAATCAGCGCCGGCACCGCCTACGGCACTGCGGGCCAAGACGGCCCCGCCGCCCTGGACCTGACCACCAGTGGAGCCCAACCAGAGTCCTGGCCCACCTTCACCCCCGGTGATCCAGCACCGAACCTGGTCACCGGCGATGCCGCCTACGTCATCGCTCCACGACTGGAGCAGACCTTCCTCTACCGAGCCAGCACCAAGGACACGCCATGATCCAGATTGTTCTGACTTCCCCCACCGCCGCCGAGCTGCATCACGCAGATGGCACAGAGACCATCACCACCACACCAGGCCAAGATCTGCAAGAGCAGATCATCCAGCACCTGGTGCGCCGAGCACGCCGAGACGGAGAAGACCTCACCGCGCACGCCACCAACGATGACACCTGGCTGCACATCACCCCCACCGGCACCGTCACCCCCACCACCCCACCAGAACCCACCGGTCCGACTGCCTCGCAGACGGCTCCTGCAGCAGCGTCAGACTCAGAGAATGAACCAGCCTCGGGCTCCCATGCCGCTCGCCCTAACCCCCTGGCACCTGCGCCCAGGAACCCCAGGAAAGAGTCGAGGACTGCCCCGGCGCCGACTGACAAGCCTGCACAGCCGACCACGACAGTTGAGCCGGCCCGCACCAGGGCTAGCCTGCGTGAGGCAACCTTCCTGGTCTCTGAGACCCCATTGGAGCCAGCCACACAGGGGTGGCGCGGAGGGTTGAACAATCTGGGCTTCCGCCTGGCTCCCTCAGCGCAGGAGCAGGCAGAGCGCGATGATGTGCGTACCGTCTCCCAGCACTGGCCAGGACCGCGCACCGTGGCCGTGGTCAATCGCAAAGGCGGAGCCAACAAGACTCCCACCGTGGCACTACTGGCCGCCATGCTCGCCCGCCACGGGGGAGGCCCCGTTCTGGCCTGGGACAACAACGAATCCCAAGGCACACTGGGCTGGCGCACAGAACAGGGACCCCACACCGCCTCTGTGCTGGACCTGGTGGACTCCTCCACCCGGCTGCTCTCCCCCGAGGCAAACTCGGCAGACCTGGCCCACTTCGTCCACCACCAGACCGCCGACAAGTACGACGTGCTGCGCTCAGATGAGAACGACGAAGGGGACCACGAGATCACCGCTGAAGAAGTCGATATCGCCCACCGGGTGGCCTCGAAGTTCTACCGACTGATCGTCATGGACTCCGGCAACACCGCCCGCAGCGCGAACTGGCGCCGAATGATTGATCACACGCACCAGCTCGTCGTCCCCGTCACAGCCATGGAAGACCGGGCCGAAGCAGCCCGTCTGACCCTGCAGACCCTGGAATCCCGCGGTGGCCACGACGCGCAGCTCGCGCACAACGCCGTGGTCATCGTCTCAGAGTCCACCGACGCCGCCCGCGGGCTGGGCCGAGACGGACTCAAGCAGGCTCGCGATGAAGCCGCCCGAATCGCCGAGGGCTTCACTCCCCTGGTCCGCGCCGTGGTGCGCGTGCCCTACGACCCGGCCCTGATCCGCGGTCACATCAAGGTCGATGCCCTGCGCCCCCAGACACAGCGCGCCTGGCTGGCCGCCGCCGCAGCCGTGGCCAAGGGCTTCTAAGGCGCTCATGGACAAGCAAGGAGGGGCTGGAACCTGGATCGGACTGGGCCTGATCGGGGTGCTGCTGCTGGTCCTGGTGCCGGTGCTGCTCTTCACCGCCAGTCAGGAGGAACGCCCAGCGGTCTTCACCGGGTGTCTACCCGCTGGAGGAGACGAGGGGGGAATCCCGGCCCAGTATCGGCCTGCCGTGGAGGATGCTGCACGAGAGGCTGGCCTGCCGGTGGCTCTGATTGCTGCTCAGATTAAGGCTGAATCGGACTGGAACCCCCAGGCCGTCTCCCCTGCAGGCGCTCAAGGGCTGGCCCAGTTCATGCCCGAAACCTGGGCAGCGTACGGGATCGGAGATCCCTTCGACCCCCAGGCCAGCATCGCCGCTCAAGGCCGGTACATGAAAGAGCTCCTTGAAGCTGTCTCCTCCCTGGCCACCACTGAGAAAGAACGCATCGACTTCGCCTTAGCCGCCTACAACGCAGGCCCAACAGCGGTACTTAACACCCCTGGAATCCCACCGATCCCTGAGACGCAGGAGTACGTGCAACGCATCAACCGCCTGGCCCAATTGGATTACTCCGTGGACTGTGTTCCCCTCGGAGGTTCCGAGATCGGGGACCTGGGCACTGGGGAATGGACCCACCCCATGCCCGGAGGCATCCTCACCTCACGCTTTGGACCCCGCGCGTGCCCGGTGAGCCTGTCTTTGTGCATGATCTACCCCGATCTGCTCAACCACCGCGGTATCGACTTCGGTATGGGTGGGGCAGGCATTGCGGTCGCCCCCGCCGACATGCGCATCACCTTCACCCAACGGGAGCACGAGTCCTCCTTGGGCGCCGCCTACGGAGACTGGATCCGCGGGGTCCAAGTCGAATCCCCGCATGTGATCTTCGAGTTTCATCACTGCGCCGCCGGGACCATCGCCGTGCACCCTGGTGACACCGTCGCCGTGGGCACACCCCTGTGCCGTGAAGGCGTCACCGGTAACAGCTCTGCTCCGCACATTCACTTCCAGATCAACAAGCCCGGCACAGCCCTGGACGGTTCCTACCAGGCCAACCACGCCGTGGACCCCTACCCCCTACTGCTGCAGAAAGGCATCACCCCATGACCCGGCGCACCTGCACCCTGCTCATCGTGCTGGCCCTGGCGTGCCTGACCGCAGTCATCACGCTGGCTGTCCTGCAACCGTGGAACAAGCCCACATCCAGTGTCCCCGCAGACCCACTGCCCACCCTCTCCCCCACCGCCGTCCAGAGCCCACAGCCCAGCACTCCCCGCTCCACTGAGACCACCGGCCCAGTAACCAGGCCGGGAATGAGCCTGGACCAAGACCAAGAGCACCAGCAGACAGCACTGGAGGCAGCCAGGATCATGACCACCTGGAACCCCAGCGAGGATATGACCCGCACCGATGCAGAACTTCGTGCCAGACACCTAATGAGCCAGGAGCGAGCTGCGGCCATCACCGCGCCACAGCGTCCAGCCAGCGGCGCTGACTGGCTGGCCGCCGCCCAAGCAGGCGCCACCTCCTCCCCCACGGTAGAGATCAACCACGCAACTGAAGGCCCAGGCGTGTCAGTGATCGCCACCTGGGAATGGACCACCCCCGACGGCCAAGCACTCCCGGCCACCGAAGAAAGCCGCCGCATCTACTTCTTCCACTTCAACGAGGAAGGCCAGATCGATGACTACACCTACTGACCGTCAGTGCTCATCCAAAACCGGCAAGACCCAAGCGGGGTTGAACAAGGAAGATGTGGGCAACTTCCTCCAGATTCATTGGGCTGGGACGCCCGAGACGGCCAGTTTCTGCAATTGTGGACCCCTGCCCGCGTGTCGACGACGCGAGTTAGATTTCAGAAACTCTAGTGTTGGGTCCATGACGAGACAGGTCCGTTCCCGACGCGCAGGTCGCCCTTCAAAAGGTGACCGACATGTCATGACTGCGCGTGTGCCCGTAGAAACTGCCGATCTCATCTTCCGCCTCGCTGACTCGCGAGGCATTCCCGCCAGCGAATTCATCGCCGAAGCGGTGCAGGAGAAACTGGCCCGAACCGATCTGTCCGACGTGGAGATACAGGAGGAGCTGCCCCTGCAGGAAACCGCCTGATACAGCAGAAGGACCCGCGCCAACGGGTCCTTCCACAGAATTATTCAGCTATTCAGCCTTGACCGTCCCGGTTTGCCAGCCACTCGGTCAAAGGTTCTACCTTCCGCGTCCGCCAAGACGCCTCTGGAGGTCTGTTGCTCACTATAGCCCTACCCACTTCACCTGGAAAAGTATCCGCGCCGTGTCTTGATGCGTGGTCGCTCACACGTGCTCTCAGCCCACGCCCGACTGTGCGTGTGGCCCGCGCTGACGCCAGCGGGACTGTTCTGAACCAGTACGGCACACACCGGCGTACCACTGCAGGCATTCCGGTGTACCCGTGGGCCTTGTACTTGGCAGGCAGCGACCACCGGTACCGGCTGCTCGCGTTTGACCTTGACGCCAAGACCCCCGATACCGCAACTGCGGCTGCCCGTGACGCGCAAACTCTCACTGGACTATTAGAAGATGCGGGTTTACCACCCGTCGTGTGTGCCTCTGGCCCGTCCGGTGGCCGCCACGTATGGACCGCAGTCTCGGATTCCGTAGACGCCGACACCGTGGCCAAACTTGCCCGACTTGCCCGACATCTATGCCCGACTCTTGACCTGGCACCCCTGACCAATCCCGCCACCGGCTGTGTCCGCCCCCCCGGGGCTCCGCATCGCGCTGGAGGAACCTCCACTGTCATATCTGGAGACCTCGACGCCCTGCTCAATCCCACTGGCACTGCGTCCTCCGTACGAGGCCTGGTCGAGCACATGGCCACCCTCATCGGGGCGGCCGAACCCGCAGGCTCACTGGAGGCGCACCGGCCGCTACCGCTTGATGATCACGGACATCCTTACCTGCCCGGCCCGCAGCGTGACCTCCCCGCAGCCAGCAAAGCAGCTCTGAACGAGGATGCCGCCTCCGGCGATGCCTCCGCAGTCCTGTGGCGAGTGCTCATCGGTGCAGCCTCAGCCCGCTGGAAACATGCAGACGTCGCAGCCCTCGTTGTTTCTTACCCGGGTATGGAACACCTGCGCACCTACCGACTTTCCACCGGAAGCCGCACCCAACGAGTGGGCAGGGCAGCCACAGAGACTGTTGCCATCCTGACCCGTCAATGGGCAAAGGCTGTGGCCCACGTTGCCGTCAGCCCTCGCCTGATAGGTGAGGACCCTACTTTCGACTCCCGTGCTGATGCCATCGCCGCTTTCATCCGGAATGTCCAAGAGCGTGCTGACGCAGCAGGCGGCCGCTGGGCCAACGGAAGTGGCCCAGCCGACCGCCGCGTCCTGGATGTGCTCTCCGTTCTCGCCCTACAGGCATTAAACACCGATCTAGAGGCCGACATCCGCCGCCTCGGGCTACTGGCCGGCATCGGCCGTGAGACCGCCCGCGTCGCACTCCAGCGCTTAGCAACAGATGGGTGGATTAGCCGGATCCAGGCATCCGAAGGGTCAAGGGCAGCTCACTGGAGAATTTGCGGAAGAAGCGATATCCACAGTCATACCTCGCTACTTCGGTCACAAGCGGACCCGCGCCCCGTAGGGGCCGGGGCCGCTGAGAGACTAACCCTGCTCACACAACTCACCCAACGCATCCAAGACTGTGCCCACGATGTGTTCACGCTGGGACCTGGCCTAGGCCACCTCGCAGGAAACCTCTATGCCAGAACATTGAGCACTGATCAGTCTCTGTCCGAACTGGCAGCTGGGATCGGTACGACTGTGCCGCAGACGGCCCAGATCCTTGAACGGCTAGCCAGCGTTGGACTACTGATCCACTCCCCCACCGGCTGGAGACGTCATCGCACTGACAGACGCCGCCTAGCTGCGAAATACCTTCAAACTGAGGGGCGGCTCGCCCAACGAGCGGCCCTATACCAACTTGAACGCGAACTATGGGCCTGGTGGCAAGCAGAACAGGCTTGGATGAGAGCGCCCCGTCGGGCCGCTTCCTCGCGCAGAGCCGGCCCCGGACAGCTCACGCTCATTCCCGAACTGGGTACCAACGTCTATGGAGCTCACCCGAGACGTGCCGATGGGAAAGCTGACTATCGACGTGCCCGGTACCTACTGGCCACCGGTCAAGCTCCGATCGGACGAATCCGGAACAACAACCAGAGTCTCTCGAGAATGGAAGCCGCATGACACTCGCATAGTCCCAGAACCTTGAGACCTACTGAGCTTCCCCCAACACACGACGACACACCCTTCACAGAGAATCAAATAGACCGACCCACCTCGTCGACCCGCTTCGAGAGTTCGCTGACTCTGGAAGTCACAGAGTCTGGAGTCGAGCAACAACTAACTCTGTAACTCTGGTAGTGACGTGGTGCTTGAGGCACCTCGTTGGCTAGCGCGGGGCATAGAGGGGTGGATCTGGTTGTAGTAAGAAACAATCTGTGAATAACAGACTCTGTGAGTACGTAACTTTGGACCTCTGTTGTTACTGGTCGGGTTGCGGCACTCAGGAGACCAAGGGAGAAGTATTCTGCAATCGATCGTCTCCTCAGTGAAAGACTGACAGACATCGGGAGTCTGTCAGTCTGGGAGTGTAGTGACAACATATCCAGCCGGGACCACCCGCTGAGAATTCCCCCAGACTCTGGCGCGGATGCAACCCGAGCGGGTGGGGGAGTGGTGCTTGCCGAGGACCTTTACTGCTTGAGGGTGGAAGCGTGACTCCGCCACAGGAGGCAAGGGTGTCGCCCAACCCCCTTCACGCGCACAGCTTCGGACTCTGTCAGTCCGTGCCTACGTGACTCAGTAAGTAACAGAGTCACAGAGTTCTGGGGGTACTCGCGTGGCGCGGGGTGCGCACAATGCCGCAACAATTAGAGTCTTGCTGACAGAGTTCCGGACTCACGGAGTGTAGAACTAGCGGAGTCTGTGACTAACGCCGATTCGAGCAGGAGAGTGCATGAGGATTGTCTCTGTCGTAAACGAGAAGGGCGGGGTTGGTAAAACCACTAGCGTCATGGCCTTGGCGGCGCTAGCTGCCGAAACGGAGCGTGTCCTCGTGGTGGATCTGGATCCACAGGGATCTGCCATGGACTGGGGGAGTGCTGCGGAGAATGCGGGCAAGGAACTGGACTTTCAGATCGTCACCGCGAAAAACCCGGCTGACCTGAAAGAGATGCGTGGTTTGGACTTTGACCTCATAGTCGTGGACACCCCGGGCAACCTGCAGAACGCTGACCTGCTGCGAAAGATCGCCGAGTATTGCGACCACGTCATCCTGCCCACTGAACCGACCGCGATGGCGGTGCGCCCGTTGGTGCGCACCTGGCAGGACGTCGTCGAACCCACGGGGACGGCATACTCAGTGCTGCTGACTCGCACAGACCCCCGTGTGCCTCGAGACGTCGAAGATACAAGGGAGCTCCTCACTGGTCTTGAGCTGAATGTGCTTGAACCACATGTGCGCTCCTACAAGGTGCATGAACGCGCCTCCATAGACGGCACAGTCGTCACTGGCTATGAGAAAAACCGAATGAGCGAGAAGGCCGTTGGAGACTACCGCGCTGTGCTGAAGGTGTTGCGCAAGCAGTGGAGTAACGAAGACACCGAAGGAGACGCAGTCTGATGGCGAAGGTGCGCATGACCGACCTCAGTGACCTGCTCGGGGCTAAGAAGGCCAGGGCAATCGTGCCTGATCCCGAAGCTGAACCGACATTGGATGGGCCGCTGCCCGCGTCGGAGGAGACCCCTCTGTCACGCCCCAAGATGTCAACGCTGGACACTATGAACTCGGTAGCGTCCAGAGCGTCGACGATTGATGAGGTAACGCCTGGGGCGTCGACAAGTACGTCCACGGGTGGTGCAGATCGGGGGAGTAGGGCACCGAAGGCCCAAACTCAAACACCCACGCCTGACCGTGGAATGCCGCGGTATCTGACCCTGATGCGCAAGGAAGCTCGCATTACTGCAACGCAGGCCGATGAACTCAGCCGGCTCGTCCGCACGTTGAACCGAGCTCGATGTGGGCAGGGGGAGCGGATCACGGACAACACGCTCATCCGTGTTGCTATCGGCCTGCTTATGGAACGCGTCGCTGACCTCCGCGGTGCCACTGAAGCTGAACTGTTTCAGTCCCTGGGACTTGAACCCGCGGAGTAACGACTTCCGGAGCCACATAGCCCGGAAGTGCGTGACTACCAGACTCGCAGACTCTGTGATTCGTGTTCTTTAGCGGTCACTCCCGAAGTGGCCGCACCACCTCGCGGCCGCTTGTCTCTGAGCGGGCTGAACGCCCGGCTGTACCAACCGAAGAGGGAGGGGTGGTGAGCTGCCCGATATGCATGCGGCGGCCTGAATGCATTGACTGTGACGAGCGCTTCATTAAATTCTGCGCGTCTCGCTTAAGCGCCGATAACAGAGATTATGTCAAGTCAGCGGATTCTATGTCCAGTGAGTGGGCTCCCCGGCTACTCCTGTCAGGCCTTGTTGTAGGCCTCGATGATGTCCTGGTGGATACGCCCCCGGGTGGAGACGTCGTAGCCGTTGTCCTTGGCCCACTGACGGATGGCCGCGGCCTGCCGCTTCGGCGCCGGTGGCGCCGTGGGCCGCGCCTTGCGGACGTAGGCCTTCAAGTCACTGCGCAACTGCTGGGCGTTGGCTGCGGACAGGTCGATCTCGTAGTGCCGGCTGTCCAGGCCGAAGGCGATGGTCTCCGTGGCCGGCGAGCCGTCCAGGTCATCGATCAGGACTACTTCTGCCTTCTGGGCCATGGTTCCTCAGTTCGCGGTCTTGAGTGAAGAGCGTTGCTGAACGCCGCAGTCAGCAGGATATCCGGCACTGCCCTATGCAGAGGCCCTCTCTGACTCCGCCCCGAGGACAGGCAGGCCGTCAGGGCCCACAGACTCTGTGAATCTGTTAGTGCGGGAGTCTGTCAGTCTGTTTCTTCGGGCTCGTCGGGCAGGGCGTCGAGGACCGCGGTGATCTGGTCCTCGGCGGGCACCAGGGCCCGGTCACCGGGTGGGAGCTGGTCGTAGGTGTAGGCGGCCACGGCCATCGGTGAGGTGGCCCGGCCCAGGGAGTACCGCACGGTGTGGTCGTTCTTGGCTCCGCAGATCAGGATCCCGACGGTGTCGTGGTGGAAGTCCCGGCGCAGCTGGTCATCGACCACGGCCACGTAGAAGTTCAGCTTCCCGGCGTACTCGGGCTGGAACTTCCCGGTCTTGAGCTCGATCACGTAGTAGCGCAACTGCTCGACGTGGAAGAACAACAGGTCCAGGGAGAAGTCATCGCCGGCGACCTCGAGGGGCACCTGGCGCCCCACGAACGCGAAGCCCGGGCCGAGCTCCGTGAGGGTCTCCACGATCCGGTCGGTCAACCGCTGCTCCAGGTCCCGCTCGGCGACCTCCCCGGACAGGCCGAAAAACTCGAAGTTGTACGGGTCCTTGGCGGCCTGCTGGGCCAGCTCCGAGTGCGGGGCCGGCAGCAGTTCGGCGAAGTTCGACGGCGCCGCGCCGGTGCGCTCCATGGCCTGGCCCATGATCATGTTCGCCAGCACGTTGCGCGACCACCCGTGCTCCACGGCGGCCGCGGCGTACCAGTCGCGGGCCGTGGTGGTCTCGAGCTTGTCCAGCAGGACGGTGATGTGGCCCCAGGGAAGTTGTCCAACAGGCTGTTGGACAACTGGCTCCGGCCAGCTGGTGGCGAAGGCCCGCATGTAGAACAGGTTGCTGCGGGACAGGCCCTTCATGTCCGGGAACTCGGCCCGCAGATCCTCGGCCAGGCGGCCCACCACGTTGGAGCCCCACCCTTGCCGGTCCTGCCGGATGAGGATCTCGTGCCCGATCGACCAGTACAGGTTCACCAGTTCGGTATTGACCGTGCGCCGGGCCGTGGCCTGGGCCTGCCGCACCCGGTGCTTCAACGACTCCAGCAGCGGGGCGTAGTCATCGGGCAACGGGACCGCCGGCGTCGAACTCACGGACCAGACCCTAGCCGACCCCTCCCCCGCTGCTGCCGGGAACAGCGCTGGAGGCATCACCGGAGACAAGGTGGCGGTCCTCGCGCGCTCGGACCCCCACGCGCGGGCGGCCGCACACGGCCGGCTCTCTGCCCTGCCCCGCCGGAACCACGACGGGGCAGGGCCCGGCCCTGACAGGCCGGGCACACGTTTTTTGCTGCTGTCCTGGCGGATGGTACGTCCCGGCCCCACCGGCACAAGCCCCTGCGCTGACGCTCCGGGGCCGGCGCCGGGGAGAACTTCTGCTCGGCGGTCGCTTCGCTCCCTGATCTCCTCGCAGAACTTCTCCCCGTCCCCGCCCTGCGGGTTGCTGCCGGTCGGAGCCGGGACAGCTCACTGCGTGTCGCCAGCAGGCAAAAAAGCAAGGGGAAAGAAGACCAGACCACACCCACTCCCCCGCTGCTCACCGCATCCCGTCACGAGCACCGTGAGGAATGACAGCTAAGGAGGTACCCGCCGTGGGCCGGTACGCGATCTACGACAGCATGCAGGACAACAGCGCCGACATCCTCACCCCGCCCTGCCCGTTCTGCGGCCAACGCGGCTGGATCACCATCCCCCAGACCGCAGCCGATGCCCTCCTCGACGGGACGCCCGTCCAGGACGCCCTGCCGGAGTTGGGGTTCCGGCTGCGCGAGCAGATCATCAGCGGCACCCATCCCCGGTGTGCCCCGGGCGCCGAGTTCGGCGACGGCATCCACCCCGATCTGTTCCGCTGACCACCCCCCACCCCAAACCCTAAAGACCCCTAAGCGTGTCCGTACTGGTTGCTATGCCAGAGGAGCCACGGAGCGAAGGAGACCGCACCGATGCCTACCATCACCGTCTACACCACCGGACCGGCGTGCATGCAGTGCCGGCTCACCACCACCGCCCTGACCACAGCAGGGTTGGGTTTCGAGGAGATCGACGTCCGCCAGACCCCGGAGGCCCTGGACTACATCCAGGACGAGCTGGGGTACACCCAGGCCCCGGTCGTCGTGGTTGATGACGAGGACCACTGGTCCGGGTTCCAGCCCGACCAGATCCGCCGGGTGGCCACCCTGACCCGTCCCCGCTGACCCTGGCGCCCACGGCCAAACCCGGCCGACCACCCCCAGACACCGGTGGACTTGGGGGTGGTCAGGCGCTGTGCTGCAGGGGTGCGGTGGTGCGGTCGTGGACGCGGATCAGCCGCCATCGGCCCGAGTCGCGGTGGTGGGCGATGTCCAGGGTGACCAGGGGTGCGTTTCGGGCCCGCGCCAGGCGGACCTGCAGCCGCCAGATCTCATGGTCGATCAACCCCGCTCCCCGGCCGCGTTCGGCCCGGCGTTCCTCCACCCACCACTTGCGCCGCTCGTACCAGCGCACCGGCTCGGCGGCTACCACGTACCGCCGCCCGGCCCACTCCAGATACCGCGGCACCCCGTGACCGTCGGGCTCGACTCCCACCGACTGCGTGAACACAACCACCCGTACCGACGTCCCTTCCCTGACCTGTCCTGACCGTGTTCCCGCCGCGGGTGGCGACGGGGTGACCGGTCCGCCGTGGTCCGGTCCCCGTCGGCGTCTGGGAGAGAGCAACACGACGAGGGCCCGGCACTGACCGGTCGGCTGTGGGAAGCGCCGTCACCTGCGCAGGCTACGGAGGCCGGTGGACACGCTAAGCAGGCCGTC
This sequence comes from Micrococcus terreus, assembly GCF_900116905.1. Taxonomy (GTDB): domain Bacteria; phylum Actinomycetota; class Actinomycetes; order Actinomycetales; family Micrococcaceae; genus Citricoccus; species Citricoccus terreus. The sequence continues at coordinate 6,123 of NZ_FPCG01000016.1, read as the reverse complement.
ACCGCTGGTCGGCTGCACCCCCTCCCCCGCCTCATCCGGCACACCCGGTGTCTGAAGGTCCACTGCCTCAGGGGGTCGGGGCCGGCCCCTCTCCCGATCAGCACAGCGTTGTGGCGGGAGTCGGGGGGTGCCTAGGTGCAGGACGGTGGTTCCGGTGACATTGTTCATGCACATTTCCCGGTTTGACTAGGGCAGTCGATATTCTCAGCGCCATCATGAGCACCTCACTTGCACCCCACCACGCCACCCGGCTCAAGCGGCTCGCCGCCGCGGGCGCCGCCCCTGGCCGTCCTGGTCACCACCGGTTGCGGGCCCGACTCCGCACCGTCCACCCAGCCCGCCCCCCAGACGGTCACGGTCACCGCCACCCCGTCCGAGTCCACCTCGACCACGCCGTCCCCCTCCGCCACCGAGGCCCCGGCCAACGGCGCCGTCCCGGACGACAGCGACACGCAGACCGCCGTCGCCGTGTTGGCGGACCTGCCCATCAAGGGCCGCGCCCCCAAGACCGGGTACGACCGCGACCTGTTCGGCCAGCCCTGGACGGACGTTGACCGCAACGGCTGCGACACCCGCAACGACATCCTCAACCGAGACCTCAACGTCGAGACCCACAAACCCGGCACCGACAACTGCGTCGTGCTCACCGGCACCCTCGAGGACCCCTACACGGCCACCACCATCGACTTCCAGCGCGGCCAGGACACCTCCGATGACGTACAGATCGACCACGTGGTGGCCCTGTCCGACGCCTGGCAGAAGGGCGCCCAGCAGATCACGGCCGCCGACCGGGTGGCCTTCGCCAACGACCCTCTGAACCTGCTGGCCGTCGACGGCCCCACCAACGCGCAGAAGGGCGACGCGGACGCCGCGAGCTGGCTGCCCCGAACCGGTCCTACCGCTGTGACTACGTCGCCCGGCAGATCGCCGTGAAGGCCAAGTACGAACTGTGGGTCACCCAGGCCGAGCATGACGCCATGGCCCGCGTGCTGGCCACCTGCGACACACAGAAGGTGCCCGAAGCCGGCGAGGACTTCGACATCACCGCCGGGCAGGCCCGCGAAGCCGAGAAACCGACTCAGGCCCCGGCCCCGGCGCGAACCACCCCGGCGCCGAAGCAGCCGGCCAAACCGACCTACACGCCAGCACCGAAGCCCACCCCCACTTCGAAGCCCACGCCGACGTACACGCCCAAGCCCCAGCCCACTTACACCCCGAAACCTCAGCCGACGTACACCCCGAAGCCGACGCAGCCTGCTGCCAGGTACTACAAGAACTGCTCCGCTGCCAGGGCCGCCGGCGCTGCCCCGGTCCGAGTCGGCGAACCCGGCTACGGCCGTCACCTCGACCGCGACGGCGACGGCATCGGCTGCGAATAACCCCTCACTGGCCACCTAGAACCGCCCCCGAGGGACTGTCCGATAAACGGTGTGTGGGGTCCGGCGGTTTTCATCAGTGAGTGGTTCTCTCGAACCGTCCGGCGAAGGGGAAAAGCAAACGCGTTCAGTGCCGGCTTCCACCTCATCACCCAGCGTGCCCTTCCGCCGCCGGGGGGATCAAGGGACCGGGTGAGGAGGTAGAGGCACTTCAGTGCGGCGGCCTCGTTCGGGAAGTGCCCGCGGGCCCTGACCGCCCGGCGGTAGCGGGCGTTGATCGACTCGATCGCGTTCGTCGTGCAGATCACCCGCCGGATCTCCACGTCGTACTCCAGGAACGGCACGAACTCCGCCCAAGAGCTCTCCCAGAGCTGCACGATCGCCGGATACTTCTCGCCCCATTGCTGGGCGAACTCGGCGAAGCGGTCCTTCGCCGCCTGCTCTGAGGGTGCGGTGTAGACCGGCTTGAGGGCCTTGACGATCCCGTCGCGGTGCTGCCGGCCGGCGTAGCGGAAGGAGTTGCGGATCAGGTGCACGATGCACTGCTGGACCACCGTCCGCTCCCAGGTGGTGGTGATCGCCTCGGGCAATCCCTTGAGCCCGTCACAGACCGCGATGAGCACGTCCTCCACGCCCCGGTTCTTCAACTCACTGAACACCTGCAGCCAGAACCTCGCGCCCTCGGCGCCGTCACCGGCCCAGATCCCCGGGATCTCCCGCTCCCCATTGGTGGTGACGCCCATGACCACGTAGAACGGGGTGTTGCGCACTTGCCCGTCGCGGACCTTGACCACGATGGCATCGACGAAGATCACCGGGTAGAGCGGGTCCAGGGGCCGGGCCGACCACTCGGCTAGCTCTCCGGCGACCTTCTCGGTGATCCTGGAGATGGTGTCCTTGGAGACCGTGGCCCCGTAGACCTCCTCGAAGTGCGCGGTGACCTCCCCGGTCGTCAAACCCCGAGCCGAGAGGGACAGCACGATCTGGTCGATCCCGTCCAGGCGGCGTTTGCGCTTGGGCACGATCACCGGCTCGAAGGACCCGTCCCGGTCCCTGGGCACCTCGATCTGTACCGGGCCGATCTGAAGTGAGCACGGTCTTGGTGCGGGTGCCGTTGCGCATGTTCTCCGCGATCGGCGTCTCGCCGTGCTCATGGCCCAGGTGCTCGGTCAGTTCCGCCTCCAGCGCCGTTTCCAGGACGTTCTTGGTGAGCTCGTTCAGCAGCCCACCGGGCCCGACCAGGCTCACGCCCTGCTCCTTGGCCTGAGCGAGTAACTGCTCGGCGAGTTGTTTCTGGTCGATGGTCTCTCCGGTCACGGGATCGATCATCGCTTCCGCTGTTTCGGTCGTGGACTCTGACACGGCCGTCTCCTCTCGGATCAGGCCGGACCCTCACACACCGTTTTTCTTACAGTCCCGTCCCCGACCGTCTCGACACGAAACGGTCGGGGACGGTTCTCTTGTGACTCTGGTGCGTCGCCCCACTGTTGCCGCCCCACGGGCTTTGAGCTGGTCTTGCGGACGGCAGCCGAGAAGTATCGATATGACACTCTCGTGGGGAGCAGTCTGGTCCGGTCGCGGTGCCGGACCACAAGATCGTGCTGGACCTCCTGTCCCCCCCGTCGTGTCATCAGCTCCTGGGGAGGACCGTATCCTCTGCGGTGGCATCGGTTCCGAGGCAGGTGGCGGTGATGCGGGCACCCTGCTCGCCCTCGGTGACGATGGTCAGGCGGATGTCCTGGTTCAGCAGAACCTGGTCCGTGGTTCGGCCGCTTTCGCGGGCCATGGTCTCGGCCAAGCGGGTCAGCACCACGGACAGCGCCCGCCCCCAGTCCTGTGGGTGCCGGCTCGAGGAGGGACTCGACGGCCGTGTGGTTCTCGTCCATATGAGGAGTCTTCCGAGACGGAGTACGTTTGGCCGGAAGCGGGCCCGACGGACTGCATGTCCGTCCGACGCGTCGTTGATTTGCTTCGCAAGCGATGGGTTGCAGGACGTCCCACGCAGAGGGTGGGAGAAAGGAGAATCAGACAGAGGGTCATCGAAATGATCTGTCTGAGCCTTCACGTGGGGGGGCCACCGCTATGGGCGGCACCCCCGCATCGGGGCCACAACATATACGGTGGCCTACATGGCGTCGTAGTGCGGGGTCAGGTCCTGGCTGGCTCCTTCACCGAGGTCAGCGCGAAACCCTTGTACCCCTCGGCCGTTACCTCGTCCAGGACGCCACGGTAATTGCCCAGGCCGCCGAGGTAGAACAGCACCGAGGGCTTCTTGCCCGGGATGTTCGCCCCGAAGATCCAGGAGTCGACCTTGGTGAACACGGTCATGTTGGCGATCTCGGTGCAGGTCTGGCCCCACTGCTCCACCGCCTCCGGCGTGGGCTCGAGGGCCGTGATGCCGTTCTGCTCGGCGTACTTCACCGTGTCGCTGATCCACTCGACCTGGGTCTCGATGCTCGGCGGCAGGTTGGTAAACGGGCCGTTGGGGCCCAGGATCATGAACCAGTTCGGGAAGTTCGCCGTGGCCACGCCGAGGTAGCTGTTCGGCTGCCCGGCCCAGTGGTCGTTGATGTGCTCCCCGTTGCGGCCGCGGATCTCCATCCGCCGGTAGTTGCCGTCCACCGCGTCGAAGCCGGTGGCGAAGACGAGGGCGTCCAGTTCGTGCAGCTGGTCGTCCTCGGTCACCACGCCGTGCTCGGTGATCACGCGGATGGGATTTTCCTTGAGGGCCACCACGTCCACATTGTCCCGGTTGAAGGTTTCGAAGAAGCCGTCGTCGCACAGTGGGCGGCGGGCGTAGAGGTCGTGCGGGGTCAACTTGCGGGCCTTCTCGGGGTCCTTGACGATCTGTCCGATCTTGGAGCGGATGAACGCGGCAGCGGCCTCATTGGCCTGCTCGTCGGTGGCGATGTCCCCGAAGGTGCCGAACATGAAGCGGAAGCCGCCGCCACGCTGCCAGGCCTCCTCGAAGACGCGATGACGCTCCTCCTCGGAGACGGACATCGCCGGCACCGTGGACTCCTCGAAGCCGAAAGCCACGGAGGAGCTCTTGGCCTGGTCCCAGATCTCGTCGTACCTGGCCTTGATCTCCGCGCGCTCCTGCGCGGACACCGGGCGTTTGCCCACCGGCACGGAGTACTGCGGGGTGCGGATGAAGTGCGTCAGGTGGCCGGCCACCGGACCGAGCGCGGTGACCACCTGGGTGCCGGTGGACCCGGAACCGATGACCCCCACGCGCTTGCCGGCCAGGTCGTGATTCTCCGGCCACGCGCCGGTGTGGTACACCTCGCCCTGGAAGGTGTGCAGGCCCGGCAGTTGCGGGAAGTTGATCGCCGAGAGCAGGCCGATGGCGTTGACCACGTACTTGGCGCGGAACACGTCCCCGCCCTCCGTGGTGACCTCCCAGAGGCCGGGCTTGTCGAGGTAGTGCGCCGAGGTGACCTCGTTCTGCGCACCGAACCGGAAGTGCCGGCGCAGGTTGAAGCGGTCCACCACGCCCTCGAGATAGGACAGGATCTCCGGTTGCGTCAGATAGGTGTGCTCCCAGGTGTCCTCCTGCAGCAACTCCTTGTCGAAGGAGAAACGGTACAGGTGGCTCTCGGTGTCCGACAGCGCCCCCGGGTACCGGTTCCAGTACCAGGTCCCGCCGGGACCGTCCGCCTTGTCGAAGCCGATCACGGACAGGCCGAGCTCATTGGCGAGTTTGTGCACGGCGTAGATGCCGCCGAAGCCGGCACCGATCACGATGGCGTCCACCGTCTGGGGGTGCAGCTGACTCTCTGGATGAATCTGTGAGGTCATGATCAAGTCCTTCGCTGGATGGAAGTTCGGTAACTCAAGCCCGGCCGCTCAGCGGCCCTGGCGGTACCAGTCGGCGATCCGGAACAGCTCCTGGTCGGCCACCTCGGAGCGGCCCGCCAGGAACGGGAAGACGTGCTGCTGGCCCTCGGCGACGTTCAGGGTGACGTCCACCCCGGCCCGGCGGGCGAGCCCTTCCAGGCGCTGCGCGTTGTCCACGAGGGCCTCCACGCTGCCGGCGGTCAGGTACAGGCGGGGGAAGCCGGAGAAGTCGGCGTAGAGCGGGTTGGCCAGCGGGGTCTTCGGATCCACCGCGCCCCCAAGCACGCCGGCGATCATGCCCTCGAGCAACTCGGGAGTGATGAGGGCGTCGGTGGCGGCGTTGGTGTGGAGGGTCTCGCCCTTGTTCTCCATGTCCACCCACGGGGAGAAGGCGATGACCTGCCCCGGCGCCGGCTTGCCCTGTTCCTTCAGGGCCAGGGCGATGGCGATGGCCAAGTTGCCGCCGGCGGAATCACCGATGGTGGTGATGTTCTCGGGCTTGATGCCCGACTCGAGGAGCGCGTCGAAGACGGCCACGCCGTCCTCGACCTGGGCCGGGTGCGGGTGCTCCGGGGCGCGGCGGTAATCCAGCACGAAGCTGACGACACCCAGGGCCTTGGCCACGTGGGCGGCCAGCTTGCGGTGACTCGAGGCGGAACCGACGGAGAATCCGCCACCGTGGGTGTACAGCAGCACCTGGGAGGCGTCGCCCCCGGCCGGCAGGCACCAGATCCCGGGCACCCCGCCCACGGTGTCCTCGCGGTAGGTCACGTCCTCGGGCTCGACGGTGGGCTGGTGCCACTCATCGAACACCGCACGGAACAGCCGCATGGACATCTGCGGGTTCTCCGCCATGATGGCCGACCAGTCGGCGTAGAGGTCGCGCAGGGCATCCTGGGTGGTGGTG
>NZ_FPCG01000022.1 GCF_900116905.1 Micrococcus terreus | reverse complement strand
ATCCATCACCACCTGTCCACCGGCGGCGTAGACCCCCTGCCCGAGCACCATGCGCTGGCCACCGGGCAAGTCCACGACCCGGTTCAGATCAGTGCCCGCACGGTAGGCCGGTGGCTGCACCGGCTAGGGATCAGCCGCCTGCGCTACCTCACCCCAACCGGAGACACCCTCCGCGGAGAAGACCAAGACCCAGACCAAGACGCTACGGCGGCCCCGGGGCGGATCGTGGCCAAGCGCCCGGGGCACATGGTCCACATCGATGTGAAGAAGATCGGCAGAATCCCTGACGGTGGAGGGTGGAGAGCCCACGGGCGAGGCAGCCACCACGCGAGGAGGACCAAACGCGGGGCGGGCGCCCGGGTGGGGTACACCTATCTGCACTCAGCCGTGGATGGGCACACCCGTCTGGCCTATACCGAGGCGTTGGAGGATGAACGAGCCACCACCACGATCGGGTTCTGGTACCGGGCCAGGGCCTTCTTTGCCGCTCACGGGATTCGAATCGAGAAGGTGATCACCGATAACGGGAACAACTACCGGGCCAAGGACTTCACCACCGCGATCACCGGCTGTGGCAGCCGGCACCGGCGGATCCGCCCGTACACGCCCCGGCATAACGGCAAAGTCGAACGCTACAACCGGCTCATGGTCGACGAGGTGCTCTACGCCCGGCCCTACGACTCAGAACACCAACGCCGTCAGGCCCTGCAGATCTGGATCAACCACTACAACTATCATCGACCCCATACCGCCTGCGGCCACCAGCCCCCAGCCTCACGCGCACCCCGCACCCTCAATAACGTCATGGCCTCCTACAACTAGGAAGCGCGCGTCGCCGGTCCACCTCCTCGCTGTGACCTTGCCGCCATACCGGGTCGATCCCGGTTGGGGCCGTCCGGACCGGGGGATCTAAGCGCGTCGCCACGAGGCCTGCCGAGGTCGTCCGCGGCCCACCCGTGCCAGGCCTCCTCGACGGTCGCGGCATGGGTGTGAGCACCGAGTGCGCGCACGATCGTGCCGGGCCTGTCGAGCTGCAGTGCACCGGATGCTGCGTTCCTGCGCCGACCGAAACTCATCGCCGAGTCGAGGACGCGGGCGTCGCCGAGGACGCCGATGCGGCGCGCGGCGCCGTCCAGCACCAGCTCCTCGCGCAATAGTGGCCCGCCCGTGCCGGTGACGTCGGTGCAGGCTCGCAGCCGGCCGCCGCGCTCACCGGTACGGCCGAGCACGAGCGTCTCGCGCACCAGGGCGACGGCGCCGCGGCCGAGACGGATCGTGGTGGTGCGGGTGACATCGGCGGCGTCGGCGACGACGAACGGCAGCGTGTGCCAGATGAGGCATCCGCCTTCGGCCACGTCGATGTCGACCGTCCAGGAAGACGGCGTGCCAGTGCTGCCGTACGCGACGGTGCCGCCGATGTCTTCGATCTCGAGCAGGCAGCCCGATGCCACGCGCACGCGTACCTCGACGTGGTCGCCGTCGAGGAGCAGTGCGCCGCCGGCGATGACGGCAACGGATGCCAAATCCTCGCCCGCTGTCACGAGCCGCGGCACGAGCAGGCCGGCGCGCAGGTCGACGTGCGCGCGGCCGTTCCGGGTTTCGACCGCGATGTGCACGACGCTCAAGCCGTCGCGGGCGTGCCCGCGTGCGTGTGTTCGTGATCCTGGTCGTGGTCGTGGCTGTGCACGTACCCGCCGTCTTCATCCGCGTGGAAGTGCGGAGCCATCGGACCCGGGTCCTGCGGCACGTGCGTACCGGCCCGGTGATGGGCCAGCATGTCGAGCAGCCACGTGCGCAGTTCGGCGACGGATGCGGCATCCGTTCGCGACAGAGCGAGCACGGGCGCACCGTCCCGGGCCTCGACGGCGTCCGCGACCATTTGGGGCACGTCGACGCCGACGTACGGCGCGAGGTCGGTCTTGTTGACGATGAGAAGGTCGGCGCGGGCGATGCCGGGACCGCCCTTGCGTGCGACATCGCCGCCGCCGGCGACGTCGAGCACGAACAGCTGCGCGTCGATGAGCGCGGGTGAGAACGTGGCGGTGAGATTGTCACCGCCTGACTCGACGAGCACGAGGTCCAGCGGTGCGAAGTCGCGCTCGAGGTCTTCGACGGCGAGCAGGTTGGCCGTGATGTCGTCGCGGATCGCGGTGTGCGGGCACGCGCCGGTCTCGACCGCGCGGATGCGCTCCGGGTCGAGCACGCCCGCCGACCGCAGAAAGCGGGCGTCCTCGTCGGTGTAGATGTCATTGGTGATGACGCCGATGCGTAGGTCGTCTGCCAGCGCACGGCAGATCGTCGCGATGAGCGACGACTTGCCGGTGCCGACGGGTCCGGCGACGCCGAGGCGGAGGGAGCGGATGGTCTCAGGCACGGAAGAGCCTCCTGGGAAGTGTCGGGTGGGCCTCGGCCCACATCTCGATCTGGGGGGCGCCCGACGCGGGGATCGCGTGCGGACGGGTCAGTGCGGCGAGTGCGTCGACGCGGGGTTCGAGGTGGGCGCATGCGTCGAGCACCCAGCCGACGGGGATCGCGGGGTCGAGCGGCTCGAGCTTGAGCAGTGCCGCGGCGACGGCCTGTGCATCGTCGTAGGCCACGACCCGCACCAGGTCGCCGGCGCGCATGCCGGTCGTCGCGGCGATCGCGCCTATCACCGTCGCCCTGCTGAGCGGCGCGCCGATCCGTGCGATCGGCGACCGCGGCCACAGCGTCCGCGCGAGCCGCGCGAGGCCGGCCCCGAGCGCGCGCGCGATGTCCCGCTGCGCCGCGCTCGGCGTTCGAGCCGCCCACTCGGAGTCGACGGCGGCCAGCGCAGCGCCCGAGTCGGCGTCGCCACCGGCGGCGAGAGCGTGCCTGGCCACGACCGCGGTTCCCGCTTCGACCGGCACCATCGTTTCCATGCGGGTCAGCATGTACTCGCGCGCACAGGCCGGCGGCATCCCGGCACGCAGGGCCGACTCCAGCCCGTTGGAGGTGACGTGGCCGCCGGAGGGCAGCCGCGAGTCCGCGAGCAGGAGTGCGAGGGTGCCGGAGTCGGGCAGGCGGAGCGTCACGGGCGGCTCAGAACAGGTTGTACAGCTGCGCCAGCGGTAGCTCGGCGGCGGGCGCAGGCGTGACCGGCACGCCGTCGATGGAGATCTGAAAGGTGTCGGGCCGGATGTCGATGACCGGCATCGCGTCGTTGTTGCGCATCTGCGCCTTCCCCACGTCGCGGGTCGGCGCCAGCGACAGCAGCTCCCGCGAGAGACCCAGGCGCGCCTCCAGCCCGTCGGCCAGCGCGTGCGGCGATACGAAAGAGTACGACAGCCGCGCACCGAGCGCGTCGCCGAACGCGGGCCGCATGAGTACCGGCTGCGGGGTGGGGATCGACGCGTTGGGATCGCCCAGCGCAGCCCACGCGATGGCGCCGCCCTTGAGAACGACCGCGGGGCGCACGCCGAACAGCTTCGGCTCCCACAGGACCAGGTCGGCGAGCTTGCCGACCTCGATCGACCCGATGTGCGCGTCGACGCCGTGCGCGATCGCCGGATTGATCGTGTACTTCGCGACGTACCGGCGCGCGCGCTCGTTGTCGGCCGGAAGGGTCTCCCCCAGGTCACCGAGCCGGTGCTTCATGACGTGCGCGACCTGCCACGTGCGGGTGACCACCTCGCCGATGCGGCCCATTGCCTGCGCATCTGACGACGTCATCGAGATCGCGCCCATGTCGTGCAGCACGTCCTCGGCGGCGATCGTCGTCGCACGGATGCGGGACTCCGCGAAGGCAAGGTCCTCGGGAACCGAGGGGTTGAGATGGTGGCACACCATGAGCATGTCGATGTGCTCGGCGACGGTGTTCACGGTGTGCGGGAGGGTGGGGTTCGTCGATCCGGGGAGCACGTGCGGCAGAGCGGCGGTCGTCAGGATGTCGGGGGCGTGTCCGCCGCCCGCGCCTTCTACGTGGAAGGCGTGGATGGACCGTCCCGCGATCGCGCGCACGGTCGAGTCGACGAAGCCGACCTCATTGAGCGAGTCGGAGTGCAGCGCGACCTGCAGGCCGTAGTCGTCGGCGGCGCGCAGCGACGCGTCGATCGCGGCGGGTGTGGAGCCCCAGTCTTCGTGCACCTTGTAGCCGGCAGCCCCCGCCATCGCCTGCTCACGCAGACCTTCGGCGGACACAGTGTTGCCCTTGCCGAGCAGCAGCACGTTGACCGGAATTGCGTCGAGGGCGCGGTGCATCGCCGCGAGGTGCCACGCACCGGGTGTCACAGTGGTCGCCTTACTACCCTCGGAGGGGCCGGTGCCGCCGCCCGCCACGGTGGTGATGCCCGTCGCGAGCGCTTCGTGCAGCTGCGACGGCGACAGCAGGTGGACGTGGGAGTCGAAGCCCCCGGCGGTGAGGATGCGGCCCTCCCCCGAGATGACATCGGTCGACGGGCCGATCGAGAGATCCGGATGCACGCCGTCGGCGATGTCCGCGTTGCCGGACCGTCCGAGCGCCACGATCCGTCCGTCGCGGATGCCGACGTCGGCGCGGACGATGCCCCACCAGTCCAGCACGATCGCGTTCGTGATCACTGAGTCGAGTGCGCCTTCAGCGCGGGTGGTGGTGCCCTGCGCCATCGACTCGCGGATGGACTTGCCGCCACCGAACACCGCCTCCTCGCCGCCGACGGTGAGGTCTTGCTCGATCTCGATCCACAGGTCGGTGTCGCCCAGGCGCACCTGGTCGCCGACGGTGGGTCCGTAAAGGGCGGCGTACCGCCGGCGGTCGATGAGCACCATCAGGTCGCCTCCCCGTTCAGACGGATGCCGGGCACGGCGCACCGGCCCCGCAGAGCGACCGCGCCGAGCTCGCGCGACGCGCCCGGCTCGAACCGCGCGGACGTGCCGGACGGGATGTCGAGGCGGAAACCCGCGGCCGCGGCACGGTCGAAGTCGAGCGCCGGGTTCACGTCGGGCAGATGAATATGCGAGCCGATCTGCACCGGACGGTCTCCCGTGTTCACGATAACCAGCGAGATGCGCTCGCCCGAGGAGCGGTCCGCGTTCAACTCGATCGTCCCCGGACGCACGCGCACCGCCCCCGGCCCCTCAGAGTCGTTCCCTGTCATGACGTCTCCTACGCGATCGGGTGGTGGATCGTGACGAGCTTGCGCCCGTCGGGGAAGGTGGCCTCGACCTGCACGTCCGCAAGCATCTCGGCCACACCCGGCATGACCTCATCCCGCGAGAGCACCGTGCGGCCGTCGGCCATGAGCGACTCAACGTCGGCGCCCTCGCGGGCACGCTCAATGACCCACATCGACAGCAGCGCAACCGTTTCGGGGTAATTCAGCAGCACCCCACGCTCTCGCCGATCCCGCGCAATCATTCCCGCGACCGCGAGCAGCAGCTTCTCCGTCTCCGACGGCGTGACATTCACTCGAACCTCATTCTTCGTGCTGTGGCAGATGCGAGTCCACCATCGCACGTGCGTGTTTCGCCGGTGTTGCGGCCGGTCCAGGCATCCTCCGCGATCGGAATCGAACGGGACTATCTCAGTAACGGTGTTTCCGGCGATTTTCATTTAGTAGGTCTCCGCGGCCGGCCAGCGGTCGGCGAAGGTGATGGCGAATGCGTTGAGGGCGGGCTTCCACCGCATCGTCCATCGAGTGCGGCCCCGACCGGTCGGGTCGAGGCTACGGGTGACAGGATACAGGCACTTCAGCGCCGCCTGCTCGGTCGGGAAATGTCCCCGCGCCCGTACTGCGCGCCGGTAGCGGGCGTTGAGCGATTCGATGGCGTTCGTAGAGCAGATCACCTTCCGGATCTCAAGGTCGTAGTCCAGGAATGGGATGAACTCCTCCCACGCCGATTCCCACAGCCGGGTGATCGCGCCATAGCGCTTCCCCCACTTCTCGTCGAGGTCCTCCAGCGCTGCCCGCGCGGCGTTCGGGCTCGGGGCGGTATAGATCGGCTTCACGTCGCGTTTGAGCGCGTCCCAGTCTTTCTTCGAGGCGAGCTTGAACGTGTTGCGAATCAGGTGCAGGATGCACGTCTGCACCGTCGTCCGCGGGCAAACGTTGGCCACAACCTCGGGCAGTCCCTTGAGTCCGTCGCAGACGAGGAAGAACGTGTCCGTGACGCCGCGGTTCTTGATGTCCGTGAGGACGCTCATCCAAAACTTCGCCCCCTCAGCGCCGGTCCCGACCCACAGCCCGAGGACATCCTTCTCCCCGGCCAGGCTCACCCCGATCGCTGCGTAGATGGGCCGGTTCGCGACCTGCCCGTCACGGATCTTCACCACGATCGCGTCGATGAAGATCGCCGCGTACACCTCGTCCAGAGGCCTCGCGGACCAGTCGTTCATCTCCTCGATGACCTTGTCGGTGATCCTCGAGATCGTCTCCTTGCTGACCGAGGCGCCGTAGATCTGCGCGAAGTGAGCGCTGATCTCACCCGTGGTCAATCCGTTCGCATACAGCGACAACACGATCTCCTCGACTCCGTTCAGCCGGCGTTGCCGCTTCTTCACGATCTGCGGCTCGAACGACCCGTCCCGGTCCCGCGGGACCTCGATCGTGACCTGACCAGTCGCTTCGGTCAGCACCGTCTTCGGTCTCGTGCCGTTGCGGATGTTCCCAGATCCGCGGCCGGGATCGGCACGGTTCTTCTCATGGCCGAGGTGCTCGGTCAGCTCCTCGTTCAACGCGGTCTCGAGCACGTTCTTCGTGAACAGTTTCAACAGCCCATCCGGCCCGGTCAGGGCAAGGCCCTGCTCCTTGGCCAGTCGGACCAGCTCGGCCGCCGCAGCGGCCTCCGCGGAGCGGTCATCGTTCTGGTGCTTCTTCGGACTCACAACGTCCAGTGTCGTAGTCATCTGTTGTGGGTCATGAGGTTCTCGGAGGGGGCGGGTCGGTGAGATAGCGAACGGGCTCCTGGTCGCAGGATGGGAATTGCGAAACCACCAACCTGTGAACCTGAAGAAGGAGCCCGTTCATGGCCCAGGCTACCGCTGTGCACCCCAACTCTGCGCTGACCCCGACCGGGCGTGCTCAGATGGTGGATCGTCATCTGATCGACGGGGCCCCGATCGCCCACGTGGCCCGTGAGTTCCGCGTCAGTTGGGACACGGTGAAGAAATGGGTGACCCGCTTCCTGGACCAAGCAGAGCCCGGGCTGGCCGATCGACCCAGCACCCCCTGGGAATCTCCCACCACCACCGAGGCCGCCGTGGTGGCCAGGATCGAAGCACTGCGCCGGGAGTTGAAGTGGTCAGCG
>NZ_FPCG01000021.1 GCF_900116905.1 Micrococcus terreus | reverse complement strand
GCCAGCGGCCGGCCCCGGCCATCGACGGCGTGGTGGATCTTAGTGGTCAGTCCACCGCGGGAGCGCCCGATGCCGTGACCAGGCGGTTCAACCTCGGTCAGCGGCAGTTTCTTCTGATTCGCCCCGGCCCCCTGTGTCCTGGTCCGGGCGGGTCGTGTTCGTGGCGTGCTGATGGGCTCGGGCGATGGTGGCATCGACCGAGACGGCCCAGTCGATCATCCCGGCCGCATCGGCCTGGGCCAGCACCTGGGTCAGGACTCGGTCCCAGGTGCCGTCCGCGGCGTAGCGGCGGTGGCGTTTCCACACCGTCTGCCACGGCCCGAACTGCTCCCGGGGCAGGTCCCGCCACGGGATCGCGGTCCGGTACCGGAACGCGATGCCCTCGACCACCCGCCGGTGCTCCCCGAACGGGTGCCCGCGCCGGCCCTGATTCGAGGGCAACAACGGCTCGATCCGCGCCCACTGCTCGTCCGTGAACACCCGATACCGCGATCCCGTTGATCTCACCCGACCAGCCTGCCCCGAGCCTCACCACAGATAAGGGAGACACGCCCTAGACCGAGGACTGGTCTGTGGGGGATCCACCCGTGAGGGTGGGTCCCCCTTTCTGCGTTAGAGGGGGAGGACGCGACACACACCTTGGGTGGTTGAGGACGAACTGGCAGCGAACGTTCACCAACACCACCAGCTGAAGGGCACACCAATGCTCGATGGAATCTCCCCCAGTGGGCTTGAAGGACCGGCAGGACTGAACTCCCTGGCAGGGATGTTCCTGGGTACCGCGATTGTGGCCGTGACCATCGGGGCCATCATCGGTGTGGCCCTGTGGCTGGGCAGCAAGGCCGGGAAGGTGCCTAACGGTGCCGCTAAGGGGCTGCGTGCGTTCGTGCTGGCCCTGGTCGGGGCCGTGGTGCTCTCCGGTGCCGCCGGGGCGATCAAGTTCGGCTCGGAGATTGGTACCGGGGAGCTGATGCCCGAGGCGGCCCGTCAGCAGGACGTCGTGATCGATAAGAAGGCTCCGAGGACCACGTGTGTGGAGAAGGCCGTGCGTGACTTCGACAAGGAGGACCCCAAGATCCCCAACGACCAGCGAGCTGCGCTGGTGCGCACGCTGGCCGGGGATGTGGATCTACGCAGTCGCGGCGACTGGGATGGCAGCGGAGGGGACGTGGCCATCGAATCCGTCAAGTGGCAGCCCACGGGTCCGGACTGTTCTGCCGAGAACCAAGTAGCTGCAGCGTGCACTGAGGTCGAGGTTCGTACCGGACTGCAGGCCAACGCAGTGGGTGGTCCGTCCAAGGAAGTGAAGAAGTTCAAGGTCGGCGGGGACTGCTCCGCGTCGTGAATAGGTTTCTGTGCCCGGCGTGGGCGTGGAGGGACCCCGCCAGGCGGGGATGAGGAAAGGAAACAGGATGTTCTCTGCTATCAAGACCGAGCTGATGCTGGCCACAGTTTCAACAGGAGTCAACCCCGGGATCAAGCCGGATATGTCTGCACCGTGGATGGATGCACTTCGCCAGGTCGGTGGATGGATCCTGGGATCCGTCATTGTGGCCCTGGCGATCTTCGGAGTGATCGCCGTGATCGTCTGGATCGCGGGCAAGGTCTCCGGTTCCGGTCGGACCCAGGAGGCCTCGCTGTCGACACTGCTGTGGATCCTGCTGGGGGCGGCCATCGTCGGCGGCATCTCCGGGGCCATCGCGTGGGCCGGCGGCATCCAGCTCTTCTGAGCCAGCACGGTAGCCAGAGAGGAGGGGGAGCATGGACTTCGCGAAGATCTTGCACGAGGGCATTCTGGGGTTCGCCCAGTCCTCGTGGGCTCTGATCCGTGATTCTTTCAGCGCCGGGTCGATGACCTCGGAGTGGTGGATCACCGTGGTCGGTGGCCAGGTCGTTACCCGCGTGGATGGGTCGGTGGTCTCTACGGTGGATCACCCCGGGATGCTCAATGTGGTGGTGATCGCGATGATCCCGCTGCTGATGATGTTCGTGGTCCTGCAGGTAGTGCTCTCGGTGTTCCGTGGATCCACGGCTGGGATGGTGCGGGCCCTGGTCGTGTCCGTGGTCGCGGTGCCGGCGATCTATGTGGTCACTGGCATCATCTGGGTCGTTCTGGCCGCGGTAGACCGGCTGACGATGTGGATCCTGAGCATCGGGGCCAACAACGGGGAAGCCGACGCGCTGGGGGCCTTGCTGAACCTGTTCGGCTTGGCCTATGACCCGGCCACCGGGGACGTGCTCGTGGATGAGAACTACGAGCAGTGGGCCATGGCCGCGGAAGGAGGGGACCCGGGAAAGTTCATCATGCCTTTCTTGGTGGCCCTGATCATCTTCCTGGTCTGCCTGGTGCTGCTGCTGATGATGATGTTCCGCCTGGTGGCCGTGATTGTGCTCACCGTCTTTGGCCCAGTGGCCATCTTCAGCCTGGCCCTGGAGCCGGCACGGGCGGTGGGTTCACGCTGGGTCTCGATACTGATCGGATTGATCGTGGCCAAGCCGGTGGCCGCCGTGATCATGAAGATCGGGATGATCGCTGCCTCGGTGGGATCATCCTGGGTCCAGCTGGCGGCCGGGATCATTCTGATCCTGATGGCAGCGGCCATGCCCCTGGCTCTGCTCTCGATGGTCTCCTTCGTCACCGGCGGGGCCACCGACAACATCGAACGTCAGGCCGTGATGGGTGGTCAGCGCGTGTTCAACTCCTCGCGCTCGGCTGCACAAGGCACCACCCGAGTTGCGGGGCGTGCAGGCCGTGGAATCGGGCGAGCACTGAGCAGCCGGGGCGGTTCATCTGGCCCACGAGGGCCTGTGTCTCCAGGGGGCGGTGGGGCAGCGCGTCGAGCGCAGGCTCCGCCCACGCGCAGCCCGGGCCTGCGCTCCCCGGGCAACTGAGCAGTGCACCACCAGTGAATGACTTTGAAGGGTATGGACATGAGTGAGATCGCATCGCCGTGGGACGGCACCAGGTTCCCGCGTGAGAGGACCACCGGGGTGGTCCTGGGCCTGAACCTGGTCCAGACGATCACCGCTGGGATCGGGGCAGGCATGGCCCTGCTCTCGATCATGCTGGGAGGCTTCCCGGCCGGGTTCATCACCGGCATCGTGATCCTGGTGATCTTCGCCGGCCTGGCCATTCCTAAGATCGCCGGGCGGGCACCGGTGGAGTGGGCCTGGCGGTACATCCGGTATGGGGTTCGGGGCGCCCAGTCCCAGCTGGTCTTCGTCCAGCGTGAGGCAGCCGATGAACTCTACGCTGGCCAACCCGAGCCCTCGGCACCGGTGTTGGGCGCTTCGGTGCAAGGCAACGGCCGAGATGAAAAGGGCCGGATCGTCCCGGGCCCTGGTGCCCGGTTCCGTCTGCCCGGGGAGGCCAACGAGCTGAAGGTGTACACCCTGCCCAACGGGGCTGCCTTCGTGTTCGACCCGCGCAAGGGCGAGGGCATCGTCTGCGCGAAGGTCATGACCTCCAAGGGCTTTGATCTGGAGTCCTTCGACACCCAGGAGGACCGCACCACGCACTGGCGCGATGGGATCTCGGCGGCCGTGAGGCTTCCCGGTGTGGCCCGGGTCCAGTGCTCGGATCAGACCACGCTGATCTCCGGTGCCCGGGTGAAGGAGTTCTACGAGGTCAAGGGCCAGGCTGTGGTGGCTGCTGGTGGTGTGGCAGGTGCGAGCCTTGAGCCGTTCCTCCATGCCAGCTTCGAGGAACTGATGGCCGAGGCCCAGGACACCCCGGTCCATGAGATGTGGATGACACTGGTGCTCAGCCGTGAGGTGCTCTCTCGACGTATCAAGGCCCAGGGTGGTGGCCTGCCGGCGTTCATGGATGTTGCCCTGCAGGTGATGACCACTATCGAAGGCGCGCTGCCTGCATCGGGCACCTCCGTGGTGGCCTGGCACTCTCCACGCTCATTGGCGGCACTGTCCCGCTCGGCGTTCGATCCGGACTCCACCGTGCAGATCTCCGAGCGGTCCGGTGACTGGGTGGGGGTCAGCCCCTCCTCTGGTGGGCCGGTCGCCATGGAGGTCTTCAGCGACCACGTGCGCACCGATGGGTTCCTGCACCGGACCTACAAGGTCTCGGAATACCCCCAGTCTCAGGCGCGTCTGGGGTTCCTGGATGCACTGGTCTTCGCCGGAGACTTCCGGCACACAGTGACCACGATCTATCAGCCCACAGACGGGCGAGCTGCGCTGCGCAAGCTGCAGCGGCGCAAGGCGGACTGGACCACCTCGGACCGGCTGCTGAAGAAGCTGGATCGTCAGCCCTCGATGGAACACGAGCGGGAGTGGGAGGACATCGAGCGAGCCGAGGCTGAGCTGGTCGATGGACACGCGGCGTTGTGGATGAGCGTGCTGGTCACGGTTACCGGCCGCGATGAGATGGAGCTGGAGGCCAACTGTGGTGACCTGCTGGCCAAGGCGGTCACGGCCAGTGTGGAGCTGCGCAAGCTCTACCTGGAGCAGGACTCGGGGCTGCTGGCAGCGGCCCTGCCGTTCGGATGGGTGGAGAAGGCATGAAGAAGGCTGGCAGGAACCAGAATCAGGTTGAGCTATTCGATTTCGTTCCCGAGACTATGGAGCGCGGTCGGGCCAAGAAGTCACACCGGCGGCAGGTGCGCCGGGCACGGGCCCAGGCCCTGGCCGCCGTGCGAGCAGGACAGAATCGCGGTGAGGACGAACTGGCCTTCCCTCCCCGCAGCTTCGGGCCGGGTGGGGAGCGCCGGGCGAAGTCCCTGCACGGGCTGAAGACGTTGAAGATCACCGGGGTGGACACCACCGCGCATGCGGCCGCCACCGGCTACCCCTTCGTGGCCGGGCCTTCGCTGGGGGCGGAGGGGATCTACCTGGGCCGGGATCTGCATGGTGGGGGAGCGTTCTGCTTCGACCCGTGGTCCCTGTACCGGCAGGGGGTGATCTCGGGAATGTCCGCGATGTTCTTCGGCCAGGTCGGCACCGGCAAGTCTTCGCTGGCCAAGTCTTTCGCCATCCGTTCGGTGCTGGCCGGACGCAAGCTCTCGGTGGCCTCGGACAAGAAGGGAGAGTGGACCATCGTGGTGCGGGCCTTGGGTGGTTCGGTCATTCAGATCGGTCCTGGGATGGGCACCCGTCTGAACCCGTTGGATCCGGGCACCCGCCCGGGCCTGGACACCGACGGCAAGCCGCTGATGGATCAGGGGTGGGCGATGATGGTGCGCACCAGGCGCATGGCGATCCTGGTCACCCTGGCCAAGATCCTCACGGGCCGGGACCTGGAACCAGCCGAGCACTACGTGCTCTCAGCGGCCCTGGACAGGGCCGAGGGTGCAGCGGAGAGCCAGCACCGGGTGGTGGTGATCCCGGACGTTCTGGTGGGCCTGGATCAGATGCGTAAGGAGGAGGACCAGTACGCCTCCGAGGCCGCGTCGGTGATGTGGATGACCCTGCAGCGGATCGTCTCCGGTGACCTGGCGGGCATGTTCGATGGACCCTCCACGGTGGACTTCGACCGGGATGCCCCGGCCGTGTCGATCGACACCTCCTCGCTGAACGGTGCCAGTCCCGAGGCCGCGCGCGTGGTCAACGCCTGCGCGGGAGCCTGGACCGAGGCGATGGTCACCACCTCTGATGGTGGTCAGCGCCTGGTGATCTACGAAGAGGGATGGGACAACATCTCTTCCGAGGCGGACCTGCGCCGGATGGTCGAGGCATGGAAACTGGCCAGGGCCTACGGCATCTTCAACATCCTGATCATGCACAAGGTCTCGGACCTGGACATGGCAGGAGACCAGGGATCGAAGATGGCTGCGATGGCCAAGTCCCTGCTGGCCGATGCCGATGTGAAGGTGATCTACCGCCAGGATGCCTCCGCCCTGCGGATCACCACGGATGAGATGGAGCTCTCGGACCGGGAACGAGCACTGATCAAGACCCTGCCCAAAGGGACCGGGCTGTGGAGGCTGGGCAACTCTTCGTTCGAGGTCAAGAACGATCTGACCCGGGCAGAGATTCCTCTGTTCGACACCGACGCGAGAATGGACATGATCGCATGAGCCTCCTCAGAGCAGCAGGGGACCAGGCAACGGGGTACCGCGAGTGGGTCGTGCCGGCCCTGGGACTGGGAGTGATCGGCCTGTATGGGCTCTTCGTGGTGGTGGGCAACCGGGTCAACGCCTTGGCCTGTGGGTCCGCGCCGGCTCCGGAGACGATGTTCGACCCGTTGAGCTTCTTCGTCACCGCGGACCCGGCAGTGTTCGGGTCCTCTGGTGGGTGCACCGCACCGATGTGGATAAGCCTGACCGCGCTGATCGCACTGCTGGTGGGCCTGGGGGTGCTGGTCGGGGCCGGCGCCTACGCCTGGTCGCGCTGGAAGCAGTCTGACGCGGCTTTGATCAAGGACATCCGCTACCGCGAGGGCATCGCCCGTCGCCCGGAGATCCGCAAGATGGTCGGGCCCGGACACGCCAGGTCTCTGGGCAAGAAGATCCGGCCCTCGGTGAAGAAGCCCACCACCACGGACGTCTCCCTGCACTTGGGTGTGGCCGAGGGGGTGCCCGTGCACACCACCCTGGAGGAATCGGTGGTGCTGATCGGGCCGCCCCGTTCGGGTAAGGGCCTGCACCTGCTGATCGGGGCGATCCTGGATGCTCCGGGTCCGGTGATCACCACCAGCTCACGAGCAGACAACCTGGGGGCCACCAGTGAGCTGCGCGCAGCCAAGGGCCCGGTGGCCCTGTTCGACCCGCAGGGGCTGACCGGTCAGCCCACCACGTTGAAGTGGTCCCCGATCACTGGGTGCGAGGTGCCCCGAGTCGCCAACCAGCGTGCGACCTCCCTGATCGGTGCCTCCGGGCTGGGATCGTCCTCGGCCAACCAGGAATGGCAGGCACCGGCAGTGACGATCATGGAGTCCCTGCTGCACGCTGCAGCCCTGGGTGGGCGCACGGTGGATGATCTGATGCGGTGGGGCAACAACCCCTCCGAGGCCAAGGAAGCGGTGAAGATCCTCTCCGAGCACCCCGCGGCGGCCATGAACTGGAACCTGGTGCTGCAGGGGATCATCGACGGTGACCCGAAGCTGCTGCAGTCCAAGTGGTTCGGCGTCGAGGGAGCGGTCAAGGGCCTGTCGGTCCCGGAGGTCAGGGACGTGCTCAAGCCCACCAACGTGGAAGAGACCCTGGACATCGACAAGTTCCTGAACGAGAACGGGACCCTGTACATCGTGGGCACCAAGACCGGTGGATCCTCGGCCGGGCCGTTCCTGATCGCCATGATGGATGCGATCACCGAACGTGCCCGTGAGCTGGCGGCCAAGAAGCCAGGCAACCGCCTGGACCCGCCGCTGTCCCTGGTGCTGGATGAGATCGCCAACATCTCCGGGGCATGGCCGGGTCTGACCCAGCTGATGGCCGATGGTGGTGGTGTGGGGATCAGTCCCTTCGCCGTGTTCCAGTCCCTGGCCCAAGCCCGCAATGAGTGGGGCGAGCAGCAGGCCACAGCCCTGTTCGATGCGGCCACGGTGAAGATCCAGCTCGGTGGTGCCTCCAACGTCCAGGACCTGGAGCTGTTCGCCCGGCTGGCCGGCACCCGCCAGATCGTGCGGACCTCCCGCTCTCACCAGCGCGATGGGCACTCCAGTTCGGACCAGCTTCACGACACTGAGGTCCTGACGGTCTCGGAGCTGCGGCGGCTGCCCTTCGGGTGGGGGCTGCTGCTGAACCGCAACGGACGGCCCATCTTGATGAAGATGACCAAGTGGGTGGACCGCAAGGACGGCAAGGCGATCAAGGAAGCCGCGGCCCGGTACAGCAAGGCCTTGGCGGCCGAGCTGACCGGGGGAGCGCAGACCCTGGCCTCGACTCCATCGGCCACTGACAAGGCCGACGCACGGGTGGATGCGCTGGCGGCCGCCCCGATCCGGTGAGCCAGGGCCATGACCAGGTACGGGCTGCACCGCACCGGATCGGAGTCCTACCGGGGGTATCTGCGCTCAGCTCAGTGGGGGTTCCGGCGGGTGCGGTGGTTCCGAGACTGCCGGGCACGCGGGATGGAACCGGCCTGTCTGGTCTGTCAGGTCACACTGGAACAGGCCGGGACGCTGGATCTGCACCACGTCAGCTACGACGGGGTGGTCCAGGAGACGTCCACCGGCACCTGGTCGGCCCAGGAAGCCGACGAGGACCTGATGCCCCTGTGCCGACAGCACCACCAGCAGCTGCACCGGTTGATGGATGCACGCAAGGAATACTTTGGGTGGGACCGCCGGCGGGCCTCGGTGGCGATCATCGCTCGGATGATCCGAGTACAACGACGAGCACGAAGGACCATCACGTGAGCACACCAGTCCAGGCAGAGAACGGTCAGAGCGAGCCGGTGCGCTGCCAGCTCTGTCAGCGCACCTCCGTGCTGGCCTGGCACTGTCTGCAGACCGATGTGCTGGACCGGGCAGAATGTCGGGTCACCGCAGGGGAGGGGATCTGGGTGTGCGAGATCTGTGAGGAAGCGATGCACCGGTGGATGGCCCAGCACCCCGGACCCGGGTCGGCCCGCGCGGCCGAGCAGGAGATGATCGCACGGCTCTCCCGGTTCATCGCCGGTCAGCCGCGCCCGTACCGACGTCGAGAGCACTGAGCAGAATTCAAGGGGGAAGAGCATGGGCGTCTGGACCGATGACGATGATGACTGGCTGGAAGAAGGGGCAGGGACACCGTTGCCCTACCAGGACCAGGACGTGGTGGCCGCGCTGGCTGCAGAAGGGCCCCCGGAATGGTTGGGCACCCGGTGGAGGGAGATCCCGGCTGAGCAGCAGTGGGATGCCTGGAACGGGCTGCGCCGGTGGGTGGACTGGCTGGTCAAGGAGTACCGGCTGACCAACTCTGACGTGCCCGTGTGCTGGTACCGTCACAGCGACATCACCGCCGAGCTCTACGCGGCCATGTGCATGGAGTACAAGGTCTGGGAGGAACAGGCCCCGAACCTGGGGCCGATGATGATGTGGCACCCCAACCTGGCCCAGATGATCATGAACCGTCCCCGGTTCGTTGCCGCTCCTATGCGGGTGCCAGCACCGGCCGTGATGGCGTGGTGAGGTCAGCGTAGTACGCGCTCTCGTACTCCTCGGGTGGGATGTCGCCGAGGGTGGAGTGCAGGCGCCGGTTGTTGTACCAGTCGACCCAGCCGGCCGTGACCCATTCGACGTCGTCGATGGTGCGCAGCGGGCCGGTCCGGAACGGGGAGCTGTCCCGGACGGCCTCGTTCTTGAACAGCCCGATCGTGGACTCGGCCAGCGCATTATCGTAGGCGTCGCCGATCGATCCGATCGAGGCGGCGATGCCCTCCATCGCCAGTGTTTCAGCGAAGGCCACGGACGTGAATTGAGATCCGGCATCACTGTGATGGACCAACCCGTCCTTCACGGTGTGCCCGGCCCGGTCCCGGCGCCACAGTCCCATTCGCAGCGCGGTGGTGACCAACGGGGTCGTCTTCGTGGTCGCGGCATGCCAGCCCACGATCGCGCGCGAGTGGCAGTCGATCACGAATGCGACGTAGACAAATCCGGCCCAGGCTCGGGTGTAGGTGAAGTCAGCGACCCAGCGCTGGTTCGGCGCCTCGGCGGTGAAGTCCCGGTCCAGCAGGTCCGGTGCCCGGGCCGCGTTGCGGTCCGGGACCGTGGTGCGCACGCCCTTGCCGCGCACCAGGCCGTTGATCCCCAGCTGGCGCATCAGCCGGTCGACCCGGCGCGCTGACACCGCCAGGCCTTGGCGCCGCAGCAGCGCGGTCATCTTCCGCCGCCCGTACATCGACTCCGGTGAGGCACCGCCAGCTGCGTCCACCCGTGCGGCGAGGATCGCATCGATGATCACCGCGTCCTCCACATCCCGGGCGCTGGGTTGGGCGCGTTTCCACGCCCGGTAAGTCCGCTCGGCGACCCGCACGCCCTGCTCACGCAGGACCTGGCAAATCGACCCGACCGAGCGGCCCTGGGCCCGCTGGTCCTCGATGAACCCGAGGATCACCGGCGTCGGGGGTCGAGTTCCCCGGCGAAGAAAACCGCCGCGTCCTTCAGGATCGCGTTGGCCTCGCGCAGCTGACGGTTCTCCCGCTCGAGCTGCTTGATCCGCTCGTTCTCGCTGGAAGGTATCCCTTCGCGTTCCCCGGCATCGATCTGGGCCTGGCGGACCCAGCGGCGCAGGGATTCCTTTCCGATGCCCAGTCGGTCGCCGACGGACTGACAGGCAGCGGTCAGGGTGGGGTACTCATCGAGGTGGTCCAGCACCAGGCGGGTGGCCCGCTGCTTGGTTTCCTCCGGGATCCTCTTCGGCATGCTCTCTATCTTCCTTCCAGACTCGAAAGGAAGCGGCATCAAACCGGGGACGGTTCATCATGCGTCTGAAGCAGATGACCAAAGACGCCGGATGCACCCAGAACGGGGCACACAAGGAGCCCGTGGCGTACTCCGAGCGGGTCGGGGCACACGAGGTCGACTACGACGAGGGCGACTGGCTCGCAGCCGCCTCCACCATCCGCACCGAGACCACCGTGGAACGCCCCGCCCAGGGCCGGTCCTACGTGCGCGCCAGCGTGATCGACCCATCCACCGGCCAGGTGCTGGGAGTGTCCACACCGGCCGGGCTACGAGCCCGAACCATTCCCGGAGACGTGAGCGTGAACCTGGCCTACCAGTCCGCGACGCCCGGGGTGGCCGGCATGGTCGCCACAGTGCGGGGTGGACCCGAAGGTGCGGAGGTGGCCTGGGAGATCTCCGAGGACGGACAGACCTGGACCGATCTCCACGCGAACTCAGAGGACACCACCAAGCAGGAATCATGAGCGCGGCCGTGAAACGTTCGTTTCCGGTACGACGCGGGGTTGACGGTCAGCCCTGGGCGACACGCCGAGTGTGGGTTGTGGCTTCGTTCGCTTGGTGGCGGGGTTTTTGCAGCGCTCCGTGGCGGTCTTGTTGCCGCGATCACGCAGGACTGGCTGCAGGTAGGTGTCGCG
>NZ_FPCG01000026.1 GCF_900116905.1 Micrococcus terreus | reverse complement strand
GTCGATGCTTTTCTTGGCAGCATAGGATCACCGGATCCCCCACCTAGTGGGGGCCTATCAGGTCTCAGACATCATGCCCGGCGGATTTGCCAACCGGACGTCCTACACCCTTGGACCAGGTCATTTCCATTGCCTGGCCCGGCTACCTTCCTGCGTCACACCTGTTAATACGCTTGCCTTCTTGGTTCAGGTCCCGCGCTCCCCACCACACGCTCACCCCCGAAGGGGCAAGTCACGGATGGTTCGGGCGGTTAGTATCACCAGGTCAGCAGGGGCGGTCCTTCGCCGGTACGGGAATATCAACCCGTTGTCCATCGACTACGCCTGTCGGCCTCGCCTTAGGTCCCGACTTACCCAGGGCAGATTAGCTTGACCCTGGAACCCTTGGTCATCCGGCGGACGGGTTTCTCACCCGTCTTTCGCTACTCATGCCTGCATTCTCACTCGTGCACACTCCACCATACGATTCCTCGATGGCTTCACCGCAGTGCACGACGCTCCCCTACCCATCCAAACAAAAGCTTGAATGCCACGGTTTCGGCGGTGTGCTTGAGCCCCGCTACATTGTCGGCGCGGAATCACTTGACCAGTGAGCTATTACGCACTCTTTCAAGGGTGGCTGCTTCTAAGCCAACCTCCTGGTTGTCTCAGCAACTCCACATCCTTTCCCACTTAGCACACGCTTAGGGGCCTTAACCGGTGGTCTGGGCTGTTTCCCTCTCGACTATGAAGCTTATCCCCCACAGTCTCACTGCCACGCTCTCACTTCCCGGCATTCGGAGTTTGGTTGACGTCAGTAACCTTGTAGGGCCCATCAGCCATCCAGTAGCTCTACCTCCGGGAAGAAACACGTGACGCTGCACCTAAATGCATTTCGGGGAGAACCAGCTATCACGGAGTTTGATTGGCCTTTCACCCCTACCCACAGCTCATCCCCTCCATTTTCAACTGAAGTGGGTTCGGTCCTCCACGCGCTCTTACACGCGCTTCAACCTGGCCATGGGTAGATCACTCCGCTTCGGGTCTAGGACACGCGACTGAAATCGCCCTATTCAGACTCGCTTTCGCTACGGCTGCCCCACACGGGTTAACCTCGCCACGTATCACTAACTCGCAGGCTCATTCTTCAAAAGGCACGCCGTCACCCCAACAAGGAGGCTCCGACGGTTTGTAGGCACATGGTTTCAGGTACTATTTCACTCCCCTCCCGGGGTACTTTTCACCATTCCCTCACGGTACTGATCCGCTATCGGTCAACAGGTAGTATTCAGGCTTACCAGGTGGTCCTGGCAGATTCACACGGGATTTCTCGGGCCCCGTGCTACTCGGGCACATTCACAAAGCGGCGGAACGCATTACAACTACGGGACTCTCACCCTCTACGGTCAGGCATCCAAACCTGTTCGTCTATACGCCCGCACCTCACTTCGATGGTCCGGCAGAACCATCACGCAAAGGCCCACAACCCCGTACATGCAACCCCTGCCGGGTATCACACACATACGGTTTGGCCCCATCCGCTTTCGCTCGCCACTACTCACGGAATCACTTTTGTTTTCTCTTCCTGCAGGTACTGAGATGTTTCACTTCCCTGCGTTCCCTCCAACCTGCCTATGTGTTCAGCAGGCGGTCACACGATCTTGAAAGTCGTGCGGGGTTCCCCCATTCGGAAATCCTGGTCTCAACGTCCGGTTATCGACTCCACCAGGCTTATCGCAGATTCCCACGTCCTTCTTCGGCTCCTGTTGCCAAGGCATCCACCATGCGCCCTTGAAAACTTAGCCACACAGACCAAGTCCCAATAATGAGCAAAAATCCAACACCCCTATCACAGGGTGCAGATCAAAAGATGACTACATTCTCGGCAGACCACCACAACACCACACAACCCCCCAAAGGAGATCACATGTACAGCTGCGGCAGTCCAAATAAGATGCTCGCGTCCACTATGCAGTTGACAAACAACAACCCGCACCACACCACCACCCACAACCACAGTCATGAGCTTCAGCACGGCCGGCAACAACAACCCCACACCCCACACACCCACAACAACAACCTCATTGTGAACACCCAGAGCATGGATCCTGTTGTCCCAGGACCCAACAGTGTGCCAAACAACCAACCAGAACCACCACCACCAGAGACTTTCCACACCCCCAAAGAGGCCGTACTCACACCCAGCAGCACCAGAAACCAGTCACTGCACGCACCCTCCC
>NZ_FPCG01000015.1 GCF_900116905.1 Micrococcus terreus | reverse complement strand
TTGCCCAGGCCGCCGAGGTAGAACAGCACCGAGGGCTTCTTGCCCGGGATGTTCGCCCCGAAGATCCAGGAGTCGACCTTGGTGAACACGGTCATGTTGGCGATCTCGGTGCAGGTCTGGCCCCACTGCTCCACCGCCTCCGGCGTGGGCTCGAGGGCCGTGATGCCGTTCTGCTCGGCGTACTTCACCGTGTCGCTGATCCACTCGACCTGGGTCTCGATGCTCGGCGGCAGGTTGGTAAACGGGCCGTTGGGGCCCAGGATCATGAACCAGTTCGGGAAGTTCGCCGTGGCCACGCCGAGGTAGCTGTTCGGCTGCCCGGCCCAGTGGTCGTTGATGTGCTCCCCGTTGCGGCCGCGGATCTCCATCCGCCGGTAGTTGCCGTCCACCGCGTCGAAGCCGGTGGCGAAGACGAGGGCGTCCAGTTCGTGCAGCTGGTCGTCCTCGGTCACCACGCCGTGCTCGGTGATCACGCGGATGGGATTTTCCTTGAGGGCCACCACGTCCACATTGTCCCGGTTGAAGGTTTCGAAGAAGCCGTCGTCGCACAGTGGGCGGCGGGCGTAGAGGTCGTGCGGGGTCAACTTGCGGGCCTTCTCGGGGTCCTTGACGATCTGTCCGATCTTGGAGCGGATGAACGCGGCAGCGGCCTCATTGGCCTGCTCGTCGGTGGCGATGTCCCCGAAGGTGCCGAACATGAAGCGGAAGCCGCCGCCACGCTGCCAGGCCTCCTCGAAGACGCGATGACGCTCCTCCTCGGAGACGGACATCGCCGGCACCGTGGACTCCTCGAAGCCGAAAGCCACGGAGGAGCTCTTGGCCTGGTCCCAGATCTCGTCGTACCTGGCCTTGATCTCCGCGCGCTCCTGCGCGGACACCGGGCGTTTGCCCACCGGCACGGAGTACTGCGGGGTGCGGATGAAGTGCGTCAGGTGGCCGGCCACCGGACCGAGCGCGGTGACCACCTGGGTGCCGGTGGACCCGGAACCGATGACCCCCACGCGCTTGCCGGCCAGGTCGTGATTCTCCGGCCACGCGCCGGTGTGGTACACCTCGCCCTGGAAGGTGTGCAGGCCCGGCAGTTGCGGGAAGTTGATCGCCGAGAGCAGGCCGATGGCGTTGACCACGTACTTGGCGCGGAACACGTCCCCGCCCTCCGTGGTGACCTCCCAGAGGCCGGGCTTGTCGAGGTAGTGCGCCGAGGTGACCTCGTTCTGCGCACCGAACCGGAAGTGCCGGCGCAGGTTGAAGCGGTCCACCACGCCCTCGAGATAGGACAGGATCTCCGGTTGCGTCAGATAGGTGTGCTCCCAGGTGTCCTCCTGCAGCAACTCCTTGTCGAAGGAGAAACGGTACAGGTGGCTCTCGGTGTCCGACAGCGCCCCCGGGTACCGGTTCCAGTACCAGGTCCCGCCGGGACCGTCCGCCTTGTCGAAGCCGATCACGGACAGGCCGAGCTCATTGGCGAGTTTGTGCACGGCGTAGATGCCGCCGAAGCCGGCACCGATCACGATGGCGTCCACCGTCTGGGGGTGCAGCTGACTCTCTGGATGAATCTGTGAGGTCATGATCAAGTCCTTCGCTGGATGGAAGTTCGGTAACTCAAGCCCGGCCGCTCAGCGGCCCTGGCGGTACCAGTCGGCGATCCGGAACAGCTCCTGGTCGGCCACCTCGGAGCGGCCCGCCAGGAACGGGAAGACGTGCTGCTGGCCCTCGGCGACGTTCAGGGTGACGTCCACCCCGGCCCGGCGGGCGAGCCCTTCCAGGCGCTGCGCGTTGTCCACGAGGGCCTCCACGCTGCCGGCGGTCAGGTACAGGCGGGGGAAGCCGGAGAAGTCGGCGTAGAGCGGGTTGGCCAGCGGGGTCTTCGGATCCACCGCGCCCCCAAGCACGCCGGCGATCATGCCCTCGAGCAACTCGGGAGTGATGAGGGCGTCGGTGGCGGCGTTGGTGTGGAGGGTCTCGCCCTTGTTCTCCATGTCCACCCACGGGGAGAAGGCGATGACCTGCCCCGGCGCCGGCTTGCCCTGTTCCTTCAGGGCCAGGGCGATGGCGATGGCCAAGTTGCCGCCGGCGGAATCACCGATGGTGGTGATGTTCTCGGGCTTGATGCCCGACTCGAGGAGCGCGTCGAAGACGGCCACGCCGTCCTCGACCTGGGCCGGGTGCGGGTGCTCCGGGGCGCGGCGGTAATCCAGCACGAAGCTGACGACACCCAGGGCCTTGGCCACGTGGGCGGCCAGCTTGCGGTGACTCGAGGCGGAACCGACGGAGAATCCGCCACCGTGGGTGTACAGCAGCACCTGGGAGGCGTCGCCCCCGGCCGGCAGGCACCAGATCCCGGGCACCCCGCCCACGGTGTCCTCGCGGTAGGTCACGTCCTCGGGCTCGACGGTGGGCTGGTGCCACTCATCGAACACCGCACGGAACAGCCGCATGGACATCTGCGGGTTCTCCGCCATGATGGCCGACCAGTCGGCGTAGAGGTCGCGCAGGGCATCCTGGGTGGTGGTGACCGTGTTGGGGGTCATGGTCCCTTCCTTCCGTTCGGGGCGCGGGCCCGCCACGTGGTTGGTGGCCCGCCGCTTTGGGCGACTCGGCCCGGGAATGGGCGTCATCGGAGGCATGAAACCACCGTAGGAGTGTGATGCAGGGCACAGGTGTTCCATTGTGAAACAGTGGGCGTCACTCGAGATTGATACCGCATCAGGGGTCAATTGAGGGCAGTTTGAGTATTTT
Organism: Micrococcus terreus; assembly: GCF_900116905.1. GTDB lineage: Bacteria > Actinomycetota > Actinomycetes > Actinomycetales > Micrococcaceae > Citricoccus > Citricoccus terreus. Next base: position 27,933 of record NZ_FPCG01000015.1, on the reverse strand, counting down.
GAGATGCCCAGCGGGTGCGGAATGATGGATTCGATGTGACTCGGCGCACAGCCAATATCCGCCTGTCATCGAACGAGTGAATGAGGACTCCCCCATGCACGCCTATGCAGTCCAGGCCGACGACCCGACGATCCATGACCTCGAGCTCCCCACGCCCGTCCCGACCGGTCGGGAGGTCCTGCTCCGTGTCGAACGCGCCGGGGTCTGCCATACGGACACCCACCTCCGCGCCGGCGGCTACGACCTGGGCAGTGGCGGTCTGATGAGCCTCAAGGACCGCGGTATCGAGTACCCGATGGTCATGGGCCATGAGGTCGTCGGCGTGGTCGAGGGGGTCGGCGAGGGAGTCAAAGGAGTCCGGCCCGGTGACCGCCGGCTGGTCTACCCCTGGATCGGCTGCCGCGAATGCCGTGAGTGCCGGGCCGGGCGAGACAATCGGTGCGCGGCCGGATGCAACCTCGGCGTGGCCCGGCATGGCGGCTATGCCGAGTACATCCTCGTCCCGGACGAGAAGTACCTGGCGGACATCAAGGGTCTGGATCCCAGCTGGGCGGCCACCCTGGCCTGCTCCGGACTGACCGCCTACAGCGCCGTGGACCGGGTCCTCCCCCTGGACCCGGACGAGCCCGTCGTCATCATCGGCGCCGGGGGGTTGGGCCTGACCGCCATCGCGGTGCTCCGTTACCGCGGCCACGAGAACGTCTGCGCCGTGGACGTCTCGGAGTCCAACCTAGACCTGGCCCGGGAGCTCGGCGCCACGCACACCGTCGTCTCCGGTGAGAAGGCGGCGTCGGGGATCCGAGAGGCGATCGGCGGACCGGCCAGCGCCGTGATCGACTTCGTCAACAACGGCACCACCGCCACCCTGGGCTTCGAAATCCTGATCAAGGCCGGCATCATGGTCCAGGTCGGACTCTTCGGCGGCGAGGTGACCCTGCCGACCGCCCCGCTGGCCCTGCGCATGATCCGCATCGAGGGCAGCTTCGTGGGAACCATGGGCCAGATGCAGGACTTGGTGAAGATAGCCCAGCGCGGTGACCTTCCCTCGATCCCGGTCGTGGAGCGCCCCCTGTCCGCCGAGTCCGTGGCCACGGCCCTGGATGAGCTCACCGCTGGCGGCGTCCGCGGACGGATCGTCCTAACGGCTTGATTCAGAACGGTGCCGACGATGACGCCACGGCGTGAGGACCAGGTGCGCCAGGCCCGGGAGTTGTTGATCACCCAAGGCCTGCGGGGCCTCGTCGTGCCCTCGTCTCTGGTACCGGAGGAGATCGAGCGCAGCTGGCGCCGATCGGTCTCGTTGCGCGTGGACCCCACCGCCGAGCCCCGGGTGCTGGGTGCGGTCGATCCGGACGCGGCAATCCTCCGGGCGGCCGGACGGATCCTCGACCAGTGGCAGGACAGCCTGACGGACTCCCACCTGTCTCTGCTGCTCGCGGACCAGGACGGCCGGATCGTCTCCCGTCGGATCGTGACCCCTCAGGATGAGCGCCGCCTGGACCGGGCCAACGCCGTCGAGGGGTTCGACTTCTCCGAGGGAAGCCTGGGCACCAACGGGCTCGGCACTCCCATTGAAGCCCGGAGCGTGGTGTTCGTCCGCGGCCCCGAGCACTACCATGAGGCACTCGCCCAGCTCGCCTGCGCCGGCGCCCCGCTGCGCCACCCCATCACCGGGCGCATCGTGGGCTCCATAGCCTTGGCCTCTCCCGCCGTTTCCGCTCATGGGCTCATGGTCTCCATCGTCCGGCAAATCGGGAACCAGATCGCCGAAGAGCTGGTATCCCAGGCGGACTCGCGCGACTTGGAGCTGGCCCGTACCTACCGGGTGTTCCGGTCGTCCCGTAGTCCAGTCCTGGTCATGAACGCCCAGACGGTGATGACGGATCTGCCGACCCTCTCCCATTTGGACACAGAGACCCACGCCGTGCTGTGGGACCGGTTATTGCGGCACGGTTGGTCGGAGGAGACCTTCCAGCTAGAGCTGCCCCTGCTGGGCACCGTGGCCACGGCCCGGCGGATGGGCCGGATCCCACAGGAACCCCTCTTCGTTCTCGAGTTCACCGAACCCCTCACGCTTCCCGCCAGCGTCATGACCGATGCCAGCGACGAACCGGCGGGCGGGCAGGGCATCCGCACCGATCCGGAGGCAAGCCGCCGGGCCGATCTGGGTCCGGACGGCCCCGAGATGGTCACGGGCCCCTATGGCACGGTGCGCCGCGCGCTGGACAACGCCGCCGATCGTGCTCTCGTGCTGAGACTGACCGGCGCGCCGGGCACGGGCAAACGTCATCAGGCGCTGGCCTGGTTGCGGAAACGCACCGGCCAGGAGCCCTTGACTGTCGACGCCGGTCGGCTCGCCGCCGCTACCGAATCCCGGCCCGGGACCGACCGCGACTGGGCTGCCGTCGAGCAGGCATTGACGGCCGGCCGCGGGGTCGTCGTCACCAACGCAGAGGCTCTGGACCGGCGATCCCGGACCCGGCTCCAGCAGTCGTCCGCGACAGCCCTCGAAGCGGGCAGTACCGCCCGGGTCCTCCTCACGGAACAGCTCCAAGAGCAAAACTCCGGCTCGATCGTGCCCACCGTTAGCGGCGGGGCAGGCACGACCGAGGGCACTGTGGAGGTCACCGTGCCGTCCCTGGCCGAACTGCGCGGAGAACTTCCCGGTGTCATCCGGGAAGTGGCCGCCGGCCTCTTCCCGGGAGCTCGCCCCCTGCGGTTCTCCCCGGGCGCCCTGCAATCCCTGCTCGCCTGGACGTGGCCTGGCAACGTGGCCGAGCTTCGAGATGTCCTCGCCGGACTTCCGACGGCGGCACGCACGGGTCTCGTCCAGGTTCAGCACCTGCCTCCGGCCCTGCGCCAAGCCGCCGGTCCGCGGCTGAGCCGCTATGAGCAGTCCGAGCGCGAGACGATCGTCGCCGCTTTGCGGGACGCCGAGTGGAACAAGTCCCGCGCGGCGGAGATCCTGGGTATCGGCCGCACCACGCTGTACCGCAAGATACGCAGCCTGCGTATCGAGGAGGAAACGTAGGCTCCTCGGCACTAAATCCTCCCGGGGCGTCTGTCTCGACAGGGCCGATCGACTACTCGTACGGGACAGAACGAATGTATGTAGAGATCTCATCTGCCGCGCGAGGACTTCCTTCTTCGGGCACCTCTCCTACATGTCTGCGTAACCTCGTCGTCTCACGACGTCATCTCCCTAACCTTGCCGACGGACTTTCGCGGAGGCAACTACCGCATGACCGCCCGTGACGCCGGCAATGACTGCCCACGACTGGGCCGATATGGTCTGTGACGAATCACGAGTGCCACCCTCTATGAACCCTGGTTCCGTGGCCGGCAACCCTCCATGCGTGTGGGGTGCTCCAGGTGAGGATTCGGCCCGCAGCCCTCTGGTGCGGGCAAGACGCGACCCGAGGTAGTGCATGAGTACGTCCACCCTGACCATCGATTCCGAGCAGTCCATCGTCCACGGGCTGAATATCGGCCGTCCTCGCCCGGCCATGAAATGGGTATGGATCCTGGGCTTGGGCGGGGTGTTCTTCGAGGCCTACGCCGGTGCGGCCCTGGCATCGGGGTTGGATCCGCTGACCCAGGAGTTGGGGTTGGGCCCCGTCGAGGTCTCCTTGGTGACCAGCACGTACATGTTCGTGGCGATCTTTGTCTGCCCCTTCGCTGGAGGCCTGTCCGACAAATTCGGCCGGCTGAACGTCTTGTTGGCGGCCAAGGTCCTTGCGTTGCTCGCGATGGTGATCGGTATGACCGCCGGCAGTTTCGAGATGCTCATCGTGTCTCGGGTGCTGGCCGGCGTGGCCTGGGCGATGGACTTCGGGGCGCTGCTGACCTACATCTCCGAGTTCCTGTCGGACCGGCATCAGAGCAAGCTCAACCGCTGGCAGGGCATGTGGTACGTGGCCACCACTTCCAACCTGTTAATCACGTACGTGATCTACCAGTTCCAGGTGGGTACCTCGATCTGGCGCTGGTTGCTGGCCAGCTGTGCCGTCGTGGCCGTGGTCTTGCTGGTCTCCCAGCGCGCCGTGCTGGTGGAGTCCCCGCGCTGGCTGGCCTCCAAGGGCCGGTATGCAGAAGCGACCGTGGCCCTGCAGCGGATGTACGACTTCTCCGGCGAGGCCCAGGTCACCGCTGCCGACGACACCCTGGCCACCGCTGGAGAGGCGCGCGAAGGGGGCCAGATCGGCGTGCTGTTCCGTGCGCCCTATCGGCGTCGTACCATCCTGGCGAATGTCGCCTGGGTCGCGGAGGCCTGCCAGTACTACGCCATCGGCTGGTACCTGCCGATCATCGCCCTGACCCTGTTCGGGGAGAGCTTCGCGGCGGCCACCCTCGGTGCGGCGGTCTTCAACGTGCTGGGCATCGTCGGCGGATTCGCCGCCGCCGGGCTGGCGGCTCGACTGCGCATCCGCGGGGCCGTCCAGCTTGGCTTCGCCGCGTGCGCGGTCATCCTCGTGGTGTTCGGCTTGACCCTGGAGACCGCACCCCTGGCCATGTCCATCCTGTTGCCGTCCCTGTTCATCCTCTTCCATTCGGCCCTGGCCGCCCCTGGCGGGGCGGCGTTGTCAGCACTGGCCTATCCCAGCCATTTGCGTGGCCTGGGTATGGGCGTCTCCACCACCTTCTGCAACATCGGTGCAGCCGGCGGCTTGTTCTTGTTCCCCCTGCTGCAGGCTTCGCTGGGCACCTCGGGCGCCATCGTGGCCATGGCTGCCGTGCCGTTTATTGGCTTCCTCACGGCCACCGTCATCCGCTGGGACCCGGACCGGAGCACCGATTCTCGAGGCGACGCACTGCCCGAGGCGGCGACCACTCCCGGCAGCACTGAGGTCGCTGAAGTCCTCGGACGGTAGGTGCCCGTTCGTCAAGAGTCGCTTGGCATTCCACATCCATCCGCCAGCAAACCACCCTCGGTGGGGCGCGGCCAGCAGACGCGACTACCTCCGGGAGGCTCATTTCTTTTCCCTCCCCCGGGAGGACCGTTCATGGCAGTCGCTCCCTCAGCCGTCGACGCCCCGGGCTTGTCTCGAACTCCGAAGTGTCAGGGCGGGTATACCCGATTTCACACTTGAGGTCCTGACGTCAGATTGCCGTCAGAGCGGGTTGCGAATCGGTCATTGAACGGTCATGTCGAATCGGGCTTAGAGGTGGTTTGTCAGGGTCGCGTCTCCGTGCAGTCGTATGTGACGACACGATCCACAATGTCTCTCAACCTATGGGTTGCAAGACGTCTCACGAGTGCATTCTTGAGCACAGGAGGACGGCGCGGATTTCTGGTCTTCACGAGCCCCCTCGGATTCTCGCAACTATGCATCGGAACGTAGCGGCTGGGATTGCGTAGTCACGGTCGGTTGCGAGACACCTGATGTGGCCATGGCAAGCTGATCCGTAAGGGCCAGCAGTAAGGACGGTTAGAGAGGTCTTCGAGGATGGTGGCATCAGCTGCGCCACCCGGAAAGCGGATTTCTTCGTTCTGCGCGCCACGATGAGACAGCCTGGCTTGGCAACTGAATCCTATTTCGTCTTCCGCACAGGTAACACTTAAAGGCAAGCTTGGCGTTCAGAAGGTAAGTCTCGTAAGCTGTAGGTAGCCCGTCGCGCTGAGTGGCGGGAAGTGAGCCCGAGACCCGGCCGGACGACCGCGGCGCTCGGGCTTCGCGTTTTAATCGCGCGGATCAGACTTGGCGTACGGTGCGAATGCAACTACGACGGCGCCAGTCGCCGCCCTTTGCATAAGCCCAAGCCAAAGCGTCTGGAATGGCAAGTAGGGGTTCGGCCACTGCCGTCTCGTGGCGGTATTTCACTGTGCTGCCCAGGCGGCGCGTTGCCTCGATAAGCTGCTGGCGATCCCAATTTTCCAATGTCGCATCTCGTTCGAGGATGAGGTGCCGATGACCATGCTGAGTGGCATCCTCAACCATGGCGCGCAGACAAGCCGCCCGGGCATCGCGCTGGGTGCGGTAGCGGTTGCCAGCGTCGTACACCATGGCTTCGATGTCCAGCTTCTCGATAGCGGACAGAATCTGACGCTTCCGGGAGTCCCGTTCATCCTTCATGTGCAGACGTCGTTGGCCGGGAAGAATTAGACCCTGCATGCATTTCCGAGCGGGCGTCAGATCTTTCGGAAGCACGACTCCCACCACCATGAGGTAGTCACGACGTTTGGTTTCGTCGACGAACAAGTGCCCGCTCATCAGTTGAGCCTTGCTGAGTGCCTTGAGGAAGCATCGCATGGGCTATCAAGAGCAACACCGGCGCTATGGCAGGGTTTGCAGGCACTCCTCTCTGAAGGGTGCTTAGTCACCATCATTCTCCTGCTGCTTGTTCCGATTGCGGTTAGAAGTCACTGGCTGGCCCGGTTCGTTGAGATCGATGATGAGGACATCGCCCTCCATGCGTGGGATCCAACGTTTTGCTTGCGAGGTATCCAATTCGATGAACTTTGTGAACATGGTTCCCGCCACTAATACAGGGCCTCGATTAGGCTGCTTATTTCCCTTAGCGACGCCCTGCCGGCGCGCTGGATATGCGTTGGGGGTAGCCAAGGGTACGGCCTGAAGTCCAATGACTCGGCGGTCCTCATCCCATAGGAATTGAACCGCCTCTGGGTCGTCCAGTAGGCGCACGGCTGCATCATTCAATGAGAAGAGTCCCTTCTTTTGAATTGTCACGCTCGGGACACTAGGGACAGGAGCGCTGCCCTTCTCAAAAACTTTGAACGCCATGGCCTTCTCCGAACTTTCGTGCCTGGGAACTACATCTTGACTTGCAAGCCCCAGCATACCCCACTGGCCCTGTAGACGCAGCCGGAAAACTTAGGAAACGCATTAGAGAACTGTGACGGCGTGTCCGACGACTCGGTGATTTGGAATGACCGCTTTGGGCTCCCCCCCAGCTAGTCCATCGCGCCTGTTCCCGTGCCCGGAAGATGCGCTGGTTAATGTTCGAAGTCTTGAATGCGCCCATTAGGGCCATAGATGTTGCGAATTGCTCCGATATGAAGCTGGAGTGCGCGATAGGGGGCGCTGGACGCGGAAGCGGGTGCGGCGCTGGGTGATCGGGGGCACTTATCCGTTGAAGTCAAGCGGAACCGTTCATGTACTGAGTCAGAGAGTGATAGCTGTCGGCGAGAGCCCCCCGGGATTGTCCTCCCGTGCGAGTAAAGCCAGGTAGCGATACACGGTGGCCCGGCTGACTCCGAGCAGCTTGGCGATTTCAGGCGGGGTGAGCCCGGCGTGCCGGTACTGGCCGGCCTGTCGGACCTTCTCGGCCTCGGGGGTGACCGCGGGCCGACCGCCCTTGCGGCCGCGGGCCGCGGCGGCGGCCATGCCGGCCTTAGTGCGCTCGGCCAGCTGGTCACGTTCGAGTTGAGCGAAGGCGGACATGACCGTGAGCATCGCTTTGCCCATCGATCCGGTCGTGGCGATCCCCTCGGTGAGGGACCGGAAGTGGATGTTCTGAGATTCGAGTTGATCGATCAGATCAAGCAGCTGGCGGGTGTTGCGGCCAAGCCTGTCCAGCTTCCACACCACCAGCTCGTCGCCGGCGCGAGCGTGTTCAAGCAGCTTGTCCAGCTGTGCCCGCCTCGCTTTGGTCCCGCTGACGCCGTGGTCCGTGTAGACCTTCAGACATCCCGCTTCCTTCAGTGCGCGGGTCTGCAGGTCCGCGTTTTGCTCGACCGTGCTCACTCGTGCGTATCCCAGGCTTGCCATCAGGGCCTCGTCTCATCAACTCGACAGATTTCAGGTAATCGCGACAATAGCGAATGAGACGGTCAAATGAGACAAAATACCGCGATTGCGGAGTAGGCAAGTTGTCGTTTTCAGAAGACGGCTGCACTGAACGTCAGAAGCCGACTGCACTATAGCAGCGGAGGGGTTGGATCCATCAGGCAACGACGGGCTGCTGCCGGCCATCAGCGGACGCAGGGAGGACTTTCCGCAACCGGCCGTTCGATGCGGCACCGATGGCCTTCGCGCAGGGGTAGTGAATCCGCCAGGATTGACTTGCGCTGCCCTACCTCTCACTAGTGAGGGGCGGCAGCGCATCAAGCGGTGAGCGCACTCCGGCACCGCCAACTTTCAGCACATGCGTGTAAATCATCGTCGTAGAGACGTCGGAATGGCCGAGCAGATCCTGCACGGTTCGAATGTCGTAACCGCTGCGGAGCAAGGCCGTCGCGAACGAGTGGCGGAGGGTGTGCGGTGTGGCGGGCTTCGTGATGCCTGCTTGTTCTACGGCACGTTTGAAGGCGCGCTGAAAGGTCTGGTCATACATGTGATGGCGACGCACGACACCGCTCCGTGGATCGGTCGAATGCGTGTGCTGCGCAAAAACCCAGAACCACGGCCAGGAATGCCCGGCGCGCGGATACTTCCGCTCAAGGGCGTCGGGAAGCGCAACGCCGCTGCGGCCCTCGGCCTGGTCCTTCAGCCACCATGCCCGTGCACGCGACAGCTGCTCGCGCAGGCTGGGTGCCAAGCTCTCGGGTAACATCAAGGCCCGATCCTTGGAGCCCTTGCCCTCCCGCACGATGATCGTGCCGTGATCGAAATCCAGATCCTTGACCCGCAGTTGCAAACCCTCACTGATCCGCATGCCCGTTCCATACAGAAGCTGGGCGAACAAACGATGCTCGCCTTCCAGAAAACCGAGGATGCGAACCACTTCATCCGGGGTCAGCACCACCGGCAAGCGCCGCGACGGCCGAGGTCTTCCGATCTCCTGAAGCCAGGGCAGATCCGTGCACAGCACCTTGCCGTAGAAGAACAGCAAGGCCGCCAATGCCTGACGATGCGTGGAGACCGAAACCTTGCGCTCGTTCGCCAGCCAGGACAGAAATGCCTCGACTTCGCTGCTGCCCAAGGTTGCCGGGTGACGCACACCGTGGAAACGGATGAAGGCACGAACCCAGTGGACATAAGCCTGTTCGGTTCGTAAGCTGTAATGCAAGTAGCGTATGCGCTCACGCAACTGGTCCAGAACCTTGACCGAACGCAGCGGTGGTAACGGCGCAGTGGCGGTTTTCATGGCTTGTTATGACTGTTTTTTTGTACAGTCTATGCCTCGGGCATCCAAGCAGCAAGCGCGTTACGCCGTGGGTCGATGTTTGATGTTATGGAGCAGCAACGATGTTACGCAGCAGGGCAGTCGCCCTAAAACAAAGTTAGACATCATGAGGGTAGCGGTGACCATCGAAATTTCGAACCAACTATCAGAGGTGCTAAGCGTCATTGAGCGCCATCTGGAATCAACGTTGCTGGCCGTGCATTTGTACGGCTCCGCAGTGGATGGCGGCCTGAAGCCATACAGCGATATTGATTTGTTGGTTACTGTGGCCGTAAAGCTTGATGAAACGACGCGGCGAGCATTGCTCAATGACCTTATGGAGGCTTCGGCTTTCCCTGGCGAGAGCGAGACGCTCCGCGCTATAGAAGTCACCCTTGTCGTGCATGACGACATCATCCCGTGGCGTTATCCGGCTAAGCGCGAGCTGCAATTTGGAGAATGGCAGCGCAATGACATTCTTGCGGGTATCTTCGAGCCAGCCATGATCGACATTGATCTAGCTATCCTGCTTACAAAAGCAAGAGAACATAGCGTTGCCTTGGTAGGTCCGGCAGCGGAGGAATTCTTTGACCCGGTTCCTGAACAGGATCTATTCGAGGCGCTGAGGGAAACCTTGAAGCTATGGAACTCGCAGCCCGACTGGGCCGGCGATGAGCGAAATGTAGTGCTTACGTTGTCCCGCATTTGGTACAGCGCAATAACCGGCAAAATCGCGCCGAAGGATGTCGCTGCCGACTGGGCAATAAAACGCCTACCTGCCCAGTATCAGCCCGTCTTACTTGAAGCTAAGCAAGCTTATCTGGGACAAAAAGAAGATCACTTGGCCTCACGCGCAGATCACTTGGAAGAATTTATTCGCTTTGTGAAAGGCGAGATCATCAAGTCAGTTGGTAAATGATGTCTAACAATTCGTTCAAGCCGACCGCGCTACGCGCGGCGGCTTAACTCCGGCGTTAGATGCACTAAGCACATAATTGCTCACAGCCAAACTATCAGGTCAAGTCTGCTTTTATTATTTTTAAGCGTGCATAATAAGCCCTACACAAATTGGGAGATATATCATGAAAGGCTGGCTTTTTCTTGTTATCGCAATAGTTGGCGAAGTAATCGCAACATCCGCATTAAAATCTAGCGAGGGCTTTACTAAGCTTGCCCCTTCCGCCGTTGTCATAATCGGTTATGGCATCGCATTTTATTTTCTTTCTCTGGTTCTGAAATCCATCCCTGTCGGTGTTGCTTATGCAGTCTGGTCGGGACTCGGCGTCGTCATAATTACAGCCATTGCCTGGTTGCTTCATGGGCAAAAGCTTGATGCGTGGGGCTTTGTAGGTATGGGGCTCATAATTGCTGCCTTTTTGCTCGCCCGATCCCCATCGTGGAAGTCGCTGCGGAGGCCGACGCCATGGTGACGGTGTTCGGCATTCTGAATCTCACCGAGGACTCCTTCTTCGATGAGAGCCGGCGGCTAGACCCCGCCGGCGCTGTCACCGCGGCGATCGAAATGCTGCGAGTCGGATCAGACGTCGTGGATGTCGGACCGGCCGCCAGCCATCCGGACGCGAGGCCTGTATCGCCGGCCGATGAGATCAGACGTATTGCGCCGCTCTTAGACGCCCTGTCCGATCAGATGCACCGTGTTTCAATCGACAGCTTCCAACCGGAAACCCAGCGCTATGCGCTCAAGCGCGGCGTGGGCTACCTGAACGATATCCAAGGATTTCCTGACCCTGCGCTCTATCCCGATATTGCTGAGGCGGACTGCAGGCTGGTGGTTATGCACTCAGCGCAGCGGGATGGCATCGCCACCCGCACCGGTCACCTTCGACCCGAAGACGCGCTCGACGAGATTGTGCGGTTCTTCGAGGCGCGGGTTTCCGCCTTGCGACGGAGCGGGGTCGCTGCCGACCGGCTCATCCTCGATCCGGGGATGGGATTTTTCTTGAGCCCCGCACCGGAAACATCGCTGCACGTGCTGTCGAACCTTCAAAAGCTGAAGTCGGCGTTGGGGCTTCCGCTATTGGTCTCGGTGTCGCGGAAATCCTTCTTGGGCGCCACCGTTGGCCTTCCTGTAAAGGATCTGGGTCCAGCGAGCCTTGCGGCGGAACTTCACGCGATCGGCAATGGCGCTGACTACGTCCGCACCCACGCGCCTGGAGATCTGCGAAGCGCAATCACCTTCTCGGAAACCCTCGCGAAATTTCGCAGTCGCGACGCCAGAGACCGAGGGTTAGATGTTGCTGGCCATGAGGTTGTTGACGTTTCTTGGGGGTAGCGGCACAGACGGGTAGATTGGGACGCATGTCGAGCCCTGAATCGGACACTCAGGGGCTTTCGGTCACGCCGTCAGCCCCTCACCTTCGCTGAGCCCTCAGCTCTCTGCTGCCCTGTGCTGTGTGCAGCACGACATTCGGGTGTCCTCTGGGCGCTGACCGTAGTGACGAGACGTTCTCTTGTTCGCACTCTCGCTTCGGAGCTACCTCGATGCCTTTCGCTCTCTATCTTCTTGCCCTGGTGGTCTTCGCCATGGGTACTTCCGAGTTCATGCTCGCCGGCCTCGTGCCCGACATTTCCACATACTTCGGCGTTCCCGTGGGGACAGCTGGTCTCCTGACATCGGCATTCGCCGCGGGCATGGTGATCGGCGCACCTGCGATGGCCGCCCTCACTCGTCGCCTCCCCGTGAAATCGACACTCTTGGGTTGCGTGACTGTATTCGCGGCGGCTCATGTCGTCGGGGCGCTGACGCCCGACTTCACTGTTCTGTTCATCACGCGCGTGATCGCCGCGATTGTCAACGCAGGCTTCTTGGCGGTCGCACTGGGCGCGGCGACGAAACTCGTGGCACCCAACGCCAAAGGTCGGGCCGTATCGATTCTGCTGGCGGGCACCACCGTCGCAACCGTCGCCGGCGTCCCCGCGGGTGCCGTACTTGGTACGGCCCTTGGCTGGCAGTCGACGTTCTGGGCGATCGCTCTCCTCTGCGTCCCCGCTGCGATCGGCATTGCCGCGGGCTTCACCACTCAAGCTGGCGACACGTCCGAGAAGGATTCGTCCTCGCTGCGGATGGAGTTGGCGCAGCTTGCCTCTCCGCGCCTCGTTCTGACGATGATGCTGGCTGCCCTGGTGAATGCCGGCACCTTCGCAACGCTGACCTTCCTTGCGCCGATCGTTACGGGAACCGCCGACCTGAGCCAGTGGTGGGTGTCGGTGGCGCTTGTGCTCTTCGGCGTCGGTTCCTTCATCGGCGTCACCGTTGCGGGACGGCTCGCTGACGCCCGACCTCGCGTCGTCATCATGGGCGGTGGAAGCGTCCTTGTACTCGGCTGGGTCGCCTTGGCGCTCTTCGCGACGAACCCCGTTGCCCTGCTCGGGCTCGTTTTCGCTCAGGGTGTGTTGGGGTTCGCTGTCGGCAGCACGCTGATTACGCGAGTGCTCTATGCGGCGGCGGGTGCACCCACCATGGCGGGTTCGTACGCGACCGCGGCACTCAACGTCGGCGCAGCAGTCGGTCCCATACTTGCCGCTGCCGCGCTCGGCGTGATACCCGGTGCGCTCGGGCCCGTTTGGGTGGCCGTCACCACGACCGCAGCGGCATTGCTGCTCACCATTCCCCTTCTCCGGCTGATCGCGCCCGCCGAGAGCGAAGTGGTCAAGTGACGCACGCTAACTCGCCCTTGACAGTCGAAGGCCGTCGCCGACTCATTGAGCGCTGCCGCTCTCGACCCCTCGCGCATGTCGCCGCAGAGATGGGCATCTCCCGCGCAACCGCATCGAAGTGGGTAACCCGGTACCGCAAGTTCGGTCAACTCGGCCTGCTTGACCGCTCATCTGCTCCAATCCGGCAGCCAAGCGCGACACCTGGCGAGACGCTAGCGCGAATCGAGGAACTACGGCGCGAGCACAAGTGGTCAGCATCCCGCATCACCTTCGAACTGCATGGAGATGGCGTTGCGATCAGTCGGCGCACCGTCACTCGGCACCTAGCCGAGCTCGGCCTGAACCGCCGTCGATTCATCGACCCAAACGGCGAGACGAACCGGCAAGTGCAGACGATCACGGCAAAGCATCCCGGGCACATGGTGCATCTCGACGTCAAGAAAGTCGGACGCATCCCCAACGGCGGTGGTTGGCGGGCTCATGGCAAAGGCAGCCCTGAGGCTCGTGCCGCCGCCCGAGCGAGAACCCGCGGGGCACGCGCCGGGTACGCCTACCTCCATTCCGCAATCGACGGGCACACCCGCCTGGCATACACTGAATCGCTCGAGAACGAACGGGCCACCACCGCCGTCTCGTTCCTGAACCGCGCCCGGGTGTGGTTCGCCGCTCACGGCATCACCCGGATCGAGCGAATCATCACCGACAATGGCGCTTGCTACCGCTCCGCGGCATTCGCCGCCGCTCTGAATGGCGCGGAGCACCGCCGTACGAAGCCCTACACGCCCAAGCACAACGGGAAAGTCGAACGCTACAACCGCATCCTCGCTGAAGAGTTCCTGTACGCAAGGACCTGGAACTCAGAAGACCAGCGCGAGAAAGCGCTGGAAACCTGGAACCTGCACTACAACTACCACCGGCCCCACGGTGTGCATGACGGGAAGCCGCCCGCATCCGCGACACCATTACGCGTCAACAACGTCCTGGCCTCATACAGTTAGATCATGCCTAGCATTCACCTTCCGGCCGCCCGCTAGCGGACCCTGGTCAGGTTCCGCGAAGGTGGGCGCAGACATGCTGGGCTCGTCAGGATCAAACTGCACTATGAGGCGGCGGTTCATACCGCGCCAGGGGAGCGAATGGACAGCGAGGAGCCTCCGAACGTTCGGGTCGCCTGCTCGGGTGATATCGACGAGGTTGTGCGGCTGATGCACGACGCTGCGGCGTGGATGTCCGCCAAGGGAACGCCCGCCTGGGACGTCGCGCGGATCGACCGGACATTCGCGGAGACCTTCGTCCTGAGATCCGAGCTCCTAGTCGCGAGTTGCAGCGACGGCATCGTCGGCTGTTGCACCTTGTCGGCCGAGGATCCCGAGTTCTGGCCCGACGCCCTCAAGGGGGAGGCCGCATATCTGCACAAGCTCGCGGTGCGACGGACACATGCGGGCCGGGGTGTCAGCTCCGCGCTGATCGAGGCTTGCCGCCATGCCGCGCGAACGCAGGGGTGCGCCAAGCTGCGGCTCGACTGCCACCCGAACCTGCGTGGCCTATACGAGCGGCTCGGATTCACCCACGTCGACACTTTCAATCCCGGCTGGGATCCAACCTTCATCGCAGAACGCCTAGAACTCGAAATCTAACGTCCGTTCGGGCATCGAGGTCCATGTCGGGGTGGGACGGGCCCGTGGCTTCAAGATCACTTGCAGTCCGACCGCGATGTCTTGGTTGCGCGAGAGGTTGTCGATATCCTCCACTTCCATCATCAACCCTGGATAATGCCGCCGCCGTCATCGCCGCCGACGCCCGTGCCGGGCTTTTCGGGCCTGTCAGGCTTGCTCGGCCTTCAGCCTGCCTGGGCGAGATCTCCGGCGGACGGATTAACTGTGACCTTCGCCGGTAAATGGCGGTGTTCTGTCGATGCTCCGTGGCGGGTTTAGTTGGTGGTACCGATGACAAGCGTGGTCTGGCCGTCCGTGGTCGAGAGTCCTGCCGCCGATGCGAGGGCGGCAGTGTCATCGTCAGCAGCCGAGGTGTCCTCGTCGACGTAGCCAGATCTCCAGGGGAATGGTCGTCAGTGGCGGTACCGCGGCGATGATCGAGAGAGCTGTGACCCGCCATGGCCACCGCAGGGTGATGGCGGTGATGAGCGCTATGGCGAGGTAGATGAGGAACATGCCGCCGTGCAGGGCGCCGAAGATGCTGACACCGACGTCGGTTGTGCCCGTCACGTACTTGAGGAACATCCCGGCGAGCAGACCAGCCCAGGTGAAGGCTTCGAGAAAGGCCGCGACGATGGAGACTCTTGCCACAAGCGGAAGTCCATAACGCTGCTGGGTGCTTGCGCTCATTGGTTCGCCTCGTTGCTCGGGAGTTCGTCTGCGTCCGCGACGGAGCGGGCGAGGTGCTCTGCCAGCGCGGCGCGCAGCTGGTGGGGTAGTGGGATCGCGCCGACGGATTCGCTGAGCCAAAGACCGTCGGCAGCGAGGTAGGCGACCATCTTCTGCAGTGCCCGAGGGTCGGTCGGGTCGATGCTGGCGGGGTCGGGGACCCAGCGAGTGATGACTCGTTTCCACGGCTTGCTGAGTTCGCTGTCGGTGCTCGCTTCGAGCATAAGCAGTAACTCCGCGCCGGTGGCGCCGCGGGCGCTGACTCGGGCATAGGCGGCGAGTCGCTCATCCTGCGATGCCTCATCCGGGTCCTTGCCCAGTGCGTGGATCATCTCCTCGTCCCAGTGCTGGGCTTGATGTTCGTGCAGCGCGAGCATCATGGCGTCCTTCGAGGGGAAGTGGTAGAGCAGCCCGCCTTTGGTGAGTCCGGAGGCGGCGGCGACGGATTCGTACGTGAGCGCCGTGACGCCGTCGGTCTCGACAACGCTGAGGGCGGCCTTGAGGATCGTGTCCCGTTTACTGGTCCGCATGGGCGGTCCTTTCTCGGTCAGTGCTCGGAGTGCAGCTGTGACTGGGTGCCAGGCAGGTACCGGCGCAGAAGCACTCCGGTGATGACTGCGCCCACCGCGAGAACGACTGCGACGACCAGCATCACAACGAGGTAGGCGGAGTCGAAAGCCGTCGCCGCCGCCTGGAGGATCTCTGCGTCACCCTGCGCAGCAGCCTGTGCCTCAGCGATGCTGTTGCCAGCCGCGTCCGGGGCGCCGTCGGGTAGAACGACGCGTGCGCCGTAGATAGCCGTGAGCAGGCTCCCGAGCACGGACACTGCAATGAGGCTGCCGAACTCGTAGGAGACTTCTTCGATCGAGGCGGCCATGCCTGCTCGGCGCACCGGCACGTTCCCGATAATCGCGGTGGAGGCGACCGCCAAGGCGGCTCCGATACCAGCTCCGGTCAACAGCAGTCCGAGGATCAGCACGCCGAAGGACGACTGGAATCCGATGACCGTCACCACGACGCCGCCGGTGGCGAAGGCGAGACCGCCGGTGATGAGCGCGAGCAGTCCGGTGCGGTGCAGGAACGCGCCCCCCAGGAGCCCTGTCGGCAACGTGCCCACGGCGATCGCGGCGACCAAGAGCCCAGCTTCCAGCGGGCTGAATCCGGCGACCTGCTGGAATCGCTGCGTGGTGACGAGCTGGATGCCCCCGATCGCGAACATCGCGAACGACGCGGCCAGCACTCCGGCAGTGAACGCCGGGTTGCCGAAGATGGAGAACTCCAACAGAGGTTGCTCCATACCTCGCTGACGGCGCACGAACAGCCAGAACCCGATGGCAGCAACGAACAGCGCAACAATGATGGTCGTTGCCGAGGGCGGCGCGTGGCCGATCTCTTTAATGGCCATCACCGTTCCGACAAGCCCGATCATCACCAAGATCGAGGAGATGGCATCCCATCGCTTCGAGGGATCCGGGTCGTTGGCCGGGCGGATCAGCCAGGTAGCGACCAGCGCCAGCACCACAACGGGCACGTTGATCAAGAACACCGAGCCCCACCAGAAGAACTCAAGGAGTGTGCCGCCAATAATCGGGCCGAGGGCGAACCCGATGACCGACATACTTCCCCAGACCGCGATGGCGATATTGCGCTCACGCTCGACCGTGAAAGTGGTGCGGATCAGCGCCAGGGTGGCCGGCATCATCGCTGCCGCACCGACAGCGAGCACAGCACGCGCAGCGATCAGGACCTCGGGTGACGGAGCGAACGCTGCCAGCAGGGAAGCCAGTCCGAAGATCACCAGACCGACAACAAACATCCGCGTGTGGCCGATGCGATCCCCCAGGGTTCCGCTGCCCAGCAACAGCCCCGCCATCACCAGGGGGTAGGCATTGATGATCCAGAGGTTCTGTGTGTTCGAAGCCTGCAGTTCCTCAGTCAGCGTCGGCAGGGCCGTGTAGAGAATCGAGTTATCCAAGGTGATCAGCAGCAGACCTGCTCCAACCGTCACCAGCAGCGACCAGCGTCGCCTCTTCGTCATCGCGGACATGCGCGTCTTCCCCTCGTCGTGAACGACATAACTGTACCGGATGGATGGTGTAGTTAAGTCGACGGAGGGAGAGACTCACGGCGCGCGCTATGCATGGCGTGCGGGCGGCGAAGCTTGGAAGGTTTTAGAGCGAAGGCGCGGCACTTCGATGCAGGCAAAACCGGACGAGCTGGTGCCTCAGTTGGGTACAGCTTTCCAAGGCACCGGCACCGTCGCCACGAGGCCGTCGGCAACCGCCGGGATTCCGGGCCCCACCGTGTCTCGCTAAGTCGTCTCACTGCGAAGTGTCTCGGAATCCCGCTGGCACCGGCTTTGTGAGGCAAAATGGGTTTGTGAGACAACTCGGCTACACCCGCGTGAGCACTGCCGGCCAAGACGCCCAACTCCAGGTCGATGCCCTCCTGGCCGCCGGGGTCCAGAAACGGGACATCTTCGCCGACGTCACCTCCGGCAGCAGAAACGCGGTGGACCGGCCCGGCATGCGCAAGCTGCTCGACTACGCCGAACCCGGGGACACCGTCGTGGTCTGGCGCGTGGACCGGCTCGGTCGGTCCCTGATCGACGTCCTGAACACCGTGAACCTGCTGCGCGACCGGGACGTGCAGGTGAAGTCCATTTCCGACGGCATCGACCCCTCCACGTCCACGGGCCGGCTGATGCTGAACCTGCTCGCCACCCTCGCCGAGTACGAACGCGAGCTGATCGTGGAACGCGTCAACGCCGGCATCGCCGCCGCCCGCGCCGGTGGTACCCGGTTCGGCCGCCCGCCCCTGGACCGCACCGAGATCGCCGACAAGCTCGCCATCGTCAACGAGGCCCGTGCCAAGGGCCGCACCGCCGCCGACGCCGCCCGGCTCGTGGGCTGGAGCCGCGCCACCCTCTACCGCCACCAGCAACAACTGTCAGGGAACCAGGAAGCATCCGGCACGTAGAGAGGGCGACACCGGCAGGCCGCGCCCAATGGATGCCGGCCCGCCTAAATCCGGCCTCCGTCACCGTGGCCCGAAAAGAGCCTCTAACGTTCGCCGCCCCGGGCGCTGCGCCAATCCCGGGCAACGACGCTTCTGGATTGACAGGCTGGACCGCCATTTAACTTCAACAGAATGCCGCCACTTATCGCCAAAAGCCACAGATACCGCCCTGGAAGCCTTGTCGATACTCACTGGAGATCCGGATATTGGCTATGCCGATATCTTTGTCCGCCCACACGGTTGGTCCAAGGAATGGGTGGGGGACCTTCCTGCGCTTGTAAGGCTGACCGATGTGGAGAAAGTGCCCAGGAACCGTGGTGCGAACTGGAATGAGCAGCGTACGCCATACGATGCAGAGCGCGTCGCATACCTGCCTAGAGCATTTCAGCGACTCCAAGATGCTGCGCCAAAGGTTCGTCTTGCGTCTCGGCGGGTAGTGAGGGCTGCCCTCCGCGACGATGCAGAGGATGCTTTCTTGGACGCCATGATCGGGGTCGAAGCGCTGCTTGGTCGAGAGCGCAACGAGATCACCTATCGTCTTGCATTGCGGGCAGCTACAGCTCTGGCGCGCGAATGGGGCGCGGGTGAAGTCTCTGCTCTGGTGACGTTCCTCTACGGTCAGCGCTCTGCCATCGTGCATGGCGCAGGGAAGGTCAAGGAATCTGTCTTATTTCACGGCACGGAATACGCCACCCATGTGTTGGCTCCTTGGTTGCTCCGTGAGCTATTTCAAAACTGGCTAACGGCGCCCGAACCATGGACGCCTGCGGACTTGGATAACAAATTGCTCAGTCGCCTCACGGAGCCGTCGAGCCGCGAGGGCGGCCCAGTAGGGTGATGAGCCTGTGTGATGACTCGGAGATGCCCGGTCACTCCACCCCGTCTGCTATCACCCTGCTATCTACTCGCTATCAGCGAGATACCCCTCCTCAACGTCATACAGGTCGAGGTCGCGGTAGAAGAACAGGGTCAGCCAGCTGACAGTGATCGCGGCGGCGACAGACAGGATCCAAATGATGGGCAGGGCCGGGCTTTCGGCCAGTGCGTGGTTCAGGGCCGTGTGCAGGGTGATGAGACCGAAGACCGCCAGGCCTGCGCTCATCGCCACACTGCCCAGTCGGCGCAGGGCGCGGTTCGTGGCGAAGATGCCGAAGGCTCCGGCGACGCCTATGGCCGGTTTTCTCGACGATCTGGGCGATGGTGTGGACCTCGTTGCGCAGGTGCGCGGCGTAGGCCAGTTTGGTGGGATCGACCACGCTGGGCTGGCCGATCCGCCGGCCCTTGGCAGTGGCCACGGCGCGGGCGTGGGCGGCGGGTTCGATGGCGTAGGTGCGTTCCATCTGCCCGAACAGGCGAGCATGACCACGGCCAGCTGGGACATCGGGTCCTCGGGGTTGGAGGAGTCCACTTTGATCGGGTCGGCCAGGTTCCGCACCCAGACGCCGCGGTCGGCCAGATCGTAGATGAGGTTCAGGGTGTCCCTCATGGTGCGTCCCAGCCGATCCAGGGTGTGCACGACGATCACGTCGCCCTCCCGGGCCTGGTCCAGGACGGCGTGGAGTCCGCGGCGGTTGGTGTTGGCCCCGGATTTCTTGTCGACGTAGATCCGGCCGGCAGCGATTCCCTCCCGGCGCAGGGCGTCGACCTGCCGGTCGAGGTCCTGTTTCGTGGTCGAGACCCGCGTGTACCCGATGTCCATGACCACGCTGTATCCATAGTCAGCTCTGTACGATCCTGTTAGGACGCTGTTTTGGGCTTAGTTCTGGAACAAAATTCATGGCGTGTCGTCGTACCCGTTGACTGCCTCGGGGGAGTGTCCCAGTTCCAAGGAACTGGGACACACGATTGGCAGGGTTTCCGGGGATTCACCAGAATCAGCTCAAAGAGGCGGATGCCGCGGAGCCGGTCATTTCTCGGGGCCCTGATAAGCTCTGGGTTCGTTTCCGACCGCAGGTGGCCGTTTCAGCTCGCGGTCGTCGTTCCAGCCGAGGCGATCGATTCGGCCCATCTCGACTGACATTTGGTTCCGGTAGTGGTGTCGGTCGGCAACGTGCAGTCGTTCCTGCAACTGCCCTGTGTCGATGGCCATGACCCAGGCCTGAGGATCCACACCTTGGTCGGCCGCTGTTCGCACTGACCGTGCCAGCCTGTCGCTGGTATGCCGCGCAACGGCGTACACGCTGTCTGGGTGATGGCCGTTGAGGTACAGGGCAGCTGCTGTCAGCCCCGCCATGGCAGGGCGCCGTGCATCGTCGGCTACTCGGAATGCCTGGACTAGGCGGTCGCACTTGATTTGTGAACCAGCTACGTCCATCACCATGTTGTCTCGGATCGTCTCGTTAGAGGCGATCACGTGGGAGATGAGCGCGGCCTGCTCGTTGGTCAGGCCTGCTCGCGATTCGGCAGATTCAGTCAGCGTGCGAGATGCCCATTTGTACTGGGCGCTTGGAGTCATCGACGTCAGACGCCTGGAGGTCGCTTCATCTAGCCGCGCATGCTCCCTTTCAGGTGCCGGCTTGAACTGCTTCAGATTCTCCTCAGTCGCGGGACGGCGGGCCTGAATCGGTGGCGGGGCTGAGCGTCGAATGAGGTCATCGAGCGCTGTGGTGATGGGTGAGTCCATGAGCTCACGCTCCTCGGTCGTGCTCTGTGTTCGCGCTGGCTCTGCTCGGGGTGTGCCCCCGTGGGTGGGCTAGCTGGTGGCTCGGGGTTTGCGTTGGCCCCCTTCGGGCGGATGGAGTCTCGCTGCGGAGCTGCATGGTTGCTTCTGCGCTGTACTGGGCTGCTTCAGCGAGCTTGTGGGCTGCTGTGGTGATCGCCTGGGCCGAGGGCTCATTGGGGCCTAATGGGACCCATTTGAGGGGAAGGTTAGTGGCGGGGGCGTTGTTGGGGCGTTCGCCTTGAGCTCGGACGTGCCCCAGGAGGTGTCCGGCATTGGCCAGGCCGTCGGTGAGGCGCAGGTGGGCGAAGGCCAGTCGGTTGAGGGTGCCGTCGAGCTGTTGGGCCGTGGCCAGGGTGCGGCGTAGGGCTGCTGGTGTGGACAGGGCTGCTCTGAGGGCTGCGGGGTCGCCGTGAGCCAGTGGTCGGAGTTGGTGGTTCAGTACCTGGGCGGCGTCCAGGGCGGGTTGGATGTGGGGCACCCCGTGGGTGAGGTCGGCGCCGGCGACTTTGACGGTGTGGTCCCAGTGTCGGGCGACGTCGGTCCAGGCTTGGCCTGCTGCGTTCATTCGTTCTAGGGTTTGGGCGGCCTGTTGGGGTGGGAGGTGGCCGTGGGTGGCTGCGGCTTTGATGATGTGCATGGAGGCTCGGTTGATGACCATGGACATCATGGCGGTGCCGCGGAGCATGAAGGAGCTTCCTCGGGCGTCGTGCTGTGCGGTCTCGGGCTCTCTCATCCTGGCTTGATAGTCGCGGTGGATGTTGGCTCCGGTCAGGTTCTCGGGCGTGGCCCCCAGGACTGGTGCTGTCTGGGTCAGCCAGGCGCGTAGGGGGTGTGCAATCCCGGCGCCGGGGGTTGTGGTAGTTAGCTCGGTGATCTGGTGGTGACCCAGGGGTAGGTCGCGTAGTTGGGCGGTGGCATTCAGGACTGCTTGGAGGTCAGTCAGGAGCGCGGTGCTGGCCTGGGACTTGGGTGCGGCGCGTAGGTGGTCGTGCATGGACCCAATAGCGGTGTAGAGGATGTCCCCGGCGTGGCTGAGGGAGGTGTCGATGGCGTGGCCGCGTTCATTGCCGCTGGTTTCTGCGGTGTAGGGCATGGTGGTGCGGATGATGTCGCTGGCTGCTTTGAGATGGGTGCAGGTCGAGAGCAGCTGCGGGGCCGGCTGGTGGGTGGAGTTGGTCGGCACTTCCTTGTCTAGTCGGTCCTGCATGGTGGCCAGAGCCTGTTTGATCTGATGGATCGGTTGGTTGCTGGTGGGACTGGCGTAGGTGTGGTGGGTCCTGACGGTGTAGGTGGCTGCGCTGAGCACGTGGGGCAGGGCGGCCAGAACCTCAGTGGTCCGCACGGGCTCGGCTGGCCCTGGGGTGGTTGCTGCGCGTTTAGGGAAGGGGCGACGCACGAAGGTGTAGAGGTCTTTGCGTGCCATGTCGTAGAGGTCGTGGATGGAGGTCTGGCTCATGCCATCTCACCCACCCAGGCCTGAGCGTTCTGGATCTGCCGACGGGACTCACTCAGAGGCGCGCTGGTCTGGGCCGGCAAGGTGTCCAAGAGGCGGGCTGCCTCAGCCAGCAGCACGCCGGGATCAGTCTGTACGGGGCCGGCTTCGATGTCGGTGGAGGCATCTTCGGTTGGCTGATCGGTAGCCGCCGCGCGCACCTTGCCTTCGGCCAGGTGTAGTTCCATCAGCTCGGGTGCACGGTCGAGTGCGTCGGGGTGTGCGAGCAGTGTGGTGGTGGCGGTGTTGAGCAGGTCCGCGGTGTGGTTCAGGATCTGGCTGGTGTTCATGGTTGTCCCCTCCCAGGGCCGTTTCAGTCGGTGATTCGTCAGTGGTGATGGAGTGCTTACTGCTCGCTGCTGGTGGCCGGTTCCGTGCCCGGCTGCTCGGTGGTGGTGGTCTTCTTGGTCCGGCGTTTGGTGGGTCGGAGTTGGTTCAGTTCAGTTTTGGTCCATCCGTTCTTCTCGGCGTCGGTGAAGGCTTTGCGTTCGGCCTCTAGGGCGGCTTTGAGTTGACGTTCGGCTTCTACGCGTGTGGTCACCGCAGTGGCGATGGCTTCGGCTGCTTGCATGCGCTTGGCGGTGAGCTTGCGGGCTTGTTCAAGGATCTGGGTTGTATCGAGTGTCATGGCTCCAACCTACGCATTCTCAGGGGGCTAAGAAGTGCTTGGTGATGAAGATGTGGAGATCTCTGCGCAGCACTAAGGCTGTGGAGGAACCGATCTTTATGGCGGGTAGCGCGTGGGAGCTGATCCACTGCAGGACGGCCGGCACCGTGCATCCGGTGAGAGCTGCAACCTCATCGGGAGTGAGAACACTGGGACAGCGGGACAGCAGTGCGTCAGAGATCGGTGCGGCCGCTGGGAGTGTGGGCTGGTGGTTGGTGCGAATCGGCTCGGGTGAGCAGGCTGGCTGGGCCATGGGGCTGGTTCCTTTCCTGGATGCCGTTCTTTCGGCGAAGCCCGAAACACTCGGGAACGCAGGTCCTGTCCAGCTGGAGGGACCGAACGTGGAATACCGGAGGGAGCGAGGAACGAGCGAGTGAGGATATGCCGCGAAAGTCGGACCCGCAGGCTTGACGGGTTCTGCGGGACCAGTACTCTCAAAGGCCGAAACGAACGCTCCGCGTACAAGCGAGAGAGGCGGCGGAGCCGCCTGCCTGACCGGCATCGCCGGAGCAAGCTATAGAGTTAGGTGCCCTAACTCGCTTGTCCCTCTTGCCTGGTGGCGCGTGGGGTGGGACACTCGTTCCGAGTGGCGTTGCACTGTGCAGGGGGTGAAGTGATGGCTGATCGGAAGCGTCAGGCGAACGTGCTGGGAGGTCGTCCTGTGCGTCGGGTGGTCAAGCTCTCTGCTTCTGAGGATGCGGCATTGATGGTTGCTGCAGCTGAGTTGGGGGTGACGGTGCCGAGGTTCTTGAAGGAGTCTGCCCTGGCGCTCTCGCGTGGTGAGAGTGCCACGGAGCGTCGGGCGTTGATCACGGAACTGTTTGGTGTGCAGCGTCATCTGGCGGCGGTGGGGAACAACCTGAATCAGATTGCCCGGGGGGTGAACATCGACGGGACGGTCCGTGAGGATCTGGTGGATGTTCTGGAGCATCTGCGCGGGACGCTGCGTGATGCTGATCAGGTGCTGGAGTTGTTGGCTTTGGATCGTGGTGTCTGATGATGCCGAACGTGACCCGAGGGGATCGGATGGCCGGGCTGATGTCCTACCTGGTCGGTCCAGGTCGGTCCAACGAGCACACGGCCCCGATGGTCGTGGCCGGAGATGATCGGGTCCTCTTCGAATTCGAGACCGGTGCCGAGCTCAGTAATGGTGATGCGCTGCGTATCGCAGCGATCCTCGATCAACCCCGGCGGGTGCATGGCACCTCGGTGAGAGTGCCGGTGCGGGAGTGGGATGAGGCTCGCGGGGTGCACGTGAAGACCGGTGAGCGGGATGCTCATGTGTGGCATTGTTCGCTGTCACTGAAGGCAGATGAGGGCAAGCTCGATCCAAAGCTGTGGAACCAGGTTGCGACAGCGTTCGTGGACCGGATGGGGTTCATCGACCCGGACGGGGCCAAGAGCTCACGATGGGTGGCCGTGCACCACGGCACGTCCAAGGCCGGGAATGATCACATCCACATCGCCGTGCAGATGGTCCGGGAGGACGGGACGAAGACGAACACCCACAACGACTTCTCCCGGTCACAGAAAGTGTGTGCAGAGCTGGAGCGAGAGTTCGGACTGCAGGTGGTGGAGACCCGCGAGCACGGCAAGGGCTTGGCCGGGGAGAAGCCGGCTGAGGCCGCACGAGCTCACCGGGAGGACCGTCCCCTGTCGGCCCCATATGAGTTGCGTCGACGCATGCGAGCAGCCTTGGCCAGCAGTCAGAGCCCGGCCCAGTATGTGCAGCGGCTGCGGGATCTGAACGTGCTGGTGGAGCCTTCCTTCCAGAAAGGATCGACTACTCGTGTGCGCGGGTACCGGGTGGCCTTGCCGGCGGTGGAGTCTGGGGATGGGAAGTCCATCCGGTACACCCCCAGCAAGCTCGATGCCAGGCTGGGGTGGCCGGCCATCCTGGGCCGCTTCGACGGTCAGGGTGCGGTTGAGGGTGAGCAGGAGCTGCTGGCCGGTCGAGGTGCTCAGGGTGTTCATCCCACTCGGCGTCACCCGATCGCCCCGGAGAAGGTCGATGCGCTGATCAGTGGGAAGAAGAACATGGGGCCCGATGATCTGGCCCAGATCTACGCCCGCTTGTCTCTGCAGCTTGAACCACGCACTCCGGGTCCGTTGTTCGGGCTCAGTGAGCAGTTCGCCCGCGTTGGCCAGTCCCCGGGATCTGGTGCGTACGCGGTGCGGTTGGCTGCTCGTGCTGGGGGCCGGGATGGCACCCGGGGGTGGATCGCGGTGATGCGTCAAGCTAACCGGCTCAGCCGCACCCTGACAGCACAGCACCTGACCACTTCCCGGCCGCAGTTGGCCGCGACCACGATCGCCTTGATGGAAGCCACCGTGGCCATCAGTCACAGACCAGCGACCCCTCAGCCCACCCGGGTTGGGAGTGCTCGTCCCGCCTTGTTGGGGCGTACTGCAACGGGCAGAGATATCGGAGCCGAACGGTAGGAGGACCCATCATGGCCGAGAACGAAGAATCAGAGATCGCAGGAGAGTTCGGACGCACCCTGCGCCTGGCCCTAGCCGGGGCCATGCAAGCGCGTGAAGTAGCAGCCCGGCGGGCTCAGATGAGCGCTGCGCAGCAGCAGGCTGAGACCGAGCGTCAACGCCATGGGCAGGCGGTGTTGGCCCGGTCGGTGGGCCAGGAGCTGCACTCAACTCAGTTCTGGAAAAAGGCTGGTTCGGAGTCCATTGCCGATCACGTCACCGTGGCCGCCCACCTGGCCCAGCATCACCCTGAGGCTCGGCTGGGGTACATGCACGCCGCTGACCGGTTGCGCAATGACTACGGGGTCAACATCGAACAGATCAACCGGGACCACCCCAACGCCCTGGCCGAGCGTCACGCGGCCCTGAGGGATGCCTTGGATGACTACTTCGACCGATACCGCCAAGACGACCATCACGACGCCGCCCAAGAAGCCCAGCAGCAACAGCAGCTGGAGTCCGAAGAGCAGACCCAGACTGCATCCCGGGAGGCTGACTCAGCGGCAGCTGTCGCTGAAGAGGCAGCGGATCTGGACAAGGCCAGCGACCGTCAGGCAGAGGCACATCTGGACCGGATGAACACCATGACCGCTGAACAGGCCGGGGACCGCCAGCCTGAGACGTATCAGCGGATGACCCCCGAGCAGCTGGCTCAGATCGAACGGGCAGCCAATAACCCTGAGCTGGCCGGAGTGCGCGGTCGACAGAGCCTGACCTTCGGTTCGCCCACCGGGCAGAGAACACAAGCCGCCAGCCAGGCTCTGGGACGGGCCAGGTCCGGCAGGGCCCTGACTCAGGGCAAGGTTCAAGAGGCGGGACTGAGCCGATGAGCCAGGAGAACTTTGCAGACGTCGACGCCTCCGGCGCCGAAACCACCACCGTGGATGAGACGCCGTTGGTGTACGCCAACGCCGAACAGTGGGTCCAGGAATGGCTACTCCCCCACTACCGGCGCAACCTCAACCGGCGTAAATGGGACCCCCGCTGGTGGGCCTACGAAGAAGCCGGCACCGTACTGGAAGCCCTCTGGGAATCCTGGGAGCAGATGCGCAGAGAAGATGCCATTGCGGCGGTGCTATGGTTCCGCGATCTGATGTGGCCCATCATGGACCACCTCACCTCAGAAGACGGCCCCTTCTGGGCCTATGACCCTCCCGCTCAAAGTCAACCGCCTGCCACCTGGCCCACCGAATCCACCCCTGAAGGCTGGTGGGGAGAAGCGTACTGAAGCTGGCCGCGTCCTCGGAGTCGGCTCTTCTGGCGACGGGGCAACTGATTTAATGACCATAAGCATGGACTGTCGGTCCGCCAGCAGAACGATTCAGGAGCAACGATGCCCCTCTTTAGCCGCCGATCAAAGAATCTGCCGTCGGAGAGCGACGGGGTGAGTCCGTTAGTGGATGTTGGCACCATTGTCTCTGCAGACGACGGCAGTAATATCCTGGCAGCCCTTGCAAACAAGGTTGAGCACAATAGCCCCGGATCTGAATACCCAGAGCAGCTTCGACGCGCCGCTCACGCCATCCGTGAGATCACCAGCCTTCACCGCGATGAGCCCGGTCCTACCCAGCAAGACATTGAAGCCGCCATCTGGGAACACGAGAATGCATTGCGCTATCACCTGATCGATAGGAAGTGATTCACGTGAACGTAGTCATTCCCCGCAATTTCTACAGTCAGCTTTTCCGGTCGGCGGCTGAGCGTCATGGTCAGATAATTGCGAGTGCGCACGATGCTGAGGTGGATGACTTCAGTCCAGGAAGCGGCTTCGCTGACTTCTTGTGCAACCTGTGGCGTGTTCGAGAAGCAGACGCCGAGATGGCTTTCCATGATTATGTTGTCGCCTTGCAGGACACCTGTGAGCAACGTGGGGTCACCCCACCCACCCCCGAGGAAATTGCAGCGGGGCAATCCCAGGAGATTAACCGTCATTACTATCCCGACATTGATGTAGAAGCCCTCCTGTCACGGCTGAAGCAAGTGGCTAGGGCGTGTCTCCCTTATCGGTGATGAGGCTCGCGGCAGGCTGGTCGGGTGAGATCAACGGGATCGCGATATCGGGTGTTCACGGACGAGCAGTGGGCGCGGATCGAGCCGTTGTTGCCCTCGAATCATGGCCGGCGCGGGCACCCGTTCGGGGAGCACCGGCGGGTGGTCGAGGGCATCGCCTACCGGTACCGGACCGGGATCCCGTGGCGGGACCTGCCGCGGGAGCAGTTCGGGCCGTGGCAGACGGTGTGGAAACGCCACCGCCGCTACGCCGCGGACGGCACCTGGGACCGAGTCCTGACCCAGGTGCTGGTCGAGGCCGATGCGGCCGGGATGATCGACTGGGCCGTCTCGGTCGATGCCACCATCGCCCGAGCCCATCAGCACGCCACGAACACGGCCCGCCCGGACCAGGACACAGGGGGCCGGGGCGAATCAGAAGAAACTGCCGCTGACCGAGGTTGAACCGCCTGGTCACGGCATCGGGCGCTCCCGC
>NZ_FPCG01000013.1 GCF_900116905.1 Micrococcus terreus | reverse complement strand
ACCACCAAGATCCACCACGCCGTCGATGGCCGGGGCCGGCCGCTGGCCACGATCGTCACCGGTGGCCAGCGCAACGACGGGGCCGTGCTGGCACAAGTACTGGCCGAGATCCACGTTCCCCGGCCCGGCCCCGGGAAGGCGCGGACCCGACCGGAGGCGGTGATCGCGGACCGGGCCTATGCCACCGGGGTGATCCGCACCGAACTGCGTCGGCGCCGGATCCGGGCGGTCATCCCGGACAAGAAGGACCAGATCGCCGCCCGCCAACGGCGGGGTAGTCGCGGCGGGCGACCCCCGGCCTTCGACGGGCAGGCCTACCGCGGGCGCAACGTCGTGGAACGGTACGAGCTGGCTTGTTCGTCACCTTCCAGAAAGAAGGTGACCGGCCGTCGTCGTACCCGGGGGTAACTGGAAGAGTGGGAGGCAGAGGAGTTCTCAAGGCCGGAGGAGGCTGGGATGCCGTGGTTCGCGATCGTCGCCATTGTGGGTATCGGCGTGTGGGGCGTGGTGATGATCCTGTCCATGGTGCTGGGCAAACCGCTGCCGGGCACGCCCACCGTAGGGGCCCAGGAGCTGCAGGAGCTGCGTGAGCGGCTCGAGGCACTGGAGTCGGGAGAGACCGACCCACACGTGGAGCGGCGGATCGAACGGATCGAGGCCCGGCTGGACAAGCGTGAGGCCCGCGAGCTGGAACACGACGGCTGGGAGCGCCAGGCGCGTGAACTCGGGCTGGGGGAGAGCTGACCATGGCCGGACTGGTCCCGTACCTCTACCTGCCGGGCACCGCCCGTGAGGCACTGACCTTCTATCAGGGGGTGTTCGGCGGCGAACTCCAGCTGCACACCTACAAGCAGTTCCAGCGGGAGGACGGTCCCGGCGAGGCGATCGCACACGGGGAACTCGGGGGTGGGCCGGTGCAGCTCTTCGCCTCGGACGCCGCTGAGGGTGAGCCGACCTTGAGCATGGCCGGGATGCACTTCTCGCTGTTGGGCACGGCGGATGCGGCGACCCTGCGTATCTGGTTCGAGCAGCTGTCCGAGGGAGGCACGGTGATGGATCCGCTGCAGGTGCGGCCGTGGGGTGACAGCGACGGCCAGGTGGTGGACCGGTTCGGGGTGCACTGGCTGATCGGGTTCCAGGACTGAGCCGGACTCGCTGAGCGTCCGTCCAGAGGCCGGGCGTAGCGTTGAGGGCATGACATCTGCGCCGAACACCGTCTCCGAACAGCCGCGCCATCTCACCGCCGACGTGCTCGTGATCGGCTGGGGCAAGGGCGGCAAGACCTTCGCTGGGGCCATGGCGGGGCAGGGCAAGACCGTGGTGATGGTGGAGCAGGACGCGCTGCTGTACGGCGGCACCTGCATCAACATCGCGTGCGTTCCGACGAAGGCCTTGGTGCATGAGGCTGCCCGGCGTCGTGAGGGCGATGACCCCCGAGAGTTCTTCACCGAGGCGGTCCAGTTCCGGGACACCCTGATCGGCAAGCTCAATGACGTGAACCTGCACATGCTGCTGGACCAGGACGCCGTGACCGTGGTGGACGGACGGGCCCGATTCGTGGGGCCGCGCGAGGTGGAGGTGACCCCGTCCGCCGGTGGGCAGGGCGTGGCCGAGCATCTGCGGATCAGTGCCGAGACCGTGGTGATCAACACCGGCGCGGTCCCCGTGATGCCGCCGCTTGAGGGGATCGACCATCCGCGCGTGTACGACTCCACCACCATCCAGCACGCCGATCCGTTCCCGCGCCGGCTGGCGATCATCGGCGGAGGGCCGATCGGGCTGGAGTTCGCCTCCATGTTCCGCGACTTCGGAGCAGAGGTCACGGTGATCGCCCGCGGGGAGATCCTGGCGGGTGACGAGCCGGAGGTGCGTGACTCGGTGGTGAAGGTGCTGACCGAGGAGGGCATCATCCTGCGAACCGACGCCAGCGCGGAGTCGATCGCGGATGCTGAGAGCGGCGAGGGCGTGGTGGTGCGGATCGCCGACCAGGACCCGGTGCAGGCCGACGCCGTGTTGGTGGCGACCGGCCGGAAGCCCGCCACCGAGGATCTGGGTCTGGACGCCGCCGGTGTGGAGACCGATGAGCAGGGCGCCGTGGTGGTGGACGAGCAGGTGCGCACCACTTCCGAGGGTGTGTTCGCCCTGGGTGACGTCCACGGCGGGCAGCAGCAGACCTACCTCTCCCTGGACGACCACCGCGTGGTGCTCAGCGCGGTCACCGGGGACGGCGCTCGCCGGGTGTCAGACCGGGTGGCGGTGCCTGCCACCACGTTCATCACCCCGCCGCTGTCCACCGTGGGGATCACCGAAGCCCAGGCGCGCGAGGCCGGGCACTCGGTGAAGACGGCCGTGGCCCAGGTGGAGAAGATCAAGGCCATGCCCCGGCCCAAAACCCTGCGGGACGCCCGCGGTGTCATCAAGATCGTGGTGGACGCGGACACCGATCTGCTGCTGGGCGCCCGGCTGTTCCATGTGGACTCGCAGGAGGTCATCAACCTGCTGGCCCTGGCCATGCGCGCCGGCGTCACCGCCACGCAGCTGCGCGACGGCATCTGGACCCACCCCTCCTCCACCGAGGCGCTCAACGAGGTGTTGGGCCAGCTGGGCTGACGCTGCGCGCGCACGCTCGGCCCTGCGCGAATCGACCCGTACGGCGTCACACCCCGGCGGTAGAGTCGGAAGCGACCACGGGACCTGCGCCAGCCCCCTGACGCCGGCCCCGCACCGAATCGACCGCGTCCCAGGAGCACCCCATGTCCTCAGTGATCGGCAAGAACCTCATGCAGCCTGACCCCACGCTCCTGCCGGAGGAGCCGGAGGTATTGCAGCGCATCGAGGCCGGGGACCTGCCCGAGGACATCGCTCCGCACCACCCGGAGTCGTCCCTGGCCTGGGCCCTGATGGCGGACGACGCCTGGTCCGAGGGACGCACCATCGAGTCCTACGCCTTCGCCCGCGTGGGCTACCACCGTGGCCTGGACGCCCTGCGCCGCTCCGGTTGGCGCGGTGCCGGCCCCGTCCCGTGGAGCCACGAGCCCAACCGCGGGTTCCTGCGCGCCCTCTACGCCCTGGGCCGCGCCGCCGCAGCGATCGGCGAGTCCGAGGAGGTCACTCGCATCCGCACCTTCCTGGACGACTCCGACCCCACCGCCGCCGCCGCGATCGAGCAGGGCTGACTCGTGGCCACCGGCTCCCTCCTGGTCGGCACGTTCAACGACCCCGGCTCCGACCTCGGCGCGCCCCCGTCCTCCCACGGCCTGGTCACCACCACCGGCTGGCCCACCGCCCCTGAGGTCACGCACGGCTCCGGCCCGGACGCACCCTCCTGGCTGGTCCGTGGCCGCCCCGGCACCCGCACGGAGGGACGCCTCTACGCCGCCCTGCACGTGGAGGAGGGTGCGCTCGCGGTCCTCGAACCCGGCGAGGACCCCGGCGCCTGGACCACCGTCCAGCAGGTCCCCACACAGGGGAGCAGCACCTGCCACGCAGACCTCAACCCCTCCGCCACGTGGCTGGCCGCCGCCTCGTATGACTCAGCCACGCTGACCGTGGTCCCCGTGCACGACGACGGCCGGCTGGGTGAGGCGATCGCGGTCACCGCCCCGGAGGGGGCCGGTCCGATCGAGGGCCGCCAGGGCGAGCCCCACCTGCACTTCGTGCTGTTCCTGGACGACGACCGTCTGCTGGTCACCGATCTCGGTGCCGACCGCATCCTCGAGTACTCCGTGCAGGCGTTGACTCAGGGGCAGACCGAGCCGCGTCAGATCCACCGCCTCCCCGGCGGCACCGGCCCCCGGCACATCGCCGTGCTGGAGTGCCCCCATGATCCGGACTCGGTGCGCCTGGCCGTGGTGGGCGAGCTGGACTCGCGGATCCATGTGATGGACGTCCCCGCCGGCGACCCCGGTCCCGAGGGGTTCCAGGCAGTGGCGATCACCCCCACCCACCTGCCGGACGCCGATCCGGACTTCATCCAGGAGAACCTGCCCTCCCACCTCGTGCTCTCTGAGGACGGCTCGCTGATCTACGTGGCCAACCGCGGGAGGGACACCATCAGCGTCATCCGCGTGGCCGAGATCCCCGAGCTGATCGCCGAGGTCCCCTGCGGGGGTTCCTGGCCCCGCCACATCGAGCTCGTCCCCACACCCGCGGGGCAGGCCCTGGCCGTGGCGCTGGAACGCGATGACGCCGTCGTGCTCCTGCCTCTGGGAGAGAACGGAACGCCGCAGGCCCCGTCCGGTCAGGTGACTGTCCGGCGCCCGGGCTTCGTGCTCCCGCTCTGACCCGCACTCACACCCCCCCACCCGCAACCGACCTGACTGGAGACCACATGCTGTACCTGGCACGGATGGACGTGACCTTCCCCGAATCGATGAGCCCTGAGACCAAGGCCGACTTCGTGGCGCAGGAGAAGGAGTACTCCGGCAACCTGCAGCGTGAGGGCAAGATGGTGGACATCTGGCGCGTGGTCGGTGAGTACGCCAACTACTCCGTCTATGACGTGGCCGATCATGATGAGCTGCACGCCGTGCTCTCCGGCTTCCCCATGTACCCCTACATGAAGATCAAGGTCACCCCGCTGGCCAAGCACCCCAACTCCATCAAGTAGCCCGTGGCCAAGCTCTACTTCCGCTACGGGGCCATGAACTCCGGCAAGTCCACCGGGCTGCTGCAGGCCGCCTTCAACTACGAGGAGCGGGGCCAGCGGGTGCTGCTGGCCAAGCCGCAGGTCGACTCCAAGGGCGAAGACCAGATCGTCTCCCGCCTGGGTGTCACCCGCACGGTGGACTTCCTCATCCCGCACGGCTCCAGCGTTCTGGACCTGTTCCACCAGCACGCCACCGGGGACGATCCCGAGGCGCTGCTCTCCCACGTGGACGCCGAGGTCAAGCCCGTGGCCTGCCTGCTGGTGGACGAAGCCCAGTTCCTGGAGCCGGCCCAGGTGGATGACCTGCTGCGCATTGCGGTCCTGGAGAACGTGCCGGTCATGGCCTATGGCATCCGCACCGACTTCCGCACCCAGTCCTTCCCGGGCTCGGGCCGGCTGATGGAGCTGGCGCACTCGGTGGAGGAGCTCAAGACCATCTGCCGGTGCGGGCGCAAGGCCATCTTCAACACCCGCAAGGCGGGGGAGACCTTCGTGTTCGAGGGCGACCAGGTGGCGATCGACGGCGTGGAGGTCACCTATGAGTCCCTCTGCGCGGTCTGCTACCTCACCGAGTCCGGCGGCCGCCTGGGCTGAGGCTCAGCGGCGGACCGGCGTGCGGTCCGGGCCCTGACCGGGAGCGGCGTGATGGTCGCGGTACC
Source organism: Micrococcus terreus (assembly GCF_900116905.1). Classification (GTDB taxonomy): domain Bacteria; phylum Actinomycetota; class Actinomycetes; order Actinomycetales; family Micrococcaceae; genus Citricoccus; species Citricoccus terreus. Next base: position 50,865 of record NZ_FPCG01000013.1, on the reverse strand, counting down.
AACGCGGCATCCAGTTCAGGTTCCACCAGAACAGGGTGAACACGACGCCGGCCACACCGATCCCAGCGGCGATGTCCAGTGCCGCTCCGGCTGAGGAGTCACCGGCCCAGTCCGAGCAGGCCCACAGCACGGCGGCCAGGCCGAGGAACGTGAGCATCGGCGGCAGGTAGAGGTGGTCCGTGAACGGGCCACGCCAGTCGGCCCAGCCACGCCAGGCACCCACCCAGGTGACGGCGGCGCCGGCCAGCAGCAGAAGTCCGATGATCAGTCCCGCGATGGTCATGGGTCGACCCTACCCGCGCAGGACAGCGGATACGGTGGGAGGGTGAGCGACGAGCATCATCCCCAGGGGCTGCCGACCTGAGCCAGGTTCTCCAGAGCGGGCGGTGATGCCCCGTTGCCTGGCCCTCAGGACATCCCGCGCTCGCGGCCCTGGTAGGCGCCCTCGCGGGCGAGCAGTCCGCCAGACCCTCACTCCAGTGCAGGATGAGGTCGGCCGGGCCGGTGTCGGTGAGGATCAGGGCGAGGATCGCGACGACGGAGGTCAGCACGATCGAGAACACCAGTGTCGAGGGGATGAACCGCTCAACGATGTTGTTGACCGGACGCATCCAGCGGGGCCCCTGTGCGCTAGGATCCAAAGGCAAGAGCCTCTGTCTTGCCGGTGTTGCCCTCGGGCCGTGAACGGGCAAAACGGAGGCGTTGTCATGTCCGGGGGAGTCCCGGGCAGAACGATGTCAGCTGACCTCCAGGAGGACCAATGCCCGCCATCGCGATCGTCGGAGCCCAGTGGGGCGACGAAGGCAAGGGGAAGGCCACCGACCTGCTCGGCGGAATCGTCGACTACGTGGTCAAGCCCAACGGCGGCAACAACGCCGGCCACACCGTGGTGGTCGGCGGCGAGAAGTTCGAGCTCAAGCTCCTTCCCGCCGGCATCCTCTCCCCGAACGCCACCCCGGTGATCGGCAACGGCGTGGTGGTGAACCTGGAGGCACTGTTCCAGGAGATCGACGGGCTGCAGGCCCGCGGCCAGGACTGCTCGCACCTGAAGATCTCCGCCAACGCGCACCTGGTGGCCCCGTACCACCAGACCATGGACAAGGTCACCGAACGGTTCCTGGGCAAGCGCGCCATCGGCACCACCGGGCGCGGGATCGGCCCCGCCTACATGGACAAGGTGGCCCGCCTGGGCATCCGCGTGCAGGACATCTTCGACGAGTCCATCCTGCGCCAGAAGATCGACGGTGCCCTGCGGCAGAAGAACGAGCTGCTGGTCAAGCTCTACAACCGCCGTTCCATCACCGTGGACGAGATCGCCGAGTACTTCCTGGGCTACGCCGACCGCCTGCGCCCCATGGTGGTGGACACCACCATCCTGCTCAACGACGCCCTGGATGCCGGCAAGGTGGTGCTGATGGAGGGCGGCCAGGCCACCTACCTGGACGTGGACCACGGCACCTACCCGTTCGTCACCTCCTCCAACCCGACGGCGGGCGGGGCCTCCGTGGGCGCGGGAATCGGTCCCACGCGGTTCACCCGCACGATCGGGATCGTCAAGGCCTACACCACGCGTGTGGGTGCCGGCCCGTTCCCCACCGAGCTCTTCGATGACATGGGTGAGCGGCTGCGCACCGTGGGCGGCGAGTTCGGCGTGAACACCGGACGCCCCCGCCGCACCGGCTGGTATGACGCCGTGATGGCCCGCTACGCCACCCGGATCAACGGGTTCACGGACTACTTCCTCACCAAGCTGGACGTGCTCACCGGCCTGGAGCAGATCCCGGTGTGCGTGGCCTACGACGTGGACGGTGTCCGGCACGACGAGATGCCGATGACCCAGACCGAGTTCCACCACGCCAAGCCGATCTTCGAGCACTTCCCGGGCTGGACCGAGGACATCTCCGGCGCCCGGTCGCTGGACGATCTGCCCACCAACGCCCGGGACTACGTGCTGGCCCTGGAGAAGATGTCCGGCACCCGGATCTCCGCGATCGGCGTGGGCCCGGGCCGCGACCAGGTCATCCAGGTGCGCGACCTGGTCAACGACTGAGTCTCACCAGAGCGGCACAGCCTGACGGACTGACAGCCTGACTGCTGCACAGTCCCTGGCCGGCTCACTCCCCGCTGAGTGCGCCGGCCAAGGACTGTGTGGCCTCCACCAGGGCCTGGCCGCACCGCTCGGCCAGCTCGTCCGTGCACCGGTAGGTCGGTACCAGGGTGCTCAGGGCGCCCACCACCGTGCCGTGCACCGTCACCGGGGCACTCAACGCCGTCACATCCGACTCCACGGTGTCCTGGATCAACGCGAACTGTCTGGCCGGGATCTCCCCGCGCAGCACCTGTCCCACCGCCGTGCCCTCCAACGGGACCGAGCGGCCCACCCAGTTGGTGTGCCGCACCGAGTGCGTGCCCTCCACGATCTTGATGTACATCGCCGTGCCGGCCGGGCCCGGGATGGACAGGTACACCGACTCGCCGGTCCGCTCCACCACCTGCTCCATGGGCACCTGGGCCAACGCGATCAACGGCTCCCGGGAGAACGCCCGCGCCCCCAGCTGCAGGAGGCGCGACCCCGGACGGAAGCGGCCGTCGTCGTCCCTCATCACCAGTCCCGCCGTCTCCAGGCTGCGCAGCAGACGCAGCGCCGTGGAGGTGGCCAGATCGGTCTGACGTGCGGCGTCGGCGAGGGAGAGCGGCGGGTGCTCGGTCACGATCGCCAGCAGGTTCAGGGCGCGATCCACCGTGCGCGTGGACGGGGCGGAGGGGCTGGTCATGGACGGAATCGTACCCGGGGGGTTGTGCAGATCACACATCCGCGTTTCAATAGGTGGCAATCCACTGCCATCCAGTGAAAGACGTAACCGTGACGACCTCCTTCACCCAGCACGATCCCACCCGCACCGTCCGTGCGCCCCGCGGCACCGAGATCAGCGCCAAGAGCTGGCAGACCGAGGCACCCCTGCGCATGCTGATGAACAACCTGGACCCGGAGGTCGCCGAGCGCCCCGAGGACCTGGTGGTCTACGGCGGCACCGGCCGCGCGGTCCGATCCTGGGAGGCGTTCGACGCGATCGTGCAGACCCTCAAGGACCTGGAGGAGGACGAGACCCTGCTGGTCCAGTCCGGCAAGCCCGTGGGCGTGATCCGCACCAACAGGTGGGCCCCGCGCGTGCTGATCGCCAACTCCAATCTGGTGGGGGACTGGGCGAACTGGAAGGAGTTCCGCAAGCTCGAGGCCGAGGGCCTGATGATGTACGGCCAGATGACGGCCGGCTCCTGGATCTACATCGCCACGCAGGGCATCCTGCAGGGCACCTATGAGACCTTCGCGGCGATCGGCCGGAAGCTGGGTAGGAACGACGACGGCACCTTGCGTGGCACCGTGACCCTCACCGGTGGCTGTGGCGGCATGGGTGGCGCCCAGCCGCTGGCCGTCACCCTCAATGGCGGCGTCTGCCTGATCGTGGACGTCTCCGAGGAGCGGCTGCGCCGCCGGGTCTCCAAGCGGTACCTGCACGAGATCGCCCCGGACCTGGACGCGGCGATCGCCCGGGTGAACCAGGCCCAGCAGGACGGCGAGGCCGTCTCCGTGGGACTGGTGGGCAACGCCGCCGAGGTCTTCCCCGAGCTGCTCAAGCGCCACCAGGCCGGGCAGGTGCAGATCGACATCGTCACCGATCAGACCTCCGCGCATGATCCGCTGTCCTACCTCCCCGTGGAGTACTCCCTTCAGGAGTGGACCCGCGAGGCCGAGGCCGACCCGGACGGCTTCACCAAGAAGGCCCAGACCTCCATGGCACGGCACGTGGAGGCGATGGTGGGGTTCCAGGACGCCGGCGCCGAGGTGTTCGACTACGGCAACTCCATCCGGGACGAGGCACGCCAGGCCGGCTACTCCCGGGCGTTCGAGTTCCCGGGCTTCGTCCCGGCCTACATCCGTCCGCTGTTCTGCGAGGGGCTGGGCCCGTTCCGCTGGGTCGCGCTCTCCGGAGACCCGGAGGACATCCGCGTGACCGATGAGGCGCTCAAGGAACTCTTCCCGGAGAACGAGCACCTGCACCGCTGGCTGGACGGCGCCGCCGAGTTCGTGGAGTTCGAAGGCCTGCCCGCACGCATCTGCTGGCTGGGCTACGGCGAGCGCCACCAGGCCGGACTGCTGTTCAACCGCCTGGTCGCCGAGGGCAAGGTCAAGGCCCCGATCGCGATCGGCCGCGACCACCTGGACTCCGGTTCGGTGGCCTCCCCGTACCGCGAGACGGAGTCCATGCTGGACGGCTCGGACGCGATCGCCGACTGGCCGCTGCTCAACGCGCTGACCGCCACCTCCTCCGGCGCCACCTGGGTGTCCATCCACCACGGCGGCGGTGTGGGCATCGGCCGCTCCATCCACGCCGGGCAGGTGGGCCTGGCCGACGGCACCGAGCTGGCCGCCGCCAAGCTCGAGGCGCTGCTGACCAACGATCCGGCCATGGGACTGTTCCGTCATGCCGACGCCGGGTACCGCCGCGCGGTGGAGGTGGCCGCCGAACGCGGTGCGCGCATCCCCATGGACCCCACTGTGCGAGACTGAGCGGCCATGAGCGCAGAGCTGATCACGGACATCGGCGAACTGACCACGGTGGACCCGGAGGAACGGGTCCTGCAGGACGCCGCCGTGGTGATCGAGGGGGACCGGATCGCCTGGATCGGCCCCGCCGCCCAGGCCCCGGCCGCGGACACCGTCACCTCCGTGGAGGGCCGTGCCCTGCTGCCGGGGTGGGTGGACTCCCACACCCACCTGGTGTTCGCCGGGGACCGCTCCGCAGAGTTCGAGGCCCGCATGGCCGGGCAGTCCTACGCCGCCGGCGGGATCAACGTCACCACGGAGGCCACCCGCGCGGCCAGCGACGCCCAGCTGCGCGAGCTGGTCACCGGGCGGGTGCAGGACGCCGTCCGGGGCGGCACCACCTACCTGGAGACCAAGACCGGGTACGGGCTTTCCGTGGACGAGGAGATCCGCCAGGCCCGCCTGCTCGCCGAGCTGCGGACCGAGGGCGTGGTGGACCAGGTGACCTTCCTCGGCGCCCACCTGGTGCCCCCGGGAGGTGACGCGGACGCCTATGTGCGTGACGTCGTCGGGCCCATGCTGGAGGGCGTGCGCGAGCACGTGCAGTGGGCGGATGTGTTCTGTGAGCGCGGCGCCTTCACCCAGGAGCAGTCCCGCACCGTCCTGCAGGCCTGCGCCGAGGCCGGGCTGGGGCTGCGCGTGCACGGCAACCAGCTGGGGGAGGGGCCGGGCGTGGCGCTCGCCGTCGAGCTGGGCGCCGCCAGCGTGGACCACGTCAACCACCTCACTCCCGACGACGTCGCGACCCTGGCACAGTCCTGGTCCGGTTGGGAGCGGGGCGGGCAGAGTGCACCGGGCACCGTGGCCACCTGCCTGCCGGCCTGCGACCTCTCCACGCGAGAGCCGCTGGCGCCAGGCCGGGAGCTGCTCGATGCGGGCGTGCAGATCGCGCTGGCCTCCAACTGCAACCCCGGGACCAGCTACACCTCGTCCATGAACTTCTGTGTGGGCACCGCCGTGCTGCAGATGCACCTGAGCCTGGCCGAGGCGGTGCGGGCAGCCACCTTCGGCGGGGCGCTGGCACTGCGTGCGCAGGATGAGGTGGGCAGCATCGAGGTGGGCAAGCGGGCGGATCTGCACCTGCTGGACGCCCCCGCCGCGATCCACCTGGCCTACCGCCCCGGGATGCCGCTCACCCACGCCGTCTGGCGGGCCGGCCGCCGCGTGGTCTGAGTCGCCGCTCCAGTACGACCTGCACGAGCTGCACAACCTGTATGACCCCTACGACACCACCCCCGTCCACACTCGCGGGCCCACCGGCCCGGACCCAGGAGAGATTGTGACCCACCCTCAGTCAGCCCAGACCGTGACCCTCAGCCCCTCCGGCACCACTCTCGCCGACGTGGTCGCCGTGGCCCGGCACGGGGCCCAGGTCCGGCTCAGCGACCAGGCACTGCAGTCCGTGGCCGAGGTGCGCCAGCACGTGGAGGACCTGGCCGCCGGGGAGACTCCCACCTACGGCATCTCCACCGGGTTCGGGGCGCTGGCGGACAAGCACATTCCGCAGGAGTCGCGCGCGCAGCTGCAGAAGTCGCTGATCCGCTCCCACGCCGCGGGCATGGGCCCGGCTGTGGAGACCGAGGTGGTGCGGGCCCTGATGTTCCTGCGCTCCACCACTCTGGCCTCCGGGCGGACCGGAGTGCGCCCCGTGGTGGTCCAGACCATGGTGGACCTGCTCAACGCCGGCATCACCCCCGTGGTGCGGGAGTACGGCTCCCTGGGCTGCTCCGGAGATCTGGCACCGCTGTCCCACGTGGCGCTGACCCTGATGGGGGAGGGTGAGGCCGCCGGGCCGGGCGGAGCCGTCCGGCCCTCCGGGGAGCTGATGGCCGAGGCCGGGATCGCGCCGGTGGAGCTGCGGGAGAAGGAGGGGCTGGCCCTGATCAACGGGACCGAGGGCATGCTGGGCATGCTCATCCTGGCCCTGCATGACCTGATTGCGCTCGCGGACACCGTGGACCTGACGGCGGCCATGGCGGTGGAGGCCCTGCTGGGCACGGACCGCGTGTTCGTCCCCGAGCTGCACGCCCCGCTGCGCCCGCACCCGGGTCAGGCCCGCGCTGCGGACCGGATGCTGCGGATCCTGGCCGGCTCGCCGATCGTCGCCTCCCACCGTGAGGGCGACTCCCGCGTGCAGGACGCCTACTCGCTGCGCTGTGCACCCCAGGTCTCCGGCGGACTGCGGGACCTGCTGGACTACGCCACCACCGTGGCCGAACGGGAGCTGGCCGCCACCATCGACAACCCTGTGGTGCTGCCGGACGGCCGGGTCTCCTCCAACGGCAACTTCCACGGTGCACCCGTGGCCTACGTGCTGGACTTCCTGGCCATCCCCGTGGCGGATGTGGCCTCCATGTCCGAGCGGCGCACCGACCGCATGCTGGACCCGGCCCGCTCCCACGGGTTGCCCGCGTTCCTGGTGGACGATCCCGGTGTGGACTCGGGCATGATGATCGCCCAGTACACCCAAGCCGGACTGGTCTCGGAGATGAAGCGCCTGGCCGTCCCGGCCTCCGTGGACTCCATCCCGTCCTCCGCCATGCAGGAGGACCACGTGTCCATGGGCTGGCACGCCGCTCGCAAGCTGCGCACCTCGGTGGAGAACCTGCGCCGGGTGCTGGCGGTGGAACTGGTGGCCGCCGGCCGGGCGATCGACCTGCGTGCCCCGCTGCAGCCCGGTCCCGCCACCGGTGCTGCCCTGGGCGTGCTGCGCACCCGCGTGGAGGGGCCCGGCCCCGACTCCTTCATGGCACCCCAGCTGGCCGCCGCCGAACAGCTGCTGCGCGAGGGCTTCGTGCTGGCCGCCGTGGAGGAGGTGCTGTCCCAGGCCGGTGCCGGCGACTCAGGTGCCGAGGACCTCGCCGGGGTGGACCACCCCACCGCCGAGGGGCACTAGGTCAGGACTGGTGCCGCGTGACGATCGTGTGGATCAGTCGTGCGGCGGTCCGGGCGGTGCGCCCGTCCACATCCAGCGTGGGATTCAGTTCCACGACGTCGGCCAGCGCCAGCTTCCCGGACCGGGTCGCCTCCTGCACGCAGGCGGTGATGACCTCCAGGGGCACCCCCAGTCCGGCGGGTGCACTCACGCCCGGGGCCACGGCTGCCGGCAGCACGTCCAGGTCGATGGTCAGGTAGAGCACGTCCACCTCGGCGATGAACCCGCGCACGAACTGGCGCACCGCATCCAGGTCGGCGGTCTGGGACTGCTCGTCCGTCAGCCACCGCACGCTCAGCTGTTCGGCGGTCTGGAACAGGATGCGGGTGTTGTTGGCCTCGCTGATCCCCACCACGGCATAGGAGAACTGCCGCCCGGCGGACTGCTCATCCTGGGCGGCCTGCAGGAACGGGGTGCCGGAGCTGGGCAGCGGGGCCTGGCGCAGATCGAAGTGGGCATCCAGGTTCAGGATCCCGATCCGGGTGTCCGAGCCCACGCGGGCTGACCCGGCCAGGCCGGAATAGGAGGCGTACGTGGTCTCATGCCCGCCGCCGAGCACCACCGTGAGGTCGTGGGCGTCCAGCAGTGCGGTGATGCGCTGGGCGAGCTGTGCTTGACCGACTTCCAGATCCCCGGGGGAGTCCTCATCACCGAGCTGAACGCTCACATCCCCGGCGTCGGCCAGGGAGCCGGTGCCGTCCACCACGGCCAGGGAAGACAGGGCAGAACGCAGGGCCGCCGGGCCCTGGGCGGCACCCACCCGGCCATGGTTGCGGCGCACGCCCTCGTCCGAGGCGAAGCCGACCAGCGCCGTGGTGTGGGCATCTCCGCCTGCGTCACTGTCTCCCCCTGCGGAAGCCGAACCGGCCTGCTCCGGTGAGGGGGCCGTCGTCGGGAAGGCTGTGGAGTCCAGGGCGCGGACCGCCTGATGCCAGCGCAGGTGTTCGGGGCCGGTGCCGTCAGTGCGTCCGGACCAGCCGGCGGGAGGAATGCTCATGACTCCATCCCACCCGGTTCGGCCCACGGGCGCAATCCCGGCGGGCGGCCGGGCGATAGGCTGGAGTCCCAGAGCCCCGCCCCGTCAGGAGGATGGACCATGAAGATCAGTGTCGGTCAGTTCCGGCCCACCGGAGTGATGGCGGAGAACCTCTCCTCCATGCGCCGTCTGGCCGAGTCTGCCCGGGAGGACGGCGCCGAACTGGTGCTGTTCCCGGAGGAGTCCATGTTCACCATCCGGCACGTGGCCGGGACCCTGTCCGAGGTGGTCGCCCAGCAGTGGGACGGATTCGTGGAGGGCCTGCAGCAGATCGCCGAGGACCTGCAGCTGGCCGTGGTGGCCGGCGGGTACGAGCCCTCCGGGACCGAGCTGCCCTACAACACGCTGGTGGCCGTGGACGAGAGCGGACAGGTGGCCGGCACCTACCGGAAGCTGCACCTCTACGACGCCTTCAAGTACAAGGAGTCCGACCGCATCCAGCCCGGCGACTCCGGGCTGCTGACCGTCCAGCTCGGTGGACTCACCTTCGGGCTGATGACCTGCTACGACCTGCGCTTCCCCGAGGTCGCCCGTGCCCTGGCCGTGGCCGGCGCCGACGTCCTGCTGATCCCCGCCGCCTGGTTCAAGGGCGACCACAAGATCGACCACTGGCAGACGCTGCTCAAGGCACGCGCCGTGGAGAACACCGTCTGGGTGGTCGCCGCCGGCACCCGCTCGGACAACACCGTGGGCCACTCGGCGATCGTGGATCCGCTGGCCATCCCGGTCGCTCACCTGGGCGAGGAGGCCGAGGCCATTGCGACGGCAGAGGTCACCCGCGAGCGGATCGACGAGGTGCGTTCCTTCCTGCCCGTGCTGCAGAACCGCCGCACAGACGTCCTGGAGGTCACCGTCGCCGAGGGCCAGCTCACCCCCTGACCACCCTTGCCAGGGAGTTCCCAGCCGGCGTTGCGGCTGTGCACACACTGGACTCCTACGCTGAAAGCACCTCATCAAGGTGCGAGTGATGACAAGAAGGGCCCTGGGCCCGGCATGCGTTCCCCCTCACGCAACCGGATCGCCCGGGGCCCTTCGCCATCCCCAGGGGAGTCCCTCGGGGATGGATCACTCAGGTGAGCCTCACTCCTCACCGTCCCAGACATGAGCTTCTGCGGTCTGCTCGCGGCGGCGGTTCATCACGAACATGACCGCCGGAATCGCCAGCAGCAGCAACGGGATCAGCAGCAGCCAGGCGGCCGGACCGGTGAAGACCCGATCGGCCGAAGCGGCCTGGGTGGAGGTGCGCAGCTCCTCGGTGCCCGAGGCCAGCTGCAGCGATCCGGAGGCCAGCCGCCCGGTCCCGTCGGCCAGCTCAGCGCTGCCCTCAGAGAGCTCCCGGGCACCGGCCTTGAGCTCCTTCGCACCATCGCTGAGGTCACCGGCGCCGGTGTCCAGCTGCTTCAGTCCGCCCTCGAGCTTGCCCGCACCCTGGGCGAGCTTCTTGGTGCCCTGGTTCAGCTTGGACGTGCCTGCGGCCAGGGCGGCATTGCCCTCGCGCAGCGTCACAGCACCCTCGGAGAGGGTTCCCGCTCCGGTGGTGACCTTCTGGGACCCGGCGACCAGGTCCGGGGTCTTGGACTTCAGCTCCGAGGTGCCCTCCTGCAGGGTTCCGGCACCTGTGGCCAGAGCCTGGTTGCCCTCGGCGAGGTCGCCGGCTCCGGCGGAGAGCGTGGCGGCACCGGTGAACAGCTGGCCCGCGCCGTCGGAGAGGTCCCCGGCGCCTGCCTGCAGCGTTCCTGCACCGGTCCTGAGCTGACCGGTGCCCTGGGCCAGGCGGCCCGAGCCCTCAGCCAGTGCCTGGTTGCCCTGCGCCAGCTCAGAGGCTCCGCTGGAGAGCGAGCCCGCACCGGCGAACAGCTGCTGGGCGCCGGTGGCCAGTGCGCCGGCCCCGTCGCTGAGCTGGCCTGCGCCTGCCTGGAGCTTCCCGGTGCCCTCGACCAGCTGCCCGGCACCGTCGGCCAGGGCCTGGTTGCCCTGAGCCAGTTCTCCGGCGCCGGCCTTGAGCTGCTGTGCCCCGGCGACCAGGCCCGGCTGAGACTGAGTCCCCTTCACCCCGGCCTGGATCTGGGCCAGCCCCGTCTTCAACTCGGTGGACCCGGCGTAGGCGTTCTTGCCTCCCGCCTCCAGCTCGGTCAGGCCGGCCTGCAGCTGGGAGGCCCCTCCGGCCACCTGGTCGGCCCCGGTGGACGCCTCAGTGGCACCGGCGGAGAGTCGGTCGGCGCCCGCACGGATCTGGGCCGAGCCGGCCTGGAGCTCGGCCACGCCGGCGTCCAGCTTCTGGCCACCCGCGTTGAGCTGCTCGAGCTGGACCAGCATCATGCCCACGGGGACGGCCGGGTTCTTCTGGGCGAACTCCAGCAGGTCACCGAGTCCGGTGGAGAGCTCTGCAGAGCCGGCCTTCAGACGAGCCTGGCCCTCCGTGCCCTGAGCCAGGCCGGCAGCGAGCTGCTGTGCACCGGTCTCCAGCTCCTGCACTCCGGTGGCGACCTGGGCCGAACCGCCCTTGAGGTCGGTGGCCCCGGTGAGGGCGCTGGTCAGCCCGCCCGAGAGCTGGCCCAGGCCCTGGTTGAGGTCGGTGGACCCCTGGGCGGCAGCGTCCACACCGCCGCTGAGACGCTGGGCCCCGGCGGCGAGGGAGTCGGCGCCGGCGGCGAGCTGGGCGGCTCCCTGGGAGGCGCGATCAGCACCGGTCTGGAGCTCCTGGGCACCGGCGTCCACCTGGTCCACGCCGGCGGCCAGGGAGCCCATTCCGGTCTTCAGGTCGTTGGCGCCGGCATCGAGGCGCCCCGCACCGGTCTTCAGTTCACCGGCACCGCCGGCGACCTTCTTGGCGCCCTCGGCTGCGGCACCTGCTCCAGCCTGAAGCTCCTGGGCGCCGGAGTCGACCTGTCCTGCACCGTCGGCGAGCCTGCCGGCACCGGCCTGGATCTCCCCGGCGCCGGCGTTGAGGCGTCCCGCACCGTCTCGGAGCTCCCCGGCACCGCCGGCCACCTTGCCTGCCCCCTCAGCGGCGGCACCGGCCCCTGTCTTGAGCTTCTGTGCACCTGCATCCAGCTTTCCGGCGGCGGCATCGGCGCGCTGTGCACCGGCAGTCACCTCACCGGAACCGGTGGAGAGCTTCTGGGCACCCTCGGCCAGCTTCTGCGCTCCGGTGGCAGCCTGGGCGGCGCCGGTGTTCAGCTCACCCGCGCCGTCCTTGAGCTCCTCCGCACCCGAGGCCAGCTCGGTCGAGCCCTCGTGCGCGTTCGAGGCGCCGTCGGCCAGTTTGGCGGTCCCTGCCTCGAGGTCCGAGGAGCCGTCGGCCAGGGCCTGGGCGCCTTCAGCGGCGCGGCCGGCACCGTCGTTGAGCTCGGTCGAGCCGGTCTGGGCGGTCCGCATGCCGTCGTCCAGTCGGACCGCGCCGTCGGCGACCTTGGTGCTGTACAGCGAGTAGAAGGCCAGGCCGCCGATCAGGAACAGTGCCAGCAGCGAAGCCAGCACCGCCCAGGGCAGGTGATGGCGAGTGCGTGAATGCATAGGTGCGTTCTTTCCGTACATCCAGGATCCTCAGATCCAGGGGGCGAGTGGATGCCGACCAGGGTGACCGGTCAGGGGCAGTGCTGGACGGGTGGTCCATCGCTCCGATCCGCATCCTCCGCGGTGATCACGCCAGATGTGAGCCGGGTCACAAGCACTAGCGTCAATGGTTACCAGCCAGTAACCCTGCGCGCAAGAGGGGTATCTGATACCCCCGACGACGCCGCTCGCCTCAGGACTGACAGCTTCCTCCCAGGCTCTGCCAGGTCAGCACACACCTACGCTTCCTATCCTGAAGTCACCTCATCAAGGTGCGAGTGATGACAGAGGGCCCCGGGCCCGGCAGAATGCGTTCCCCTCACGCAGCCGGACTACCCGGGGCCCTGCTCTGTCCGCTGCCAGACCAAGCGATGCCCACAGTGGGACTGCCGGGAGCACTGGCAGCCTGTGCGTGCACCGCTGAGGACCGTAGAGTGATCAGACCGCTGAGGCGAGCCAGCCTCGGTGCACACCCCACTCACTGACGGAGGCCACCATGCCATTGAAGAACCTGTTCCGCCGGGCCCAGTCCTTCGCGCGCAGCCCTGAAGGCAAGCGCATGATCAATCAGGCCGGCCGGGCCGCCCGCAGTCGCGGTGGTCGCCGCGGCGGCACCCGTCCCGCCGGTGGCGGTCTGATGGGTCTGGCCCAGCAGTTCCTGGGCCGCGGTCGCCGCCGCTGAGCTCTCCTTCTCTGCGCTGAGGCGCTCTGAGATGCACTGAGACCGAGCCGTGTGGCTCGGTCTCAGTGCGTCTGAGGGGCGGGGGAGCGGACTAGCGGTCCAGCTCCTGGCGCTTGGAGGAGATCACGCCGGTGTTGAAGCCGGCCAGGTTCAGGCCGCCGTGGAACCGAGCGTGCTCGATCTTCACGCAACGGTCCATCACCACGTTCATGCCCTTGGACTCAGCCAGGTGGGCGGCGTCCTCGTTCCAGATGCCCAGCTGCAGCCACACGGTCTTGGCCCCCGCCGCATGGGCCTCCTCCACGATCTCCGGGGCGTCCGAGGCCTTGCGGAAGACTTCCACCAGGTCCGGGGTCTCCGGCAGGTCCGCCAGCGAGGCGTAGACCGGCTGGCCCAGGATCTGCTTGCCCGCCTCGGCCAGCACCGGGTTCACGAAGTACACCCGGTAGGTGGTGGAGGAGAGCAGGTAGGTGGCCACGAAGTAGGAGGCACGGGCCGGCTTGTCCGAGGCTCCGACGATCGCGATCGACCGGGCGCGGCGCAGCAGGTCCAGCCGCTCCGGGGCGGTGGGACCGGTCCAGGTGCGGTCAGGCAGTGCGGTGCTCACTTGCTCTCCTCCGTGTTCGTGACGGCGGCGGTCAGGGCCTGGTCCAGGTCCCAGAGGATGTCCTCCACGTCCTCGATGCCCACGGAGATCCGGATCAGGTCCTCCGGGACACCGCCGGCCTCGAGCTGCTCGGGGGTGAGCTGCTGGTGGGTGGTGGAGGCCGGGTGCAGCACCAGGGTCTTGGCGTCGCCGATGTTGGCCAGGTGGCTGGCCAGCTGCAGGTTCGCGATGAACTGGGCCCCCGCCTCCCGGCCACCCTTCACACCGAAGCTGAACACCGAACCGGGACCGAGCGGCAGCAGCTCCTTCGCCCGCGCGTGGTGGGGGTGCTCGGGCAGGCCGGCGTAGGAGACCCAACTGATTCGATCATCGGCGGCCAGCCACTCGGCCACCCGCTGGGCGTTGGCCAGGTGGGCGTCCATCCGCTGGGCCAGGGTCTCCACGCCGATCATCAGCTGGAACGCGGACTGCGGGGCCAGAGACGGGCCGAAGTCGCGCAGCTGCTCCGAACGCAGCTTCGTCAGGAAGCCGTACTCCCCGAAGTTCCCCCACCAGGAGACGTTGCCGTAGGAGGGGACCGGCTCGGTCATGGCCGGAAAGCGCCCGTTGTCCCACGGGAAACGGCCGGACTCGATCACCACGCCGCCCAGGGTGGTGCCATGCCCGCCGAGGAACTTGGTGGCCGAGTGGATCACGATGTCCGCGCCGTGCTCGATCGGGCGGATCAGGTACGGCGGGGTCAGGGTGGCATCCACCACCAGCGGCACGCCGGCCTCATGCGCCACCCGGGCCAAACCGGGCAGGTCCACCACGTCACCGGAGGGGTTGGCCACGATCTCGGTGTAGACCGCCTTGGTGTTGGGCTGGATGGCGGCGGCGAAGTCCTCGGCCTCGGTGGAGTTCACGAACGTGGTCTCCACCCCGAACCGGCGCAGGGAGACGTCCAGCTGGGTGATGGTGCCGCCGTAGAGCTTGGAGGAGGCCACGATGTGATCGCCCGCCCCGGCCAGCGCGGCGAAGGTGACGAACTCCGCGGCCATGCCGGACGCCGTCGCCACAGCGCCCAGGCCGCCCTCCAGGGAGGCCATCCGCTCCTCGAACGCGGCCACCGTGGGGTTGCCGATGCGCGAGTAGATGTTGCCGTACTTCTGCAGCGCGAACAGGTTCGCTGCGTCCTGGGCGGACTCGAACACGAACGAGGAGGTCTGGTGGATCGGCACCGCGCGGGAGCCGTGCACCGCGTCCGGCACGGCGCCGGCATGCAGGGCGCGGGTGCGGAATCCGAACTGGTGGTCTGCCTGGTTGGGCTGGTCTTCCATGCGGTCATTCTTCACGACGACGGCCCGGTCACCTGGGCGTGTGTCCTCGGGCTACGTGGGGGCTCGGCCGGGGCCGCGGTCACCGGCGTTCGCCGGGCTCCCAGAGGGGAGCGTTGTTGCCCATGCGACCGCCGCGGCGATACCAGCGGCGGTACCAGGGCGGGGAGAGGAACAGCGGCCAGTGGACCAGGGAGATCAGACCAATGGGAATGCCGAGCAGCGCCAGGATTCCCCCGAGGGCACTGACCAGCTCCGGTGGGTCGGTGACGATGAGCTGCGGAGACAGCCCCACCAGGACCAAGCCGAGTCCCAGGTAGGTGTACGGCATGAAGTTGCGGGCCAGATAGTTGAAGATCGACGGGGTGGCCCGGGCCCATTCACGGTCGAAGCCGAGGATGCGGGTCAGGTTGGCGATGACCAACAGTCCGCCGAAGAGCAGGACGCCGATGCCGATCCACATGTCCATGCCTCCAGGGTAACCGTGTGGGCCGGCGTCTCTGTGCCGAGCCGAGGGATGGGGAGAACTCCCCATCGCGGCCGACAGGTCGGGTTCTTAGAATGACGGGGAACCGTTTCGCGGACCAGGACAGACCGCTTTCATGCACAGACAGGGAGGATACCCATGGCATTGAGCTCGTGGGACATCGAGGTAGAGACTGCCCGGGGTATCGTCAACACCACCAAAGGGCACTTCGACAAGATCGATCAGCTCAAGGTCGACTCGCAGGGTGCCGTCATGGACGCCATCACGGCCACGGACAACCTGGAGATCGGTCAGGCGCTGTCGATGACCAACAATGAGTACCTGTCCATCATGCTCGGCTCGGCCGAGGCCGTGGGGGACAACATCTGCCTGAAGATGCATGAGGCCATCAACGCCTACGTCGACGGGGATCGACAGGTGGCCGAGGACGCGCAGGCCGCTGTCTCCGCCATCCCGGACGAGGACCCGGAGGCGGACAAGGTCACGCCTCAGGTCCGCAACCGGCCGGGGGTTCCCCAGTGACCGTCTATCTCGAGGGCCTTCCGGCCAAGCTGCCGACTACGGAGAACATCCGCACTGCCGCCGCGAACATCTCCACAGCCGGGAAGGACGCGGTCACCTACGCCGAGGACGGTGCAGCGTCCTGGGCCGGTCTCTCCGCCGTCTACACCTCCCCGGACGACGAGCTGGTCAGCACGGCCCCGCAGATCGTCAAGACCTACGCGGAGGAGGCCGAGACCTGCTCCACCTCCATCAAGGACGCCCTGGATGCCTTCGCGGAGACGATCGACGGCCTGAAAGCCGAGTACGACGCGGTGAAGGCCGAGGCCGCCACGCACAACGCGGTGGACACCTCGGTCGAGGACTTCGACTGGGATGCACATGGCAGGGAGCGGAGTGCGCTTCAGGGCCGCATCGATGCCGTGGCCACCACCTATGACGAGGCCTCCAAGACGTGTGCGGATGCGATCAGCGCTGCCAACACCGGCAAGCTCTTCGAGATCGGAGACGGCGGACTTCCGGTCGGCCTCGCGTCCTTCGTGACCACCAAGGCCCTGGAGGGATACAGCACCAAGGGCAACGCCACCTACTTCACGTACGAGTTCGCCAACCCGCGGATCGTCAGGCCCTCCGTCCTGGATCGGCTCCCCATCCCTCCGGGGCTTGTCAACCGCCTGGATGAGTGGGTGGAGAGCGGCAATCGGTGGATCGATGAGAAGCATCGTCGCCTGCTTCCGGACGTCACCAAGAACCGGTTCGTGACCGAGACCGCGGGCTTCGACCCCTTCGCCAACCCACGCTTCACCGCGCTGATGGCCTCCCCGACTTTCCGGAAGCTCCTGGGTGCCCGTGGCGCGAACTCGAACGCCAGCTTCCGGCGTCTGCTGGAGCGCCATCACATCTCCGTGAAGGACGGCACGATCACCGTCGGCTACGCAGCGACGCTCGGCGATCGCAAGGGCAAGCCGAAGGTCCCCGGGTGGGCCAAGAACACCCTCCGAGGCATCAAC
Source organism: Micrococcus terreus (assembly GCF_900116905.1). GTDB lineage: Bacteria > Actinomycetota > Actinomycetes > Actinomycetales > Micrococcaceae > Citricoccus > Citricoccus terreus. Next base: position 34,130 of record NZ_FPCG01000013.1, on the reverse strand, counting down.
GTCGGGGGACATGCTCTCGGATTCGCGTCGGCCACCAGCGAGCAGTACGAGGAACTGCGGACCAAGTACCCTGACTGGTCTGAGGAACAGCTGATGGCCGAGGCGGTCGCTGACGGAGCCACGACCCAGTTCGCCACGGCGCTGGGCGAGGAGGTGGGTTCGAAGGTTGGCACGGCTATCGGGCGTGCCGGTGGGGCCGCACTGGGGCAGGCTCTGATCCCCATTCCCGGCGTGGGCGCGGCCGTCGGCGGCGTGGTCGGCGGTTTCGTCGGCAACTTCGTCGGTGGTGCGGTCGGCGGATGGGTCGGCGGGAAGGTCGGCGGATGGATCGCGGACAACACGAACTTCACGGAAGCGGCCAAGGACATTGGAGGAGCGGTCTCTGGCGCGGCCAGCAAGGCCAAGGACTTCATCGGTGGGCTCTTCGGCTGAATCGGTCTGCACCAGATCACACTGAACCGACGACCGTAGACTGACACCGACCCCAGCGACCAAGGACAGTGCACCGATGACCAGTTCCTCCGACCAGCATTCAGCGACGACGGGGGAGACCTCGCGCATCCATGTCCAGATCCCCGGGGGCTGGGCAGCGGAGGAGTCTCCTCGCCCCGAGGTGGAGTTCTTCGCCTTCCCCCAGGTGAGTGGGGAGGGCGTGTTCGTCCCCAACATCGTCGGCACGATCAACCCGTTCGCCGGTGGCCTTCACGAGTTCTCGGCCTCCGCACAGGGGCACCTCTTCGCCCAGTTCGAGGATCTCCGAGTGATCGACGTGACCTGGTGGGAACGTGAGCAGGGGCCCGCGCGGGCCATTCTCTCCTCAAGGACCGATCACGGCAGGATCTTGGTGTCGGTGGACTACCTCTTCATCGAGAAGGGCTGGGCCGTCCAGCTGACTGCCACCATGACCCCACCGTCCTACCGTGCGCTGCGTCCGGTGTTCGACGCCATCGCTGCCAGCGCGAGGGTGGCGGACCACGTCCATGACGGCGATGGGCCGGCTGATGTGGGGCACCAGATCCGACTCGACGAGGTGGCAACCCAGGCCATGGGCCTTCCCTGTGAACGTCTGGACTCAGTGCGTTCCCTGGGCGTCTACCGCTCGAGCGGACCGGTGCTCTCTTCCGAGGCCTGGGAGCTGTTGGTCAGCCTGGCGCAGGGACACCGTCCGGGCCGGATGGCGCAGGGGACGCCGGCCGTCCACGAGCTGCAACGGGCCGAGCTGATGGACGGAACCAGTCCGTCCGAGGAGGCAGCGCTGATCCTGGAACTGCTGGCTCGTCCCCAGGCCCAGATCACGGTGCACGCACACCGTGGCGAGAGGGCCACGGACTTCCAGGCCTGGTTCGACAGCCGATTCGCGGTCATCGCCGCGGGGCCGTCTGCCGGGTACCTCGACCACGAACAGGTCGCCGACGTGGGGCACTCCGGCTACCGCCAGCTTGATGTGGTGACCACTGAAGACCTTCCCGGATCACTCTTCGCCTGGGCTGGTGCAGGGCCGGCCTGGTCCTTGGCATTGGATGAGGAGACCGTCTCCCAGGAGCAGCTCATGCGCCACTGGACTGCGCAGGCGGAGGCTCCGGGGAGCTCTCCGGTGGACCAGGCCGTATGGGCGGAGCCATGGTTCATCTGGACGCTCAATGCCGCTGGCCCCACCTCGAAGATGGAGGAAGTGGTGCGCGTGTCGGCCGGAGACAGGGGCACCTACCGGCTCTATGCGTCCGCGAGTCGTGACTCCGGCGAAGTCAGCCTGCAGGCCGAGCCGTCCTGGACCATCTACGAACACCTGTTGGGCACGGTCTCGGAACTGGTGGGGCCGCACTCCTGATTCTCGTCAAGCCACCAGGGCTGATTCCCGGCCGGCGGCCAGGGAGGCGAACGGGCCGTCTGCGGTGAGGAGCTCGGACGGGGCGCCCTGCTCCACGATCCGGCCGCCCTCCAGCACGATCACCTGATCGGCGTCCATCACGGTGGAGAGACGGTGGGCGATCATCAGGGTGGTCCGTCCGGAGGAGAGCTCGTCCAGGGCCGCCTGCACGCGCGCCTCCGTAGTGTTGTCCAACGCCGAGGTGGCCTCGTCCAGCACCAGCACAGGCGGGTTGCGCAGCACGGTCCGGGCGATCGCCAGCCGCTGCTGCTCACCACCGGAGAACCGATGCCCCCGCGCTCCAACCAGGGTGTCCAGTCCCTCCGGCAGTGCCGCGATGGTCCCGGCCAGCGAGGCCGTCTCCAGGGCGGACCACAGCGCGGCATCGGTGGCCCCGGGCTGGGCCAACAGCAGGTTCTCCCGCACGCTGGCGTGGATCAGGTACGTCTCCTGCGAGACCACGCCGACCGTGGCCGCCAGGTCCGCCGGGGCCAGATCCCGCACATCCACGCCGTCGATCATCACCCGTCCGGAGGTGGCGTCGTACAGCCGCGGCACCAGGGAGGCCAGCGTGGACTTGCCAGACCCGGTGGAACCGACCACCGCCGTGGTGGTGCCGGCAGGGACCACCAGGTCGATCCCCGCCAAGGTGGGGGAGCCGTCGTCATAGGCGAAGCTGACCTGCTCGAAGCGCACCTCGCCCTGGACGCGCTCGGCGTCCCACGGGGCCGGATCCGCCGGCGGCTTCAGCTCCGGATCCAGGTCCAGGTACTCGAAGATGCGAGAGAAGAAAGCCAGCGCGGTCACCCACTGCACGCCGATGTTCAACAGCCCCATCACCGGGCGGAACACCTGACCCTGCAGCGCGGTGAAGGCCACCAGGGTGCCGATCGTCATGCCCTGCGAGGTGGCGGGCAGGCCGGCGGCCAGGTAGATCACCGCGGGGATGGCCGCGAAGACGATCTGCATGGTGGCCATCCGCCACCGCCCGGCCAGCTGACTGCGCAGCTCCAGGCCGATCAGCTGGTCCGAGCGCTGCGTGAACAGGGTGGCATCCCGCGCGGTGGTGCCCAGGGTCTTGGCCAGGCGGGCGCCGGAGACCGAGAGTCCCTCCTCCACCTGGGTGTGCAGGGCGGCCAGGGTGGCTTGACGTTCGTCCGTGACCTGGCGGCGAATCAGGGCCACGCGCCGGGAGAGCCAGATGGCCGGGGGCAGCACCACCAGGGAGATCAGGCTCAGCTGCGGGGAGAGCGCCACCATGGCGACGGCTGTGGCGACGGTGGTGGTCAGGTTGCTGGCCACGCCGGTGGCGGTGGAGGTGACCACGGACTGCATGCCGGCGATGTCATGGGTCAGCCGCGACTGCACCTCGCCGCCGCGCGTGCGGGTGAAGAAGGACAGCGGCTGGGACTGCAGGTGGGTGAAGAGCTTCACGCGCAGGGCATGCATGACCTTCTGGCCCATGGCGGTGGCCATCCAGGTCTGCACCACCCCGATCACACTGGTCAGAGCGGCCACGCCCACCATGGCCGCGGTCAGCCAGATCAGCAGGGGGATGTCCTGGTGGGGCAGGGCGTCGTCGATCACGCCGCGCACCAGGAACGGCTGGGCCAGGTTGATCACGGAGGCGGCGGTGATGAGCAGGACCACGACGACGATGGTCGGGCGGTGCGGGGCGAAGAGGGCTGCGATGCGGCGCAGGGAGACCGGGTGACGCGTCAGCTGGGTCCGGTCTGCGGGGTTCAGGCGCGCGGGGCCGCGGCCGGGGCGGTCTGAGGTGTGGGGGATGCTGCCGGGGGTGGTGGCGGGGATGTTCGGGGAAGAGTGGTTCATGGGGCGCTCCTTCGTGCGTGCGCCGGGCTCGGGGACAGATGCGTCCGAGCGGTTCGATGTAGTGAGGTTACCTCACTAAGAGGTTGCAGCGCAATCTGGGTAGACTGCGGGCATGCGAGAGGTGGATGGTGCGAGTGCTCGGGAGCCAGGCTCTGGTGCGGTCGAGTCCGTGGGCGGCGCTGGTGGTGCTGCTGTGGATGGCGGGGACCTGGGCGAGCTGATGCACGCGGCGTTCCGGCAGCTGCGCCGGCGGTGGAGCGAGCAGTTGGCGCCGCTGGATCTGACGCCGCACCAGTCCCGGGCGCTGTTCGCCGTGGAGCAGGGAGGATGCTCCCACCCCGCCCCGTGCGGACACAGCCACCACGGCGGTCCTGGAGAGAGGGGCGACGACGGGGCCGGAGTGCGCCTGAAGGATCTGGCCGCGCGGCTGCGGATCGCCCCGCGCTCGGCCACCGAAGTGGTGGACCAGCTGGCGGACAAGGGCTTGGTGGAGCGGACCCCGGATCCATCCGATCGGCGGGCCACGCGGATCGTGCTCTCGGAGGCCGGGGTGGAGCTGCGGCGTCAGGTCACGCAGGTGCGCCGGCGCGAGGCCGGGGACTTCTTCGCGGTGCTGGATTCCGAGGACCAGACTGAGCTGGCCCGACTGCTGGGGCTGCTGTCTGGCCGCGACTGACGGCACTGACGGGGTGCTGACGGACCACGACGGTTCTGCCCCCCTTCCCGGGACAGTTCCAAGGGGGGAGAGGGTCCGATCTGTCCAGGGAAGGGGGTCAAGGCGCGGGGGAGCAGCCCGGACACCGTTCGAGTGACAGCCGACGACGGCCGACACCGTTCATGTGACAGGAACCGGCCCCGAGGGACCGGTTCCTGTCACACGAAGAGTGCCGCGGCTGAGGGTCAGCCGGAGAGGCGCCCGGTGGTGGGGAACCGCTCCCACACGCGGTGGGCCGGCATCAGGCCGAGCAGCTCCTGCACGGCAGCAGCGGCGTCACCGACGGAGACCACGCCCGCGGAGTCGGCCACGCCGGCCTCCTGGAGCATGTCCGTCCCGCCGCCGACCCCGGCGATCGCCTTGGCCTGGCGCCACACCTCCTGCACCAGCAGAGCCGCACGCGGATCCACGTCCGTCCGCGGTCCGGCGGCCGCGGCCTTGGCATCCAGTCCGTGGGCGGCGTCGTCCCCGGCCGGCGCCGGCGAGAGCACCAGCAGGGCGTCGAACTCGATCGAGCGGGCGGTGAGGTAGGTGCGCTGGGCCACCAGGCCCGAGTCCGCACCGCCCACCGGCCCGCCCTGCGGGGCGATGATCAGCGGAACCAGCCCCGCGCCGTCGATCGCCTGCACCGCGGAGGCGAGCTGGCCGGCGTCGGGATCCGGGCCCACCAGCAGGCCGATCTGCCGACCGTCCAGCGGCCACTCCTGCCCCACCTGGGACAGTGCCGGCGAGGGCTGCACGTCCGCGGGGGCCTCCTCCGGCTCCGGGACGGGCATGCCCAGCCCCGCGGCCACCTGCTGGGCCAGTCCGGTGTCGATCGCCCCGAGGCAGCGCAGCTGGCGCTCGCGGATGTTCTGCTCGTAGCACTTGCCCAGCTCGAAGGTGTACGCCTGGGCCACGTGCTCACGCTCCACCTCCGACAGGGAGAGGTAGAACAGGCGGGCGTGGCTGAAGTGGTCCTCGAAGGACGCGGCCAGCTCGCGCTCCTTGACGGATGCGGCCACCGGGGCGGGGTGGTCGATGAACGGCCGGTCGTCCGCCGGGGTGGGGAAGGGGTTGTTCCCGTCCAGCGAGTTCGGGTGGTACGGGGCCACTCCGCGGTGCACGGCGGTCTGATGCATGCCGTCACGCAGCATGTCGTTGACCGCGGCGTGCGGACGGTTGATGGGCAGCTGGGTCCAGTTCGGCCCGCCCAGCCGGCTGAGCTGGGTGTCCAGGTAGGAGAACAGCCGGCCCTGCAGCAGGGGGTCGTTGGTGACGTCGATGCCCGGGACGAGGTTGTTGGGGTTGAACGCCACCTGCTCGGTCTCGGCGAAGTAGTTGGAGGGGTTCCGGTTCAGCACCATCTTGCCGATCGGCTCCACCGGGACCAGCTCCTCCGGGACCAGCTTGGTGGGGTCCAGCAGGTCGATGCCCTGGAACATCTGGTCCTCGGTGTCCTCGAACACCTGCACGCCCAGCTCCCACTCCGGGTAGGCGCCGGCCTCGATGGCGTCCGCCAGGTCCCGGCGGTGGAAGTCCGGGTCGGCGCCGTTGATCAGCTGCGCCTCCTCCCAGGTCACCGAGTGCACGCCCAGCTTGGGCTTCCAGTGGAACTTCACCAGGGAGGTGGATCCGTCCGGCCCGATCAGCCGGAAGGTGTGCACGCCGAAGCCCTCCATCATCCGGTAGGACCGCGGGATGCCGCGATCGGACATGTTCCAGATGGTGTGGTGCTGGGCCTCGGTGTGCAGGGAGACGAAGTCCCAGAACGTGTCATGGGCGGACTGGGCCTGCGGGATCTCTCGGTCCGGGTGGGGCTTGGCCGCATGCACCACGTCCGGGAACTTGATGGCGTCCTGGATGAAGAACACGGGCATGTTGTTGCCCACCAGGTCCCAGGTGCCCTCGTCCGTGTAGAACTTGGTGGCGAAGCCGCGGGTGTCGCGGGCGAGATCGCCGGAGCCGCGCGAGCCCAGCACGGTGGAGAACCGCACGAAGACCTCGGTCTCCTTGTCCTTGGCGAACACCCCGGCCTGGGAGATCTTCGCGGCCGTGCCGTAGCCGGTGAACACGCCGTGCGCTCCGGCGCCGCGGGCGTGGACCACGCGCTCGGGGATGCGCTCATGGTCGAAGTGGCTGATCTTCTCCCGGAAGTGGTGGTCCTGCAGCAGGGCCGGACCGCGGGGCCCAGCGCGCAGGGTGTGGTCGGTGTCCTTCAGGCGGGCGCCGTGGGCGGTGGTCAGGAACTCGCCGCCTTGGGCCACCTGGGCGGGATCGGTCCCGGTCTGCTGGCCGGTGGGGGACACGGTGGCCGGTCCCTTCTGGTCCGGCTTGGGGTCCAGCGGAGGCGCCGGGGTGGTGGGCTCCTCCACAGCAGGTGGCTGGGGCGCGGGGGCTCCGGGGATCTTCGGCTGGCTCTGGTCTGCACTGCTCATGGCATCCACCTTTCTCGCGGCGGCCTCAAGGGGTGTGGTGTGGCGGGCCACCTGGGACATCGGTCCAGGTCCTGACGCTAGTGCGCCACCAGGGGGCCTGGCCAGCAGTACCCGACGCCGGCCCCTCACCGATCACGGTCACGCCACGTGCGCTTCGGCTCGGCATGTCTCCACAGTTGGCGCGTATGTGATCCAGCGAAGGGGAGCGTCAGGTCCCGCAGAATGTGACGTACGGGCCGAAGGAGTCCGGGGCGGGCTCGGCGTACCGCTCGAGCCCTGGACGCTCGGTGTACGGTTCGGCCAGGACCTCTGCGAGCCGGTGGAAGGGGTCCAGGTCTCCGGCGGTGGCGGCCTGAAGGGCCTCCTCCACCAGGTGGTTGCGCGGGATGTACACCGGGTTGCTCCGGGACATCAGCTCCGCATCCGGGGTGAAGGCCTGCCATCCGGCCAGCCAGTCGTCGAAGGCAGGCAGGTCCGTGAACAGCGAGCGTACTGTGCGCGTGTCCCCGGCGGCGGCCTGAGTCAGGGCGTGGAAGAACACGGTGTGGTCCACGCGGTTCTGTTTCAGCAGCTGCAGGACCTCATCCGCCACAGGTCCCACCGTGGTGTCCTCCTGGTCCGAGGACAGGCCCAGCTTCTGCCGCAGGCCGTCCACCCAGGCCACGCTGAAGGCTCGGGCGAACCCGTTGAGCGCCTCAGTGGCGATCTCCACCGCACGGTCCTGGTCCGGGTCCAGCAACGGGATGAGGGTCTCGGCGAACCGGGCCAGGTTCCAGTGGGCGATGGCCGGCTGGTTCCGGTAGGCGTAGCGGCCGCCGGTGTCGATCGAGCTGAACACCGCGGCGGGGTCATACGCGTCCAGGAAGGCGCACGGACCGTAGTCGATGGTCTCCCCGGAGATGGTCATGTTGTCCGTGTTCATCACCCCGTGCACGAAGCCCACGCACATCCACTGCGCCACCAGCTCACCCTGGGCCCGCACCACGTTCTGCAGCAGGGCCAGGTACGGTTGATCCGCGTCCGCCGCCTGCGGATGGTGCCGGGTGATGGCGTAGTCGGCGAGCCTGCGCACCAGATCCTCGTCCTCGTCCTGGTCCTGGTCCTGAGCCTGCAGTGCGGCGGCGTACTGGAAGGAGCCCACGCGCAGGTGACTGGACGCCACCCGGGCCAGCACGGCGCCGGGCAGTGGACCGTCCGCGCGCATCACGGACCGCCCCGTGGCCACCACGCCCAGGGAGCGGGTGGTGGGGATCCCCAGGGCGTGCATGGCCTCGCTGACCAGGTGCTCACGCAGCATCGGGCCCAGGGCCGCGCGCCCGTCTCCGCCCCGGGAGAACGGCGTGGGTCCGGAGCCCTTCAGGTGCACGTCCAGAAGCCGGCCGTCCTCGCCCCGCACCTCGCCCAGCAGCAGGGCGCGCCCATCACCCAGGCGGGGTGAGTACCCGCCGAACTGGTGACCGGCATATCCCTGCGCGACCGGTGTGGCGCCGTCGGGAAGCTCTTGGCCGCTCAGGAACCGTGCACCCTCAGGACCGCCCAGCCACTCCGGGTCCAGGCCGAACCGCTGCGCCAGCGGGGCGTTGACCACCACCGGCTGCGGGTCCGCGACCTCCTCCGCACTCCAGGGCACGGAGAGCTCGGGCAGGGCGGTGGCGAAGTCGTGGCTGAGGTGAAGGGGCACGTCACCACTCTTCCACTGGTGCCGGACGGGCGGTCAAGGGGCGGGGGTCAGCGGCCGGTCTGCAGGGGCAGCGTCTCGTCCGCGGCCCACTCGGTCATGGAGCCGTCATACACGGCCACGTCCTCACGGCCGAGCCGGGCCAGCTCGAATGCCATGAGGGTGGCGGCGATCCCGGAGCCGCAGTAGGTGATGGGCTGCTTCGAGCTCTCCAGTGCGCCGGACTCGGCGAAGAGTGCGCGGGCGTCCTCCACTCCGGCCACCCGACCCTCCGGGGTGAGCGCGCCCTGGAACGGGACGTTGACGCTGGAGGGGATGTGGCCGGCGCGGTCATAGGTGAGGCGGTGGCCGGAGAAGGTGTCCTCGTCCAGCACGTTGATCAGCAGCTGGGAGTCGTCCTGGATGGCGGCCAGCACGCGCTCGCGGTCGGCGTAGAGCTCGGGGCGGCGGCGTGCGGTGAATGTGGCGGCGGGCAGGGTCTCGGTGCCGGAGGCCAGCGGCAGCCCGGCGTCTTTCCACGCGGTGAGCCCGCCGTCCAGCACGGAGATGGTCTCGAACCCTTCCAAGCGCAGGTTCCACCACAGGCGGGTGGCCCACATGTTCACGCCCTGGTCGTAGATCACCACGTGCGCGCCGTCCCCGATCCCCAGGGCCCCCATCCGCTCGGCGAAGGCCTGGCTGTCCAGCGCGGTGAAGGTGGTGGGGGCGTCCGTGTCCGCGAACTCGGTGAGCAGGTCGGCGAAGACCGCACCGGGGATGTGCTCGCGCTCGTACGCCTGACGGCCGGAGGAGACCACGTAGTAGCCGTCGCCCTCGGGCTGCTCCAGGAACGTGGTGGCGTCCACGATCCGCAGGTTCTCATCCTTCCTGTGCCCGGCGAGCCAGGCGGCGTCCACGAGCAGCGGGGTGGTGGTGCGGTCCGTGGTCTGTGCGGTGTGCGTGGGGTTCGTGGTCATGCCTTTCACGCAACGCGGTGAACCTGGACGGCGCGTGTGCACGCTTCATCCGGCGTAGCACGGTGGCGCGCGCCGACTCGCTCGCGGCGTCCGGTGCCGACGCCTACTCCTCCGGACGCTCGCGAGGAAGGCGGTCGCGGTCGTAGGTGATCTCCGTGTACCCATGCGGCTGAGGCTTGCCGTCCTCCCCGAGCGAGACGAACACGATCTTCTCGATCGAGAGGATGGTCTGCCGGGTGATCATGTTCCGCACCACGGCCTTCATGGTCAGCGAGGTCCGCCCGAACGAGACCGCCTTCAGTCCCATCTCGATCATGTCGCCCTGCTGCGCGGAGGAGACGAAGTTGATCTCGGAGATCAGTTTGGTGACGCTGCGCTGGTTGCCCAGCTGGATGATGGCGTAGATCGCGGCCTGCTCGTCGATCCACCGCAGCAGCGATCCGCCGAACAGGGTGCCGTTGGCGTTCAGGTCCTCCGGTTTGACCCACTTGCGCGTGTGGAAGTGGACCTCCTCGGACGGCCGGGGCTGATCGATCTGGTCTGACATCTGCACCACATCCTGGGCTCGCGGGGTCACGTCGTCGTCCCCTCAGGATAGGGGTGGGCCAGGTCAGTTCCCAGGGGTCAGGAAGATCGGGACCAGGGGGCCGATGATCACCAGCAGAAAGACCACGACGACGGCCTTCCCCTTGGCGTGCCCGACGTTCAGTGTCACTCCCACGCCATAGCCTTCGCGCTTGGGCACGAACAGCTTGGGCTCGGTGGGGTCGTTCAGGATGCCGCCGGGCAGCCAGCGCCGTTCCTCCGCTTCCTCCTCCGGGGTGGGGTGGACGCCGTGCTCTGCGGCCGTGCGGCGGGACCACCGTGCCCACTGACGGAAGGGCGGGACCATGACCACGAAGATGCCGACCAGGAAGAGGAGGACCGGCCACATTGGCATGTCCGCGCCGGTGCCGTCCGCGGCTTCGCGCGCGTACGACCAGGACTGGGCCGTCTGGTAGACGAACATCAGATTCAGCAGGAGCGTGATCCACCCCAGGACGGCGCGCAGCGCACGGTGTGAGCCCTCCACGCGGAAGTGTCCCCAGAGGGAGCGTTGTGCCGGGTCGGTGGAGTCGAATATCGGGACCATGGCGGCGATCAGGCCCAGCAGCACGGTTTCACCGGCACCGATGATCAGACTCAGGGCGGCAGAGCCGAACGAGGTGTCCTCCCAGCCGCGGACCTCCCCGCTGGGTCCGAACCCGGTGGGCATCTGGTCCGGCAGGGTGGGCAGGGTCATCCAGGCCCAGACCAGCCCGACGACGATGACCCCGAGTCCGATGAACCAGGGTGCCCAGGCCTGCCGCCGACCGGCGGAGAGGGCGTCGCCCAGCCGAGTGCCGTCGGGCAGCAGCTGGTCCTCGTGGTCATCAGAGCCGAACGGGGACGCAGAAGCAGGTGGAGGGCCGGAGGTCATCCTTCCACCCTATCGAGGTCGTTCCGCTCCCCACCCTTCGATCATGATCACGCCAACTGCTGTCGGCCTCGGCGTGTCGCGGCAACAACTGCGCACGTGATCAGGGGGGAGGGATGACCACGGCCGGCAGGTGAGGCGAAAGCGCCACCTGCCGGCCGTCGTCGGGAACTGCCTGCTGAGAGCTGACCTGCCGGGTCAGCGGGGCAGGTTGTACTGCTCGGGCAGGGTGTCCCAGAAGGTGGTGTCCGCGGTCTCTACGGAGCCGTCAGCGATCGCCCGCGCGGTGGCCTCGAGCGTGACCACGGTCTGCTTGATCAGGTAGCCGTTGGACTTCTGGCCGAGCACGGCCCACTCGCCCTCGTGGTCGGACATGCCGCGCATCTCGAACAGCAGAGTGGAGATGTCGTACTCCACGGCGATCCCGTTGCGCCCGATGGTCTCGGCGGTCCCGCCCACGTACTTGCCCAGGTGGCCCCAGCCGGTGGGCTGGATGGCGTTGTAGACGATCGAGCCGAGGCGCTTGGAGCCTTCCAGCACGTCCGCATCCACGTTCGGCGAGGTCGGGTAGAGGAAGGACCCGGAGACGAGCTGCCCGTCCACGGCGGACCGAGTGCCTTGGTGGTGCAGGTCGATCATGTAGTCGATGCTGTACTCCTTCAGCACGTTGTAGTGCAGCGCCTGGGTCTCGGGCTGGGTCTTGGCCACGTGGTCGCGGTTCAGGTCCACCTCGTTGGCGTTGTACCGGGTGAGGTTGCGGTCACCGGAGGCGATGTAGTCCTCCAGCGAGAAGTCCACATCCCCCATGGCGCCGTCCGGATTGGCCATGGGCAGCACCAGGATGTTCACTCCGTCCAGCACGCCCTTCATCTTCCCGGTGCCCAGTGACTTGATGAACGCCAGCGCGCCCTCGGTGGTCAGCTGCTCGTTGCCGTGCTGCTGGGTCAGGTAGAGGATCGTGGGGTTGTCTGGGTCGGAGATGTACTTGACCAGGTGGATGTCCCGGCCCTTCACCGACTGCCCGATCACCTCCAGCTCCATGGCCGACTACTTCGCGTCCTGCTTCTTCAGCTCCGCGACCAGCTCGTCGTAGGTGTGCAGGATCGAGGTGTTGATGGTCTCGTTCCCGCCGTAACCCGGACCCTCGCCCACGGCGAAGGCCGGCTGGGCGGCCATTCCGCCTCCCAGCGTGAGTCCTGCGGCCAGCACGACGGCGGCCAGTCGCCTGGAGCGTGAGGCGCGGCTGGGGCTAGGGGTGGAGGTGGGGGACAGCGGGGTGTGCGTGGTGCGGTGCATAGGTCAGATCCTCTCGAGGGTGCGACCCAGGTGCACGTCGCTGAGCTGGGTCACGGGTGGATCGTTCCAGTCAACGTCGAGATGGGGCAGCTGGTCAACGGCTCCCCGTTCGCCCCCCACCGATCATGATCACGCCAACTGCGGTCCGCCTCGGCGTGTCGCACCGACAACTGCGCACGTGATCAGTGGTGGGTCGGCTCCTCCGGGGCGGTGGTGCGGCGCACGAACAGGGTGCCCACCACGGCGAGCAGAGAGATCGCGGCGCCGCAGAGCAGGGCGCTGTGCACGCCGTCCATCAGGGCGGTCTGCTCATCCACGCCCGCAGCGGCGCCGGCCACCGAGGCGGCGGTCATCACGGTGATGAACAGTGCGGTGCCTGCGGCTCCGGCGACCTGCTGGATGGTGGAGACGATCGCACTGCCGTGCGGGTACAGCCGACGCGGCAGGGCGCCCAGGGCGTTGGTCATCAGCGGGGAGAACATCAGGGCCAGCCCGGCGTTGAGGGTCACGTGCCAGGCGATCACCGTGCCCAGGGTGCTGTCCGCGCCCAGGGTGGTCATGCCCCACAGTGCCCCTGAGGTCAGCACAGCACCGGGGATGACCAGGGGGCGCGGACCCACGCGGTCGAAGAGCCGTCCCACGAAGTAGCCGAGCACGCCCATCACCAGTCCGCCGGGCAGCAGGGCCATGCCGGTCTCCAGGGTGGAGTAGCCGGCCACGTTCTGCAGGTAGATCGGCAGCAGGATCAGGGTGCCGAACAGGTACATCATGTTCACGGCCACCAGGCAGACGGCCAGGCTGAACGCACCGACCTTGAAGGCGCGCAGGTCCATCAGGGCGAAGTCCTTCAGGTTCAGCTGCCGCCACACGAAGACCGCCAGAGCGGCCAGGCCGATCCCCAGCGGGATCAGCGGGTTCACGGCGGCGGTGCCCTCGGCGGCGGAGCCGATGCTGCTCAGCCCGTAGATGGTCCCGGCGAAGCCGATGCCGGAGAGCACCACGGAGAGCACGTCCAGCGGGATGCGGCGCGGCTCGGTGACGTTGCGGATCATCAGGGTGCCCAGGACCAGGGCGAGCAGGGCGATCGGCAGGACCAGCCAGAACATCCAGCGCCAGGTCAGCATGTCCAGCACGATCCCGCCCACGGTGGGGCCGGTGGCCGGGGCCACGGCGATCACGATCGAGATCACGCCCATGGTCCGCCCGCGCCGCTCGGCCGGCACCACGTTGAGCACGGTGGTGAACAGCAGCGGCATCATGATGGCGGTGCCGATGGCCTGGATCACGCGGCCGGTCACCAGCAGCGGGAACACCGGGGCCAGGGCGGCCACCAGGGTGCCGATGCTGAAGCTGGTCATGGCGATCGCGAACACGGTGCGCAGCGGCATCCGGGTCAGCAGGTAGCCGGTGACCGGGATGACCACGGCCATGGTCAGCATGAACGCGGTGGTCAGCCACTGTGCGGTGGCCGCACCCACAGAGAACTCCTCCATCAGCTCCGGCAGCGCCACGGACATGATGGTCTCGTTCAGGATGACCACGAACGCGGCGGCCACGAGCAGGGCGATCAGCTTCCCGGTGCCGGCGGGGAGATCGTCGGTGTGCGAGCCCTGTCCGCTGGGGTTCAGATCGGCGGTGGGCCGGTCGGTGTCAGGGGCAGAGGTCACAGCGGTGCCTTTCGGGCGGAGAGTCAGATGAGCCAGGTCGGGCAGGGAAGCGCGTGTGCGCAGAGGTCATGGGGTGGCGGACCACAGTGTCCGAGAGCGGGTGCGCCTGCCGGAGTGCACACAGCAGAACCTATCTAGGGTACGCGAGTGCAGGCGCGCTGACCACTGTGATGAGGGCCACCGCGTCAAGCAGTCAACTGACCTGACCGCGCGTGGGCGCAGTAGGATCAGACCCCACCACAGGCCACCGCACCGCCCACGCGAGGGGAACCAGGATGAGTGAAGAACGGCGCCGTGAGCTCGGCGAGAACGATCTTCCGGTCGAGCAGCATCTGCAGGATGCGTTCGAGAGCACGATGGAGGAGGGGGCGGAGCGTCTCCACCGCACCTTCCGATCCCTGGTCATCACCGGGCTGTTCGGTGGGATGGAGATCGGCGTCGGTGTGATGGCCTACTTGGCCGTCCTGGAGGAGACGGACAGCCACCTGCTGGCCGGCCTGGCCTTCGGCATCGGGTTCATCGCCGTTCTGCTGGCCCACAGTGAGCTGTTCACCGAGGACTTCCACATCCCCGTCATGGCCCTGGTCACGCGCCAGGCCAGCATCTGGAGGCTGCTGCGGCTCTGGGCCGTCACCCTGGTCAGCAACCTGGCCGGGGGATTGATCATCATGTGGCTGGTGGTGCAGGCGTTCCCGCAGTGGCATGGCCTGCTCGGGGAGACGGCCCATCACTACGCAGACGCGCCGTTCTCCCTGCAGACCGCCTGCCTCGCTCTGCTCGGGGGAAGCACCATCACCCTGATGACGCGGATGCAGAAGGGCACGGACTCGGAGATCGTGCGCGTGGTGGCGGCCATTGGCGGAGGGTTCCTGCTGGCCGGCCTCCAGCTCTTCCACTCGATCCTGGACTCTCTGTTCATCTTCGGAGCCATGATGTCCGGCGCAGAGATCACCGTCCTGCAGTGGCTGGGATGGTTCGGCTACACGGTGGTCTTCAACGTCTTGGGCGGCCTGCTCCTGGTGACCGCTCTACGCATCGTACGGACCAAGGAGCTGGTGGCACACTACCGAGACCAGACTCCGCCCGATCCGGATGCACCCCACCACAGCTGACCGCTGCCTGAGATTGCCCCCAGAGCGCCAGGCCAGTAGAAACGACCCCATGACCTCTCCCGCAGGCGAGCCCGCCAGCCCCTTCCATGACCTCGACGTCTTCACCGCCCTGCCCCGGCTCTCCGGCTTGACCCTCAGCCCCGACGGACAGCGTCTGGTGACCACCGTGGCCACGCGGGACCCCAAGGGCACCGGCTATGCCACCGCACTGTGGGAGGTGGACCCCACCGGGGAACGCGCCGCACGCCGCCTGACCCGTTCTCGTGAGGGAGAGGCCGGTGCGGAGTTCGCCGCAGACGGCACCCTCTGGTTCACCTCGGCGCGCCCGGACCCGGTGGACGAGGACGCCGAGAAGCGCAGCGCCCTGTGGGCACTCCCGTCACACGGCGGCGAGGCCCGGATGGTCCTCTCCCGTCCTGGCGGCATCTCCGCGGTCTCCTGTGCCCGCGCCGCCGACCGGGTGGTGGTCACAGCGAATCGGCTGGTGGGCGCCTCCACCGAGGCCGAGCACGCCGAGCTGACCAAGGCCCGGAAGGACTCCGGGGTGGACGCCATCCTGCACACCGGCTACCCGATCCGGTTCTGGGACCACGATCTGGGCCCGGCCCGACCTGAGCTGTTCGTGCTGGAGGAGGGCGTGGACCCCCAGGGCGAGCCGGCCTCAGACGTCGACGCCGCCGACGCCGAGCACCCTGAACGGGATGAGCAGACCGAGTCTGCATCCGGCGCAGAATCCTCGTCCGCCTCGTCGGCATCCCTGCTGGACCCCGAGGCCATCGACGCCCCGCACCACCTGCGTCACGTCTCCGGGTTCCCCCGCTCGCACGCCTTCGGCCTGGACGCACAGCTCTCCCCGGACGGGACCTTCCTGCTGACCACGGTTGCCACCGCCGAGGCCCGCGGCAACGTCCGTGAGGGCACGGTGGTCCGCGTGGACCTGGCCACCGGCGAGCACCGGGTCCTGCATGACGTCCCCGGTGAGGACGCCTCCGTGGGCCCCATCAGCAACGCCGGCACCCGCGCCATCCTGGTCCGCACCCCGGACTCCACCCCGGAGCGCGCCGTGCACCCCCAGCTGTACGTGCTGGACACGGACACCGGCCGCACCGAGCCGTTGGCCCATGACTGGGACCGCTGGGGTCAGGTGGTGGCCTGGCTGCCGGACGACTCCGCCGTGATCGCGCTCGCTGACTCGGACGGCCGCTGCCCGGTGTTCCGCATCGAGATCGCCACCGGGACCGTCACTCAGGTGACCCGGGAGGATGAGGCTTGGGCCGACGTCGTGCTCTCACCAGACGGGACCACCGCCTACGGGGTGCGCTCCTCCTACCTGTTCCCGCCGGAGGTGGCGCGGATCGACCTGGCCACCGGCCAGACCACGCGGTTGCTCAACCCCACGGCCCGGCCGGAGGTCCCCGGGACCCTGGAGGACGTGGAGACGGTGACCGAGGACGGCACCCGTGTGCGCGGCTGGCTGGTCCTGCCGGAGGGACCCGTGCCGGACGGGGGTCATCCGCTGCTGCTGTGGATCCACGGCGGCCCGCTGAGCTCGTGGAATGCGTGGAGCTGGCGCTGGTGCCCGTGGGTGATGGCCGCGCGCGGGTACGCGGTGCTGCTGCCGGACCCGGCCCTGTCCACCGGCTACGGCCAGGAGTTCATCCAGCGCGGCTGGGGTCAGTGGGGGCAGGCGCCGTACACCGACCTGATGGCGCTGACGGACGCCGTGGAGGAACGGCCGGATATCGACCCCCAGCGCACCGCCGCCATGGGTGGCTCCTTCGGCGGCTACATGGCCAACTGGGTGGCCGGACACACGGATCGGTTCCGCTGCGTGGTCACCCATGCCTCGCTCTGGGCGTTGGACGGCTTCGGCCCCACCACGGACGCCTCGTTCTACTGGACACGCGAGATGACCGAGCGCATGCAGGAGGAGAACTCGCCGCACCGGTTCGTCTCCGAGATCGTCTCGCCCATGCTGGTGATCCACGGGGACAAGGACTACCGCGTGCCCATCGGCGAGGGGCTGCGTCTCTGGTACGAACTGCTGGCCTCGTCCGGTCTGCCCGCGGGGGAGGACGGCTCCACGGCGCACCGGTTCCTGTACTTCCCACAGGAGAACCACTGGATCCTGGCACCTCAGCATGCGCAGGTCTGGTACGAGGTGGTGCTCGGTTTCCTGGGCGAGCATGTCCTGGGCGAGCCCGCCCCGGCGCTGCCGCGGACGCTGGGTCTGTGATGGCGAACTCGACGTCCCGCGGGGCACTGATCCTGCGCAACGTCCGCCCCTGGGGTGGCGAGCCGGCAGAGGTCATCATTCCCGACGACGGCCACATCGGTGAGGTGCGCCCCCTCGCCTCGGGTGCCCCTCGGCAGAGTGGGCCCGACGACGTGGTGGTGGAGGGTCGGGGCAGGATCCTGGTCCCGTCCTTCGCCGATGTGCACGTGCACCTGGACTCGAACCGCCTGGAGCTGCCCTTCCGCCCGCACACCGGTGCGCCGGGCGTGTGGGGGATGATGCTCAACGACCGCAACAACTGGCGGGACGCCGAGGTCAGCATCACCGAGCGCACCACCACCGCCCTGCGGATGGCGATCGAGCGCGGCACCACCCGGGTGCGCACCTACGCCCAGGTGGATGTGGACGCCGGGCTGGAGCGCTTCGAGGCCGTGGTGGCCGCCCAGGAGGAGTTCGCCGGGCGCTGCGAGGTGGAGATCATCGCGTTCCCGCAGGCCGGGCTGCTGAAGGAGAAGGGCAGCGCCGAGGTGCTGGAACGGGCCGTCCAGGCCGGTGCGGACGTGGTGGGCGGGATCGACCCCTGCCAGCTGGACCGGGACCCGGTGCGGCACCTGGACATCGTGTTCGGGCTGGCCGAGAAGTACGGCGTCCCAGTGGACGTGCACCTGCATGAACCCGCCGAGCTGGCCAGGTTCAGCACCGAACTGATCCTGGACCGCACCGAGGCCCTGGGCATGACCGGAAACGTGAGCATCTCGCACGGCTACGGACTCTCGGCCCTGCCCGAGGCCCAGCGCCGGGAGATCTTCGAACGGATGGGCCGGCTGGACGTGGCCATGGCGACCATTGCACCCATGAGCGGACCGCTGCCGCTGGCCGAGCTCGCCCAGGCCGGTGTGCGCGTGGGACTGGGTCAGGACGGCCAGCGCGACTACTGGTCCCCCTACGGCAACGCGGACATGTTGGACCGCACCTGGCAGCTGGCGTTCACGCACGGCTACCGGCAGGACGAGATGATCGAGCACTGCCTGGCCGTGGCCGGCGTGGGTGGCGCGTCCCTGCTGGACCCCGCCGGACCGCGGCTCTACGGCGTGGACGACCGCCCCGGCGTGGACGTGGGGGATGTGGCCGACCTGGTGCTGCTGGCCGGGGACACCCCCACCGCCGCCGTGATGGACCGCTCCCCGGACCGCACCGTCATCCACCGTGGCCGCGTGGTGGCCGATCAGCTCGAGCTGGTCTGATGGAGCCGGTCGGCGGGTCAGGGCCGGACGACCGGGGGAGGGGTGCCGCTGGAGGTCGGTCCTCGAACGAGGACATCGCCGCGCGGTACCGCCACTGGGCGGACGTGGAGGCGGCCGGCACCTCCCCGCAGTACGCGGACTGGGCGCACGGGGTGGCGGACACCCCGGAGCTGGTCGAGCACCTGGCGGACCTGGGCGCCAAACGGTAGCCCAACCTGGTGTTCGGCGCCGCCGCCGGGCTCTGCCTGCTGCCGGACCACTACGCCTACCGGTACCGGACGGATGCCTTCGGAGCCACGGGCGCGGACCGCACCACGGACATCTCCGCCACCGTCTCCCTCCCCGGCCTGGAGCCGCCCGTCCTGGACTGCGAGCTCCGCGGCGACTGGACCACCACCTCAGCCGAGCCTGACCGCGGATGGCTGGGGCCGCCGTCGGGAATCCCGCCGGTGGCCTGGCGCGCCGGACTGGACCTGAACCCCCTGGACGCCGCCGACCCGGACACCACCGCGTGGCTGCAGACCCTCGTCTGGCCCGAGCACCACGAACGCCGAGCCCGGCTGCGGCAGGCCGGTGCCCTCGCCGCACAGGTGAAGCCGCGCATCCTGCCCGGAGACCTGTCCGAGCCGGGGGTGCCCGCGCTGCACCGACTGGTGGAGCAGGTGCCGGGAGACCTCACACTGGTGGTCTTCCACACCGCGGTCCTGGCCTACCTTCCCGACGACGCCCGGCTGGCTCTGGCGGACACGCTGCGGGAGCTGCCGGGTCACTGGGTGAGCCAGGAGGGGGTCAACGTCCTGCCGGACGTGCACCGCGGGGCAGCGGAGGCGGCCGCAGAGATGACGGAGCCGTTCTTCGTGCAGTCCGTGGACGGAGAGCCCACCGCCCTGGTGGGACCGCATGGGGCGTGGATCCAGCCGCTGTGAGTCGGGGCTGGTCGGGGTCAGGCTGGGGCCCGTCCGTAGAGTGCGGCAACGTCCGCGGACTCCAGCCACCGGGAGTAGGTCTCTGACTGCGGCCAGCCCTCCGGGACGTCCTGCCAGAGCTCCTGCCGGCCCCAGGGGAGCAGGTCGATCAGCGGGAAGATGTGGGAGACCTGCTCCAGGCCCCGGCTGCCGGTGGTCCAGGTGCGGTGGACGGTGTCCCCGTCCCGCAGGAACACGTTCAGAGCGAACTCGCCGCCTGCTGGGGCGTCCACGTCCGCACCGAACGGACTGTTTGCGGTGGAGTACCACTCCATCTGATTGCCGACCCTCTTCCGGTAGGCCAGGGCGTCGTGGAGCGGACCCTGGGTGACGATCACGAACCGGGCGTCGTAGCGGTCCAGGAAGTCCAGCCGGGTGAACTGGCTGCTGAAGTACGTGCAGCCGCCGCACTGCCACTCGGAGTCCGGGGACCACATGTGGTGGTAGGTGATCAGCTGGGAGCGGCCCTCGAAAAGGTCGAGAAGGCGGACGGGGCCGTCGGCGGACTCCAGGGTGTAGTCCGGCAAGGCGACCATGGGCAGGCGGCGGCGCTGGGCGGCGATCGCGTCCAGCTCGCGCGTGGCGGCCTTCTCCCGCACGCGCAGGGCGTCGAGCTCACGCCGCCAGGTCTCGGCGTCCACGACGGGCGGCAGGGCGGTGCGTTCGGTGGTCATGACGGACCTCGGTTCGTGGGAGCCTCCACAGACGGTTCTGTGGAGTGCCAGAACCGTAGGCCTCCTGTGCGGCGCACCTCAAGGGTGGGAGAGCGGTCTGGGTGTGCATCCAAGCTGAACCAGGTGGCCGCATCTGCCGCTGAGTTACACTCCTGGGCGGTTTTTCGAACCCTGTTGCACCACCTGTCGTTGGAGAGCGGGTTTCTCGACAACTCGTGCAACACATCCGCGCGGGGAGACAAAGCGTGCAACAGCATTCCGTCCGAGGGGGGCAGACGGTTCGGCGCAGTTCAGAGCCCGGCGAGCAGCAGGTCCAGGCCGTGCTCGAAGGGTGCGTCGGCATAGGGGTTCGGCGGGGCGTCCGCGGCAGCACCACCGTCAGCATCTGCACCGGCACCGGCACCGGCACCGGCACCGGCGCCCGCCCCACCCGCTGCCGCGCGGAACGACGCCGACGCTGCGGCGAAGGCCGGCAGCTCGGCGTCGCCCGGGACGGTCTCGAACAGGTGGGCTGGGGCGTGGACGTCGAACGCGGAGCCGTAGATGAAGGACTCGCAGGCGATCACCCGGGGCATGATCTGCCCGTCCGGCACACCCCCGGTGCGCAGGGCGGCGGCCACGGCGTCGTACATGGCCTGGGTGGCGGGTGCACCGGCCACCGGGAGCGTGGCGATCACCGGGATCAATGGCGTATGCCGGGCGAACACCTCTCGGTAGGACCGGGCCCACGCGCGCATGGCTTCGGCCACGGGCACCTCACCGCGCACGGCGGCATGCAGGGGATCCACGTCCACCAGTCCCATCACCGCGTCCTGCAGCACGGCCAGCAGGGCGGACTTGCCGTCCACGTGGTTGTACAGCGCGCTCGGTGACACTCCGATCCGCCGGGCCACTCCGGCCATGGTCAGCCGGTCGTACCCGTGCTCCACCACCAGGTCCAGGGCGGCCTCGGCGATCCGCTCCCGGGTGACCAGGGGGTTCGCGGGGCGTCCCTTCGAGCGGGTGGGCGGTGCTGCGGGGGAAGTGATGACGGGTCCTTTCGCGGGGGTGATGTTCCGAGTATAGTGACCGCCAGCACTATATGAATGGCGTTCATTTACGGGCGCCGCAGAATCCCTTCCACAGGAGCTGTCCTCACCATGTCGCAGAACCCCACCCCCGCCTCAGCCGGTGACCGCCTGGAGATCGAGCGTGACGTCGTCGTGATCGGTGCCGGACCTGCCGGCCTGATGGCCGCGCGCACCCTGAAGAAGGCCGGCCGCAGCGTGGCCGTGCTCGAGGCCCGCCCGCGCGTGGGCGGCCGTACCTGGAACGGCAAGGTGGCCGACGCCCAGGGCCGTGAGCACTTCATCGAGATCGGCGGCCAGTGGATCTCCCCGGATCAGACCCGGCTGATCGAGCTGGTGGACGAGCTCGGCCTGGAGACCTTCCCCCGCTACCGCGAGGGCACCTCCATCTACGTCTCCCCGGACGGCACCCGTCACGAGTATGAGGGCACCACCTTCCCCGCCTCGGAGAAGACCCAGGCCGAGATGGACCAGCTGATCGCCACCCTGGACCAGCTCGCCGCGGAGATCGGAGCGGAGGAGCCCTGGGCCCACCCGAAGGCCGCCGAGCTGGACGCCATCTCCTTCCGTGAGTGGCTCAAGCAGCAGTCGGACGACCAGGAGGCGATCGACAACGTCTCCATCTACGTGGCCTCCGGCATGCTCACCAAGCCCTCGCACACCTTCTCCACCCTGCAGGCCGTGCTGATGGCCGCCTCCGCCGGGTCCTTCTCCAACCTGGTGGACGAGGACTTCATCCTGGACCGCCGCGTGGAGGGCGGCATGCAGTCGGTCTCCCTGAAGCTCGCCGAGGAGCTGGGCGAGGACGTCATCCTGGACTCCCCGGTCCGCACCCTGGAATGGGCCACCCCGGATGAGTCCACGGCGGACCCGCTCAACCACGTCCCCGCAGACGTGCGCAACGGTGTGGACAACGACGGCGGACCCGGCTCCGTCACCGCCTGCTCCGATCGTGCCGTGGTGCGCGCCCGCTACGCCGTGCTGGCCGTCCCGCCGAACCTGTACGAGCGCATCTCCTATGTCCCGCCGCTGCCGCGCGAGCAGCAGATCGTCCACCAGCATCTCTCCATGGGCCTGGTCATCAAGGTCCACGCCGTCTACGAGACCCCGTTCTGGCGCGAGGAGGGCCTGTCCGGCACCGGGTTCGGCGGCGGCCGTCTGGTGCAGGAGGTCTACGACAACACCAACTACGGTGCCAACTTCGCCGGCGGGCAGGCCGGTCAGGAGGACCCGTTCGGCACCCTGGTGGGCTTCGTCTCGGACGTCTACGCCGAGCAGATGTGGAAGCTCTCGCCGCAGGAGCGCCAGCACGCGATCCTCTCGGCCATGGCCGACTACCTGGGCCCGAAGACCATGGAGCCGATCGCCTTCTACCTCTCGGACATGGCCGCCGAGGAGTGGACCCGAGGCGCGTACGCCACCAGCTACGACCTCGGCGGGCTCTCCCGCTGGGGCCACCTGCAGAACCAGCCCACCGGACCCATCCACTACGCCTGCTCGGACATCGCCGCCGAGGGATACCAGCACGTGGACGGCGCCATCCGGCAGGGCGAGATCGCCGCGCAGCGGATCATCGAGAGGGGCTGAGCATGACGCGCAGAATCCTGGTGGGCTATGTGGCCACCGACTACGGGCGAGATGCCCTGAACCTGGCGATCGCCCTGGCCCGCGGTCAGGACATCGAGCTGCAGGTGGCCGTGGTGGCACCCCAGGACGGGCCCTATGCCGGGGTCTACCCGCACGACCGGGGGTACGCCTCCATCCTGGAGGAGCAGCTGGGGCAGTGGCTGCAGGGTGCCCTGGAGATGATTCCCGACGACGTCGCCGCCGTGGGTCAGGTGGTCCGTGGTGAGTCCGAAGCCGAGGGTCTGATCCAGGCCGCGGAGGAGCTGGACTGCTTCATGATCGTGGTGGGCGCACGTGAGGGCGGGGTGCTGCGCCGCTACCGCGTGGGCTCGGTGGCCGCCGCCCTGCTGCACTCCTCCCCGGTCCCGGTGGCCCTGGCCCCGCACGGCTACCGCCAGTCCGGGCCGATCAGCCGCATCACCTGCATGTTCGGCCCCAAGCCCGGTGCCGTGGACGTGATCGGCCTGTCCGTGCAGGCGGCTCGGCGCCGCTCGGCCGGACTGCGTCTGGTCTCCCTCCTGCTGGTGGGGAACCAGGACGAGGAGCAGCTCGATGACAGCACCCGGGCGATGAACCTGGGCGTCCTCCAGTCCGTCACCCGGTACGGCAACGAGCGGTTGGGTGAGACCGCCCAGGAGATGGTGGAGGCCGGGACCGCCTCCACCCAGGTGGTGACCGGCAAGACCGTGGACTATGCCATGGACGAACTGGACTGGGAGGCCGAGGAGGTGGCCGTCGTCGGGTCATCTCGGATGGCCGCCCGCGGCCGACTGTTCCTGGGCAGCACCGCCGCCAAGATGCTGCGCAGCATCCCCGTCCCCATGGTCGTGGTCCCCGCGGGCTACACCGGCCTGTCCACCCACACCGCTGAGGCGGGCCCTGCAGAAGAGAAGACCCCATGACCGACCGCACTCCCGCCACTCCAGGCCGCGCAGCGACCCAGTCCGCCGCGGGCACTTCCGCCAAGGGGCTGACCACCGGCCGGGTGGGTCTGCTCGGCGCCGTGGTGATCGGCATCAGCTGCATCGCCCCCGCCTACACCCTGACCTCCGGACTGGGACCCACCATCGCCGAGGTGGGGCAGTATGTCCCGGCCATCCTGCTGCTGGGCTTCATCCCCATGCTGCTGGTGGCGTTCGGCTACCGCGAGCTGAACAACCGGGTCCCGGACTCGGGCACCTCCTTCACCTGGGCCACCAAGGCCTTCGGTCCCTATGTGGGCTGGATGGGCGGCTGGGGGCTGATCGCCGCCACGGTGATCGTGCTGTCCAACCTGGCGGCGGTGGCGGTGGACTTCTTCTACCTGTTGCTGGCCCAGATCACCGGCAACGCGTCCCTGGCGGAGCTGACCACCAACCTGTGGGTCAACATCCCCACCACGCTGGTGTTCATCGCGGTGGCGGCGTACATCTCCTACCGGGGACTGGAGTCCACCCAGAAGGTGCAGTACGTGCTGGTGGGCTTCCAGCTGCTGGTGCTCGGCGGGTTCGCCGTGGCCGCGCTGGTCCAGGCCTACTCCGGCGGCGGGTTCGACGTCACCCCCATCCAGCCCTCCTGGTTCAACCCCCTGGAGATCTCCGACTTCTCCATCCTGGCCGCCGGCATCTCCCTGTCTATCTTCATGTTCTGGGGATGGGACGTGACCCTGACCATGAACGAGGAGACCAAAGACCCGGAGAAGACGCCCGGCCGTGCCGCCACCATCACGGTGCTGGTGATCATCGCCGTCTACGTGCTCTCCGCCCTGGCCATCATCGCCTGGGCCGGCGTGGGTGCGGACGGGCTGGGTGCGGGCAACCCGGACAACCAGGAGTCCCTCTTCGCGGTGCTGGCCGGGCCGGTCATGGGGCCGTTCGCGCTGCTGATGTCCATCGCGATCCTCTCCAGCTCCTTCGCCTCGCTGCAGTCCACCATGGTCTCACCGGCGCGCACCCTGCTGGCGATGGGGTACTACCGGGCGCTGCCTCCGGTGTTCGCCAAGATCAGCCCGCGCTTCAAGTCCCCGGGTGTGGCCACGATCGCCTCCGCGCTGGCCGCCGCCGGCTTCTACACCATCACCCGGCTGCTCTCCGAGAACGCCCTGTGGGACACCATCACGGCACTGGGCCTGATGATCTGCTTCTACTACGGGGTCACCGCGCTGGCCTGCGTCTGGTACTTCCGCCGGGAGCTGTTCGTCTCCGTGCGCACCACGCTGTTCCGCTTCCTGTTCCCGCTGATCGGCGGACTGGTGCTGATGGTCATGTTCTTCATCACCGCGTTCGACTCCATGGACCCGGACTACGGTTCGGGCTCCTCGATCGGCGGACTGGGCATGGTGTTCGTGCTCGGCATGGGCGTGCTGGTGCTCGGCGTGGTCCTGATGGTCTGGACCCGGCTGCGCCACCCGGGGTTCTTCCTCGGAGAGACCCTGCGCCGTGAGGACTCCGTCTCGGACGACACCTCGAGCATGCTGACGGTCTGAGGTCAGCCCGCGCCTCACCCCGGGGCGCGCAGAGAAGGGGAGCAGTGCCGATCCGGCACTGCTCCCCTTCTCTGCGCGGACCGCTCGGTCCAGCACTCAGCTCCCGCTGGTGCGAGCCGGCGCGGTGCGCCTGCCTGGCCGGCCGTCGTCGTTCCCGGTGGCCTCGAAGGCCGCGGCGAGGCGCAGCAACAGGGTGTCCTCATAGGCCCGCCCGGCGAAGGTCAGCCCCACGGGCATGCCGAGGTCTGCCATGGTGCCCATCGGCACGGTCACCGTGGGGATGCCCAGGTGGCGCGGGACGAGGTTGCCGTTGGCCACCCACACCCCGTTTCGCCAGGCCTGGTCGGCCGAGTCCGGGTCCACATCCGCATCCGCGGGCCCGACGTCGGCCAGGGCGGGGAAGAGAACCGCGTCCAGTCCCAGCTCGGTCATCCAGTCCTCCAGGTCCGCCCGGCGGGTCGCCTCCAGGCCGCGGATCCCGTCGGCCAGGTGGGGGATCTGCTCCAGGGGCCGCAGGCCGTCGTGGCGAATCAGCTCCGGATAGGTGGCGATGTCATCGTCGAAGCCCACATAGCGGTCCGGCAGGGCTCCCTCCGGGTGGGGGAAGATCTGTGCGCCGTCCACCTGGGTCAGGGAGTGCAGGGCAGGGTCTGCATTGACCTGCAGGAAGTCCTCCCAGGCCCAGGCCGAGAGGTCGGTGATCTCATGGTGCAGGTAGTCGGCCGAGACCAGACCGCGGGTGGAGATCGTGGGTGCGCCGGGACGGTCGCCCTCGTAGCGGGTGACTACCGGGAAGTCGACCTCCACGACGACGGCCCCCGCCTTCTCCAGATCGGCGCGGGCAGCGTGCCACAGGTCCATGACGGACTCCCGGGTGTGGATGCGCTGGCCCATGGGCCCGCCGATCCCGGGCTGGTCCGTGTGGTCCGGGCCGGTACCGGCCTGGGGGTCGGCGTTGATGTACATCCGGGGGATCCCCAGGCGGACACCTTCCAGGGCGCCGGCAGCGGACCGGGCCACTGCCGGATAGGAGTCCGGCCGCACCTCGGAGGCCCGGGGGATGGGCACCCAGGGCTGGACGCGCCAGAAGTCCCCGCGAGCGGTGTGGTCATCGGCCACGATCACGTCCAGGACCTCGAGCAGATCGGCCATGCTGCGGGTGTGGGGGACCACCACGTCCATGGTGGGCACCAACGGCCAGTTCCCCCGCACCGAGATGACACCCCGGGAGGGGGTGTAGGCGCACAGTGCGTTGCACGAGGCCGGAGCCCGCCCGGAGGACCAGGTCTCCTCGCCCAGCCCGAACGCGGCGAAGCTGGCGGCCGTGGCCGTGCCCGAGCCGTTGGAGGACCCGGAGGCGAAGGCGCTGGTGAGGAACTCGGGGTTGTACGGACTCTCCGCCCGGCCGTACAGGCCACGCTGCATGCCTCCATTGGCCATCGGCGGCATGTTCGTCAGCCCGATCAGCACGGCCCCGGCGTCACGCAGCCGCTCGATGGTGAAGGCATCCTGGTGGGCGACCAGCTCACCGAACGCCGGCGAACCAGCCGCCGCAGTCAGTCCGCGGGTCAGGAACGAGTCCTTGGCGGTGTACGGGATCCCGTCCAGGGGGCCCAGGGTCTGACCAGCAGCGCGGCGCGCGTCCGATGCCTCGGCTTCGGCCTCGGCTTCGGGATTGTCCACGACCACCGAGTTCAGCGGGACCCCGCCGTCAGCCGCGTGGGTGGACCCTGCGGCCTGGCGGTCGAAGCGGTCGATGCGCTCGCGGTAGGCGCGCACCAGCTCGAGGCTCGTGGTCCGTCCGGACTCCAGGGCCGCCCTCAGCTCGGCGATGCTGGCCTCCGTCACGTCCATCATGCGCTCTCTCGGGTCGCCTCGAGTGCCTGCAGGGGCGCGGGCTGCTGCTGGGTGATGCAGTGGATGCCGCCGCCGAAGGCGAAGATGTCCCGGGCATCCACCAGTTCGATCTGACGCCCCGGGTAGGCTTCGGCCAGGATCGCTGCGGCCTGCTGGTCCGCAGGATCGTCGAAGGCGCAGAGCACCACCACGCCATTGCCCACGTAGTGGTTGATGTAGGAGTAGTCCACCCAGCCCTCCTCGTCCCGCAGGACCGCGGGGGCGGGGACCAGAGTGACCTGCAGGGGGCGCCCGGCGGCGTCCACGGCGCTCTCCAGCACCTCGCGTAGCTGCCGGGACACCTCATGGTCGGGATGTACCGGGTCCTGCTGGCTGTGCAGCAGGACGTGTCCCGGGGAGGCGAAGGTGGCCACGATGTCCACGTGCCCACGGGTGCCGAAGCCGTCGTAGTCGCGGGTCAGCCCGCGGGGCAGCCAGATCGCCCGGGACGTGCCGAGGCGGGCATGGATCTCCTGTTCCACGGACTCGCGGGTGGCTCCAGGATTGCGATCGGGGTCCAGCTGCACGGTGTCGGTCAGCAGGACCGTGCCCTGGCCGTCCACATGGAATCCGCCGCCCTCGTTCACCAGGTCGGAGCAGAGCACGGGGACACCGGCCTGGCTCGCCACGAACCGGCCCAGCTGGGCGTCCAGGTCCCAGGACGCCCAGGACTGGGCGCCCCAGCCGTTGAACACCCAGTCCACAGCGGCGATCCCGCCCTCTGCGGTGTGGACGAACGACGGTCCGGCATCGCGCATCCAGGCGTCGTTCAGCGGCGCGGTCAGGACCTGAATGCCGTCTCCGAGTCGTTCACGTGCGTCCTGCGCGTCGTCGGGATGGGCTACTACGCGGACCGGCTCGTAGCGGGCAATGGTGCGGGCCACGCGGGTCCAGGCCGTCCGGGCGCGCTCCAGGGTCTTGGACCCGTCGGGGCCGAAGGTGTCGTTGGGGGTGGGGTAGGACATCCAGGTCAGCTCATGCGGGCCCCATTCCGGGGGCATGACCGTGCCGGCGTGCGTTGGAGTGGTGGTCTCGGTCATCGGATGCTCCGTCTCAGGTGTCGGGGAGGGAAGGGCTCCTTCCCGCCGTCCTCCGCTGGCCGCGGATGGAGTATGACGCACATCATACTCCTAAAATGAACGACGATCATTTTATCCGTCGGTCACCCGCGGTCGCAGGTCTCCGCGCTCGAGTCCGCGTGGAGTGGCTCACTCTGGTCCGCCTGCGTACCGTGAAGGAGTCCGATCTGCTGACTGCCCGGTACCGCCTGGGCTGTCCCGTCCGCCGAGGTGCACCGTGAACCAGTCCCAGCCGCCGACTGCTTCTGACTCCAATTCCGTCAGCTCCCTGGCGCCGAACGTCCCTGCCGACCTGGCACGGGACGTGATCGAGTTCCGTCGGCAGCTGCACGGACACCCTGAGCTGGACCTGGATCTGCCCCGCACCCAGGCGGCTGTGCTGGAACGGCTCGCCCGCCTGCAGCAGCAGCTGGGCGATGACCCGCGCACCGGCCAGCCCGTGCTGGAGGTGACCGTGGGCCGGGAGCTGAGCTCCGTCGTCGTGGTCCTGCGGGGAGGCGCCCCCGTGCCGGAGGGGACCCGCCGGCCCGTGGTGCTGCTGCGCGGGGACATGGACGCGCTGCCGGTGACCGAGGAGACCGGGCTGGACTATGCGCCCGAGGTGCCCGGGACCATGCACGCCTGCGGACACGACCTGCACACCGCCGGGCTCTACGGCGCGCTGGCCTGGCTGGGACAGCGCCGGGAGGAGCTTGTGGCCGATGTGGTGGGCATGTTCCAGCCGGGGGAGGAGACCGACGGCGGCGCGAAGCGGATGATCGAGGAGGGGCTGCTCGAGGCCGCCGGGCAGCCCGTGGACACCGCCTACGCGATCCACGTGTACTCCGCCAAGTACCCGCACGGCATGCTGGTCAGCCGGCCCGGTCCCATCCAGGCCGGCTGTGATGACCTGATCGTGACCGTGCAGGGCAACGGCGGGCACGGCTCGGTGCCGCATCTGGCGCAGGACCCCGTGCCGGTGGCGGCCGAGATGGTGATGGCCCTGCAGTCGCTGGTGACCCGGCAGTTCGACGCGTTCGACCCCGTGGTGGCCACCGTGGGTCACCTGACCGCGGGGACGGCGGCGAACATCATCCCGGACACCGCCACCCTGGGGATCACCCTGCGCACGTTCTCGGCGGAGTCACGGGAGCGGCTGATCCCGGCGGTGGAGCGGATGGCCCACGGGATCGCCGCCGCCCACGGGATGACCGCGGACGTGCGGCCGGACTGTGAGTTCCCGGTCACCGTGAACGACCCAGCCGCGGTGGAGTTCGCCCGCGGAGTGATCGAGGATCTGTATGGGCCGGAGTCCTACCTGGACCTTCCGGAGGCCGAGCCGGGCAGCGAGGACTTCTCCGAGGTGCTCCAGCGCGTGCCCGGGGCCTACATCCTGCTGGGTGCGGTGCCGGAGGGGCAGGACCCGGAGACGGCCGAGAGCAACCACTCACCCCGGGCCGTGTTCGACGACGCTGTGCTGCCCCGCGCCGTTGAGGTGCTGGCCGAGCTGGCTCTGCGCACGCCGGCCGTGCAGGACCCGGACCAGGCCGCCGGCGCAGGCGCCTGATCAGTCCCGGCTCACAGTGAACGTGGCCACCCCGTGGGCCACCGGACCTCCGTCCTGGGTGGAGACGTCTCCCTCCACCATCACCAGCTTCCCGCCGCGCTTGCGCACCTCGGCGGTGGCCGTGAGGGTGTCTCCGATCCGGCCCGGGTTCAGGTAGGTGACGGCGAGCTGGGCGGTGGCGGTCTTCTCGCTCTCCTCCAGCCCGTCCCGCACGCCGCCGTTGGCGTTGTGATGCTGCTCGCCCGTGGCGACGCTCGGGTCGCCCACGGTGGTGATGCCGGTCAGGTCAAGAAATCCGTTGGATCCGTTCGTTCCGCTCATGGCCCCACCCTTGCACGGCGTGAAAAAGCTTCCGAGATCGCTGCAACCTTTTCAGCTGCGCGCTGGTAGTCCTGATGTGAGCACATCCGTGAGCACAGCTTCCGCCCGGGACCTCGGGCGCAGTCGAAGGAGACGTTGATGCGCAAGACCCTCTCTGCCGCAGTCACCACCGCGTGTGGCGCTGCCCTGTTGACCACCGCCCTGCCGGCGGCGGCCGCCACCACCGACGACGGCGCCGGCATGGCCTCGCTCTCGGTCCTTCACGGTGTTCCAGAGCTCACGGTCGACGTCTACGTCAACGGTGACCTGACCCTCGACGACTTCGCGCCCGGTGACCTCGCCGGACCCCTGGACCTGGCGCCAGGCGACTACGAGCTAGCGGTTACCGCTGCCGATGCCGCAGACGCCTCGGAGCCGGTGATCGGTCCGGTGGACGTGACCCTGGAGGGTGGCACCAGCTACACCGCCGCGGCCCACCTGGACGCCGACGGGCAGCCCACAGCCACCGCGTTCGTCAACGACACCTCGATGCTGGAGGCCGGACAGGGCAGGCTCACCGTCCGGCACATCGCGGCTGCACCGGCCGTTGATGTCTGGGCTGACGGCGCCGTCGCCATCGAGGGGCTGACCAACCCAGATGAGAAGAGCCTGGAGCTGCCGGCCGGCACGATCGAGGCCGCTGTTTCCGTCAGCGGAGAGACCGATCCGGTGCTCGGCCCCACGGATGTCACTGTCACCGAGGGGGCCGCCACCGTGGTCTACGCGTGGGGCTCGGCCGAGGACGGGTCTCTTGCTCTGGCCACCCAGGCCATCGAGGGCATGCACTCAGCGCCCGAGGGCGTGCCGACCGGCACCACCCAGGTCCCCGGTGAGCAGCAGCAGGGCCTGTGGCTGGCAGTCGGCGGCGGCCTCGCGGCGCTGCTGGCCGGGGGAGTGCTGATGGCTCGTCGTCAGGTGGCGTCCAGCCGTGTCTGAGTCTCCCTCTCGTGACCGGTCTCGGTCCGGGAGCGGAGGGAGCGCACGCGCAGTGCGTGCGGTCCTGATGGTCGTGGCCCTGGGGGTGATCACCGGGTGCGCACCCTCCGGGATCGCCGTGTCCCCTTCCGCAGCCCATGGCCAGGCCATCGCACCGGTTCCCGGGGAGGCGTCCACGATGACGTCCTCCCCGGGGCCTTCGGCCCCCTCTGAGGTGCCCTCGGTACCCGTGATCCGTGCCACGCTCCCGCCGGCGCGAGAAGCGACTGCCCCCGTGCACCTGGACTACCCGGGGATCGCTGCCCAGGTCCCCGTCCGGCCCACCGGTGTCGGTCCCGACGGTCAGATGGAGATCCCCGAGGACGCGGCGGACGCCGGCTGGTACCAGTTCGGAGCCGCACCGGACAGCGGCCAGGGCGCCACGGTGATCGCCGCCCACGCCGGGTCCGTGCAGACCCCCGAAGGTCCCCTGTACCGGCTCAGGGACGCCCGTCCGGGAGAGGAGCTGACGGTGCGTGACGCCTCCGGCCAGACCCACCGCTACTCGGTGCGCACCGTGGAGCGGCACGGCAAGGAGGGGCTGGACTTTACGCCCTACTTCGTCCGAGACGGACCGGCCCACCTGGTGATGATCACCTGCGGCGGACAGTGGATCCCTGAACTGAGCAGTTACGCTGACAACATCATCGTGGTGGCTGACCCGGTCTCGTGAATCGGCAGATGCTGGGATGCGTGAGACGGGCCGCGACGGCGGACAACGACAGGGAGGGGAGCGAGTGGATTCGGACGATCTGGCCCTGCGGTTCGCCGCCGGGAATCCAGGCGCCCTGGAAGAGGTCTACGCCGCGCACGGCCGACTCGTCTTCTCCCTCTGCCTCACAGCACTGCGCCACCGGCAGGACGCCGAGGACGCCGCACAGCAGGTCTTCACTCGGGCGTGGCGCTCGCGGGAGAGCTTCGATCCCTCCTATCCGGTCGGTGCCTGGCTGACCGGCATCACCCGGCGCGTGATCGCCGATCACCTCGACCGCAGACGGCGCCAGCAGCAGGCGGCCGAGGCGGAGGTCGCCGAGTGGTCCCGAGCGGATCAGCCTGTCCTGAGCGATGCGGTGGTGGACCGTCTCACCGTCACGGATGCGCTGGATCTCCTAGGACCACCAGCGGATGAGATCCTGAAACTGGTCTACACCGAGGACCTCCCCCACCGAGAGGTCGCCGAGCGGCTGGGCATGCCGGTCGGCACCGTCAAGTCCCATGTCCACCGAGGTCTGGCCCGTCTGCGTGAACGACTGGAGGTGCGCGATGTCTGAGCAGTACAGCCCGTCCGAGCACCTCACGGAGGACCTGGTGCTCGAGTTGGCCGAGCAGCAATCTGGGCACCGCTCCGCATCGGCAGACTCGACGACACCCGCGGCCCGGCACCTGCAGCAGTGCGACTCCTGCTACGCGTGGGTCTCGGACACAGCCCGAGTGATCAGTGCCCTACGTCCTGCCACCTCAGATGACGATCTGGTCGAGGAGACGGCCGATCTGGCCGACCCGCCTCCGGGACTCTGGGCGGTAATTGCAGCCGAGACCGCGCAGACCCGCACTGAGACGCAGCAGCCGCCTGCCCCGGTCACCGACCTGGCCACGCGCCGGGGCAGCCGACGGACCTGGCTGTGGGTCGGGGGTGCTGCCGCGGCTGGGTTGGCCGTGGGCGCCGCGCTCGCCACCGCCGTGCTCGGCCAGCCGAAGATACCGGGTGAGCCCGAACCGCTGCTGGCGGGGGAAGCACAGCTTGCCCCGGTCTCCCAGGCGGACTTCACCGGCGAGGCGGAGATGTTCCGGCATGCGGACGGCCAGCTGACGCTGACCGTGCAGGTCGCTGAAGTCCCGGCCCCTGAGGACGGCTACCTGGAGCTGTGGCTGCGGGACGAGCAGGCCAGCCGGTTGATCTCTCTGGGAACGGTCACCACCACCTCCACCACTGTCACGGTGCCGCAGGGCATGGACCTCTCCGAGTACCCAGTGGTGGACGTCTCCCACGAGCACTACGACGGCGATCCCTCGCACAGTGGAGTGACCCTGGCCGCCGGGCCGATGGAGCCTGCGGACAGCTGAGACCCCACCAAGCAGCAGGGACCGCAGGTCTGCGAGTGTCAGCGACCGAGTCTCAGCCCCGGCCGGTGAAGTTCGGCTTGCGCTTCTCCTGGAAGGCCTTGAAGCCCTCGGCGTAGTCGGCGGTGCCGCAGAGATCGCCCTGGGCCCGGTTCTCCTTCTCCACCGAGTCCCACAGTCCCATCCGCTCGTCGCGGACCTGGGCCACCAGGGCGCGAGAGGCCAGGAACGCCTGCGTGGCGCCCTGGGCCGCGGCGGCGGCCTTGGTCCGGGTGAACTCCAGCAGCTCATCGGCCGGAACGGACCGGGAGAACAGCCCGGAGCGCACAGCCTCGTCGCCGCTCATCAGCTCCGCGGTGTAGATCAGGTCCAGGGTGCGGTGGGCGCCCAGCCGTTCGGTGAACAGCGCGTGCCCGCCGGAGTCCAGGGTGGCGCCCAGGTTGGCGAAGGGGGAGCCGATCTTGGCGGTGTCCGCCACGTAGACCACGTCGGTGGCGATCGCCAGGCCCAGACCCACGCCCAGGCAGGCACCCTGCACGGCGGCAAAGGTCGGTGCCGGGAAGCCGGCCATCTGCCGCAGCACGGGGGTGACCTTCTGCGCCAGGTAGTCGTAGGCGTCGTCCGTGGCGGGGGTGACGTGGGAGATGTCCCGGCCGGCGCAGAACCCGCGGCCCTCGCCGCGCAGCAGCAGCGCCCGCACGGAGCCCTCCTGGGCCTTCGCCGCGGCCTCGGTGTAGGCGGCGGCGAGGTCGGCCAGGGCCTGCTCGTCCAGCGAGTTCATCTTCTGCGGGGCGTTCAGGGTCACCTCGGCCACGGAGTCCGCCGGGCCGGTGTAGGTCAGCTCGATCATGGGATCAGTCCCTTCAGGAGTGGATCAGGCGTCGAAGTCGACGACCAGTTCCTTGGAGGTCGGGCGGGTCTGGCAGGTCAGCACGTAGCC
>NZ_FPCG01000011.1 GCF_900116905.1 Micrococcus terreus | reverse complement strand
CCCCGGAGTCTTCCAAGACATCGACCACGCCCAGACCTGGGTCACGGACTGGGTCTGCTGGTACAACACCGAACACCGCCATTCCGCTCTGGCCGGATACACCCCAGCCTCCATGCACGACGGGAGCTGGACACAGCAGGCGGCGGCCCGGCAGCAAGCCATGCACGCTCACTACCGGGCACATCCACGCCGCTACCGCCAGGAACCAACCGTCCTGACCCCACCAGCTCGGGCCACGATCAATCTCGCCAACGACGGCTCCCGACTGAAGCTACCCCCGACCATTCACACCCTCATATCCCACTAACGGTTCACAACAGGTTGACACCCGTCGGAACGGGGCGATGGGCGTGACAACTGACCTCCAGTTGCGGGGGCGAGCTGATCAGCTCAGCTCACTGCACTCGGATCAGGCCTGAGCGGCGTCCTCACCGGGGAGCACGAAGGAGGCGTCGATCTCGATCTTGACCTTGTCGGAGACCAGCACGCCGCCGGCGGCGGACTGCAGCGGTGCGTTCCAGGTGATGTCGAAGTCCTTGCGAGAGATCTCGCCCTTGGCCTCGAAGCCGGCGCGGGTCATGCCGAAGGCGTCCACGGTCTGGCCGCCGAACTCGGCCTCCAGCTCGACCGAGCGGGTGATGCCCTTGATGGTCAGGTCGCCGACCAGGGTGAACTCCTCGCCCTCGCCACGGACCTCGGTGGAGACGAAGCGCATGGTGGGGTTCTTCTCCACATCGAAGAAGTCCTCTCCCTTGACGTGGCCGTCGCGGTTGGGCTCACCGGTGTTGATCGAGCCCATGTCGATGGTGATGTCCACCGAGGAGGCCGAGAACGAATCGTTGACGGTGAGGTTGCCCTCCACGGCGGTGAAGGTGCCGCGGACCTTGGAGATGCCGGCGTGGCGCACGGTGAAGGCGACGTCGGTGTGGGTGGGGTCCAGGTTCCAGGTGCCGGGGGTCAGGGTGGTCATGTGTTCTCCTCGTGAGATCGGCGACCACGTCGGCCGCTCGGTTTGTTCAACTTTGAATAGAACTGTACTCCCGCCGGATCTATTCCGCATCGCCTGTGACCCTGATCACCCCCTCCTGACCAGGGGTGAGAGCATCGAGTCCGAGAACGCCATCGCGCGGTCACCTGCGGTTCACCGTTCCCCCACCGTGCCTTGGCTAGTCTCAGTCCCACCGCCCACGCGCAGAGGAGTCCAGCTGTGAAGATCGCGATCCTGGGAGGGGACGGCTTCTGTGGCTGGCCCGCGTCCCTGCACCTGTCCGACCTCGACCATGAGGTCACCATCGTGGACAACCTCTCCCGGCGCACCATCGATGAGCAGCTGCAGGTCCAGTCGCTCACCCCCATCCGCCCGCTCTCCGAGCGTCGAGCGGCCTGGGAGGAGGTCTCCGGGAACCGGATCGGGTTCGAGTTCATCGACATCGCCCAGGACTATGAGGCGCTGCTGGACTTCCTGCGCTCGTGGCAACCGGACGCCGTCGTGCATTTCGCCGAGCAGCGCGCGGCGCCCTATTCCATGAAGTCTCCGCGCACCAAGCGGTACACCGTGGACAACAACGTCAACGCCACCCACCACCTGCTCTGCGCCGTGGTGGAGTCCGGTCTGGACATCCACGTGGTGCACCTGGGGACCATGGGCGTCTACGGCTACGGCACCGCCGGGATGAAGATCCCCGAGGGCTACCTGGACGTGGAGGTGCGCGCGGAAGACTCCACCCAGGAGCAGCCGCAGCGGATCCCACAGCAGATCCTGTACCCCACCAACCCGGGCTCGATCTACCACATGACCAAGGTCCTGGATCAGCACCTGTTCGCCTACTACGCCAAGAACGACGCCCTGCGCATCACCGACCTGCACCAGGGCATCATCTGGGGCACGCACACCGAGCAGACCCAGCGGGATGAGCGGCTGATCAACCGGTTCGACTACGACGGCGACTACGGCACCGTGCTCAACCGCTTCCTGATGCAGGCCGCCGTGGGCTACCCGCTGACCGTGCACGGCACCGGCGGTCAGACCCGGGCGTTCATCCACATCCAGGACATGGTCCGCTGCGTGCAGATCGCCCTGGAGAACCCGCCGGCCACCGGGGACCGGGTCAAGATCTTCAACCAGATGACCGAAACCCACCGCGTGCGGGACCTGGCCGAGATGGTCGCCCGGATCGCCGGGGCCACCGTGGAGATGGTGCCCAACCCGCGCCACGAGTCGGCCGAGAACGAGCTGCACGTGGTCAACCAGGCGTTCCTGGACCTGGGCCTGGAACCGACCACGCTCTCCGAGGGGCTGCTGCGCGAGGTGGAGCAGATCGCCCGCCGGTACCGGGACCGCGCGGACCTGGACCGCATCCCGGCCACCAGCACCTGGACCCGGAACCAGCAGGCGGGCGTCCCCTCCTCGGTCACCGCCCAGCCGGCCGGCTGAGATCGTCCCGACGGCGGCCGGTGCCTGACGCCGTCGGCTCGCCGTGCCTGCCCACCCCGGACCGAGGAGACCATGCGGATCGCGATGTTCACGGAGGTGTTCCTCCCCAAGATCGACGGGGTGGTCACCCGGGTGGTGCGCACCCTGGAGCAGCTGGCCGAGCTGGGACACGAGGTGCTGCTCTTCGCGCCGGGGGATCCGCCGGCCCAGTACGCCGGGTTCGAGGTGGTGCGGGTGCGCGGTGCCTCACTGCGTCCGCTCTACCCGGAGATCACCGTCGGCTTCCCCACGCCGAACATCGCCCGCCGGATGCAGTCCTTCCGTCCGCACGTGGTGCACACGGTGAACCCGGTGTGGCTGGCCGCCTACGGGGTGCTCTCGGCGCGGCGGCGGGATCTGCCGCTGCTGGCCAGCTTCCACACCGATGTCCCGCAGTACACGGAGTCGCTGCGGGTGGGGTGGGCCCGGCATCCGGCCGAGAGCTGGATCCGCATGCTCCACAACCAGGCCGAGGTGAACCTGTGCACCTCCGGCCCCATGGTCCAGGCCGCACGGGAGGTCGGCATCCGCCGGGTGGATCTGTGGCCCAAGGCCGTGGACACCGTGGGCTACCGTCCGCAGCACCGCTCCGAGCAGATGCGCGTCCGGCTCACCGACGGTCACCCGGACGCGCCGCTGGTGATGTACGTGGGCCGGATGAGCCGGGAGAAGGACCTGGACACCCTGGCGGAGGTGATGCGCGGCGTCCGCGAGCGCGTGCCGGGTGCCCGCCTGGCCATGGTGGGCTCGGGCCCGCACCGCGCCGAGCTCGAGCGCCTGCTGGATCCGGCCTCCACCACCTTCACGGGGTACCTGTCCGGGGCGGATCTGGCGGCGGCCTATGCCAGCGCGGACGTGTTCGCCTTCCCCTCCACCACGGAGACTCTGGGTCTGGTGGCGCTGGAGTCCATGGCCTCGGGCGTGCCGGTGGTGGGAGCCCGGGCGGGCGGGATCCCCTTCGTGATCGAGGACGGCGCCACCGGCTTCCTGGTGGAGCCAGCCGATGTGCCGGGCTGGGTGGACCGCCTCACCCGCCTGGTGACGGATCCGGACCTGCGCGGCACGATGTCCGCCGCGGCCCGAGCTGAGGCGGAGCGCCACTCGTGGAGGGCGTCCGCCCAGACCCTGGTGGGCCATTATGAGAAGGCCGTCCAGATCCATGCACGCCTGCAGTCACGCCGGCGCGCCACGTGAGAGCACCCGGGTGAGTCCCCAGCCCTGACAGAGTGGACTACTCCTCGGAGCCGCCGCCGGGACGCCCGGTGTCGATCAGCGGGGTGGACCCGTCGGGTACCACCACCAGGTTCCCGCCCTTGCCGACCTCGATCAGCGTCTCGTTGTACTGCTGCTGGAGCACTTCGGGGGTCAGCGACTCGGAGAGGATGCGGTTGGCGTCGGCCTCACCCTGGGCCACCACCTTGCGCTGCTCCGCCTCGGCCTTGCGCACCTCGAGGTCGGCCTGGGCCTTCTTCAGCGAGGTCGCCGACTCCTGGGCCTGGGCGAAGCCGTCCTGGGTGGACTGGGGGTAGCGGATGCCCTGCAGCGCCACGGACTCCACGATCACCCCGGTGCCCTCCCACCGTCCTTCGAGCCCTTCACGGATGGTCTGCTCCAGCTCCCCGCGCAGCTCCAGCACTCCTGCCGTGGTGTAACCGGCGAAGGCGTTGCGCACCACCGAGCGCATGTCCTGGTCGATCAGACGGGCGGTCAGCGCCTCCTGGGAGGGGTACTCCTGGTAGATCTCGCCCACCGATGCCGGGTCGATCGAATACCGGATGGCCACGTCGGCGTTGCCGGTCACCTTGTCCTTGTCCTGGAAGGTGATCTCGGGGCCGTTGACCATCTCGCCGTCGCTGGTGGCGTAGCCCTCGCCCTTGTAGATGGCCTGCTGGTTGCGCACGTCGAAGTCCACGGTCTCCACCCAGGGGGCCTTGAAGGCCAGACCCTCGGTGGTGTCCACGCCGGCCACCTCACCGGTGAAGGAGCGCAGGACCTTCACCTCGCCCACGTCCTGGGTGTAGGCCATGCCGCCCACCGTGGTGATCAGCCCGATCACCACACCGGCCACACCGCCCACGCGCAGCAGGGTGGGGACCATGCGGCCGGTGGCGTGTTCCGGAGCGTCCTTGCCCTTGGCCTCCGCCTTGGCCACGGCCGCGGCATGCTGTTCGCGCAGCTTCCGTCCCACCGGCCCGGCCGCCAGGAATGCCAGCACCCCGACCACCACCAGCAGGATCCCCAGGATCGCCTCACCCATGTCCTCAGTCCCTCTCGATCTGTGGCGGGCCCAGGCGCTCGGCGAGCTCCCTCATCTCCCGCGCGTTCTCCATCGCCTCGCGGGCAGCACCGAATCCGGCCTCCTGCAGAGCGGTCGCCTCACCTTCAGTGCGCTCTGCCGCGGACACGAGGGCGGCGGCCGTGATGCGCCGTTCCCGGGCGCTGAGCACCAGTCCCCCCTGTCCGACGTCGGCCCGGTCGCCGCCGCTTCCTCGCAGCGTCCACCAGGTGGCCAGGGAGGAGAGCACGGCCACGAGCGTCACGAGCAGCATCAGCAGCGCAGGATGCACGATCGTCCCTCCCTCTCCCGTCGACGAATGGTATCCACCCTAGTTCGTCTGGCGCAGACTGCCGCCGCTCCGTGCCGCACCGGTTCCCGCGCACCCCTGCGGGTTAGGGTGCAGAGAGCACTGCACCACAGCACAGCACAGCACCGAGGGGACCATGACCGATCGCACCGCCCGCACCTCCATCCGCCCGGCCGCGAGGCTGTTCGTCCCCCTG
The DNA here is from genome assembly GCF_900116905.1 of Micrococcus terreus. Classification (GTDB taxonomy): domain Bacteria; phylum Actinomycetota; class Actinomycetes; order Actinomycetales; family Micrococcaceae; genus Citricoccus; species Citricoccus terreus. Next base: position 111,973 of record NZ_FPCG01000011.1, on the reverse strand, counting down.
ATGCTCTCCAGCGCCCTGGTGCTGGCAGGCTGCTCCGGGCAGAGCGCCCCGGAGGAGACCGCCACCCAGACCGGCCCGACGGCGGCCCCGTCCGGTTCCCCGGCCGAGGGCACCTCCCCGGCTGCCTCCCAGGAGGGCGATCCGAGCGAGTCCGCCTCGGCCGAGCCCGAGCGCCCGGACTTCCCGGCCTCCAACACCACGGGGCTGGTCCCGTTGGAGACGGTCGAGGAGGGCAACATCACGCCCAAGTCGGTGGTCTCCAACGATCACGGCCTGATGATCACCAACAACATGATGTACAGCCACAACGTCACGCTGTATGACGTCCACACCCGCACGCCGGTGGTGGAACTCTCGGACACCGTGGATGCAGACGAGTTCGAGCTGGAGGGCCTCTCCGGCAAGGTCAGCGGCTCCCCCGTGGAGGCCGTGTGGACCCAGGACGGCGGGTACGCCTACGTCTCGCAGTACCTGGTGGACGGCCACGGCGCCACCGCTGAGGACAACTGCACCAACGGCCAGGCCATCACCCCGTCCATGGTCTACCGCTACAACGCAGAGCAGGAGGACTGGGACCAGGTCATCCGGGTCGGCCGGGTGCCCAAGTACGTCGCGCTGACCCCGGACGAGTCCCAGCTGCTGGTCTCGAACTGGTGTGACAAGTCCCTGTCCGTGGTGGACACCGAGTCCGCCGAGGAGTCCAAGCGCATCCCGCTGAACTCGATGCCCCGCGGGATCGTAGTGCTGCCGGACAACCGGACGGCCTATGTGACCGCCATGTACGCGGATGAGGTCTACCGCGTGGACCTGGAGACCGGTGAGTCCGAGGTGGCCCTGCGCACCGGGAACCGTCCCCGTCACCTGACCCTCAGCGCGGACGGGGAGACCATGTACCTGGTGGTGACCGGCGCGGACCAGCTGCTGAAGATCGACCCGGACACCGCCGAGGTGCTGGACAGCACCGCCACCGGTGACGAGCCACGCACCATGGACATCTCGGAGGACGGCACGGCCCTGTACGTGGTCAACTACTTCGAGAACACCGTCTCCAAGTTCGACGCCGAGACCCTGGAGGAGCTGGACCGCCAGCCCGCGGGCTACCACCCCATCGGCGTGACCCATGATGCGCTGACCGGTGAGGTGTGGGTCGCCAACTACGGCGGCACCCTGAGCGTCTACGACGACACCGACGGCGCCGGCTCGGACGCGGCGGCCAACCAGGACTGATCGGGACTGAGGGGGCCGGCCCGGACTGACACGGGCCGGCCGCGCACAGCAGAAGGTCCCGGCCGGATGATTCCGACCGGGGCCTTCTGTGATCTCACATCAGATCTCGCGTGCGCGAGGGGGGACTTGAACCCCCACGTCCGTAAGGACACTGGCACCTGAAGCCAGCGCGTCTGCCAATTCCGCCACTCGCGCGAGTTGGTCTGTCTTCCCGGTCGAAAGGCCTGTACGGAATCCTCCGCACCGGTCAGAACAGCGAGAACCATCTTAGAACGACTTCCCCCGAATCCCCAAATCGAGCCCGAGGGGCGTTGCCGCGGCCCAGAACCGATACGTCATCGCAACCTCGAACCCCGCCGTTCTCATCGTTCCCTCAGGGTCCCCCGCGTACTATCGAGACGACATCTGCGGAAAGGAGAACCCCCCGTGGGTCTTCTGGACAACCTCGAACGCGGCCTGGAGCAGGCCATGCGCTCGGCCTTCTCCGCCGGCGGCCAACGCTCGGTGAAGCCGGTGGAGATCGCCAATGCCCTCCGCCTGACCATGGACGACGAGGCCATGGTCCTGGCCGAGGGTCGCACCTTCGTGCCCAACGTCTTCACCATCGGCTTCTCCGCTCAGGACTTCGTCCTGGCCCGCAAGTGGGGATCCACTCTGGCCGAGGAGCTGTGCGACGAGGCCATCCGCCATGCCCGCGAACAGGGCTACACCCTCCAGGGACCCGTGCGCGTGACGTTCGTGGAGGACGAGTCGCTGCGCCCGGGCCGTCTGGACATCGACTCCTCCACGGATCGCGGCGGTCAGGGCACCCGCCCGGCCCCACCCCCGCAGGATCATCACGACGACGGCCGGTCCGCACCCAGCGCGGCTCCGGCCCCAGCCCCCACGCCGCGTCCCTCTCCGCGGCCCGCTCCCACCCCTCCGGCCCGCACGCACCGCCCCCCCAAGCGGCCCGTCGGGACCTCTGCTCCCCTGCAGCCGGTGCTGGAGATCGAGGGACGCAAGTACGCCCTGAACGCCGATTCGATTATCCTGGGGCGTTCGGCCGACGCGGACATCCTGGTGGAGGACACCGGCGTCTCGCGCCGGCACCTGGAGATCATCACGCGGGGCAGCACGGTGACGGCCATGGACCTGGGGTCCACCAACGGCTTCACGGTCAACCACCGCCCGGTGGAGGGATCCACCGTGCTGCGGGACGGGGATCAGATCACCCTGGGACGGGTCACCATGACCTTCCGGATGCTGCCGGCACGCACAGGTTCTCCAGGCACTGACCGTGATGGACGAGGAGGCCGCGCTTGAGCGAGCTCGCTGTGGCCGCACTGCGGCTGGGACTGCTGCTGGTGCTGTGGATTCTGATCATCTCGATCGTCTCCTCCCAGGGCCGGGACCTGATGGTGGGACGCCGCAACAAGGTGCGCCCCCAGGCGGCCGCCGCCCCGGCGGCCCGCCCGGCCAGCTCCACCGCCGCGCCCGTGGCCGAGGCTCCCGGCCAGGCCACCCCCGGCGGCGGTCAGCAGGCGGCCCCGCGTCCACTGCCCCGTCAGCTCGAGGTCACCGAAGGGCCGCTGAGCGGACAGGTGATCGATCTCCACGGCGAGCCCCTGATGCTCGGACGGGCCCAGGAGGCAGACCTGGTGCTGGATGACGACTACGTCTCCGGCCGCCATGCCCGTCTCTTCCCCCAGGGCTCACGCTGGTTCCTGGAGGACCTGGGCTCCACCAACGGCACCTATGTCGGCGGCAGCCAGCTGGCCCGCACGGTCGCCGTGGACCCGGGCACCCCGATCCGGATCGGCAAGACCGTCCTGGTGCTGAGGCCCTGACCCCATGAGCCTCGTCCTCCACTTCGCCGCACGGTCGGATGTGGGCCGAGTCCGTTCCAAGAACGATGACTCCGCCTACGCCGGCCGTCACCTTGCCGTGGTCGCGGACGGGATGGGCGGACATGTGGGGGGCGATGTCGCCAGTGCCTCGACCGTGCTGGACCTGGCACCACTGGACGCCACCGGGTACCCAGACCCCTCCACGGTGCTGCCGGATGAGATCCAGAACGCCAACCTGATCCTGAACGATCTCGTCCACGCCAACCCCAAGCTGGCCGGCATGGGGACCACCTGCACCGCCGTGCTGCTGGCCGGGACCACCCTGCACCTGGCCCACATCGGCGACTCACGCGCCTACCGTCTCCGGGAGGATGAGTTCTCCCAGGTCACCAAGGACCACACCTTCGTCCAGCGCCTGGTGGACGAAGGCCGGCTGCACCCGGACGATGCCGAGTCCCACCCCCACAAGAATGTGCTCATGCGCGTGCTCGGAGACGTGGACGCCTCCCCCGAGCTGGACATCACCGCGCTGGAGGTCACCGCCGGCGAGCGCTGGCTGCTCTGTTCGGACGGCCTGACCGCGGTGGTGCCCCCCACCGTGATCGAGTCCAAACTGCGCCACGGTGGAGATCTGCGGGACGTGGTGGATGAACTGGTCGAGCTGACCCTGGCCGGCGGCGCGCCGGACAACGTCACCATCGTGGCGCTGGAGATCGTGCAGAGCGATCAGGTGGACGCTCTGGAGACGGAACCGTCCTCCGAGGTGCTCTCAGACGAGGCCCTGGCCGCGGCCACTCCGTCACGCACCGGCCCCGTCTCGGCCACCCTGCTGCGCGAGGACCTGCAGTCCCGGCCCCACGAACTGGTGGGCGCCGCCGATCTGGCCACCCAGACCGGGAAGATCCCGATCGTCACGCGGCGCTCCACGGAGAAGCGGGCTGCCGCGCTGCTCACCGGTGGGTCCCCCACCCGCATCACGGGCAGCGGTGGTCCGGCTGGACTGCCTGCCCCGGCGGCTGCCGCCACCGGCGCCGCACCAGGGGTCTCCGCACCGGCTGGGCAGGCCCCGGACCGGGGCCAGGAAGCAGCGACCCAGCACACCGCCCACCGTGCCGATGCACAGGACCTCACCGCGCAGTCCGATCTGGACGCAGAGCGCCGGGGCATCCCCCCGGAGGACCTGACCGGGGCCATCCCCCCACGTCGCCGCCGCTCCGTGTTCCTGCCGGTCTTCACCGCCCTGCTGGCCCTGACCTTCCTGGCCGTGCTCACCTTCGGCTACCTCTGGACGCAGACCCAGTACTACGTGGGCAACAACCGCGGGCAGGTGGCCATCTTCAACGGCGTCTCACAGCAGGTCGGCCCCATCAGCCTCTCCCACCTGGACCATGAGACCGACATCCCCCTGGACCGGCTGCCCGCCTACTCCCGGCAGCGCCTGCTCTCGGGACTGCCTGCCCGGGATCTGGAGCATGCCCAGGAGATCGTCGCCGAACTCGAAGGCTCCCTCACCCCGGAGGCCCCTCCCGTGTCCGACCCCTCCACCCAGCCCTCGCCCTCCCCGAGCGCGACCGCGGCACCCAGCCCGTCGCCGTCGGGAAGCGCCCAGAGCCCGTCCCCGAGCGGAACCCGCCCACCCGCCGCTGAGGTCAACGCCGTGGTGGACGGCGCCGCAGCCGGCGCCCTGGGAGGTCGACGCTGATGCCACAGGTCATCTCTCCCGCCCGCCCTCGGCGCACCACGGAACTGGTCCTGCTCCTGCTGGCCCTGGGCATCGGCCTGGGTGCACACCTGCTCTCAGCGATCGGCATGGACCGTGAGGTCACCGCCGAGTACTGGATCCAGACCGGTGTGCTGGCCATCATGGCCCTGCTCTTCCACCTGGTCCTGCGCCTGAAGGCCCGGTACGCGGACCCCTACATCCTGCCGATCGCGGTCACCCTGAACGGTCTGGGCATCGCCATGATCCACCGGCTGGACCTGGAGAGCGGGGACAACGCCGCTGACCGGCAGCTGCTGTGGACGGTGGTGGCCATGGGGGCCGCCCTGGTGGTGCTCTGGTTCCTGCGCGACCACCGACTGCTGCGCCGGCGCACCTATCTGTTCCTCATCGCCGCCGGCCTGCTCCTGGTGCTGCCCCTGATCCCGGGGCTGGGCATGGAGATCAACGGGGCCCGGATCTGGATCAACCTCGGAGTGGGCTCCTTCCAGCCCGGTGAGGTCGCCAAGATCATGCTGGCCATCTTCTTCGCCGGCTACCTCTCGGCCAACCGCGATCTGATCCTGCTGGCCGGCAAGAAGGTGGGACCGGTGACCTTCCCCCGGTTCCGGGACATGGCACCTCTGGTGATCGCCTGGATCATCTCCATGGGGGTCTTGGTCTTCCAGCGTGACCTGGGTTCGGCGATCCTGTTCTTCGGCCTGTTCATGGCCATGATCTACCTGGCCACCTCCCGGGTCTCATGGATCATCCTGGGGCTGGCCCTGGTGGGCGTGGGCGGACTGATCGCGATCAACACCATCTCCCACGTGGGCCTGCGCGTGAGCGCCTGGCTCAACGCGTTCGACCCCGAGGTCTACAACCGCACCGGCGGCTCCTTCCAGATCGTCCAGGGGCTCTTCGGCCTGGCCTCCGGTGGGCTGCTGGGCACCGGGCTGGGCGAGGGTCGGCCGGACATCGTGGCCTACGCCAACTCGGACATGATCGTGGCCTCCTTCGGCGAGGAGCTGGGCTTCGTGGGTCTGGCGGCCATCATCATGCTCCTGCTGCTGCTGGTCACCCGGATGATGCGGGCCGCCCTGGGCACCCGGGACACCTTCGGCAAGCTGCTGGCCGCCGGACTGGCCTTCACCATGGCCCTGCAGTGCTTCGTGGTGATCGGCGGGGTGACCATGGTGATCCCGCTGACCGGCCTGACCACCCCGTTCATGGCCGCCGGAGGATCCTCACTGCTGGCCAACTGGATCGTGGTGGCCCTGGTGCTGCTGGTCTCCCAGGCCGCCCGGCGCCCGGTGGTGGTCGGCCCCATGGTCAACGCCTCCGGGACCGGATCAGGCCACCAGGACCGGTCCGAGCCCACTTCACTCCCTGCACCCACCACCCCAGGAGGCGAGCGATGAACCAGGCCATCCGCAACACCTGGGCCGTCGTCGTCGCCCTGTTCCTGATCCTGCTGCTGGCCGTGTCCATCATCCAGGTGGTGGCGGCCGATGCTCTGAAGAACAACGACTTCAACTCCCGGCAGCTCTACCAGGAGTTCGGCGCCCCCCGCGGTCCGATCCTGGTGGACGGTGAGCCGATCGCCGAGTCCGTGGAGTCCTCTGACGACTTCAACTACCAGCGCGTCTACCATGACGGCCCGCTCTACTCCGGGCTCACCGGCTTCTACTCGCTGACCTTCGGTGCCACCGGCCTGGAGGAGAAGATGAACCGGTACCTGGCCGGCACCTCGGACGGACAGTTCATCGACCGGGTCGTGGAGCTCTTCTCCGGCACCCCCATGGAGGGTGCCCAGGTGGAGCTGACCATCGACCCACAGATGCAGCAGGTGGCCTATGACGCCCTGCCCGCCGGAGTGCAGGCCTCTGCGGTGATCACCGACCCGGCCACCGGACGGATCCTGGCCATGGCCAGCCGGCCCAGCTATGACACGAACCTGTTGGCCACGCACAGCGGCACCCGCGCTCGGGCCAACATGGAGGAGCTGCAGGGACTGCCCGGACTGAGCCCCTACATCAATCGCCCCACCCAGACCCTGGCCGCTCCCGGGTCCACCTTCAAGCTGATCGACACCGTGGCCATGCTCGAGTCCGGAGAGTACGCACCGGATCAGATGGTGCCCCTGCCCAGCCGCATCATCCTGCCCAACTCCAACACCCCCCTGGGCAACTTCGCCGCCGGCCTGTGCAACCAGCACTCCCAGCAGACCCTGGAGTGGATCTTCGCCCAGTCCTGCAACACGCCGTTCGCCGAGGCCGCCATGGAGCTGGGTCAGGATCGGATCCGGACCACCGCGGAGAACTTCGGATTCAACCAGAGCCTGGAGATCCCCCTGTCCGTGTCCGCATCGCGCTTCCCCGAGGACTTGGACGACGCCGCCCTGGCCCAGTCCTCCATCGGTCAGCGCGACGTGGCGGCCACCGCCCTGCAGATGAACATGGTGGCCGCGGCGATCGCCAACGACGGCACCCTGATGAAGCCGCAGCTCATCGACACCATCCGCGGTGCGGACCTGACCACCCTGGAAGAGCCCCAGCCTGAGGTCTACAAGAACTCCACCAGCCCCGAGGTGGCCGAGCAGATGACCCAGATGATGAAGCAGGTGGTCCAATCCGGCACCGCCTGGCAGGCCCGCTCCGACCAGGTCGAGATCGCCGCGAAGACCGGCACCGCTCAACTGGACCCCGAGTCCGGCAAGGTCAACTCCTGGATCACCGGCTTCGCACCGGCCGATGACCCGCAGGTCGCTGTCACACTGGTGTATCAGAACACGGACTATGAAGACGGTCACATGATGACCTCAGCCAATATGAAGAGGATCGTGGAAGCGGTGGTCGAACAGTGAGGCCGACATCAGGAATCACCCTCGGAGGGCGGTACCAGCTCACCGAGCGCATCGCCATCGGCGGGATGGGCGAGGTCTGGAAGGCCAAGGACCAGGTTCTGGGCCGGACCAATGCGGTGAAGATCCTCAAGGAGGAGTACACCGGGGACACCAACTTCCTGCGCCGTTTCCGCGCCGAGGCCCAGCACACCGCGCTGTTGAACCACCCCGGGGTGGCCAATGTCTACGACTACGGTGAGGAGGACGGCTCCGGATACCTGGTCATGGAGCTGGTCCCCGGACCGCCGCTGTCCTCCATCCTGGAGAAGGAGAAGGTCCTCTCACCGGACCGGACCCTGAACATCATGTCCCAGACGGCCCGGGCGCTGTCCGCCGCCCATGCACAGGGACTGGTGCACCGGGATGTGAAGCCGGGCAACCTGCTGATCACTCCCCAGGGACGGGTGAAGGTCACCGACTTCGGCATCGCCCGCCTGGCGGACCAGGTCCCGCTGACCGCCACCGGTCAGGTCATGGGCACGGCCCAGTACCTGGCCCCCGAACAGGCCACTGGGCAGCAGGCCACCGGCTCCTCGGACATCTACTCCCTGGGCGTGATCGGCTACGAATGCCTGGTGGGACACCGACCGTTCTCCGGTGAGTCCCAGATCGCGATCGCCTTGGCCCAGGTCAACGACCCGCCGCCGCCGCTGCCGGAGTCCATCCCGCAGCCGGTCCGCGCGCTGATCATGTCCATGCTGGCCAAGGACCCGAAGGACCGTCCGGCCAACGCCACCGCCCTGGCCGACGCCGCCGATGCCCTGCGCCGCCAGGACACCTCCAGCGCGGTGGCCGCCGTACCGGGAATGATGGCCTTCCTCACCGGTGGGGCCGCCGCAGGAGCAGACCAGCCCACCGAGGCCGTCACCCAGGTCCATCCGAGCGGCTCCGACGACTACTCGGGCATGACCCAGACCCATGCCACCGAGGTCATCCCCGGCGACGGGGCGTCCGGGGCCGGCGGGACCAGGACATCGGCGCTGCCCGTGGCCAGCGCAGCCTCTGCGGGCGGGGCAGCCCTGGCCGGGGCAGCCGCCGCCGATCAGTCCGGACGCATCACCGCCACCGGCAAGCTCGACCAGGTCGATCAGGCCGGGCGCTCCGAGCATGCCCTGTCCGCCGAGGACATGGACCACCCGGCAGACCTGGACCAGCCCGCACCGCGCCGCCGCAGCCCCTGGACCTGGCCACTGATCGGTCTGCTGCTGCTCATCGCCTTCACCCTGCTGGGCATGTGGCTGCTTCCGCTGCTCGCCGGGGACGAGAGTGAGGATCCGACCACCTCGGCCCCGCCGACCACCTCCTCAGCACCCACCAGCTCCTCGGCGTCCCCCACCTCGGAGGAGCCGACCACCCAGGCCCCCACCACCTCGGCGGCCCCGGCACCGATCACCTCGGCTCCTCCAACCACTCAGGCACCTCCTACTTCAGCACCGCCGGAGACCACCGAGGCCCCCACCACGTCCGCACCGCCGGAGACCACCTCAGCACCGCCGGAGACTACACCCCCTGCAGAGACCACCTCAGCACCGCCGGAGACCACACCCCCTGCAGAGACCACCTCAGCACCGCCGGAGACTTCACCCCCTGCAGAGACCACTGCCCCGCCCACGAACAGCGAGACGGCCAGCGCCGTCGAACCTCCTGCTCCCGTTCAGCCCGGTCAGCCCGGCGAGCCCGGTCAGCCCGGGCCGCCTGGTGAGTCGGCGCCCCCGGAGGTCGGCTGACGGTGTCCGGGCAGCAGCGCATCCTCAACGACCGCTATGAGGTCGGTGAGCTCATCGGTCGGGGTGGCATGGCTGATGTCCATCAGGGACGGGACCTGCGGCTGGGCCGGCGTGTGGCCATCAAGCTCATGCGCCCGGACCTGGCCCGGGATCCCCAGTTCCAGTCCCGCTTCCGCCGGGAGGCCCACTCCTCGGCTGCGCTGAACCATCCGAACATCGTCTCGGTGTTCGACACCGGCGACATCCGACTGGAGGACACCGCCCACCACGGGGTGATGTGCCCCTTCCTGGTGATGGAGTTCGTGGACGGCCAGACCCTGCGTGAGCTGCAGCGCCGCGGTGAGGTCGATCCGGAGTCCGCCGCCCGGTGGATGCGCGGCGTCCTGGAGGCGCTGGACTACAGCCACTCCCAGGGGATCGTGCACCGGGACATCAAGCCCGCCAACATCATGGTGACCCGCGGCGACGTGGTGAAGGTGATGGACTTCGGGATCGCCCGGGCCCTGGCCGACTCCGCCGCCACCATGACCCAGACCCAGGCCGTGGTGGGCACCGCGCAGTACCTCGCTCCCGAACAGGCCCGGGGAGAGAAGGTCGATGCCCGCTCCGACCTGTACTCCGCCGGCTGTGTCCTGTTCGACCTGCTCACCGGCCGACCGCCGTTCCAAGGTGATTCCCCCGTGGCCGTGGCCTATCAGCACGTGCGCGAGGACCCGCCGGTCCCGTCCACGGTGAACTCGCTGGTCACCCCGCAGCTGGACGCCGTGGTGGCCCGAGCCCTGACCAAGGACCCTGCAGACCGGTACCAGAGCGGCCGCGAGTTCTCCCAGGCCCTCCAGCGCGCCTCCGCCGGCCAGGATCCCCACCCGGAAAGGGACGACGACGCGACCACCGCCCTGCCTGCCGCCTCGACGAGCGCAGCGGCCGGTGCCCTGGGCGCAGAAGGCGCGGGAGCCGACGTCGGGACAGGGGGGATCTCCGCGGTCCAGGACCCCTACCCGGACCCTCAGCCCACCCAGGCCCTCCCCGGGCTGGAGGACGAGGAGCCGCCTCCGCGGCTGACCACAGGCCGTCACGAGGTGGTGCCGCCGCCTCCGCTGGAGTACCGCGACCCCCGGTCCCCCTCCACCGACCAGACCCGGGAGGCCGACCAGGACGCCGACCATCCGCTGCGGATGCGGCACGAGGACGACTCCCATCGGCGGCGTGGGGCCGGAGCCAAGGCTGTCGTCGGGGTGCTGGTGGTGCTGCTGGCGATCGGTGCCGTGATCGGCGGCTGGTTCCTGGTCCAGGAGTTGAACCGCCGCAGCGTCGAGGCCAACCAGGTGAGCGTTCCGACCGTGCGTGGACTGACCCAGATGGAGGCTCAGAACGCACTCACCCAGGCCGACCTGCGGCCCATCCTCACCGAGGTGTTCGACGACGAGATCGACCCGGGCCGCGCGGTCGGCACCGACCCTGCTGAGGGTTCCACGGTGACCCGGGACCGCGAGGTCACCCTGCAGATCAGCGGCGGCCCCGAGCAGGTCACCCTTCCGGAAGACCTGGCCGGCCAGTCCGAGGCCACGGTGCGGGACACCCTGGAGGGCCTGGGCCTGACCATCTCCTCGGTGCGGGATGTGGAGTCCTCCACGGTGCCTCGTGACCGTCTGGTGGAGACCTCACCCGCCCTGGGGTCCACGGTCCGCTCCGGATCGGCGGTGGAGCTGCACATGTCCAACGGTCAGGTGTCCGTGCCCTCCCTCACCGGGCTCACCGATGAGGAGGCCCTGGAGGCGGTGCAGGAGGTCGGTCTGCGTCTGAGCGTGGTGCCGGTGACGACGAGCTCCACCGAGGAGGGACGGGTGATCGAACAGGATCCTCCGTCCGGAGACCTGGTGGCCCAGGACTCGAGCATCACCGTCCGGGTGGCTCAAGCCCCGGAGCCGTCCCCGAGCCCCACCCCGAGCAGCCCCTCTCCCACGCCTACGCCCACCCCGACGAGTGAGTCGCCCAGCCCCACGCCGAGCGAGGAGCCCTCTCCGACCCCCAGTGAGGATCCCTCCTCATCAGCTGAGCCGACCGTCTCCGTGGAACCCAGCCCCGAGCCCTCCAACCCGGGCACGCCCTCGGACTGACTGCCCAGCGGCTGAGGTCAGCCCACCAGTGGGGAGAGCTGGGCGGCGCGCGCCGAGGCGCCGGCCATCCCCAAGGACTCCAGCCAGTTGCCGAGCATGCGGTAGCCGCCCTCGGTCAGCACCGACTCCGGGTGGAACTGCACACCCCACAGCGGTGCGGTGCGGTGCGCCACCCCCATGACCACGCCGCCGTCGGTCTCCGCCGTGATCTCCAGCTCCGACGGCAGGGTGGAGCGCACCGCGGCCAAGGAGTGGTAGCGCGTGGCCGTGAACGGATCGGACACTCCGGCGAACATGGTGTGGCCGTGATGCCGCAGGCTCGAGGTCTTGCCGTGCATCAGCTCCTCGGCGTGGGTCACCGTGGCGCCGAAGGCCTCGGCGATCGCCTGATGGCCCAGACACACCCCGTACAGCGGCATGCCGTGTGCGGCCGCCCAATGGACCATCGGCACGCACACACCTGCCTCACCGGGAGCACCCGGACCGGGAGAGAGCAGCACGCCGTCCCGCTCGGCTGCCAGTTCCTGGGCCTCCTCCAGCGTGACGGCGTCATTGCGGACCACCAGGGTGTCCGCGCCCAGCTCACGCAGGTAGCCGACCAGGGTGTAGACGAAGCTGTCGTAGTTGTCGATCACCAGGATGCGGGCGGCGGCTGAGGTGGCGGAGGAGTCGATCATGGCGTCGAGCCTATCGCTCCGCGGACCTCGCCGAGCCTGATGGACCGCCGGGGACATGGTGGGCCAGGACACAGCCGATAGACTGGTGCGGACATCCGCGCCCCTTCTCAGAACAGGAATCCCGTGCCCGAATCCTCCTCTCGCAAGTCCGGCAAGAACCACGTGGAGGCTGCGCGCGCCGAGCGCCGGGCGGACCGCCGGTCCGAGGACCTGGGCCCCGAGCCGCTGCCCACCTGGTACAAGGTGGTCATGTTCGGCCTGATGATCGTGGGCCTGATCTGGATCTGCGTCTACTACATCACCATGGGCGTCTGGCCCCTCCCACAGGCCGGCGGCTGGAACATCCTGATCGGATTCGGATTCGCCATGATCGGGTTCCTGATGACCACGCGCTGGCGCTGACCCGCTGTCCCCACAGCTGTGGACATCTTCACCAGGGCATCCCATCCCTTGCTGACCTGGGCAGATTCATTTTCACGGACAGCACGATCGGAATGACAGCGGTGTAGTTCATCCACACTGTGGACAACTCCTGTGGATAACTTCCGTGTGAATCACACGGGTGTCATTCCGTCCACACCTGTGGACAGAGGTGGGGACAACGACGACGGCCCCGCACCTGCACGGGGCAGGCACAGGGCCGTCGGGGTCAGCTCGGGGGCGGGTGCGCCCCGTCGTCAACCCAGGATCGCCAGCGGCGTGAGCCGGGCGGCGCCGATGGCGGTGAGCACCGCCAGGACCACCACGATCCCGGCGATCGCCGCCCACTGCAGCACCACGCCGCGGTCCACGCGGGAGGATCCCGGTCCGCCCGCCGGGCGACCACGGGGGATGAGCGTCATGGCGGCGGCCACGGCGGCACCGGTCACCAGGCCGCCGATGTGTCCCTGCCAGGAGATGTTCGACCCCATGAACGAGATGACCAGGTTCACCACGATCAGCGCCACGATCGAACTGACCTGGCCACCCGTGGCGCGCAGCACCATGAACAGCGCCGCGAAGAGCCCGTAGACGGCACCCGAGGCCCCGACGACCGGCACGGTCGGTTCGGAGAGCCACAGCACGGCCACCGATCCGCCCAGTGCTGAGACCAGATACAGCGTCAGGAACCGCACCCTGCCCAACGCCGGCTCCAGGGCCTGGCCGATCATCCACAGGGTGAACATGTTGAACAGGATGTGCATCGGCGTGCCCAGCGAATGCAGGAACGCCGAAGTGAGCATCCGGTATGGCTCCATCTCCAACGCCGAGGTGTGGGCGCCGGCGTACCAGAACTGCTGGGTGATGCCGTAGCGGTCCGAAGAGGTCATCCACTGCAGCACGTACACCACGGCACAGATCGCAATGATCGCGTAGGTCAGCCAGGGGGTGTCCGCTCCGCTGCGGCGGGCCAGCCCGGGCATGGCACGCCGTGCCGGCTGGCGGCCTGCCGGAACCGCTGTCCCCTGGCCCCATGCCGGACCGGAGGCATCCTGTCCCGGGTGACCGGCCGTCGTCGGGCTCTGGAGAGGCTGTCCCCAGGGATCCGTGGCGGTGGCCGACTGCACACAGTCCACACAGTGCACCCCGACGGCGGCCCGGCGCTGGCATTCAGGGCAGGCCGGTCGCGCACAGCGCTGACAGCGGACAAAGGACGGGCGGTCCGGATGACGGGGGCAGACCGGCAGCTGCTGGCCTGCGGCGTCATCCGAACCGCCCGGGGTGAAGAAGGACACGGAGGGTCAGACTTCCTTGATCTCGATGGTCTCGATCACGACGTCCTCCAGCGGCTTGTCCCGCATGTCGGTGGCGACGGCGTTCAGCGCGTCCACGACCTTCTGGGAGTCGGCGTCCTTCACCTCACCGAAGATGGTGTGCTTGCCCTGCAGCCAGGTGGTGGGCACGGAGGTGATGAAGAACTGGGAGCCGTTGGTGCCGCGGCCCATCTGCTTGCCGGCGTTGGCCATGGCCAGCTTGTAGGGAGCGGTGAAGTCCAGGTCCGGGTTGATCTCGTCGTCGAACTGGTAGCCGGGGCCGCCGATGCCCTGGCCCAGGGGATCGCCGCCCTGGATCATGAAGTCCTTGATGATGCGGTGGAAGATCGTGCCGTCGTAGAGCGGGGTCCCGGACTGGGTCTCGCCGGTCTGCGGGTGCACCCAGTCGCGCTTGCCGGTGGCCAGATCGATGAAGTTCTGGACGGTCTTGGGCGCGTGGTTGCCGTAGAGCTCCACCTGGATGTCGCCCTGGTTGGTCTTGATCGTCGCCTGATGAGTCGCAATGGCAGTCATGGGGTTCATTGTTCCATCCACTGAGTGGGACGCGGCGGCTCTGGGACAGGAAAGTCGGCGATCTTCGCGCAGGGCCGAATCACGCGTTCAGCCGAATCAGCCCCCTGCCCGTGCGCGAGAGGGCTACTTCACCGTAGGCTGAGAGGCGAACTGGTCCCCGTCGACGAGCAGTCGATCGCCCTGGAGGCCAGTAGACCCGCGTCTAATCATGGAGGATCAGATGGGCAAGAACCGCACCCCCGTTGTGGAGGACCGCCTGAGCGCCGGAGCCGACACCCTCATGCGTTGGGCCGCGCCGAAGTTCGAGAACATGCTCGCCTGGGCCGAGAAGGGCGCAGGCGAGGGCAAGGCTCGCGCGAAGATCGCCGCCAGCCAGGCCACTCACCAGATGGAGGACACCGTGGACAAAGTCACCCCCCAGATCCAGTCAGGCCTCGCCGCCGCCGGCACCGCACTCGCCGGTGCTGCCAACCGCGTCGTGAACAACGTGGACCAGGCCCGTCACCAGGTCCAGGACGACTACCTCCCCGCCGCCTCGAGCCGTCTGGCCGATCTGGCCGGACAGGCCAACAAGGGCATCCACCACGCCAAGGTGAACCCCGCGGTCGAGGACATCCTGGTGAAGCTGACCGGGGACAAGAAGGCCGTGAAGAAGCTGCGCAAGGCCGGTGAGAACTACACCAAGGTCGCGCAGAAGCAGCTCAAGAAGCACGGCAAGAAGAACTCCAGCGGCAAGGGCTGGCTGGTGGCCGGCATCGTCGCCGCCGCCGGTGCCGCAGCCGTCGCTGTGTGGCAGCTGACCAAGCCGGTCGAGGATCCGTGGAAGAACCCGGCTCCGAAGCCGCTGACCCCCACCGGTCAGGCTCCCCAGCCCGTCACCACCGGTGCCGCTGGCGCTCCCGTGACTGCACCGAAGCCCGCTCCGGTCGCCGGCACCCCCGCCGCCGCTCCGTCCGCAGGTGCGGCTGGCACCGCCGCCACTCCGGCTCCGGCCGCCGCCGGTGGCAACGCCATCGTGGACACCGCCGAGGAGAAGGTCCAGGGCGCCCCGGCCCCGAAGTCGGCCAACTGAGGACCCCGCTCAGCCGTCTGGGCTGAATGACCACGAAGGCCCGTCGTCCGTTCTGGACGGCGGGCCTTCGCGCATCGGGAAGGACCTCATCCATCCAGCAGGAGCCGGAGCGGGATCTGGCGCGGTTCCTGGAATCCCAGACTGCGGTACAGGTGCTCTGCGGAGCTGCTGGCCAACAGGTCCACCACCTCCGCACCCGCCGAGCCCAGCCAGTCGATCAGGTCCTGGGTGATCTTCCTGCCCACGCCCTGTCCCCGGGCGGAGGGCGCAACCACCAGATTCTGCACGACTCCCATCCGCCCGGTGGGGAAACCGGGTCCGGGCAGGCCCTGGACGAGGCTGGCCCGGCCCCAGCCGAACAGTTCGTCTTCAGGTCCCCGAGCGACGCAGTACCGGTGCTCAGGAGAGTCCAGTTGACTCTGGATCACCCGGCCAGCGGCGTCCTGCCATCCCGTCTCCCCGGCCGGCTCCGGGTGGGAGGCAGCGCCCTGACGCGCCAGATCGGGGAAGAGCTGGACGCGCAGTCGGAGCATGGTGGGCACATCCTCGAAACTGGCCGGTCCAAGGGTGAAGGGGCTGCTCGGCATGCTCGAAGTCTACGGATGACTGACCACCACGAGCTGGGATGCAGAAGAGCCCGGTCCATGGTGGACCGGGCTCTTCCTTCTCGGTGGAGGCAAGGGGACTCGAACCCCTAACCCCCTGCTTGCAAAGCAGGTGCGCTACCAATTGCGCCATGCCCCCGAGGGTGTTCAGTTGTCCTGGTCTGTCCGGGTGGTTCCGGATGTAGCCAGAGAGTCTGTGGCCGAACCCCAGACCTGCTTGCCCTGTTCGTTCTCGCGCCAGGCGCGGACTCCCAGGACCGTGACCACACCGGCTGCCAGAGCCGCGAACCGAATGATCGGCTTCATGTCCTGCCTTCCCCGGACCGGCCGGTTGGACTCAGGTCCGAGGACCCGTGCGTGGACTGTGTGGAGTGGGCGTACCAAGACTTGAACTTGGGACCTCTTCGTTATCAGCGAAGCGCTCTAACCGCCTGAGCTATACGCCCTCGATCGGAACCAGCGGGGCCGGAACCGATGATCAACGTTACCCCACCCTTCCGGGTGGAGCAAAATCGAGTCAGATCAGTCGTCGGTCAGGGTGACGCCGATGCCGCCGACCAGGGTCGAGGAGATGTTGTAGAGGACCGCGGCCAGCATGCTGAGCGCGGTCAGCAGCACGACATTGACCACGGCGATGATGGTGGCCACGGAGGCGACCTGTCCGAGTGAGACCAGCTGCTGGACGGTCAGTGCCCCGCCCTCGCTGCCCAGCACCTGTGCCATCAGGTCGTTGACCCGGCCGAAGATCCCGGTGAGATCCATGGTGGTCCACAGCACCACCGCACCCACGACGGTCACGATGCCGAGGGCCACGGACAGCAGGAACGCCATCTTCAGGACCGACCAGGGATCGATCTTGGAGACGAGCAGACGGGCCTTGCGCACCTTGGCCTTGGGGGCCGGACGCACCAGGCCCTTCTGCTGCGGACGCTGACCGGCGGGGCGCTGCTGAGTGCCCTGCGGGGTGGAACCTGCCGGCTTGCTGCCGGTGGGGCGCTGGCCCGCAGGCCGGGACGTTCCGGATGTGCTCACTGCTGTCCTCCGTCAAGGTCCGCGTCCTGATCACCTGAAGCGGTGTCCTGATCGGCGGAGTCGGTGGGGTTCTCGGTCATCGGGGCGTCGTCGGCAACAGCGACGGCGTCCGTCTCAGCCTCCAAGACTACGTCACCCTCTGACTCGCCTTCAGTGGCTCCGCCGTTGGTCAGGTACTTCTCATTGTTCAGGGTGACGGCCACGATCCGATCACCCTTGTCCGGCTTGGCGAAGATCACGCCCATGGTGTCACGGCCCTTGGCAGGAACCCCGGTCACCGCAGAGCGCACGACCTTGCCTGACTCCATGACCACCAGCACCTCGTCGTTCTCCTCGACCACCAGGCCGCCGACCAGGCTGCCCCTGTCCTCCACGAACCGTCCGACCTTGATGCCCAGGCCGCCGCGATTCTGGACCCGGTACTGGTCCACGTGGGTGCGCTTGGCGTAACCACCGTCGGTGACGATGAAGACGTAGGAGTCCTCCTTGACCACATCAGCGGTCAGCAGGTCGTCTCCGTCGCGGAACTTCATGCCGGTCACACCGGAGGTGGCGCGGCCCATGGGACGCAGTGCCTCGTTGGTGGCGTGGAAGCGCAGCGACTGCCCCTGCCGCGAGATCAGGATCATGTCGTCCTCTTCCGAGACCAGCTGGGCCGAGACGAGCTCATCCCCCTCACGGAGCTTGATGGCGATCACGCCGGCGGAGCGGTTGGTGTCATAGTCCTGCAGCGGGGTCTTCTTCACCAGGCCATCACGCGTGGCCAGCACCAGATAGGGAGCCCGGCCGTAGTCGTCGAGCTGCTGGACCTCGGCGATCCGTTCGTCGGGCTGGAAGGCCAGGATGTTGGCCACGTGCTGGCCCTTGGCGTCCCGTCCGGCTTCGAGCAGTTCGTAGGTCTTGATCCGGTAGACCCGGCCCAGGTTCGTGAAGAACAGGATCCAGTGGTGCGTGGACGTGGTGAAGAAGTGCTCCACCACATCGTCCCCGCGCAGGGAGGCCCCACGCACACCCTTGCCGCCGCGGTTCTGAGCCCGGTAGTTGTCGATCCGGGTGCGCTTGACGTAGCCGCCGCGGGTGATGGTGACCACCATCTCCTCTTCGGGGATCAGGTCCTCGATCGACATGTCGCCGTCGTAGCCGTAGAGGATCTCCGTGCGCCGATCGTCGCCGTGCTTCTCCACGATCTCGCGCAGCTCCTCGGAGATGACCTCACGCTGGCGGATCGGGGAGGCCAGGATCTCGTTGTACTCGGCGATGCGCTTCTGCAGCTCGTCGTACTCGTCCTGGATGGCCTGACGCTCCAGGGCGGCCAGGTGACGCAGCTGCATGTTCAGGATGGCCCGGGCCTGGTCATCGTCGATGTCCAGGAGTGTCTTCAGGGCCTCGCGCGCGGTCTCGGCGCTGGAGGAGGCGCGGATCGTGGCGATGACCTCGTCGAGCATGTCCAGGGCCTTGAGCAGACCCAGCAGGATGTGGGCTCGCTCCTCGGCCTTGCGCTTGCGGAACTCGGTCCGGCGCACGATCACGTCGATCTGATGCATCACCCAGTGGTGGATGAAGCCGTCCAAGGACAGGGTCCGAGGCACACCGTCCACCAGGGCCAGCATGTTGGCGGAGAAGTTCTCCTGCAGCTGGGTGTGCTTGTAGAGGTTGTTCAGGACCACCTTGGCCACGGCGTCGCGCTTGAGCACGATCACCAGGCGCTGGCCCGTGCGGCCGGAGGTCTCGTCACGCATGTCGGCGATCCCGGAGATCTTGCCGTCGCGGACCATCTCGGCGATCTTGGCGGCCAGGTTGTCCGGGTTGGCCATATAGGGAAGCTCGGTGACGACCAGGCAGGTCCGGCCCTGCAGCTCCTCCACGTTGACCACAGCGCGCATCGTGATCGAGCCGCGGCCGGTCCGGTAGGCCTCCTCGATCCCCTTGCGGCCCAGGATCTGGGCGCCGGAGGGGAAGTCAGGGCCCTTCACCCGCTGCCGCAGGGCCTCGAGCAGCTCCTCACGCGTGGCCTCGGGGTTCTGCAGGTACCACTGGACACCGTCGGCGACCTCACGCAGGTTGTGCGGAGGGATGTTGGTGGCCATGCCCACGGCGATGCCGGAGGAGCCATTGACCAGCAGGTTCGGGAACCGGGCCGGCAGTACAGTGGGCTCCTGCTGTTTGCCGTCGTAGTTGTCCTGGAAGTCGACGGTGTCCTCGTCGATGTCCCGGACCATCTCCATGGCCAGCGGGGCCATCTTGGTCTCGGTGTAACGCTGGGCGGCGGCACCGTCGTTGCCTGGCGAGCCGAAGTTGCCCTGTCCCAGGGCCAGCGGATAGCGCATCACCCAGTCCTGGATCAGCCGGACCAGGGCGTCGTAGATGGCCGAGTCACCGTGCGGGTGGTAGTTGCCCATCACCTCACCCACCACACGGGCGGACTTGTTGAAGGAGCGGTCCGGACGGTAGCCGCCGTCGAACATGCCGTAGAGCACGCGGCGGTGCACGGGCTTGAGGCCGTCGCGCACATCCGGCAGGGCTCGTCCGACGATGACCGCCATGGCGTAGTCCAGGTAGGACCGCTTCATCTCGGTCTGCAGGTCGACCATCTCGACCTTGTCCCCCGGATCCAGCGGTGAGACGACGACGCCCTCGACGGCCTCGGTCTCGGGGGTCGGCGTCGTCTCTGAGCTCTCAGGATTCTCAGGCTGAGAGTTCTGGGCCTCAGTGTTCTCGGGGTTCTCGGGGGTCTGGTCGCTCACGCGCGGTGTCCTCGGATCGTCTCAGTGGTGCAGGGTGCGTGCACCGGTGATGGCACGGTGTGGTGCACGGGTGACGGGGGGTGGGTCAGATGTCCAGGAAGCGGATGTCCTTGGCGTTCTGCTGGATGAACGAGCGGCGCGACTCCACGTCCTCGCCCATGAGCATGGAGAACACCTCGTCTGCGGCGGCGGCATCGTCCATGGAGACCTGCAGCAGGGTGCGGTGCTCGGGATCCATGGTGGTGTCCCACAGCTCCTGGTAGTTCATCTCGCCCAGGCCCTTATAGCGCTGCACGCCGTTGTCCTTGGGGTGGCGCCAGCCCTTGGCCTGGCCCGCGGCGATCGCCTCATCCCGCTCGGTGTCGGAGAAGACGTAGTCGTGCGGGGCGTTGGACCACTTGATGCGGTACAGCGGGGGCTGGGCCAGGAACACGTGTCCGTGTTCGATCAGCGGGCGCATGTAGCGGAAGAGCACCGTGAGCAGCAGCGTGGTGATGTGCTGGCCGTCCACATCGGCATCGGCCATCAGCACGATCTTGTGGTACCGCAGCTTGGCCAGGTCGAACTCCTCGCCGATGCCCGTGCCGAACGCGGTGATCATGGACTGGATCTCCATGTTGGACAGCGCCCGGTCCAGGCGCGCCCGCTCCACGTTCAGGATCTTGCCGCGCAGGGGCAGGATGGCCTGGGTCTCGGGGTTGCGGCCCTGCTTGGCCGAGCCGCCCGCGGAGTCACCCTCCACGATGTAGACCTCGCAGCGCGAGGGGTCCTTGGACGAGCAGTCCGCGAGCTTGCCGGGCATTCCGAAGGACTCCAGCGGGGACTTGCGGCGGGCGTTGTCCCGGGCCTTGCGAGCGGCCATGCGGGCGTGCGCAGCCATGATGGCCTTGCGGATGACGTCCTTGGCCGGGCCGGGGTTGCGCTCGAGCCAGTCGCCGAGCTGATCGGTGACGATCTTCTGCACGAACCCGCGGGCCTCGGAGTTGCCCAGCTTGGTCTTGGTCTGTCCCTCGAACTGCGGCTCGGAGAGCTTGACCGAGATCACCGCGGTCAGGCCCTCGCGGATGTCGTCGCCGGAGAGGTTCTCGTCCTTGGCCTTGAGGATCTCCTTCTCGCGCGCATAGCGGTTGATGAGGCTGGTCATGGCCGCGCGGAATCCCTCTTCGTGGGTGCCGCCCTCGTGGGTGTTGATGGTGTTGGCGTAGGTGTGCACCGACTCGGAGTATGCGGTGGTCCACTGCATGGCCACCTCGGCGGCCATCTTGCGGTCGGTGTCCTCGGACTCGAAGGAGATGACGTCCTCATGGACCATCTCCACCTTCTTGCCGGAGTTCAGGTGCTTGACGTAGTCCAGCAGGCCGTTCTGGTAGCAGTAGTCGACCATCCGCTTCTTGCTGGTCCCCTCGGCGGCCTGCAGCTCCGCTGGGTTGGCGCCACCGGTGGACACCAGCTGCTCGCCGTCCTCGGCCACCTCCACCAGATTCCCGACGACGGCGCCCTCGCCCTCCGCTTCCTTCGCGCCGGAGGCCTCGCCCCCGGCGATCTCATCCTCCTGCACCTCGTTGTTCTCGAGGGAACGCTCATCGGTGAGGGTGATGCGCAGGCCCTTGTTGAGGAAGGCCATCTGCTGGAAGCGGGCGCGCAGGGTCTCGAAGTCGAACTCGGTGGACTCGAAGATCCCGGCATCGGGATAGAACGTCTGAGTGGTCCCGGTGCGGTCGGCCTCCTCGCCCTTGACCAGTTCGGTCTGGGGCACACCGCCGTGGGCGAAGCTCATCCGCCACACGTGGCCCTGGCGCCGGATCTCGGTCTCCACGCGGGAGGAGAGGGCGTTGACCACGGAGATGCCCACGCCGTGCAGCCCACCGGAGACGGCGTAGCCGCCCCCGCCGAACTTGCCGCCGGCGTGCAGGATGGTCATGACCACCTCGACGGTGGGCTTGCCCTCGGTGGGGTGCATGTCCACGGGGATGCCGCGGCCGTTGTCCTCCACGCGCACGCCGCCGTCGGCCTGCAGGGTCACGTGGATGGTGTCGCAGTACCCGGCCAGGGCCTCGTCCACGGAGTTGTCCACGACCTCGTACACCAGGTGGTGCAGTCCGCGCGGCCCGGTGGAGCCGATGTACATGCCCGGCCGCTTGCGCACGGCCTCCAGGCCCTCCAGCACGGTGATGTCATCAGCACCGTAGGCGTGCTCGACCCGGGTCGAGGGCTTCTCCGGAGCCTGCGGGGCACCGGCTGCGGCGGGATCCGTGGACTCGGTCGGCGCCGCGTCGATCGGCTCGGTCGGTCCAGTGCCGTTGTTCTCTGCGGCTTGCTCTTCGGCCACGTGCGGTACGGCTCCTCAGGTCGATGTCCTCCCGTGCGCGCCGGTGGGCGGCCTCGGGACAGACGGACGGGCAGGACCGCAGGAGAGGGACGCCGCAGTGGGCGCGCCGAAGCCTGCGGCACAGTTCCTTCACATTCTACGCCAGCTGCGCCCATCTCGCGGGATTCTGAGGGACGCTGTGGGCAGAACATGCCATGAGCGGGACAGAATCGCAGATCCCGCGCACCAGGGCACCCTGATCCGGACCCCGATCCGCCTCCTGGGGTCCAGAGGCCTCAGAACGGCGTCTGACGGCTCAGCGTCTCATCCGTAGGTGTCCCGCGGTCCGCGGCCCTTGACCACGCGCGGACCCTTACGCCAGGACGGTGCAGCCGGGCCGTGGATCTGCAGTCGCGTGACGATCCCCGGACCCAGTGCCTCTTCGAACCGGCCCAGCAGGACCGGGGTGAGCAGCTTGAGCTGGGTGGCCCAGGCAGTGGAGTCACAGCGCACCACCACCACGGTGTTCTCGAAGCTCTCCGGCCGGCAGTGCAGGGCGATGTCCGCTCCCACCAGTTCGCTCCATCGCGAGAGGACAGATCCCACGGCCACCGGTGAGGACCAGCCCCGGTCCGCCACCAGGTTGCCGAAGACGTCGCCGAGCATGCGCGGATCCCGCGCATCGCCCAGCCAGGCGGTGCCCCCACGACGACGGCCGCGTGCGGTCCCGGCACCGGCTCGCCCGGTCCCGCCCTCACCGTCACGGGCGGCCGATCGACCGGTGCCCGGCAGCAGCCCCCGTCCGGGCCGCTGGCGCACCTCTCCTCGGCTGACCGCAGCCTGACGGACCCGGTTCAGCGCCACCAGGGCGGCGTCGGGCTGCACGTCCTCGGCCGTGTCTGCCGGGTCGGCGGGACGGTCTCGGTCGTCGGCGGGGCCGGTCTCCGTCCGGCGCCCACGCTGCGGGGCGCTGCTCACTGAGGTGCCTCGCCGTCGTCGGGACGCTCTTCTGGAGCTGCCCGCTCGGCGTCATGTGCCGGGTCAGCGAGGGTGACCAGGCTGCCGTCCTCCGTCAGCCGCACCCCGATCCGGTTCCCGGCCAGTTCCTGGGGGATGTCCTCCGCCACGGCAGCGGTCACCAGCAGCTGTTCGGCCCCGTCCACCAGGGAGGCCAGGCGGGAGCGCCGCTGGGAGTCCAGCTCGGCGAAGACGTCGTCCAGGATCAGCACGGGGCGGGCGTCCGGATCCGGATCGTCCTGGACCATCACCTGGTAGCTGGCCAGTTTCAATGCCAGAGCCAAGGACCAGGTCTCACCGTGAGAGGCGAATCCCTTGGCCGGCGCCGGTCCGAGCTCCAGGATCAGCTCGTCCCGGTGCGGCCCGGACAGGGTCAGGCCACGGTCGCGCTCAGCCTTGCGTCCCTCGGTCAGCTGGCGCAGCAGCGCCTCATAGAGCTGCTGCTCGTCCGGCACGGAGCTGTGCCGACCCGCGGCCTCGGGGACGGTGGACTCGTAGGTGTAGCCTGCGTCCTTGGAGCCGTCCGTCAGGGCACGGTAGGCCTGGGTGAGCGGTTCAGCCAGCAGCTGCAGCACGTGAAGTCGGCCGTTGAGCAGCCGTGCCCCGGCTCGGGAGAGATGCTCATCCCACACCGCCAGGGTGTACTCGTGCTCTTCAGTCCAGGACCGGGACTGCCGGGCGTTCTTCAGCAGCGCGTTGCGTTGCCGGAGCACGCGGTCGTAGTCGGACCGGGCTCCCCCCAACGCGGGCCGGAGCTGGACCATCAGCTCGTCCAGGAATCGCCGCCGGCCGGAGGGGTCCCCGGTGACCAGGTGCAGGTCCTCGGGGGCGAAGATGACACACCGCAGCAGGCCCAGTGCCTCCCGCGCCCGTTGAGGGGAACCCCGGTTGATCACGGCCCGGTTCGACTTGCCCGGGTTGACCTCCAGCTCCACGGAGACCGCTCGGTCTCCGCGGTGGATCCGCCCGCGCACTCTGGCCTGGTGGGCACCGAAGCGCACGAGCGCCGAGTCCTGGGACACCCGGTGGGAGTCCTGGAAGGCCAGGTATCCCACGGCTTCGGCGATGTTCGTCTTTCCGACGCCGTTGGAGCCGACCAGGACGGTGGGACCCGGCTCCAACGGCAGCTCGAGCTGAGCGTAGGAACGGTAGTCCGTCAGGGACAGATGCGAGAGGTACACCGAGGTGCGGCCGCCCGTCTCAGTGCGTCAGGCGGACCGGCATGACCAGGTACCGGTAGTCGTCCTGCTCCTCGGACTCCAGGTCCTGCTGGGCGGTCATCAGGGCCGGCTTGGGCGGAGTGGTGAAGGAGAACCGCACGAACGGTGTGTCGATCACGTTCAGACCCTCGCTGAGGTAGGAGGGGTTGAAGGCCACGGTGATGTCCTCGCCCTCGAGCTGTGCATCCAGGGTCTCGTTGGCCGAGGCGTCGTCCCCGGCACCGGCGTCCAGGGTGACCTGGCCGTCGGTGAAGACCATGCGCACGGCCGTGTTGCGTTCGGCCACCAGGGCCACACGCTTGACGGCCTCCACCAGCGGTGCGGTCTGCACGGCGGCGTGGATCGGGCTGCTCTCCGGGAACAGGGCGCGGATCTTGGGGTAGTCCCCGTCCACCAGCAGGCTCGTCGTGCGGCGTCCGCCGGAGGAGAAGCCGACGAGATCGGATCCTTCGGCCAGGCGCAGTTGCAGGTCTCCGCCACCGGCCAGGGACTTGGCCACCTCGGTCAGGGTGCGGGACTTGACCAGCAGGGACTGGGAGATCGAGGGGTCGGCCGGCTGCCAGGTCAGTTCCTTCATGGCCAGCCGGTAGCGATCCGTGGCGAGCAGGGTGATGCGATCTCCCTCGATCTCCACCTTCACGGCGGTCAGGATCGGGAGGGTGTCGTCCTTGGAGGCGGCCACGGTCACCTGAGCGACCGCGTCGGCGAAGGCATCTCCGTGGATCGTGCCAGCAGAGTCGGGCATCTGCGGCAGGGAGGGGTACTCGTCCACCGGCATGGTGGCCAGGGAGAACCGGGAGCTGCGGCAGGTCAGCACCACCTTGGATCCGTCGGTCTCCACGGTCACCGGTGCGGCCGGCAGGGAGCGGACGATGTCATTGAGCAGTCGACCGGAGACCAGGATGCGGCCTGTCTCCTCGATGTCGGCCTCGATCTCGAGCTGCGCAGAGGTCTCGTAGTCGAAGCTGGCGATCGAGACCAGTCCGTCTTCGGCGGTGATCAGCAGTCCGGACAGGACCGGCACCGGCGGGCGAGGGGACAGAGATCGTGCGGCCCAGGAGACGGCGTCCGTCAGGATGTCGCGCTCAACGGTGAACTTCACGGATGGATCCGCCTTTCGCAGGACTGCTCGGGCCCGGTCGGGTGCTCAATGGTGCCCCGGCCGAGGACAAGCAGGTCTGCTGTGCAGGTGTCCGGTGAGCTCGTCACCATGTACCACACGAGAGCCCAGAATCCTGTGACGGTCGAGTGCTGTGTCAGCTTACCGTGTCGTGGAGCACTCGCTGTCCGGGTGTGGATGGGAGCGAGGGTGGGCGGAGGAACCGAGGACAGGAGGAGCTCATTGTTCTCGGGAGATGTCATTTAACAGGGGTCAGTAGTATTAATAACTGCTGTGGAAACTGTGGACAAGTGCCTGGATCGGCGGGTGCAGGCTGTTCATCCTGTGGATCCTGAGGTGGACGACGTTCGTCGGCGGTGTGGGGCTGGTGGGGAGAAGTGGAATCACATCCATGTGGTCTGTCACCAGGTCTGGAGGGGTTCTCCAGAGGAAGTGCCCCTCGATCCACTTAACGATCCACAGCTCTGTCCACAGGTGTGGGTTCCGTCTCTCGGGTGATCGTCCACAGTTTGTGGATATGTGGGCAATGCTGTGGACAGAGGGGATGACGACCTCCGGAGACACAGTGATCGTGCTGTGGAGAACCCAGCTGCACGTCGCGGTGGACAGTGTGGACGAATGGCATCCGTCCACACGGGAGCTTTCCCGCGGACCCGGGTGGGGCCGCGAGGTCAGCGTCCTCCGGCTTGGGCTTTCTTGATCTTGTTCGTGAGTTCGGTGACCTGGTTGTAGATCGTGCGACGCTCGGCCATCAGTTCACGGATCTTGCGATCGGCGTGGATGACGGTGGTGTGGTCGCGCCCGCCCAGTTCGGCACCGATCTTGGGCAGGGACATCTCGGTGAGCTCACGCAGCAGGTACATGGCGATCTGTCGCGCGGTGACCAGCGTCCGGGTGCGTGACTTGCTGGTCAGCTCCTCCATGGTCAGGTTGAAGTACGCCGTGGTCTCATTCAGGATCGTGGCCGCGGTGATCTCGTGGGCGCCGTCGTCGGTGATCAGATCCTTGAGCACGTGCTCGGCCAGCTGGATGTCCACCTCCTGCTTGTTCAGCGAGGCGAACGCCGTGACGCGGATCAGCGCGCCCTCCAGTTCACGGATGTTCGTGGAGATGTGCGAGCCGATGTACTCCAGGACTTCAGGCGGGGCCACGAGCCCTTCGGCCTCGGCCTTCTTGCGCAGGATCGCGATGCGCGTCTCCAGGTCCGGCGGCTGGATGTCGGTGATCAGGCCCCACTCGAAGCGAGAACGCAGTCGTTCCTCGAAGCCGGAGAGCTGCTTGGGAGGCAGATCCGAGGTGATGACCACCTGTTTGCTGTTGTTGTACAGCGCATTGAAGGTGTGGAAGAACTCCTCCACGGTGGCTTCCTTGTCCGCGAGGAACTGGATGTCATCGATCAGCAGGATGTCCACATTCCGGTAGATGTGCTTGAAGCTGGCACCCTCGTCGTGACGGATCGAGTTGATGAAGTCGTTGGTGAACTCCTCGGAGTTCACGTACCGCACCCGCAGCCCGGGGTACAGGTCGCGGGCATAGTGACCGATCGCGTGCAGCAGGTGGGTCTTGCCCAGTCCGGACTCCCCGTAGATGAACAGGGGGTTGTAGGCCTTGGCCGGTGCCTCGGCCACCGCGTTGGCCGCGGCATGGGCGAAGCGGTTCGACGAGCCGATCACGAAGGTCTCGAAGTGGTAGCGCGGGTTCAGCCGGCTGGTCTCATCCGAGGTCGAGGGAGGCGAGGGTGCCGGGGTGGACTGTGCGCCGCGGGCCGGGGCGGACAGGGAGCTCCGAGACGGGGTGAAGGACTCCTCGGAGTCCTCGACCCGCAGCGGTGATCGATCACGGAACGGCTCGTCGGAGAGCTGGGGGACGGGCGGGACAGGCCGCGGGGGGACCTCGTCTTCGGAGGACTTCAACGACGGGTCGATCGAGAAGCCACAGCTGATGGTGGCGCGGAAGACGTGCTGGACGGCCCGGGCGAGCTGATCGCGCAGCTGGGTCTCCAGGACGTCGCGGGTCAGCTCCGTGGGGACGGCCAGCAGCAGGGTGGAGCCCAGCAGGCCCAGCGGCTGAGCCAACCGGACGTGGCCCATCTGACGTGGACTGACGTGGTCGTCCTCGTCCAGGGTCAGCACGACCTTCCGCCAGGAGCTGCTGACTTCCTCGTCGTCGACCACGGGTGTCCTTCCGGCGCGAGTACATGTGGACAGTCGAGAACCCGGGGACAGCCGATCGCATCGGACCCGTGGCTGGATGAGGCCTCGAGATCCAGGCGAATCCGCCTGGGAAGCCGAGTCTAGCCTTAATCCACAGTGTTATTCACAGGCGGTGGATAACCGTGGACAACCCGGGAAGGCCCTCAGGGATTTGACGCTCTTCCCGGCGCCTCCGTAAGATTGGTCAGTCCCCTGGGTCGATGTGGCATGCCTGCACCCCGGGGGGTTCCTGCCAGAGCGCCGCCGACCCTTCCCCATTCGGTCGGTGACACCCACGGAGACGGCCCACATCACGGGCCGGTCATCACGGTGCCGGCGCGATACACACGTTGTGGAGAGATCAAAGTGAGCAAGCGGACCTTTCAGCCGAATAACCGCCGCCGGGCCAAGAAGCACGGTTTCCGCGCACGCATGCGCACCCGCGCCGGCCGCGCCATCATGGCCGCCCGCCGTGGCAAGGGCCGTACCGAGCTCTCCGCCTGAGCGGACCTGAGCCGGACGGACCAGTCAGCAGACAGGACATCATCGGCGTGCTGCCCCGGAAGAATCGGGTCCGCACCCCAGCGGAGTTCTCCGAGACACTGCGTTCCGGCGCCCGAGCAGGGCGCCGGAACGTTGTCGTGTCTGCACATCTGACCGACGAAGGGCTCAAGGCCGGATTCATCGTCTCCAAGGCTGTCGGCAACGCCGTCACCCGGAACAGGGTCAAGCGGCGTCTGCGTTCAGCAGTGGCTGAGGTGTTCGCCGGCCCACTGAAGGGGCACTCAGGTGCCCAACTGGTCATCCGCGCCCTGCCGTCGTCGGGAGAGGCCGACTGGGCCACACTCCACGCGGAGGTCACCTCCGGGATCCGCTCCGCTCTGAAGAAGGCCGACGGAGCTGGGGCGACCTCCTCGGCCACCGGAGGACGTCGGTGACCAGCACAGACCCGGGACGGACACCGCATCCCACGGAGAACCCGTTCACCACCCTGCCGGACCCGCAGATCTGGGGGCCGGTGCGGGCACTGCCCTCGGCCCTGCTGGGCGGGGCGCTCGTCTCCTATCGGACCCTCATCTCCCCCCTGTACGGTCAGGTGTGTCGGTTCTTCCCGTCCTGCTCGGCCTACGCGCTCGAGGCGGTGCAGGTGCACGGGGCGGTGCGGGGCAGCTGGCTGGCCGCTCGCCGACTCGGACGATGCCACCCCTGGACCGACGGCGGTGTGGATCCAGTGCCGCCCGGGCGGAGGATTTGGCCCGAGGGTCGACACCCCAGGATCATTGAACTCAACCACCCCCCGATTCCCCCGGACCTGCCGGAGGAGCAGTAGGAGACCATGAACTTCTTCGACATCATCCTGTGGCCGTTCAAGATGGCGGTGTCCTGGGTCCTGGGTGCCTTCCACACGCTCCTGGACTGGATCGGCATGCCGCCGGAGTCCGGCTGGACCTGGACCCTGGCGATCATCCTGCTGGTGGTGCTGATCCGCACCCTGCTGATCCCGGTCTTCGTCAAGCAGATCAAGGCCCAGCGCGCCATGCAGGCTCTGCAGCCGGAGATCCAGAAGCTGCAGGCCAAGTACAAGGGCAAGAAGGACCAGCTCTCCCGTCAGGCCATGGCCATGGAGCAGCAGGCGCTGTTCAAGCAGCACGGCACCAGCCCGTTCTCCGCCTGTCTGCCGATGCTCGTGCAGATGCCGTTCTTCTTCGCGCTGTACCAGGTGCTCATCGGTGCCAAGGGTGCGGCCGAGCGCAACGAGGGGATCTCTGCGCTGAGCGCGGACCAGGTGCGCTCCTTCGAGAACTCCGAGCTGTTCGGCGCCAAGATGTCGGACACGTTCCTGGGCTCCACCGGGGACAACCTCAACGTGAACGTGCTGATCGTCTCCGTGGTGATGATCCTGCTCATGACAGCCTCGATGTTCTACATGCAGAAGATGCTGATGAGCAAGAACATGTCCGAGGCCGCGATGACCGGACCGTTCGCCCAGTCGCAGAAGATGATGCTGTACGTGCTGCCCCTGGTCTTCGGCATCGGCGGCATCAACTTCCCGATCGGCGTGCTGGTCTACTGGACCGCCACCAACTTCTGGGCCGTGGGGCAGCAGACCTGGATCATCCGCAACAACCCCACCCCGGGTTCGCAGGCTGAGCGTGAGCTGAACGAGCGCCGTGCCGCCAAGGGACTCCCGCCCATCGGCAAGGCCGCACAGGAGGCCGAGGAGGCCGCCGCGAAGGCGGAACTGAAGGCTCAGCGTCAGCAGGGCCAGCGTCAGCAGCCGGCGCGCAAGAACAGGAGAAAGAAGTGACCGAGCAGTCAGATCCCACCCCTGAGGTCGAGCAGGCCGGCGCACCGTCAGCAGGGCTCGAGGAACAGACCACGACGACGGCTGCAGACTCCTCGGACAGCCAGGCTTCCAGCCGGCTCGAGGAGGAGGGCGACATCGCCGCCGACTACGTCGAGGAGCTGTTGGACATCGCCGATCTGGACGGTGACATCGACATCGAGGTGCGCAATGGTCGCACCTATGTCTCGGTGGTCGCCGAGGAGGGTGAAGACCGGCTGCGCGAGCTCAGCGGCGCCGACGGAAAGGGTCTGGATGCCCTGCAGGAACTGACTCGACTGGCCGTGCTGGCCTCTACGGGCAACCGGTCACGACTGGTGCTGGACATCGCCGGTCGCCGAGCCGAGCGTGCCGGGCGGCTGGAGAAGTTGGCGCAGGAGGCCGTCCAGCGCGTGCGCGACGGCGAGGCAGCCGTGCACCTTGAGCCGATGGGTGCCTATGAGCGCAAGCTGGTGCACGACGTCGTGGCCGATGCCGGCCTGGTCAGCGAGTCCGAGGGCGAGGGCGCCCGCCGGCATGTGGTGGTCACGTCCGGTGACTGAGGCCAACGCCGAACCCCGCGAGGGGATCCCCTCGGAGGACAGCGCACGCCCGGTGGAGATTCCTGCGCTGACCGGAGAGACGCGGAAGGCAGCTGAGACGATCTTCGGTGATCGTCTACCACTGGCTGAGCGGTTCGTGGAGCATCTGGCCACCACCGGCATCGAGTGGGGGCTGTTGGGTCCCCGCGAGGTCCCGCGTCTCTGGGAACGGCACGTGCTCAACTGTGCCGTGGTCGGAGATCTGCTGCCGGAGGGAGCTCTTGTGGCCGACGTCGGCTCCGGGGCAGGGCTGCCCGGTCTCGCTCTGGCCTTGGCCCGTCCTGACTGCACCTTCATCCTCATCGAACCGCTCGAGCGACGGGTCGCGTGGCTGGACATGGTGGTGGAGGACCTGGAGCTGGACAAGGTGGACGTGATCCGTGGCCGGTCCGAGCAGGTCTCTGAGAACCTGGATGTCGATGTGGTGACGGCCCGCGCTGTCTCCGCGTTGAAGACGCTGATCCCCCTGACAGTGCCCCTGGTCAAGGGTGAGGGTGAGCTGATCGCCATCAAGGGCCGCTCGGCCGCTGAGGAGATCACTGCGGCAGCCAAGGTCCTGAAGAAGTTCCGGATGACCACGCCGACGGTCGAGATCGTCGGTGAAGACCTGTTGGAAGAGCCGACCACGGTCGTGCGCGCGCCCATCCGTCGTCGCTGAGCGCACCGGTGACCGCCGCACTGATACAGCTGACTGACCCAGTAGTCTGAAGAGGCTGCCGAACACCACCAGCAGACTGCTGGTGGTGATCCGACATAGGGAGGATCTGTCCTGTGGAGCATGACTCGGACACCACGCCGACGGCTGAGACCGGTGAGTTCGGTGGAGTGTCGGTGAACGCCAGCACCCCGCTGGCTCGTGAGCTGGCTCAGGAGAATCGTCGACGCGAGAAGCTGCGCGGCAAGAGGCTTCCCCATCCTTCATCGACCCGCATCATCACTGTGTCGAATCAGAAGGGTGGTGTCGGCAAGACCACGACCACGGTGAACCTCTCCGCAGCGCTCGCCCGTGCTGGGATGAACGTGCTGGTGGTGGACATCGACCCTCAAGGCAACGCCTCCACTGCTCTGGCCATCCCGCACAGCTCTGAGGTGGACAGCATCTACGACGTGTTGATCGATGAGCTCCCCCTGGCGGAGGTCGTGCAGGACTGCCCTGATGTGGAGGGGCTGGTGGTGGCACCGGCCACCATCGATCTGGCCGGGGCGGAGATCGAGCTGGTCTCCTTGGTGGCTCGTGAGCAGCGGCTGTCCAGGGCGTTGAAGGAATACTTCGCTCACCGCGAGAAGCAGGGGATGCCGCGGATCGACTATGTCTTCATCGACTGTCCCCCGAGTCTGGGGTTGCTGACGGTGAACGCGTTCGTTGCCGCCGGTGAGGTCCTGATTCCCATTCAGACTGAGTACTACGCCCTCGAGGGTCTGTCTCAGCTGCTCAAGAACATCACCATGATCCAGAAGCACCTCAACTCTTCACTTGAGGTGTCAACCATTCTGTTGACGATGTACGACGGGCGTACCAACCTGGCATCTCAGGTCGCCGACGAGGTC
Organism: Micrococcus terreus; assembly: GCF_900116905.1. Classification (GTDB taxonomy): domain Bacteria; phylum Actinomycetota; class Actinomycetes; order Actinomycetales; family Micrococcaceae; genus Citricoccus; species Citricoccus terreus. Next base: position 79,742 of record NZ_FPCG01000011.1, on the reverse strand, counting down.
CGGGAGCACTTCCCCGACCAGGTCCTCTCAGCTGTCATCCCCCGGAACATCCGTATCTCCGAGGCCCCCAGTTTCCAGCAGACCGTGCTGACCTATGATCCTCAGTCGGCAGGCGCTCTCTCCTACCGCGAAGCCGCTGCTGAGATTGCCGAGAAGGGCGCCGCGGCCGGTCGTTGATCCGGGCCTTCCGTGGGCTCAGATCAACGGATTTTGGGTGTCTCCATCATCCAGGCGCTGTGCTGAATGGATCGACCCTGGACCCATTGCAGACCTCGTCGGGTCTCGTGGCCGATTCCACAACGCTGGATCTTGGTGAGCGCGTCGCACGTCCGCAGTGACGGTATGCCCGTATGTCGGCAGGGCAGCTGTGACGTCCTCGTCGGCTACGGGTGGGTCGGGTCGGTGGGTGGCGGATCGTGGTCTTGTCGTCCACGTGGCCAGGTTCCTCTCCGGGCAGACGGCTTTCCACTGGGCGAAGCACCTGCCACTGTTGCCTGCCGATGGATGTCACCTCATCCGAGATTCCGCCGATCTCTCGGTTTCACGTGGAACGGCCGCCCGCGGTCTGATCTCGTCGAGTTAAGGCGCAGGGTTTTACGTGAAACGCGATACCGCAGTGTCTTTGTCGAGGGTTCTTCAGGCCCTATGGGTTCGAGACCAACGTATGGATTGATGCTCCGTTTCACGTGAAACACACGACCACAGCACTGCCGGCTTCAGGCGGTTCTCACACCGGGAGCGTAGTCCGTGATTGCCCGGCGATGGGTGAAGGCATCTGGGGTGATCAGCCCATTCGAACGAGCGGATGGTTGGAGAGGGCATCCTTGACGACCTAGTGAGGCCGGGGGCACACGGTGCTCTAGGGTCCTGCTGTCTCTCACGAGGACTGACGATAGGGTTTCACGTGAAACGGTCAGGCCAAAGCTTCACAACGTCGGTACATTGCCCTGACCCTGGTCGTCACCTTACGCATGACACTGATTGCGCGTGATGCCTCGTGTTCGAACAGCTCTCCAACATGAGGAGCCACCCGCTAGTGCTGAAGTACATTCCATGACACTCCATGTCTCGTTCAGTTTCACGTGAAACGGTACTCGCGTCCACTACACGACGCCGTTGTTCTGGCGCACTGCATCAGTGATGTCCCCTCACCTCCGAATGCACGCCTGATAGTGGAGGAGGAGATCTGTCGACCGCCTGACAGGAGTTCGGAGTGACGTGAGCGTGTTTCTCGTGAAACCGCCGAATGTGGCGATGTGTTCGTAGGGGCAGCAGATGACTTCGTTCAGAGCATCTGGTCGCCGCGGAGAACGGTCGACGAACGTGTGCAGGAAGCAGTGGAGTGTTCACTCAGTTGCCAGTCGCCTCTCCGTCGCCGGTCCAGCTTCCACCCGTTCCACGTGAAACATTCTCACCATGAGTACGAATGCTCTGACAGCATCCAAGGTGCTGGATGAGGGATGGAGACCGACAAGGCCAGCTGCTTCGAGCCCAGACTGCCTGCCTGCTGCGAGGAAGAACAATCACGGATACTACGTCGTCGACGAAGTCCAGAAGTGATCAGTGCTAGTTCCTTTCCTCAACCGAATAACACTGTCGCTCCGTATCAATGGGTGCAGTTTCACGTGAAACAGACGTAGACTGGAACAGTCGTTGATCGAAAGAGGAGTATCTGTGTCCGTGAAGAAGAATCGTCGTGGCCTGGGGCGTGGCCTCAGTGCCCTCATCCAGAACACGGAGGAAGCGACCCCGCCTCTCGAGGACGCTGACACGAGTGACGCCGGCGGCACGAAGCATACTCCGGAGACCTCTCCTGCTGACCCGACGCCCGAGCACGTTGAGGAGCAGGTCGAGGCAGTAGACGAGCATCCAGGAGCGCCTGAGGGGTCCACTCAAGCTGAGGTGCATGAGGTCGCTTCGCGATACTTGAAGCAGGGCCAGTCGGGAGCAACGAATGTTCCACGTGAAACGAGACGGCCGGTGGACGTGTTCTTCCCGGAGCGGGTTGATGGCGATTCCCGAAGTGGACAGCAACGGACCACAGCTGCCGAAGGGACCAAGTCCAGAGGACGGCGATCAGTTCCCGACATCAGCATCCCCCGGAACAGGACCTCTGCGGCTGCGGACGCCCTGCTCTCCGGGGGCCGCAAGACGAACAGGAACACTGAAAAGGTTGATGTTGACGAGGGCGCGACGTCGTCAACGAGCAGAGACACTGTCGGATCGGGTCAGGGCGGGGTTCTACCGGATGGTTCGGAGCTCCGCTCTCTCCCGGTCGGCGACATTCATCCGAATCCGCGACAGCCACGCGAGGTCTTCGACGAGGACGACATGGATGAGCTGGTCGCCTCCATCAGGGAGGTCGGCCTACTTCAGCCTGTCGTCGTCAGACCTGTCCCAGGAGATAACCCTTACGAACTGGTCATGGGCGAGCGCCGTTGGCGGGCCTCCCAGAAGGCCGGCCTTCAGGAGATTCCGGCGATCATCCGGCACACCTCGGATGAGGATCTGTTGCGAGATGCACTCCTGGAGAACCTTCACCGCAGCCAGCTCAATCCCCTGGAAGAGGCAGCCGCCTACCAACAGCTGTTGGAGGATTTCGACTGCACGCAGGATGAGCTCTCTGCCCGCATCGGTCGTTCTCGGCCGCAGATCTCCAACACTCTGCGCCTGATGAAGCTGCCCCCCTTGGTCCAGCGCAGGGTTGCGTCTGGAGTCCTGTCTGCGGGGCACGCTCGGGCACTGCTGTCCCTGACCGACCCGGCAGAGATGGAACGTCTGGCCCAGAAGATCGTGTCTGAAGGGCTCTCGGTCCGTGCCACGGAGGAGATGGTGGCGATGGAGAGTGGCCTCCGTCAGCCGAAGACCCCTCAGCGTGCTCGGTCCACTCAGCGGCATGAGCGTCTGGACTACTGGGCGAACTCCTTGACGGACGAATTGGACACCACGGTCAAGATCACGCTCGGTGCACGGAAGGGCAAGATCGCCATCGACTTCGCCTCGGTGGAGGATCTGCACAGGATCATGGGGCTGATCCAGCCCTCGAGCCGAGACAGCCAGGACTGACCTCAGACCACGCAGAGAAGGGACCGCTCCGGAGAGCGGTCCCTTCTGCTGTGGAGATCCTGGTCTGGATCAGATGATCAGGCCAGGTACTGGGCGAACTCGGACTCCAGGGCCTGCTGTGGCTTCGCGCCGATGGAGGTGGCGACCTTCTCTCCGCCCTGGAACACCAGGACGGCGGGGATGCTGGTGATGCCGTAGGTGGAGGCGGTCTGAGGATTGTCATCCACATTCAGCTTGGCCACGGTGATCTTCTCGGCGTGCTCCTCGGACATCTTCTCCAGGACAGGTCCCAGCATGCGGCAGGGGCCGCACCACTCGGCCCAGAAATCGACCAGGACGGGCTTGTCCGAGTTCAGGACCTTCTCCTGGAAGTCCTGATCGGTGACGTTGATGGTGCTCATGGTTCCTCCTGTGGAGATGGGGTGCTGATGCCGGTGTGGCGTGGTCAGTGGGCGACGGTCTCCTGGGCCGGATCCGGGACGACGCCCGCAGATTCGGCGTCCTGGAGATCAGCCAGGTAGTGCTCCACATCCTGGGCGGCGATGCAGCCGGAGCCAGCCGCCGTGATGGCCTGACGGTAGGTGGAGTCGGTGACATCACCGGCGGCGAAGACACCGGGGATGGACGTGCGGGAGCTCGGGTGCTCGATGCGGATGGTTCCCTCATCGGTGAGCTCGACCTGGTCCTTGACCAGGTCGGTGCGCGGGTCGTTGCCGATGGCGACGAACAGGCCGGTGACCTCCAACGAGGACTCCTCGCCGGTGACCAGATCCTTCAGGTGGACGGTCTTGAGCTTGTCCTCCCCGTCCAGGGAGGTCACAGCAGAGTTCCATCGGAAGGTGATCTTGGGGTGCTCCAGCGCGCGGTCGGCCATGATCTTGGAGGCACGCAACGAGTCTCGGCGGTGGATGACCGTGACCTGGTCGGCGAACTTGGTCAGGAACAGGGCCTCCTCCATGGCGGAGTCACCGCCGCCGACGACGGCGATGTTCTGGTCCTTGAAGAAGAAGCCGTCGCAGGTGGCGCACCAGCTGACTCCGTGCCCGGAGAACCGCTTCTCCCCGTCCACGCCCAGCTCGCGGTAGGCGGATCCCGTGGCCAGGATGACTGCTCGCGCGTGGTGCACGGTGCCGTCGCCGAGCACGATGCGCTTGGGCTGAGCCTCCAGGTCCACCTCGGTGACGTCCTCATAGCGCACGTCGGCGCCGAAGCGGCTGGCCTGCTGCTCCAGGTTCCCCATCAGCTCGGGGCCCATGATCCCTTCGGGGAAGCCCGGGAAGTTCTCCACGTCCGTGGTGTTCATCAGCTCGCCGCCGGCCGTCACCGAACCGGCGAAGACGATGGGGCTCAGATTGGCCCGGGCCGTGTAGATGGCGGCCGTGTAGCCGGCCGGGCCGGAGCCGATGATGACGACGTCATGGACATCAGGGGTGGCGGGAGAAGCCTCGGTCACAGCAGTTCCTTCGGGGTCGGGGACACGGCGAGGGCGGACTGGCCTCGCACAGTGCTCTCACTGGGAGGGAACAGCCCGCCGTCGGGTTGTATTCCACCACTGAATCGGCAGGGCGAATCCTGCATGACCTGCCGGCTGGATGGACGACGTGGAGATCAGTTGACCTGGACCTCAGCCACACGCAGTCCATACGGCAAGGTCCCCGTGCCATTGGCCAGACGCGGCAGCTCCGTGAAGTTGATGAAGACGTACTGTCCCTCAGCAGGACCGCCGTCCTGGGTGATCGGGATGCTGATCTGCGGTCCGGTGAAGGAGCCCTCGGCGATCTGTGTGGCCTCGGAGATGTCTTCGCTCGGCCCCACCAGGACCGAGAAGGACCCGCCCGAACCGCTGTTCTGGGTGATCGCCAGCTCATTCACGGCGCTGGGCTCCTCCAGCTCGACCACGAGCGCCATGGAGGTGGCGTACCCGCCGAAGGTCGGCTGAGCGAAGGAGTAGGTCTGCCAGGCCGTGGCCGGGTTGCCGTCGATGGCGTTGGGCAGCGTGGAGTCGGTGTCCGCGCTGAGGGTCGGCGAGTCCGGAACGAATCGGCTCACACCGGCGATGGCCGGGGCGGGCAGATCGGAGGTCGGTGCCTCCTCGGAAGAAGTGGGGGTGGGCGACTCCTCGCTCTGTGTGGGCTGATCGGTGGGCCCCGCCGTGGGCGAGAGGTTGCTGCCCAGGAGGTTGAAGGCGATGATCCCTGCCAGCACGAGCAGCAGGGCCAGGATGCCAGCCATCAGCCACCGTGCGGCACCGGGCCGATCCCGGTCCTCGTCATCGGCGTACTGGTAGTCCTCATCCGTGTCCTGAACCGGGGCGACGGGCCGGTCAGGCTGCTCCCCGCTGTGCTCGGGGCCGGAGTCCTCCACCGTCTGGGCATCCTGCTCGGCAGAACGTTCCGAGGAGGAGCCCCCACGCAGGAAGTCGCCCCAGGACGCACGCGAAGACCCGGCTCCCGCGGCAGCGGCCCCTGCGGCCAGCGCGGTCCCACCGGCAGCGAGCCCGACACCGTCCTCCGTGGGGCGCTGGGCACGGTCCGTGGTCTGGTCCTCGTCCGGATCCGGGTCTGAGCTGACCTCAGGTGCACCGTGGACGGCTGGCGCCTCCGGCGCAGGGTCGATCACCGACTCGTCGAAGGAGTCGTCCTCGGCCTGCCGGTCCGGCTCAGCGGCCAGACCACCGTCCTCGGCGGACTCGGGTGCGGCCTCCGGTTCGTCCTCCCACACGGTCACCTTGTCCGAGTGGTCCTTCTGGCGGGGCAGCTCGGCGTCCTGGTCCGGCGTGTCCGGCTCGGTCTGCTGGGCGTGCTCGTCCTCGGCGGCAGCGTCGATGTCATCCTCGACCTGCTCCGGCAGTGGGAACTCCTCGTCGTAGCGCCGCTGCGTGGCACCCGAGGCGAGCGGGTGCTCTCCGGTGACCGAGCCGTCGTCGGGAGAGGACGTGGAGGCGGCAGCAGCCGCGGTCCCCGCTCCGGCGGCGCCGGCCCCGGCCGCGCCGTCAGCGGTGCCGAGCCGACGGTTGAGCTGCTCGGAGATGCGATTGAGGAACTTGGGACGACGCTGGGATGTCTCCTCCTGGGCGACCGGAGCGTCCAGGTCCGAGTAGTAGTCGTCGTCGTCCTCGTAGACCTGCGGTTCATAGGTCCGGGACTCCCCGAAGAGCTCAGAGCCCAGGGTGTCCGTGTAGAAGGGCTCCACATAGACCTGCTGGGCCTGAGCGAGATCGAGCATCTCCTGGGTGCGCGAGTCCCCGCTGGCGATCAGGTAGGTGCGGCCGTCGCTCAGACCCAGGTCCAGGACCTGGATCTCCCCGGTCCGTTCCCCCGTGGCCAGTTCGCGGGCCGAGGTGGCCACCTGAGCAGCGTGCTGGGCAGAGGCCACGAGGATGGTGACATCGCGATTCAGGACCTGGTCGCGGCCCTCCAGGACCATGTCCTGATCCGCTGAGGTGACCACATGTCCAGTGACCCGGTAGCGGCCTCCGAGTACGGTCCCCTCTTCAATGGGCTGCGGCACGATGCTCCTCCAGTGGGTGGCCCGGGCTGGGCCCATGCGCTGGTGCTGGCACAGGGCGGCTGACCCGGGAGTACGGTCGGGTCCATGCTACGGCGCAGGGACCTTGAGGTGGCCGGTGAACCGCCGACACGCCTGAGGGGCACCGCAGAAATCTGCGGCGACGAGGGCCTCAGCGGCCAGAGAGTGCTGGCACGCGCCGCAGGAGCGGCCCCAGGAAGGACATCAGCTCCGGCAGCCGGATCAGCCGCAGGATGACCAGGTACACCACCAGCATGACCAGCCCGACGACGGCGCAGGTCACCACGGCGGTGAGGATGGAGGTCCACGCGAATCCGTTGGAGAATCCGCCCATCAGCCACAGCACAGCCCCGCCGGCCACCCCTGAGACGAGGGCCACCAGGCCGGTGCGGACGTAGGTGTCCACCACCTGACCGAAGCCGTAGTCCCCGAAGTGACGCACCACCAGGGTGTGGGTGATGGCGAACTGCACCACGTGGAAGACGGTGAAGATGCTGACCATCAGGTAGGCCAAGGACCAGTTCGGCAGCATCAGGGAGGCCACGTAGGCCAGGATCAGGCTGATGCCGGCGATCAGGACCTGGATGATCATGGGCATCCGGGCGTTCTCCGCGGCGTAGAACACCCGGGTCAGATAGATGTGGGCGGACCGGAAGGGCATGCCCAGGGCCAGCAGGACCAGCAGCTGGCCGATGGCCACGCCCGAGGCGGTGGCGGTGGAGGCCGAGCTGGCGAAGATCCGGCCCATGGGACCGGCCAGGACCAGGACGACCACCAGCGCGAACATCATGGGCACGGCAAACGTGCGCAGCCCCTGGCTGGTGGTGCGCCGGGCGGAGTCCAGGTCCCCGTTGTCCATGGCCCGGGCCAGCTGGTTGAACAGCACCGTGGCCACCGAGAGCACGAACACCGAGTGCGGCAGCACGGTGATCAGCTGGGCGGTGTTCAGGGCGTACAGGCCGGGGATGGCCGCCTCCGCCATGGCGGTGGACGCCTCAGGCCCGGGAGTCTCACCGGCGGACCGGGCCGCCGTGGCCCCCGTGACGAGCCGGTTCAGGGCCAGGTTCACCACATTGCCGACCACCATGGTGATCAGGGTGTACCCCGCCAGCCGCCCCGTGGAGCGCAGCCCCATGCCCTTCCAGCCGAACTTCGGGCGCAGCCCCAGGCCCAGGCGCTTGAGCGGCCCGAACAGCACCAGCGCCTGCAGGACCACCCCGAGGGTGTGCCCGCCGGCCAGGATCACGGTCTGCTGGGTGGACCACTCGGTGAGCTGGTCCTGCCCGGCGGCGTACCGACCGAACATGACCAGGTAGGTGGCGATCACGGCGATCGCCACGATGTTGTTCACCACCGGGGCCCACATGTAGGCGCCGAAGCGTCCGTGGGCGTTGAGCACCTGGCCGATCACCGCGTACAGCCCGTAGAACAGGATCTGCGGCAGCGTCCACAGGGCGAATGCGGTGCCCAGGGCGAGCATGCCGGGCGTCCAGTCCTTGGTCAGCACGCTCATCAGCGGTGCGGCGCACAGGGTGATCACCACGGTGAACCCCAGCATCACCAGGGCGGCCAGGGTGACCAGCCGTGAGGTGTAGTCCGCTCCCCGGTCCGGTGCCTTGGCGGCCTTGATCAGCTGCGGGACCAGCACCACGTTGAACACGCCGCCGGCCAGCAGCATGTAGATGATGTTCGGGATGGTGTTGGCCGACTCGAAGATGTCCGCCACGAGCGCGGTGGAGCCGATGGCCACGGCCAACAGGGCGTTGCGCACGAATCCGAGCACCCGGGAGATGAGCGTGCCGGCGGCCATGATCGCGCTGGCCTTGGCGGTGGCCTTCGCGGAGTGGTTCCCGGGATCGTACTGTTCGGTGGCGCGTTCAGCAGTACCGGGTCCGTCCTGCCGACCCGTGGAGGAGGTGGCGGTCACCGCGAGGTGCCCTGGCCGTCGTCTGGAAAGGCCTCCAGGTGGTCCGGCAGGACCTGGCGGGCCAAGTCCACGATCCGGCGCTCGTTGGGGAAGGAGAGCTTGGCGTTGAGGCGATCCAGCTCGACCCAGGCGACGTCCACGGCCTCGTGGTCAGGATCGTTCTCCGTGGTGAGTTCGCCGCCGGTGGCCTGGAGCAGGAAGTGGTGCACGGTCTTGTGCACGCGATGGCTGGTCACGGTGAACCAGTAGTCGATGGAGCCCAGCGGGGCCAGGATCTCCCCGGCGATGCCGGTCTCCTCCTCCACCTCGCGTACGGCCGCTTCCTCGTGGTTCTCCTCACCCTCCGGATGGCCCTTGGGCAGGCACCACTCCAGCCGTCCGCCGCGGTTGTACCGGGCGATGATGGCGACCTCCAGACGGCTGTTCTGGCGGCGGATCACCAGGCCTCCGGCCGAGACCTCCTCCACCGTGGGAAGAGAGCTGTGCTGGCCGGACCCATGGTCACCTGAGCCGCCGTTCGGGCCGTTCTGGTCAGGCCGACGCGGCACACGACGACCCACCGCGGCGGTGAGTGGCGTGCGCTTGGGAGCGCTGGGAACGGGCCTGGACATGCGTTCCACTCTAGCGGTCTGCCTTCAGAGTTCCTGGGGAGCGACCGGGGCGCGCGTGCCACACGCGGAGGGGTCCGGATCTGGCACTCTGGTTACACCATGAGCAACCCCTCCCCGTCTGACCCCTCGGACCGCGCCGCCCAGACCTCTGCAGGCGGGGGCGGATCCGCGTCCACCGTCGCCCTGCCCGCCGGCTTCCCCTCCGGTGCGCGGCTGCCTGCCGTGGTCCTGGAGCTGGGCGAGCTCTTCGCCGCCGCCGGACATGAGCTCTCCCTGGTGGGCGGACCGGTGCGCGACCTGTTCCTGGGGCGGGTCTCCCCGGACCTGGACTTCACCACGGACGCCGACCCGGACACCACGCTGCGGATCGGCAAGAAGTGGGCGGAGGCGCACTGGGACATCGGGAAGAAGTTCGGGACGATCGGCTTCTCGAAAGGCGGCTGGCAGCTGGAGGTCACCACCTACCGTGCGGAGAAGTATGACCCGGAGTCTCGCAAGCCGCAGGTGGCGTTCGGCGACTCCCTCGAGGACGATCTGCTGCGCCGGGACTTCACGGTCAACGCCATGGCCCTGCGGCTTCCCGGGATGGAGCTGGTGGATCCGTTCGGCGGGGTGAAGGACCTGGCCGCTGGGCGGCTGCGCACCCCCGGCACTCCGGAGGACTCCTTCTCGGACGACCCCCTGCGCATGATGCGCGCCGCCCGGTTCGCCTCCCAGTTGGGCGTGGGTGTGGACGAGTCAGTGGTCACTGCCATGACGGCCATGTCCGACCGCATCACCATCATCTCCGCCGAGCGGGTGCGCGACGAGCTGGTCAAGCTGATCAACGGCGCCGATCCCCGCGCCGGCCTGACCCTGCTGGTGGACACCGGCCTGGCCGAGCACGTGCTGCCCGAGCTGCCGGCCCTGAAGCTGGAGACGGACGAGCACCACCGCCACAAGGACGTGTACGAGCACTCCCTGATGGTGCTGGAGCAGGCCATGGGCCATGAATACGAGCGGGCAGAAACAGAGGCAGAGGCAGGGCCCGACGACGGCCCCGCACCCCAGCCGCGGGCCGGCGCCTATGTGCCCCGTCCGGACTTCATCCTGCGCTTCGCCGCGCTCATGCACGATGTGGGCAAGCCCGCCACGCGCCGCTTCGAGCCCAGCGGCGCCGTCTCCTTCCGCCACCATGACGCCGTGGGCGCCAAGCTGACCCGGCAGCGGATGCGTGCACTGCGGTTCGACAAGGACACCATCAAGGCCGTGGCCCGGCTGGTGGAGCTGCACATGCGGTTCTACGGGTATGGGGACGCCGGATGGACGGACTCGGCCGTGCGCCGGTACGTCAACGACGCCGGGGACCTGCTGCCGCGGCTGCACGCGCTGACCCGATCGGATGTGACCACCCGCAACCGCCGCAAGGCCGAACGGCTGGCCCACGCCTACGACGACCTGGAGCGGCGGATCGTGGAGATCGCCGAGCAGGAGGAGCTCAACGCGGTCCGTCCGGACCTGGACGGCACTCAGGTGATGGAGATCCTGGGCATCCGCCCGGGTCCCGTGGTCGGCCGCGCGTACAAGCACCTGCTGGAATGGCGGCTGGACGAGGGCCCGCATGAGGAGGACGTGGCCCGCGCCGAGCTGCTGCGCTGGTGGGCCGAGCAGCCCGAGAGCTCTGCCGAGTAGGGCCTGACCCCGAGCCCTCTTCATCTGCAGGTCAGTTATCACCGGCACGACCCGTCGGATCGGGGTATGCCGGTGATAACTGACCTGCAGTTGCGTAGGGGTGGTCAGGTGGGAGGATCGGGGCATGACTCCTGCGCTCACTGATGCCCAGATCTCCGCCGCCGCCACGCTGAAGCCGATCGCCGTCGTCGGGAAGGATGCCGGAATCCCGGACGAGGCGCTCATCCCGTATGGACGCAGCATGGCCAAGGTGGAGGTGCGCGCGCTGCCGCAGCAGGCGGGGCGGAACGGCCGGGTGGTGCTGGTCACCGGGATCAGCCCGACGCCGGCCGGTGAGGGCAAGACCACCGTCACCGTGGGCCTGGTGGACGGGATGAATGTGCTGGCCGGGCGCGAGGACGCACCTGCGCAGGTGGCCGGGTCGGTCACGATGGCGGCGTTGCGTGAGCCTTCGCTCGGCCCGGTGTTCGGCAAGAAGGGTGGGGCGACCGGCGGCGGGCATGCCCAGGTGGCGCCCATGGAGCAGATCAACCTGCACTTCACCGGGGACTTCCATGCGATCACCTCGGCGCACAATCTGCTGTGCGCGCTGATCGACAACCACATCCATCAGGGCAACGAGCTGGGGATCGATCCGCGCACCATCACCGTCAAGCGGGCCCTGGATGTCAACGACCGCTCGCTGCGGCACACGGTGATCGGACTCGGCGGCAAAGCCCAGGGCGTGCCGCGGGAGAACGGCTTCGAGATCACCGTGGCCACCGAGACCATGGCGGTGTTCTGCCTGGCGCGGGACCTGACCGACCTGAAGGAACGGCTGGGACGGATCACCGTGGGACAGACGTTCGGTGGTGAACCGGTGACCGCGGGGATGATCGGGCCGAACGGGGCGCAGGGTGCCATGGCGGTGCTGCTCAAGGACGCGCTGAACCCGAACCTGGTGCAGACGCTGGGCGGATCGGCGGCGCTGGTGCACGGCGGGCCGTTCGCCAACATCGCCCACGGCTGCAACTCCGTGATGGCCACCCGCACGGCACAGCGCCTGGCGGACTGGGTGGTGACCGAGGCCGGCTTCGGGGCGGACCTGGGCGGGGAGAAGTTCATGGACATCACCGCCCCGGCCGGCGGGTTCGAACCCGCGGTGTCCGTGGTGGTGGCGACGGTACGGGCACTGAAGCTGCAGGGCGGGATGACGCTGGCTGAGGTGCAGGCCGGGGCTGATGCCGCGGTGTCCGCCGGAGATGCTGGGGCCGCGGAACGGCACCTGCAGGCACTCGAAGCGGGCGTGGTGAACCTGCAGCGGCATGTGGAGAACATGCGCCGGTTCGGGGTGCCCGTGGTGGTGGCGGTGAACCGCTTCGGTCAGGACACGGATGCCGAGCTGGCGTGGCTGCGCGGGTGGTGCGAGCATCACGAGATTCCCGTGGCTGTGGCGGATGTGTGGGCGCAGGGCGGCAAGGGTGCGGTGGAGCTGGCCCGGCGGGTGGTCGAGGTGGTGGAGCAGGCCGAGGCGGTGCGCGCGGAGGCTGAGGCCCGGATGGCTGATGCAGCCGCCCTGCTGACCACGGAGGATCCCCACGAGGTGCCCGGGTGGGCGCCCCTGTACCCCGCTGACCTGCCGGTGGCGCACAAGATTGAGACGATCGTGGAGCAGATCTACCGGGGCGCTCGGGTGGAGTACGCCCCGCTGGCTCGCCGACAGCTGGCCGAACTGGAGGCCGCCGGACTGGACCGATTGCCGGTCTGCATGGCGAAGACCCCGTACTCCTTCTCGGACGACCCGTCGGTGCTGGGCGCACCTCAGGGGTTCACGGTGACCGTGCGCGAAGTGGTCGCCCGGACGGGCGCTGGGTTCGTGGTGGTGCTCACCGGCAACGTGATGACCATGCCCGGCCTACCGGCCAGCCCGGCCGCCGATCAGATGGACGTCGGAGTGGACGGAACGGTCACCGGGCTGTTCTGAGTGACTGGACGGTCACGATGCGATGAACACCGTGTGACGTGGGCCGATGCTCATTCGGCTGTCGAGGGGCTCGACATCAGCGTCAACACGCCGATTCGGGTCTGTCTGGACACGATTGCTCGAGGATTGCACTATTACAACCTCGATTGACTCACTCTGAACCGTGTGTGATCGGGTTTCCTACGTTTCAGGATGGTGCCGTTCGGGTTCTGTCGGAGGGGTTCTGTGCAGGTCTCGCCCGGACACGTGTGCCTCCCCCCGCGCACGGCCACCACATCCCATCGTGTGCACCCCCATACGGCAAGGACCGTCTCTTGTCTTCCCGATCTTTCCCGACGTCGTCGTCCCCGTCCCGCCGCACCATCGTCAAAGGTGCCGCCTGGTCAGTTCCCGTCATCATGACCGCCGCTGCCGCGCCGGCGTTCGCCGCGTCACGGAACAGCTGCCGCACCGCCTACCTGGACTGGGGCACCGCCACCTCCACCAAGTTGACCAACGGCACGGTCTACACCATCACCGGCACCCAGACGGTCTACGCGCAGGTGACGTACACGGAGTCTGCCGGCGCCTACAGCACCAGTTCCAACAGCACTGCGAACTATCAGCTGAGAATCGGGAAGCGTGCGTTCGGTGAGGTGGGTCAGTCGTGGGGACGGATCACCGTGAGTGAGTACGGCATCGCGACCACAGGTGGGTACAACGACCTGATCCTGAACCAGAAGTCCGGCTCCGGTGCCACGACGGTCACCATCAAGTTCTTCAGTGACGCCGCCCTGACCAGCCCGTACAACGGAACATCAACATTGGCCAACGTCGCTGGCTCCGGGACCCTTGCCGCTCCGTGGTATTTCCCCACGTCCCTCACCAACACCAGCCGGAACCAGGTGGGGGGCAATCTGCGGACTCGGTTCTCTCATCCGGTCAGCTCCGTGACGGTGACCTACGGCAGCAGCTCCTCGATGTCCGGCCCTCAGGGCGCTGGCCTGGGCCGACTCACCATGTGTGTGAGGCACTGAGCCCCACGGCATGACGAAGACCCGGAGCCCCACAGGGGTCCGGGTCTTCTCTCGTCTGCACACCAAACGACGACGGCCGGTGACGATTCACGCGAATCGTCACCGGCCGTCGTCGGGAACTACTAGGTCCTGCTGCCGCTGAAGCTGGAGCCTCAGCGCTCGATGTCGCCGCGGATGAAGGCCTCGACGAGCTCGTGGGCGTCGTCGTCGTGGTGCTGCACCGGCGGGGACTTCATGAAGTAGGAGGAGGCCGAGAGGATCGGGCCGCCGACGCCGCGGTCCAGGGCGATCTTGGCGGCGCGCACGGCGTCGATGATCACGCCGGCTGAGTTCGGGGAGTCCCAGACCTCGAGCTTGTACTCCAGGGAGACGGGGGCATCGCCGAAGTTGCGGCCCTCCAGGCGCACGAAGGCCCACTTACGGTCGTCCAGCCAGGCCACGTAGTCCGAGGGCCCGATGTGCACGTCCTTCTCACCGAGTTCGGCCGAGGTGTTGGAGGTGACGGCCTGGGTCTTGGAGATCTTCTTGGACTCCAGGCGCTCGCGCTCGAGCATGTTCTTGAAGTCCATGTTGCCGCCGACGTTCAGCTGGTACGTGCGGTCCAGGGTCACGCCGCGGTCCTCGAACAGCTTGGCCATCACGCGGTGGGTGATGGTGGCGCCGATCTGGGACTTGATGTCATCCCCGACGATCGGCACGCCGGCCTCGGTGAACTTGTCCGCCCACTCCTTGGTCCCGGCGATGAATACCGGCAGGGCGTTGACGAAGGCGACCTTGGCGTCGATGGCGGCCTGTGCGTAGAACTTGTCCGCCTCCTCCGAACCGACCGGCAGGTAGGAGACCAGCACGTCCACCTGGGCGTCCTTCAGGGCCTGCACCACATCCACGGGCTCGGCGTCGGACTCCTCGATGGTCTCGCGGTAGTACTTGCCCAGGCCGTCCAGGGTGGGGCCGCGCAGCACCTTCACACCGGTCTGCGGGACGTCGGCGATCTTGATGGTGTTGTTCTCCGAGGCGAGGATCGCGTCAGCCAGGTCCAGTCCGACCTTCTTGGCGTCCACATCGAACCCGGCCACGAACTCCAGGTCGGAGACGTGGTAGTCGCCGAACTGCACGTGCATCAGGCCCGGAACGGTGTCCTCCGGGGAGGCGTTGCGGTAGTACTCCACACCCTGGATGAGGGAGGTCGCGCAGTTGCCTACGCCCGCAATGGCCACTCGAATCTTCTGGGACACCGATACTCCTTGGTTCATGATCAGCTGCAGTTGCGCATCGCGCGGTCGCGCTGGCCGGCAGACGCCCCCCTGGCGCGCTCGAACACCGCCGACACGGCGGAGGCATGAAGAGGGCGTTGCGCCGGACTCGGCACAACCCGATCCACTTTACGCCGGATGACGCATGAGGACCGTACTGATGTCCAACCCGG
This sequence comes from Micrococcus terreus, assembly GCF_900116905.1. Lineage (GTDB taxonomy): Bacteria > Actinomycetota > Actinomycetes > Actinomycetales > Micrococcaceae > Citricoccus > Citricoccus terreus. The sequence continues at coordinate 64,534 of NZ_FPCG01000011.1, read as the reverse complement.
TGGTCTGCCCTGCTATTCCCGCGCGTTGAGGAGGTGACGCGACCTCCGGCGTCTCCGGCCGTCGTCGGGACCGGTCAGGGTCCCAGCCCCTAGGCTGGAGCCATGAGCCAGCCGTCACCCAGCGCGGTGCGCCCTGAGGGGACCCCTGAGAGACATCCCGACGGCGGCGCCCCCCTTCCCGTGTCCCTCCCGTCCCGCACGGACGGGCTGGTGCGCCGCCTCAGTGAGGGGCTGGGCGGGCCGATGGGCCGCCACACGGTGCCGGGCCGGGTCGGCGGGGGATTCTGGACCCCGATGCGGATCCTGATCCTGCTCACCACCCTCTCCGCCGTGGTCGCGGTGCTGCTGAAGTCCCCGTGCCGAATGGGCGGCTGGGGGGCACCGAACGTCTACTACGCCGGCTGCTATTCGGACTGGGCCGCCCTCTACTCCGCACGCGGCTTCGCCGAGAACGCCTTCGCGCCGTTCGCCGCGGGCGCCAGCTTCGAGTACCCGGTGCTGATGTCCGTGGTCGCCTCGCTGGCCGCGGTGGTGGCCCAGAGCCTGCCCGGGCACGACCTCAACCCCTCCCTGGCCTACTGGGACGTGAACTTCCTGTTCACCGCGGTGCTGTGGATCATCACCGTGGTGGTCACCGCTCGCACCGCCGGGCGCAGGATTTGGGACGCGGCCATGGTGGCCGTGGCCCCGGGCATCATCCTGGCCGGCTCCATCAACTGGGACCTCTGGGCCGTGGCCCTGCTGGCAGTGGGCATGTGGCTCTTCGCCGGGCGCCGACCCCTGCTGGCCGGCATCCTGTTCGGCCTGGGTGCGGCCATGAAGCTCTATCCGCTCCTGATCCTCGGTGCGCTGCTGATCCTGGCGGTGCGGACCCTGCGTTTCGCCCCGTTCCTGTGGGCGCTCGCGGGCACGGCCGGTGCATGGCTGGCAGTCAACATCCCCCTGATGGTGGGCAACGTCGAGGCGTGGAAGGTCTTCTTCACCTTCTCCGGCGAACGGGGTCCCGGACTGTCCAGTGTCTGGCACGCCTGGAACGTGACCATGGGCCAGATCGGCGGACCCCAGATCCCGGACGGACGCCTCTCCCTGCTCGCCTACGGCGCGTTCTTCCTGTGCTGCTGCGCCATCTTCGTCCTGGGCGTGCTCTGCCGGGACCGGCCCCGGGTGGCCCAGCTGACGTTCCTGATCGTGGCCGCGTTCGTGCTCACCAACAAGGTCTACTCCCCGCAGTTCGTGGTCTGGCTGATCCCGCTGGCCGCGCTTGCCGTCCCCCGCTGGCGGGACTTCCTGATCTGGCAGTTCTTCGAGGTCCTGCACTTCTGGGCGATCTGGATGTACCTGGCCAAAGGCGCCTCCGGGTCCATGTCCCAGCACTCCATGGACGACACCGTCTATGTGCTCGCAGTCCTGGCCCACATGCTCGCCACCGCCTACCTGATGTTCCGGGTGGTGGAGCAGATGCTGCAGCCCGCGCATGACCCCGTGCGCGCCTCCCTGCCCGGCGGGCAGGTCTGGAGGCTGCGCGGACTGGAGGCCCCGGAGCGGCGGGAGGTGGCCGCCCGGCGGCTGGCGGGCGTGGGCGTGGACCCGGCTGAGGTGGACCGGGTCGCCTTGGATGACCCCACGGGCGGACACTACGACGGCGCCGCAGACCGAGCCCCCTGGCTGGCGGTGGGTGCTGGGTCGGCTGACCGTCCGGAACCGGTGGCCCCAGCTGCACCGGGGCGCCGTTACGACTCGTCTGGGAGCTGAGCCCGCCGTACGGTAGTGACCATGACCACTGCCGATCGCGCCGCTGACTCCACCGCACACTCCACGGCTTCTTCCGGTTCGGGCTCTGGCTCGGGCTCTGCTGCCACGCTCGAGGACCGCCCCCATCTGGCGGACCTGGCCGACTTCGTGATGGCCAGCCCCTCCAGCTACCACGCCGCCGCGGAGACCGCTCGGCGGCTCGAGGCCGCGGGCTACACCCGCCTGGACGAGCGTGAGGAATTCCCGTCTGCCCCGGGTGGATACGTGATCGTGCGGGACGGCGCCGTGCTGGCCTGGCGCATCCCGGAGGGTGCGGCGGAAGGTGAGGGGCCGTCGTCGGGAACGGCCCCGGTGTTCCGCATCCTGGGCGCCCATACCGATTCGCCCACCTTCAAGCTCAAGCCCCACCCCACCTCCGCGCGGGACGGCTGGCTGCAGGCCGGCGTGGAGATCTACGGCGGGCCGCTGCTGAACTCGTGGCTGGACCGCGAGCTGCGCTTCGCCGGACGCCTGGTCACCCAGGACGGGACCGAGCACCTGGTGGCCACCGGGCCCATGGCGCGCATCCCGCAGCTGGCCATCCACCTGGACCGTGAGGTGAACTCCGGACTGACCCTGGACCGGCAGAAGCACATGCTGCCGATCTGGGGTGCGCTGACCGAGGGCGGCGTCGGCGGGGTCGAGACGGAGGGCGCCGGCCCGCGGGACATCCTGGCGGTCCTCGCGGGGCTGGCCGGCGTGGACGCCGAGCAGGTCCGCGGCGTGGATGTGGTCATGGCCGACTCCCAGCGCCCGGCACTGTTCGGGGCCTCCGGCGAGTTCTTCGCCTCCGGACGGCTGGACAACCTCTCCTCCGTGCACGCCGGGCTGGTGGCCATGGAGCAGGCCGGTCAGGGTGAGGGGCCGCGCGTGGCGCAGGGTGTGGCCGGTGAGGCTGCCGGTGCCCCGGTGATCCCGGTGCTGGCCGCGTTCGACCATGAGGAGCTGGGTTCGGCCTCCCGGTCGGGTGCAGCCGGGCCCGTGCTGGAGGACGTGCTGCGGCGCGTGCTGGACGCCCTGGGTGTGAGTGGTCAGGGGGTGGCCCGGTCCTTCAACGGGTCCTGGCTGCTCTCGGCCGATGCCGGCCACCTGGTGCACCCCAACTACGCCGAGCGGCACGACCCGGTGAACCACCCGCGCGTGAACGCCGGACCGCTGCTGAAGATCAACGCCAACCAGCGGTACTCCACCGACGCCCCGGGCATGGCCGCCTTCGCCCGCTGGTGCGCGGACGCCGGAGTGCCGTTCCAGGAGTTCGTCTCCAACAACGCCATGCCGTGCGGCTCCACGATCGGGCCGATCTCCGCCACCCGGCTGGGCATCCGGACCGTGGACGTGGGCATCGGGCTGCTCTCCATGCACTCGGCACGCGAGATGTGCGGTGTGGAGGATCTGGAGCACCTCACCGGCGCCGTGCGGTCCTTCTTCGCCGGGGTGTGACGGGGCCGGGGTTGCCGCACCGTGGATCTGGGTCGCACTTGTCGTCGAGGATCCGTTCCCTGATGCAGGATCTGTCCCTCTGCGGGCGGATTCTGGACAAGACGTGCAACTCACCGGCTGATCACGGCAAGGGATGCATCAGGGACCAGGTCGGGACTGGCCTCCCTGGGCTTCCTGGCCTCTCTGGGCGCATGCGTGGCCATGAGCCGGTCGAGGATGAGCTCTGTGTCCACAGGCACGTTCCGTCCGATGGGGCGGCTCGGGTACGATGGGTGAGGTTTTCTGCGTGCCGTCACCTGGCGGTCTCCTCCGGGAGCATGGCGCAGGACCACTGCACAGAACCTCCTGTCACGGAGAGACCGTGACCATTAGTCCGAAGGAGGTGGGTTCGCATGCGTGCATATGAACTGATGGTGCTGATTGATCCCGACGTGGATGAGCGCACCGTTGAACCGACCGTGAAGAAGTACCTGGAGGTCGTCACCAAGGACGGCGGCTCCGTGGAGAACGTGGACATCTGGGGCCGGCGTCGCCTGGCCTACGAGATCCAGAAGAAGGCAGAGGCCATCTACGTGGTCGTCAACTTCACCTCCACCCCGGAGACCTCCAAGGAGCTGGATCGTCAGCTCTCGCTGAACGAGACCATCCTGCGCACCAAGATCATCCGCCCGGAAGAGCAGAAGATCTCCGCTGCCGCAGCTGAGTGATCGTCCACTCCCTGAACACCTGCCACACCCGCTGACGCTGACCAGCTGAAGCACACCAGAGACACAGCACGGAGCACAGGAGGCACCCATGGCTGGAGAGACCGTCATCACGGTGGTCGGAAACCTCACCAACGACCCGGAGCTGCGGTTCACGCCGTCCGGATCTGCGGTGGCCAACTTCACCATCGCCTCGACCCCTCGCACGTTCGACCGTCAGTCGAACGAGTGGAAGGACGGGGAGACCCTGTTCCTGCGTGCCTCGATCTGGCGCGAGGCAGCCGAGAACGTGGCCGAGACGCTGACCAAGGGCACCCGCGTGGTGGCCCAGGGTCGGCTCAAGGCCCGCAGCTACGAGACCCGTGAGGGTGAGAAGCGCACCTCGTACGAGCTGGACGTCGACGAGATCGGCCCCTCGCTCCGTTACGCCACGGCCAAGGTCACCAAGTCCAACCGCTCCGGCGGTGGAGGCGGCGGCTTCGGCGGTGGCCAGCAGGGCGGCGGCTTCGGCGGCGGCCAGGGTGGTCAGGGAGGCTACTCCCAGGGTGGCGGAGGCAACTCCGGCAACGACTGGGGTGGCGGCGCAGGCTCGAACGACCCGTGGGGCGGCTCGCCGTCCGCGGGGTCCTGGGACACCCCGGGCAGCAACGAGCCTCCGTTCTGATCCAGCACTGCATCCCGTTCTGAACTGAACACACGGCCGAAGGTGCCCTTGAGGCACCCACCGGCCGGACGTCGTCGGGAACCGTTTCCCGTATGACACCCCCAGCAGACGGCACCGGACGGTGACCGACTGCGATCCCATCCCGCAGAACCGTTCTGCGGGCTCCCGAATCACGAAGGAGCACCACGATGGCGAAGGCTGAAATCCGCAAGCCCAAACCAAAGTCCAACCCGCTGAAGGCCGCTGACATCACCGTCATCGACTACAAGGACGTTGCACTGCTGCGCAAGTTCATCTCGGACCGCGGCAAGATCCGTGCCCGTCGCGTCACCGGCGTGACCGTGCAGGAGCAGCGCAAGATCGCCCAGGCCATCAAGAACGCCCGCGAAGTGGCCCTGCTGCCCTACGCCGGCGCTGGCCGCGGCTGATCGAGCGAGTCGAGGAAGGAAGATACAGATGGCAAAGCTCATCCTGACCCAGGAAGTGACCGGTCTGGGCTCGGCTGGCGACGTCGTTGACGTCAAGAACGGCTACGCCCGCAACTACCTGCTGCCCCGTGGCTACGCCACCCTGTGGACCAAGGGAGGGGAGAAGCAGGTGGAGTCCATCCGGGCCGCCCGCGAGACCCGCGCCGTGAAGTCCCTGGAAGAGGCTCAGGCACTGTCCGCCAAGCTGCAGTCCACCCCGGTGAAGCTGGAGGTGACCGCCGGTGAAGGTGGTCGCCTGTTCGGCGCCATCAAGGCTGCTGACGTCGCCGACGCTGTGGAGGCCGCCGGCCTGGGCAGCATCGACAAGCGCACCGTGACCCTGCCGCAGAACATCAAGTCCGTGGGCAGCTACCAGGCCCACGTGCGTCTGCACGAGGACGTCGTGTCTGTGGTCGACCTGCAGGTCGTGCCGGAGAAGACCAAGAAGAAGAAGTGACCTCGCGCTGATCTGATCAGCTCGAACGCTTCACCCACAGGGGCGGGGACCATCACGGTCCCCGCCCCTGTGCTGTGTCTGGGGGTGTGCCCGAGGCGGCAGAGCGTGTGGGCCCAGGTGCCCTGTGCTCAGCCGTCCTGGGCGATGTGGACGAGTGCGTCACCGCGGTGGACCAGGGGTGCCTCGGCCCGGCCGATCACGATTCCCGGCCGGTCGGCCTTCACGGTGGCCTGCCGGCGTCCGAAGGAGTCGTAGAGGGCACCCAGTCGGTCGCCCACGGCCACCGTCTGACCCAGAGGCACATCCAGCTGCAGCAGGCCGTCCCGGCGCGCCCTGACCCAGCCTGAGGTCCAGCAGACGGCACTGGGCTGCTCCGGTGGAGACGGTGCCTGCTCGGCGGGGATCATCTCCAGCGCGGCCAGCACCCGCAGGACGCCCTCCACCCCGGGCTGGATGGCCCACTCGTCGAACCGCCAGGCCTCCCCGCCCTCGTAGAGCAGCACACGGGCACCGGCCTCGCGGGCGGCCCAGCGCAGGGAGCCGTCCCGCAGCCTGGCGTGGTTGAGCACGGGGGCTGCGAAGGCCTCGGCCAGGAACCGGGTCTGCGGGTCCTCCAGGTCGCACCGGATCTGGGGCAGGTTGGTGCGGCGGTCGGCGGCGGTGTGCAGGTCGATCCCCACATCACATCGGGAGACCACCTCGGTCATCAGCAGGTGGGCGATCCGTCCGGCCAGCGGCCCGCGTGCCGAGCCTGGGAAGCTGCGGTTCAGGTCCCGCCGGTCTGGCAGGTACCGGTCCCCGGTCATCACGCCGATCACGTTCACGATCGGCACGGCGATCAGCGTCCCGCGGATCTGCTTCGGGTCCAGCAGGCCCATCACCCGTCGGACCACCTCGATCCCCACGACCTCATCGCCGTGGATGGCCGCGGACACCCACACGGTGGGACCCTCCTCACGGCCGTGCAGCACGTGGACGGGCAGGGAGACCTCGGCCCCGGTGACGAGCCGGGAGATCGGCAGGGAGACCTCCTTGCGGGACCCGGCACGGACCTTGACCGGTCCCAGGGCGAAGGAGGGACGGGCCCGACGACGTCCGGCACCTTCTCGAGTCTCCATCCCTCAGCCTCTGCCCCAGTTGCGGCGGCGGACCTCCCGCGGCGGGCGGCCACCGAGGTAGGAGGCGGCAGGGTCCACGAGGAACCCCTGGGCCAGGGCCTCGCGTCCGATGAGCATGCGGAAGCCCATCTCGTCCCGGTCGGTCAGGGTGATCTCGGCCAGGATTTCCCGCCCGACCAGGGAGATCGGCATCTGCACGACGATGCGGTCCTCCTCATGACCGGAGGAGGAGCGGATGGAGCGGCGGTCATGCACGGGCAGCTCGAGGGTGACCTCGTCCTCCGGGGTGGCCTGCCAGGGGTGGATGGTGAACCGCACCCAGTCGTGGCCGTCGCGGTCGACGGTGCGCAGATCGAAGGCGTGCAGGGAGGAGGTCTTGGCGCCGGTGTCCACCTTGGCCTTGATCCAGGGCACCGGAGCCGTGGGCAGGGCGACCCACTCCCTCCACCCCACGTGGGTGGAGGCCGGGTGGGTGTGGGATGACCCGGGAGTGTGGTGATATTGCTCTGGCACGTCCCCCATCTTGTCAGGAAGAGACCATGAAGCTGGCCATCCTCTCCCGTTCGCCACGGGCCTACTCCACGCAGCGACTGCGCACTGCCGCCCTGGACCGCGGTCACCAGGTCAAGGTGCTGGACACCCTGCGGTTCGGGATCGACCTGTCCACCGAGGAGCCGGACCTGCGCTTCCGCGGAAAACCGCTGTCCACCTACGACGCCGTGCTGCCGCGCATCGGTGCCTCCGTCACCTACTTCGGGACTGCCGTGGTGCGCCAGTTCGAGCAGATGGACGTCTACACGCCCAACACCGCCAACGGGATCATGAACTCCCGGGACAAGCTGCGCGCCACCCAGATCCTCTCCCGGCACAGCATCGGGATGCCGGCCACCGTGTTCGTGCGCAACCGGGCGGAGGTCTCCAGTGCGATCGACATGGTGGGCGGTGCGCCCGTGGTCATCAAGCTGCTGGAGGGCACCCAGGGGATCGGGGTGATCCTGGCTCCCACGAAGAAGGTGGCCGAGGCGATCATCGAGACCCTGCACGGCACCAATCAGCAGGTGCTGATCCAGAAGTTCGTCAAGGAGTCCAAGGGCAAGGACGTGCGTGCCCTGGTGGTGGGCGACCGGGTGGTGGCCGCCATGCGCCGCACCGCCCAGGGTGACGAGTTCCGCTCCAACGTCCACCGTGGCGGGACCGTGGAGAAGGTGGACCTGGACCCGGAGTACGCCGATGTGGCTGTGCGGGCGGCCCACATCATGGGTCTGCGCGTGGCCGGTGTGGACATGCTGGAAGGCGCCGATGGCCCCCTGGTGATGGAGGTCAACTCCTCTCCGGGACTGGAGGGCATCGAGGCGGCCACCAAGCTGGACGTGGCCGGGGCGATCGTGGACTTCATCGCCGACCAGGCCGGATTCCCGGACATCGACGTGCGCCAGCGCCTGGCCGTCTCCACCGGATACGGGGTGGCGGAGATCGCCGTGATGTCCGGCTCCGAGATGGTGGGCAAGGCCCTGAAGGACTCCGGGCTGCCGGAGAAGGACGTCCAGGTGCTCACCCTGCACCGTGGCACCAAGGTGGTGCCCAACCCGTCCGCGTCCAAGGTGCTCGAGGACGGCGACCGGCTGCTGTGCTTCGGCCGCCTGGAGAACATGCGCTCGCTGATCCCGGCACGCTCCCGCCGTCCCAAGCGCGTGCGGAAGCTGCCCAAGACGCCCATTGTGGAACTGCCGGCCGAGGACTCAGGTGCCGCGCCGTCGTCGGGAGAGAATCCGGAGGAGAAGTAGGACTCAGCCCTGGTCCAGGTGGTCCTTGGTGTACCGATAGGCGGTCTGGACGAGCTGTTCGAGCACGTCCAGGTCCACGTCGGACAGCTTGTTGATGTAGAGGCAGGCCACGCTGGTGCGGTGCTTGCCCAGGCGGGCCAGCAGGTCGGCCTGGTCGGGGTGGTCTGAGAGGACGTAGAGGGTCAGGTTGGCCTTGCGAGGGGAGAACCCGACGGCGGGTGCGTCGCCCTGCCGGCCCGAGTCGTAGACGTAGTGGTACTGCCCGAATCCGATGATGCTGGGTCCCCACATCACCGGTTCCTCACCCGTGACCCGCGTGAACATCTCCAGCAGCGTCTCGGCGTCGGATCGACGCACGGGGTGCTCCACGCCGGCGACGAACTCCTCCACCGGGACTGCAGTGGGCTGGGTCTTGTTGGCGGAGCTCGCAGACGCAGACATGGATTCATTCTCGCTGTCCGGCGGGGGTTGTCCAGCAGAGATTCTGAAGTCTCGTGAGGGGGTCTCGGGTTCAGGGGTGACCGGCGGGGCCGAACTGCGCCGGTGGTGCAGGTGGACGGGGCTGGATGAGCGGTGTGGGGATGGACAACGCCTCACACATAACCCGTGGAGTACCTGTGGATAACTTTGAAGAGAGTGGGTGCGGAGTTGCGCTGTCCACGGGTGTGGTGTTAGTAACTCCCCGCGAAATCCCCAAGGAAAAATCTTTCTGTCCACAGGTGGAAAGTCAGATACTGCCTAGTCAACCAGGGGTAGTGCGCTCTGAGGAGTCGTCATCCCCACAGTTGTCCCCACGCAGTGCACACAACACGCCGCGCAATCCACACGTTGTCCACAGGTTGGGGGTGACACGCGGTTGAGTGGGGGTCCGACCGCAGAGTAGTGTCCCGTGGTATCCCCTTCGGGCGGACCAGGGTATTGGCCTGCAGAAGACGGTCCTCGGACCGTTCTCAGCAGGCGCGCATCCAGGTCGCACCGTCTGTGGAGCCCGCCGCATCAGGGCTCGGTGCGGTCCCTTGAGGATCGACGCGGAGCACCCCTGGTGCGGCGGGCTCTTAGAGGGGTCATCACCGCAGAAGAGTCGCCGGGCCGTCCGGCGCAGGGAAAGGGAATCAACCGAACGTGGCATCCGATCGATTTGATTCCGCCGACGGCACCGGTGACTCTCGCGGTGGTTTCCTGCCCCCGCAGGACCTGAACGCCGAACAGTCCGTCCTGGGCGGCATGATGCTCTCCAAGGACGCGATCGCCGATGTGGTCGAGGTCCTGCGCGGCCATGACTTCTACAAGCCCGCGCACGAGATGATCTACGAGGCGATCATCGACCTCTACGGACGCGGCGAGCCGGCCGACGCCGTCACCGTGGCCGACCTGCTCAACAAGCGCCAGGAGCTCTCCCGGGTGGGCGGTCCGGCAGTGCTGCACGAGCTGATCCAGTCCGTGCCCACGGCCGCCAACGCCGGGTTCTACGCCGAGATCGTGCATGAGAAGGCCGTCCTGCGCCGACTGGTCTCCGCCGGCACCAAGATCGTCCAGCTCGGTCAGCAGCAGGACGGCGAGGTCGAGGAGATCGTCAACGAGGCCCAGGCCGAGATCTACAAGGTCGCCGAGAACCGCCAGTCCGAGGACTACGTGGCCCTGTCCGGCATCCTCGAGCACACGGTGGACGAGATCGAGGCCGCCGGTTCCCAGGGCGAGGGCATGTCCGGCGTCCCCACCGGGTTCTACGAGTTCGACGAGCTCACCCAGGGTCTGCACGGCGGGCAGATGATCGTCGTCGCCGCCCGTCCTGCGGTCGGCAAGTCCACCCTCGCGCTGGACTTCGCGCGCTCGGCCGCCATCAAGCACAACATGACCACCGTGTTCTTCTCCCTCGAGATGGGCAAGAACGAGATCGCCATGCGCCTGCTCTCCGCCGAGGCGACCATCGCCCTGCAGGATCTGCGCAAGGGCACCATCCGCGACGAGCAGTGGTCCAAGATCGCCGCCACCGTGGGCCGGCTGAACGAGGCCCCGTTCTTCATCGACGACTCCCCGAACATGTCCATGATGGAGATCCGCGCCAAGTGTCGCCGCCTGAAGCAGAAGCACGACCTGAAGCTGGTGGTGCTGGACTACCTGCAGCTGATGAGCTCGGGCAAGCGCGTGGAGTCCCGCCAGCAGGAGGTCGCCGAGTTCTCCCGTGCCCTGAAGCTGCTGGCCAAGGAGCTGGAGGTCCCGGTGATCGCGCTCTCCCAGCTGAACCGTGGCTCCGAGCAGCGCACCGACAAGAAGCCCCAGGTCTCCGACCTCCGTGAGTCCGGCTCGATCGAGCAGGACGCGGACATGGTGATCCTGCTGCACCGTGAGGACATCTACGACAAGGAGTCACCGCGCGCCGGCGAGGCCGATCTGATCGTGGCCAAGCACCGTAACGGCCCCACCAAGACCATCGTGGTCGGCTTCCAGGGCCATTACTCGCGCTTCTCCAACATGGCCCCGGACTCCGGCGGGTTCTGACCTCTCGCTGTCCTGACGACGGCCGGTCACCAGGCGCACCATCCAGATCGCACGCCGAGTCGGTCGACGACTCCCTCTAGCCTCGCGCTATATTTTCGTCATACGCTTTCTTCATGCTGAGTGAGCAGGACGTGACTGAAGAGCAGATCCAGAAGTGGGCAGACGAGGCTGAGGCGGGATATGACGTCGAGATGCTCAAGCGCCGGGGCCGCGGCCGCCCCGGTCGCGGTTCTGCGCCCATGCAGGTGATCGCGGTCCGGTTGACGACTGAGGAGATCGCGGCGCTGGACGCCGTGGCCGCTGGAGAGCATATCTCCCGGTCTGAGGCGATCCGACGGGCGATCGCCTCCATGGCCGCATGAAGGTTCATCGAAGCGCGCTGAAGCACGGGGTACTCCCGGAAGATGCGATCCAAGCGGCCGATCTTTCCCTGTGGATCGAGCCCTTGGAAGAGCACGAATAGCCTCATCGGGAACTACGCCTGGGCTTCGATACTCAGGCCCGGTTGCTCGAGACCGTGGTCCTCGTCTTCCAGAGCGGTGATGAGATGGTCATCCACGCAATGCCCGCACGAAGGCAGTTCTGGGAACTTCTCCCCTGAGGTGAGGGAACACTGAGACTCACGCTGTCCGCAGCCTCCCGACGACGGCCGGTCATCTCGGCTCGAGGAGGAGTCACCCCGGCTGGTGGCTGGCAGGACGGAGCCTACCCCTGGGCTCGCTGGACATGCAGCGCCCTCACGCGGTCGATGAGGTCCGGGTCGGGGCCGTGCACCGTGGCTCCCGGCACCACCGTGCCGATGGGCAGGGAGGCGACGGGGCCGGCGTCGTGCCCCTGCTCTGTCATCCACTGGCTGAACTGCGCAGCTGAGGTGGCGTAGACGATCCGGCCCAAGCCCACCCAGCCGTGCGCGGCCGCGCACATGGGGCAGTGCTCGCCGGAGGTGTAGACGGTGTGGGCGGCACGAGCCTCCTGGGGCAGGTGCTGGCCGGCCCACCGGGCGACGGCGAACTCGGGGTGCTGGGTCTGGTCGCCACTGCTGACCCGGTTGCGGTCCTCGAACACGATGGTGCCCTCCGGATCGACCAGGATGGTGCCGAAGGGCTCGTCGCCGGCGTGGAGGGCCTCTTCGGCCAGGTCCACAGCGCGGGTGAGGAAACGGTGGTCGTCAGCGGTCAGGGCCATGGTCTGAAGCTAGCACCGGGGGCGCGTCAGGTGTTGGCGGACTCCAACGTCGGGATCATGATCGTCACCAGATACGTGCGCAGTTGAGGGATGTCCTGCTGCAGGGTGCGCCACACGCGAGAGGGTTCCAGGTCGTCGTACTGGTGGGCGGCGAAATTGCGCATGGCGACGATCTGGCGCCACGGTTGGCCGTCGAACTCACCAAGGATCTCCGACGGAATGCGGTTGATCGATTCGCCGATCCGAATGAGGCCCATCTCGATGGCCCACTGCGTACGGACGTCGGCCATGAAGGCGTCCCGCCCCTCGGCGACGAACTCAGCGAGCTGGTCGCAGACCGTGACGGTGCGTCGGGCGGCATCCACTGCGCGGCGGGACTGGTGGGTCACAGCTCGACGGCCTCCAGAAGGACGCGGTCTCGCAGAGATCCCCGCAGTGAGTCCAGTGACAGGACGTCGACGTCTGTCTGGAGCAGATCTTCCAGCGCGAGCCGTAGTCCGACTTCGTCCAGGAGCGTGGCCTCAGGCGTGAAGTCGACCAGGATGTCCACGTCTGATCCCGGACGGTCCTGCCCCCGTGCGACGGACCCGACCAGGCGGGGATCCGTAGCGTGGTGCTGCGCCACGATGGCGCGGATGGCATCCCGGTGCAGCCGGACCCGTTTGCCTGGACGGCCTGCGAGTGCAGATCTGATGCGTTCCAGAACATCGGGACTGGGTGCGCGGCGTCCGTTCTCGTAGGCGGAGAGGTTCGGCTGCGGGACGTGGGCGGCTGAGGCGAGCTCGGACTGGGTCATGCCCGCAGCCACTCGTTGCGCCCTGATGTCCATGGGTGGAGTATACGTCGGCGCATATCGGCGTCGATATGTCTGCCCAGCGGTGTGGTCACATCGGACGTGTCAGGTGTCTGCTGCTGTGGTCGGCACGTGGCGGCGTTGGCCCAGGAAGAGCACCGCGCCCACCAGGACCACCGCCACGGACAGGGCCAGGCCCGCGCGGACGCCGTCCGCGGAGTCGGCCAGGATGCCGGAGAGCAACGGCCCGATCGACTGTCCGATGGCGAAGCCCACCGTGAGGATGCCGATCCCGTCCGTCACCTGATGCGGATCCAGCACCCGGTGCGCCGCATGGGTGACCGAGCCGACCAGCGCCAGGAACGTGGCCCCGAACAGCACCGCCGAACCCAGTGCCAGGACCGGATGGGAGCCGAACAGCGGGAGGCCGGCGCCCAGGGCCACCACCACCATCAGCAGTGCCGGCGCGCGGCCACCGCTGAGCCGCCCGATCACCGGGGACCACGCGAAGCCGCCGCCGATCGCCGCCAGCCCCAGCACGATCCAGAACACCGAGACCTGCACGTCCGTGGCGCCATCCCCGCGCAGCAGCGCCACGATGAACGTCATGTAGGCGATGTAGCCGGCCCCGAACAGCGTGTAGCCGGAGAGCAGTGGGATCATCCCGCGCACGGGGGCCCGGGAGCCGGCGGGCCGCGGAGGCGGTTCCGGGACGCGGCGGGCCGCCGGTGCGGCCATCAGCCAGGCCAGGATCCCGACGACGCCCAGCACCGCCCAGCCGATCCTCCATCCCAGCTCGGCCGGGTACCAGGCCAGGGTGGCCGGCAGCAGCAGTCCGGTCACCACGATGCCCAGTCCGCCGCCGGCCACGTAGACCCCCATCAGCAGTGCTGAGCTGCGTCCGGGGTGGGCCGAGGCGAGAGAGGCGGTCAGTGCGGCGCCGAGGATGAAGGTCACCGCGCCGGTGGCACCGGCGATCAGTCTGAGTCCCAGCAGGACGGGCAGCAGGGTGCTCAGAGCCGAGGCGCCCAGGGCCACGGCGGTGGTCACCATGCTGAGCAGGAACGCCTGCCGCACGCCCAAACGACGTCCGACCCGGGCCGCCACCAGTGCGCCGATCAGGTATCCGGCGGCGTTGACGGTGTTCAGCAGTGCCGCCGTGGCGTAGGACCAGTCCAGGTCGGCCTGCATGGGCGGCAGCAGCACGGCGTAGGCGAACCGGGCCAGGCCGAACGCCGAGGCCGGACCGGCGGCCAGCAGCAGGGCGATCCACACGGCGCGGGTCGGCTGAGCCACGGGGCTGCTCCTGTCCCTGGGGTGGGTGGTGTGGTTCGAGGAGTCCGGCGGTCCACGTGACCGCCGTCACCCACACCGTACGTGGTGAGGGTGACAGCGGCACCAGATGGCAGGAGATGACTCGGTCTCAGAGGTCCTGAGCCTGGTCGAGGTCATGACGGAACCGCAGGTGCTGCGCCAGTCGAGTCTTCTGCTGGCGGGCCTGCTGCGCGAGATCGTCAGCAGCGACCGCGAGATCGTCCAGGGCGCGCAGTGCGGCGATCAGTTCACGCTGTTCGGCCAGGGGGAGCAGCGGAATGCTGTAGTCGGACCAGGGCCGGAGTGGGCTCTGCCGACGGGTGGAGCCGGTGGTGGGTCCGCGTGAGATGCCACCCACCTGAGCCCGGGAGGTCTCATCCCACGGCTGCCTCAGACAGAACAGCAGATAGTCCTGGCTCAGTCGGGTGGGGTCAACACGCAGCACGCGGTCCTGTGGACGGACCACCCACCGGGCGCCGCCGGCGGGTGCAGGACGGACGACGCCTGTGTCCTCCGGAGCGAACACGAGGTCACCGTCCTGCACCAGGTCCATGTCCGCGGGGACCGTCACGACCGGTGACTGGTCCAACCGGACGAGAGGTCTGAGCAGTCGCACCCGTTGTGTCTTCCCGTCTTCGGTCGCTGATACCGCCGCCTGCTCGTCATGTCCGGCCCGCACCTCTGTCACGGCGCCGGAGTCGATGAGCGACTGCAGGCTCACCATGGTCTGGGCACCGACGGCGACTTTGGCTCGGGCCCTCGCCGCGGTCATGCCCTTCCGGACGGCGGCCATGGCATCCTGCAGGCTCATCCGTCCGAGCAGCGGGCCCTCGTGGGCGTCATCCGGACGGAGGTAGGCGGGCAGCATCGTGGCCGGTCTGTGGAGGATCCCGCCGCGGATGAGCCGCCTCCGGTCCACCGTTCCGGCCCGCACGCCGAGAGGCCGCTGACCGGCGCGGAGCGAGTCCATCCAGGGGCCGATCTGCTCCACGATCTCATCCTCCTGAGAGGCGTCGATCAGCTGGACCGGTGTCTCTTCGGCCCCCTCGCCGGGTGCACGGAGCACGCAGAGGAGCAGTTCCTCCTCGGTGTAGGAGGCCACGGAACCACCGAGCTGCACCAGGGACTCCAGCGCCCCGGACTGGACCAGCCATTCCCGGTTCTGGCGGGCAGGATAATGCACCTGGGCGTCGAGGATGACCTGGGGCACGATCACATACGCCCTGCCGTGGGGGCTCAACGCGGCGGCTGCATGGCGGAGCACCTTCAGGCCGGCCGCCGCCTGGCCATGCAGAGCGATCGACCTGGCAGGGGTCTCGTCCTCGTGGACCTCCTCGTGACCGTCCAGGATCATCCGACCGGCCTCACAGACCACGACGTCGGCCTTCACCTGCGGCGTTGAGAGGTCGCGCACGATGTCCTGGGTGGACGACGAGAGTCGCACGCCCCGCAGCGCAGCTCGCAGGTGGGCGATGCGCAGGATGTCCGGATCCAGGTCATTGCCGATGAACTCAGGAGCAGCGGCATCCGTGGACAGGGCCCACAGCACCTCACCGGTTCCGCAGGCAGGGTCGTACACCACAGCGTGGTGGTGGACCGAGCCGGCTGCCGCGCGGGTCAGGATCCGTGAGGTGACGGAGCTGCGTGAGCCGTGGGAGAGCAGGGTCGCCTCACCGCGCAGCATCACCTCCACCGCAGTGTCCGCCAGGGTCCGGTGCCAGCTGCGGCCCGGCCCGGGAAAGGCCTCCAGCACGGGAGCCATGAGGTGGAGGGGGAAATCCTCAGCGAGGTCCACCCCACTCAGCGGCGCCGAACCGGCCGGCCAGTCGAGCACCTCGTCCAAGACCCGGAACTCGGAGGTCAGCTCCTGGACGGCCAAGACGTCCAGCGCCTGGGTCGGGGTCAGGTCGCCGGGGGCGGAGGCTGCCTGCGCGATGATCTGCGCGACAGACTCCCACGCCGCACTCGCGCGGATCTCCCGGTGGAGCAGCAGCAGCGAGAGGATCAGGTCGGTGGCCTCGATGGGATCGACCGTGGCGCGGGACAGCGGAGCCAAGGCCGTGGCGAAGTCCGGGCGACCCTGCGGGGAGGAAGGGGTCAAAAGGTCTCCTGACAGTCGGGAACAGGGGGTCGCAGCACCGCGGGAACGGTGCAGCGAGATCACCCTAGAGGCCGGGCCAGACAGGATAGGAGGGGAGCCGGAATCTGAGTTTTCCTGTGCGACAGAATGGACAGACCAGGTTTCGGCCGGAACCCGGACAGGACTCGAGGAGGACGACCCCCATGGCGCACGCAGCCGACCAGGCGAGGCCAGACGCAACCGCCGCCGAGCCGGAGGAGGCGAGGGGGCCGTCGTCGGGCCAGCGCAGCCGGGGAGAGATCCCGGACGTGCCCACCGTGACCCGCTGGAACCGGATGTGGAAGCCCTTCTGGGCGCTGCCCGCCGCCTGCGTGATCGGCGCCGTGGTGCTGGGGATCCTGCTGCCGCAGTGGGAGGAGGAGCTGGGCGTGACCCGGCTGCAGTACGTCTTCCAGGGCGGCCCGGATGGTGCGCGCGAGGTGCTGGGGACGATCGCCTCGGCCATGATCTCGGTGACCGGTCTGGTCTTCTCCATCACCATGGTGGTGCTGCAGCTGGCCTCCAGCCAGTTCACCCCGCGCGTGCTGGGCGGGTTCCTGCAGTACCGGGTGGTGCAGGGCACGCTGGGCATCTTCCTGTCCACGTTCGTGTTCGCGCTGACGGTGACGCGGTACGTGCGCGGGGACAACGAGGGCGAGCAGTTCGTCCCGCAGCTCTCCGTCACGCTCGCCTTCCTGATGACGCTGGCCTGCGTGGGCTTCTTCCTGGCGTTCATCCACCGGATCACCACCTCCATCCAGGTCTCGCATGTGATCTCCCGGATCGGGGACCGCACCCTGAAGCTGGCCGATGTGATGTACCCCGAGCTGGCGGCGGAGGAGCCGGCCGGGTTCGGGCCCACGTGGTCGCCGGAGCCCGGCACGGCGCGGGTGAGCCCGGGGGCGCTGCGGCACGGGGTGATCGTGCACGTGGACTACAAGGGTTTGGCTCGATGGGCCGCCGAGCACGACGCCGTGGTCACGGTGGACCGGCCGGTGGGACAGTTCATCACCGAGGGGCAGCAGGTGCTGGGCGTCTGGGGTGTGGAGGAGCTCTCCGAGGACGAGGTGCGCCGGCTCTACTCCTTCCTGGGGCTGAGCTCGCAGCGGGAGATGAAGCAGGACGTGGCGTTCGGGATCCGCCAGCTGGCGGACATCGCCGACCGTGCGCTCTCCTCCGGCATCAATGACCCGACGACGGCCGTCCAGTGCCTGGACGAGCTCCACCGGGTGCTGCGGAGACTGGTGCAGCGGGCCTCGCCGAGTCCGTACATCGCCGATGCGGACGGGCAGGTCAGGGTGGTGCACGACCCGCAGGCCATCAACGACCTGGTGGACCTGGCGGTGCTGGAGATCGCGCACTTCGGCACGGACACCATGCAGGTCCCGCAGCGACTGCGGATGATGCTCGAGGACCTGCTTCAGGTGTGCGCACCGCGGTACCGGGCGGGGGTGGAGCGGCTGCTGGAGGGCCTGCCGGATCCGGCCACCGAGGAGGAGGCGGCCGGCGGCACGTCAGGCGGGTCCTCCGGTCTGGCCGACAGCCTGCGGTGAGTCACCGCGGCCGGTAACGTCGGAGGGTCAGAGGAGCGGATGGACAGAAAGGCTGAGTGATGACGGGGACGAGGACGGCGGCAGGTGGACTCCTGCTGGGTGCCACGCTGCTGATGACGGCCTGTTCCGGCGGCGATGCTCCCGCGCCGGAGGGGTCGACCGCAGTTCAGTCGTCTGCCCCGAGCTCCCCTACGGCAGCCACCACGTCTGCGGCGCCCACGTCCACCACGCCGACTGACACCACGCCCACCGACTCTTCGTCGTCCGCGCCGACTTCGTCGGCAGAGGCGCCCACCACGGTCCCGTCCGTGTCCTCACCGACTTGGCAGGTCCCCACCGATGTCCCCGGGTGGGAGCCGGCGATCCTGGGCGAGAACGGCGTGGACCAGCTCGCCGACCAGGACGGGTGTCAGTACACGGCCACGCTGAACCCGGCCGAGCCCACGCCCGGCGTCACGGACGCGGAGGCCACCGAGCAGCTGGAGCAGGGGTACATCTGGAGCTTCGATCCGAGCCAGGAACCCCAGCATGAGCAGTCACGGGCCGCCGTGCGCACTCCGGAGGAGGGCACAGTCGAGGTCCGGCGCGTGGACACCGCCCATACCGATCCGGCCGGAGAGCAGTACCGGTCCGTCATGCTGCTGCGCGTCCTGAGCGCCGACTCCACTCAGCTCTCCCTGCTCTACACCTGTCCCGCGTCCACGTTCGACCAGGCCGAACTGGACCAGCTGCTCTCCCAGACCACGCTGCTTGGCGTGGAGCCTTCGGATCTGTGACCCAGGAACTCGTCAGTACCCGTCGGTAGGGTGAACGCATGACACCCCGACTGAGCAGTGACCGCCCCCGTCCGTCCCAGACTGCAACCCGGTTGGCACTGGGCGCCATGATGACCTTCGCTGGCATCACGCACCTCACCGTGGCCCGCGAGGAGTTCCAGGCCCAGGTGCCGGACTGGTTCCCCGTGGACAAGGACCTGGTGGTGCTCGGCTCCGGCGTGGCCGAGATCGGGCTCGGTGCCGCCATGGTGGCCCTGCCCCGCCACCGTCGTCTCACCGGCACCGCGCTCGCGGCGTTCTATACGCTGATCTTCCCCGGCAACATCGCCCAGTACGCCGAGCGCACGGATGCCTTCGGCTTGGACACAGACGGGAAGCGGCTGGCCCGGCTTTTCGGTCAGCCCGCGCTGATCGGGGCCGCCCTCTGGGCCGCTGGACTGCCGAAGAGGTGATCCTCCGGTGGCGGTCTTGACCCTCCTCCAGGGGGAGCGCCCACGCTGGAATCAGTCGGCATCACGGCCGTACTGACCCCCAGGAGGAACCCATGATCACCATCGGAGAATTCGCTCTCAGCACCGGCGTGAGCGTCAAGGCGCTGCGCTTCTACGACGACCGCGGACTGCTCACCCCCGCGGAGGTGGACCCGCACTCCGGGTACCGCCGGTACAGCGCCGCCCAGATGCGCACCGCCACCACCATTCGGATCCTGCGCACCGCAGGGTTCAGCGTGGAGGACGTCAAGAAAGCCCTGCAGGAGCCGGACCGGCTCGCCGACCTGCTCCAGGCCCACGCCGCCGAGCTCGACCGCCGGCGGGATCTGGAGGACCGGGCCATGACGCTCGGCCACAACCTGCTCCAAGACAGGAGCCATCCCGACGGCGGCCAGTCACCTCAGCAGGACATCGTCCGGTTCCGGACGGCGGAGGCGGTGCGATGGGTGGCAGTGGCGCACCGGCTGCACCTGGACGCCAACGATCTCTCCGAGGCGGAGGCGCAGACGGATGCCGCCGAGGAGCACTTGGAGGCTCTGGCCGCCGCACTGGTGGAGGCTGGCGTGCCGATCACCGGTCCGTCCTGGGCTGGCCTGGAACCGGCGGGAGGATCCTCCACGGTGATCGACATGAGACTGGCCCTGCCCGTGGGAGGTGAGGTGCCGCCGTCGTTCACTGTGGCGGGACTGAACATCGAGACCGGCGTCCTGCCGCTCCGTGAGGAGGCGTACGTGGAGATGACCATGGTGGGGGACGGGCCGGACCTGCTCGGGGACGCCCCTGGCGGGCCGCTGCCGCCCGATGAGCTGATCACCCTGGCCGAGGTGCTGGAGGAGCGCGGCATCGAGTACGGCGAGCTCAGGCAACGGGGCCTGACCCAGACCGAGGAGGGGGGGCAGGACCCGGTTTACACGATGGAGGCCGCCGTGACCGTCCGGGTGCTGAAGTGAGTCAGCCGTCCAGGGGACCCTCAACCGAGTCGGTGTCTGAGACCACGTAGACATCGATCTTCAGGGCCTGTCGCACCCACCGGGGGATGCGCAGAGCTGCTGTCCTTGCCGCCTCGGGAACAACGACTGCAAAAGCCGTGATCTCGGTGGGCTCCGGGGGCATGCGCCGGAGGATCTGGCCATACATGGTGTCGACATCGAGGCCGACCGCGGCGGTCCGGCCCTTCGCCTCGACCCACATCTCCTGCCCGTCCCTCGTCGCCACGATGTCGCAGAAGTTCTGCTCGAACGTCACGGTCCACCCTGCGCGCTCCAGGTACTCAGCGAATGCTGAGACCACGCGCTTCTCATCTCCTCGCATGACTGCAGACTATGCCGATGTGGTGCGGAGTTTCGAGGGAATGGGTGTGCGATCGGACATCAGGCCTGCCTCGGTGGCATCGGTCCTTGTAGGTTCGGGGCATGAGCGAGCAGCAGGCGCAGCACTTGCAGGACCCCGGCCGGCAGCACCCCGAGGACGCCCTCACGGTGCTGGACGTGTTGGGGGAGGACCGTGTGGCACCAGACCCGGGGAGGGACCGGGGGACGGTGAAGCGGCTGCTCACCGGTGACGGCGCCAACCTCATCACCTTCACCTTTGCGCCGGGCCAGTCCTGGCCGGACCACCAGGCGGCGCACCCCATCACGGTGCAGTGCCTGAACGGCACCCTGGACTTCACGGTGGGCGAGCGCACCGTCCGTCTGGCACCCGGTGTGGTGCTCCACCTGAGGGAACGGGTGGTGCACCGGGTGGACTGCCCCGCCGACGCCCCGGATCCGGCCAACGTCCTGCTGCTGACCATGCTCACCGGCGAACGGCACTGAGCCGCCCTGGCCTGTCCCGGCGCCATGGCCTACGCTCGACCCATGAGGTCCTGACCCTGTGCACCGTCCCGCGCCCGAGGCAACCGCCCGGCGGGTCCCTTCGCTGTTGCCACAGGACCACCATGCCCTCCTCCGCCCACCCCTCTGCTCCCCACCCCTCGTCTGCCGAGCCCCGCGGCACCGGACCCTCACACCTGAAGGTGGGGGCCGCCGTCGGGAAGGCCGACCACCTCCAGGTGGATGGCGTCTCTCGCTCCTACCCGGACCGGCGCGTGCTCACCGACATCACCTTCACCGTCTCGGCCGGCGAACGGGCCTGCCTGATCGGGGAGAATGGGACCGGTAAGTCCACACTGCTGCGGATCATCGCCGGCATGGACCAGGACCACGGCGGCACCGTCCGCGCCCCGGGCACCGTGGGGCTGTACCACCAGCAGCCGCCGTTCGACCCGCACCACACCGTGGCCCAGGTCCTGGCCTCCGCCGTGCAGGAGCAGCACCGCCTGGTGGAGCAGATCGAACGCCTCGGCAGCGATCTGGCCGAGCGCCCGGACTCCGCGGATCTGGCCGGCGCCTATGACGCCGCGCTCGCCGAGGCCGTCCGCACGGACGCCTGGTCCGCGGACCGGCACGCCGACCGCCTGGTCCAGGGGCTCGGCCTGGCCCACCTGGATCGCACCCGCACCGCGGCCGAGCTCTCCGGCGGCCAGCTCTCCCGGCTGTCCCTGGCCTGGCTGCTGCTGCGCCGCCCGGACACCCTGCTGCTGGACGAGCCCACCAACCACCTGGACTCCGCCGGGACCGCCCTGCTGGTGGATCTGCTGACCGGCTGGACCGGCCCGGTGCTGATCGCCAGCCACGACCGGGCCTTCCTGGACGAGGTCGCCACCACCCTGCTGGACCTGGACCCGGCGCCGCGGGAGCATCGGGCGGTGGAGGCGGCGCTCGCCGGAGACGGACCCACCTCCGGGCACGGACTGACCCGGTTCACCGGGCGCTACACCGACTACCTGCTGGAGCGGATCGCCGCACGGGAACGCTGGGAGAGGCGCCACCGGGACGAGCAGGCCGAGCTCAGACGCCTGCGCGCCGAGGTGGTGGCCAGCCACACCGTGGGCAACGCCTCCCGGGGCCCGCGCACCGAGGCCCGGTCCGCCCGCAAGTTCTACGCCGACCGCAACGCCAAGGTGGTCTCCCGCCGGGTGAACGACGCCGCCACAGCCTTGAACCGCCTCGAGGAGACCCAGGTCCGGCGCCCGCCGGAGGTGCTGCGCTTCTCCGGGCTGGATGCGGCGTCCCCAGGTCCGTCCGCGTCCGGATCCGCCGCCACCGGTCCGGTCCTGACCGCCACGGGGGTGCACCTGGACGGACGGCTGGCCCCCACGTCTCTGGCGATCGGGGCCCGGGACCGACTGCTCATCACCGGGCCCAACGGGGCCGGCAAGTCCACGCTCCTGGGCATCCTGGCAGGTCGGCTCCTTCCCGACGACGGCTCCCTCGCCTCATCCTCCAGCCTCACCGTGGGTCTGTTGGGCCAGGACGCCGAGGACGGACCGGAGCACGGCGCTGAGACCGTGGCGGAGGCCTACGCGCGGCGGGTGGGAGCGGACCGGGTCGAAAAGGTCCCGCTGAGCACCTTCGGACTGATCGCCGGCCGGGACCACACCCGCCGGGTGCGAGAGCTCTCCGTGGGGCAGCGCCGCCGTCTCGACCTGGCGGTCCTGCTGGCCGACCCTCCGCAGGTGCTGCTGCTGGACGAGCCCACCAACCACTTCTCCCTCCTGCTGGCCACCCAGCTGGAGGCGAGCATTCCGGACTACCCGGGGGCCGTCGTCGTGGCCAGCCATGACCGGTGGCTGCAGTCCGGCTGGCGCGGTCCGCGCAGGGAGCTGGCGCCCTGGTCCGGCCAGGACGTGGGTGCTTGACTGGACCTATGGACACCCAGCAGATGAGCCTGTTCGGCTTCCAGCGCTACGGCGGCCCCGAGGTCCTTGAGCACCTCACCGTCCCCACCCCGCGGCCCGGCCCCGGACAGGTGCTGATCCGGATGACCGCCGCCGGCGTGAACCCCGCGGACATCAAGGTGCGCAACGGGGACCGCCAGGGCAGCATCCCGGTGCAGTTCCCCATGGCCGTGGGGCGCGAGGCCGCCGGCGTGGTGGTGGAGCTCGGTGAGGGAGTGGGTCACGTCAGCGTGGGGGACCGGGTCTTCGGCCCGACGGCGGCCGGCACCGGGGCGCTGGCATCCCACGTCCTGCTGGACGCGGCAGGCACCACCAGGACGCCGGAGGGCGTGTCCGACGAGCAGGCCGCCTGCCTCCCCGTGGCCGGCGGCACGGCGTACGACGCCCTGGACGAGCTGGACCTCCCGGCCGGTGCCACGGTGCTGGTGCTCGGTGCCGGGGGCGGCGTGGGGACGTGCGTCCTCCAGATGGCCCGGGACCGGGGTCTGACCGTGCTGGGACTGGCCTCCGCGCAGAAGGCCGAGCTGATCGAGTCTCTCGGCGGCATCCCGGTGGACCGTCACCAGGACTGGGAGACCGCCGTGCGGCGCCAGGGTTCGCACGGATCCCATGGGGTGGACGCGGTCATCGACTCTGTGGGCGGGGAGACCCTGCGCTCGGCCGCCGCCCTGCTGCGCATCCCCGGTGCCATCCGCAGTGTGGCCGACCCCGCCCAGGCCGCACAGCTCGGCGGATCCGGGGTCATTCGCCGTCGCACCACGGAGGTCTACACCCAGGTCGCCCAGCTGGTGGCGGACGGGCGGTTCGCTCCCGTGATCACACAGCGATTCGCGCTCGACGACGCCGCCCAGGCGGTCGCCGCCGTGGAGAGCGGCCACGCCGCTGGCAAGGTCGTGGTCACCGCGGACTGACCCCGCCCGGCCGACCCCGCCGTTCTTCACCCCCGCCCCGGAACGTCACCGCGCCACGGGGCGGTGGGTTTCCGGGGCGGGGGTGCGTTTCGTCAGAGTGCCGCCGCAGCGCGCCCGGCCACCCGCCCGGAGAACAGGCAGCCGCCCAGGAACGTGCCCTCCAGCGCGTTGTAGCCCATCATCCCGCCACCGCCGAACCCCGCGACCTCGCCCGCGGCGTACAGTCCGGGCACCACGGCACCGTCCGGTCCCAGGCACCGCCCCTGCAGGTCGGTCTCCAGTCCGCCGAGGGTCTTGCGCGAGAGGATGTTCAGCCGCACCGCGATCAACGGCCCGGCCTTCGGATCCAGCAGTCGGTGCGGTGTGGCCACCCGGATCAGCCGGTCACCCAGGTAGGACCGTGCCCCGCGCAGGGCCGTGACCTGGGCGTCCTTGGTGAAGCGGTTGCCCATCTCCCGGTCGCGCGCCTCGATCAGCTCACGCACTGCTCCGACCTCCAGTCGCGGCGCATCAGCGTCGGCCACCTCGTTCATCCCGGCCACCAGCTGCTCCACGGTCTCGGCCACCACGAAGTCCTGCCCGTGCCGCTTGAAGGCCTCCACCGGACCCGGGGCGCCCTTCTTCAGCCGCTGCCCCAGCAGCTTCACGTCACGCCCGGTCAGATCTGGGTTCTGCTCGGACCCGGAGAGGGCGAACTCCTTCTCGATGATCTTCTGCGTCAGCACGAACCACGAGTAGTCGTAGCCCGTGCCGCGCAGGTGGCGCAGCGTACCCAGGGTGTCGAACCCGGGGTAGTACGGCGCGGGCAGTCGGTTCCCCGCCGCGTCCAGCCACAGCGACGACGGGCCCGGCAGGATCCGGATCCCGTGGTTCTCCCACACCGGATCCCAGTTGCGCAGACCCTCCACGTAGTGCCACATCCGATCCGGGTTGATCACCCTCGCCCCGGCCTCCACGCTGATCCCCAGCATCCGTCCGTCCACATGCGCCGGCACGCCCGCCACCATGGTCTGAGGCGGGGTCCCCAGCCGCTCCGGCCAGGCACGGCGCACCAGGTCCAGGTCGCCGCCGATCCCACCGCTCGTCACGATCACCGCCTGCCCGCGCGCCTCGAAGTCCCGCACGGCAGTCCGGTTGGTCGCCGTCCCGCGCGGTGCATCGTCGGGTGCCAGGACCGTCCCCGCCACCCCGACGACGGCCCCCTCCTCCCGGAGGAGGGCGTCCACCCGGTGCCGGAAGGCGAAGGTGACGCGGCCGTCGTCGTGGGCCTGCCGGAGACGGCGCTCGAAGGGCTCCACCACTCCAGGACCGGTGCCCCAGGTGATGTGGAAGCGCGGGACCGAGTTGCCGTGGCCGGTGGAGGTGCCGTCCCCGCGCTCGGCCCAGCCGACCACGGGGAAGATGCGATGGCCCATCTCGCGCAGCCATGCCCGCTTCTCGCCGGCGGCGAAGTCCAGGTAGGCCTCGGCCCAGGCGCGGGGCCAGTGGTCCTCGGGGCGGTCGAACTGGGCGCTGCCGAACCAGTCCTGGTGGGCCAACTCCAGGGAGTCCTTCACGCCGAGGCGGCGCTGCTCAGGGGTGTCCACCATGAACAGGCCGCCCAGGGACCAGTGCGCCTGTGCGCCCAGAGACTGCTCCCCTTCCTGGTCGATCAGGAGGACTGAGCGGCCGGCGTCGGCGGCCTCGGTGGCGGCGACGAGGCCCGCCAGACCGGCGCCGACCACGATCACGTCAGCGCGCAGGGTGGTGGGGGCAGTCTGTTCCATCTGCTCATCTGAGCAGGGGGTGCCGGAGTGCGCAATGGTCGTCCCGGGTACTGGTTTCGGCAGAGGGGACGAGCTGGCCGACGAACCATGACAAAGATCACGAAATGGTCACGCACGGGCTCGGCGTGTAGGGTCGGGCACCTCGATCCGTCGTGGAATCGCGGTTGTCAGGCGACACTCAGGGTTCCACCAGGCGTCGCCAAGTGTTGCGAATCGATAACAGACATGTCACCGTAGATCACGTTCTGGTAACGCGGAGTGGTACTGCCTCAGGGCGGACCCGACGACTGTCAGCACTGCGCCGTCAGGCCGCCCAGAACGACCATCCGTTGTCTATCAAGGTGATCATTCCCATGACTTACCCCACCCGTCGTGCACGCATCCAGGCCGAGGCCGCAGCCCAGTCTGCCGCCCGTTCCCGCCGTGGCCGTTCCCTGGCCGCCGGAGCCGCAGGCCTGGCCACGCTGGCCGGAGCAACGATCGCCGGCGTGGCACCGGCCGCCGCCAACGATGCCGCCGTCTCGAGCTCGAGCTACTCCCAGCAGAACACCTGGAGCTACAGCGGCGAGACCACCCGCAGCGCCTCCACCTCGACTGCAGCCTCCACCTCCACCGGAACCTCCGGCTCCACTTACGCCGGTTCCACGGGGACCACCGCGTCCACCAGCTACTCGGGCTCCACCGGTGGCGTCTCCCTGGGCACCGGTATCCAGCGTGCCTCCTACACCACGGCCTCCACCGCCACCGGTGCGAACGCCGTGGCCGCGAACTACGCCACCGCCAAGGCCACCGACCCGAACACCTACTACAGCTGGGGCGGCAACGGACCGTACGGCTTCGACTGCTCGGGCCTGACCCAGCAGGCGTTCGCCGCCGCCGGCAAGTCCATCCCGCGTGGCTCCGGCGCCCAGTACACCGGCGCCAGCCAGTACGTCTCCCTGGACAACCTGCAGGTGGGCGACCTGGTGTTCTGGTCCAACAACGGCTCGGCCTCCGGCATCTACCACGTGGCCATGTACGTGGGCGACGGCCAGATCGCCCACGCACGCAACCCCGTCACCGGCGTCTCCCTGACCGCGGTGGACTACAACCCCACCAACATGCTGGGCACCGCCGCCCGGTACTGATCCGGACGCACCGTCTCACGCCGTACAGCAGCCCCCGCCGAACAGCTCACACTGTTCCGCGGGGGCCGTTGCGCGTCTGGACCGTTCCGGCTCCGTTCATCCAGAAGCAGTGGCGGCCATCAGGCACCAAGGCCGCCACTTCTTCTGGCTTATTCAGCGGCCTCGCCCGCTCCGTCTCCGTCCGACTCCGGTCGGTCACCGGCGGCGGCCTCCGTCACGGTGGCTCCGGCCTCCAGCAGCGCCTGTCCACGCTCATAGTCGTCGTCCGCGTTGTAGGTCAGCATCCCCACCAGACGGCCCTCGGCATCGCCATACCAGGCGGTGAACCCGCCGGTGCGCTCCACCCACTCCACGCTCTCGAAGCCGTCGCCCCAGGCCGAGTGCTTGATGGTGTGCTCACCGATCGTGCTCCAGAAGCCGGGGATGGTCTCCCAGGCCCGGGCGCCGTCGTCGTGCCCCTGGGCGTCCTGCGCCGCATTGAAGCCGGCGATCTCGCCCATGGCCAGGGCATCTCCCCAATGCTCCACCGGCAGCGGCCGTCCGGCCAGGCCGTGATGGGCGCGGGCGGTGTCACCGGCCACCCAGACGCCGGGCACGGCGAGCAGGAACTCATCGGCCACCACGCGGCCCTCATGGACCATCACCTCGGTCCCCTCCAGCAGTCCACCGCCCGGGGTGACACCCACCGCGGCCAGGACCAGGTCCGGGGAGAGGGTGATGCCGTCGTCCAGGTGGACGGTGCGCGGAGCCTGCACGCCGGAGACGCGCACGCCGGTGCGCACCTCCACCCCCAGCCCCACCAGCCACTGGGTGATCTTCTCGGCGGCCTGGCGGCCCAGCCGCTTCAGCTGGGGCGCCTCCTCCGTGCTGACCAGGGTGGTCTGGATGCCGCGCCGGGCCAGTGAGGCGGCGGCCTCACAGCCGATGAAGCCGGAGCCGATCACGACGGCGGAGCGCGCGTGCTGCGCCGAGGTCACCAGGCGCTGGGCATGGTCGAGTGAGCGCAGCAGGTGGATCTCCGCGTCCGGCTCGGCGGTGGGCAGGGGGTGGGGTGAGGCCCCGGCGGCCACGATGAGCCGGTCGAAGCCCAGCCGATCCCCGCCGGCCTGCAGGGTGTGCGCCTGCAGGTCCACGTCCGTGACCGTGGTGTCGCGGCGCAGCTCCACACCGTCCGGCAGGCCCTTGCCCTGGATCGGCTGGCCCTCGGCGGGGGCGTGCCCGGCCAGCACCTCCTTGGACAGGGGCGGCCGCTCATAGGGCAGATCGGAGTCCGAGGTCAGCATCACCACGGGACCTGGGCCGCCGGCGTCCAGGTAGGCGCGGACGGCGCTGACCCCTGCTGGACCGCTGCCGATCACCGCCAGGGCCGCATGGTCGGTGCCGGCGGCGGGGGCGTTCGGGGTGTCCGGGAGCTCGCTCATCCCCCCAGCCTGCCGCCTCGGCCCGGGGCCTGGCGAGGGGTGTCGAGCCGGAAGCAGTGGCGGGCATCAGCCGCGATGGTCACCACTGCTTCTGGCTCGGCGGGACAGTCGGTCGGAACAGCCGGGCGGATCAGCGCCGGGAGCGGGTGAACGCGGAGATCCCGGTGATCTCACGTCCCACGATCAGCGCCTGCATGGAGTCGGTGCCCTCGTAGGTGGAGATGACCTCCATGTCCGTCAGATGTCGGCCGATGTGCCGCTCCAGCAGCATGCCGTTGCCGCCGAGCATGTCCCGGGCCTCACGGCACATGGCCAGCGCCTTGCGTGAGGTGGTCATCTTCACCAGGGAGGCCTGCGCGGCGGTCAGGGTGTCCGCCTCGGCCATCTCGGCCATCCGGTTGCACATCAGCTGCATGGTGGTCAGATCGGAGAGCATGGTCGCCAGCTTCTCCTGGACCAGCTGGTATCCGGCCAGCGGACCGCCGAACTGCTCCCTCTCCAGGGCGTAGCGGGAGGCGATCTCGAAGGCGGCCATGCCGTGGCCCAGCGCCTCCCAGGAGGCCCCGCCGCGAGTGGCCTTGAGCACCCGGTTCACCCCGGCGAAGCTCTCGCACTGCTCCAGGCGGTTCTCCTCCGGGATGCGCAGCCCCTCGATCACGATGTCGGCCTGCAGGATCGCGCGCTTGCCGAACTTCCCGGTGATCACCTCGGGGCGGTAGCCCTCCGGGTAGGTGCCGTCCTCGTTCTTCTCCAGCACGAACGCCTTCACCTGGGCGTCGGCCTCGTCCCGGGCATAGATCACGACGACGTCCGCCGCGTGGCCATTGCCGATCCACCTCTTGTGCCCGTTGAGGATCCAGTGCTCGCCATCGCGGCGGGCGGAGGTCTCCAGGGAGACCGAGTCCGAGCCGTGGTCCGGTTCGGTCAGGGCGAAGGCGCCGGTCTTCTCCAGGCGGGACATCGGCGGGAGCCAGCGCTGACGCTGCTCCTCGTTGCCCAGCATGTAGATGCTTCCCATGCACAGGTTGGAGTGCACACCCAGGAAGGTGTTCACCGAACCGTCGATCCGGCCCATCTCCCGGGCCACCATGCCCGCACCCTTGCGGGAGAGCCCGGGGCAGCCGTAGCCCGGGATGAAGGTGCCGATGATGCCCAGCTCGGCCAGACCGGGGATCAGCGGCGTGGGGAACTCGGCCTTTTCCCACCACTCGTTGATGATCGGCTCCACCTGCTGCTGTCCGAAGGCGCGGACCTTGTCCCGCAGGGCTCGCTCGTCCTCGGTCAGGGAGGAGTCCAGGTCGAAGAAGTCCGGGTGGTCGATCACCGCGGTGGTGGGCAGGGGCTGGGTGCTCATGGCGTCTCCTGGGTGGAACGGGTCGAACGGGGTGAGGCCGCCGCAGCGCTGCCGGCGGCGATGGGTGGTGTGGTCTGGATCCAGGCCAGCACGGACTGCTGGTCCGCACCGAGGGCGGGGGGACGCCGGGTGTAGGTGGCCGGCGTGCGGCTGTAGGTGACCGGATGCTTGATCAGGGGAACCGTGTCCTCTCCGGTGCCGACCTGGACGATCGGCTCCAGGCCGAGGGACTCGGCATAGCGGACCCCCTCGTCGATCCCCAGGATGGGCGCGCAGGGAACGCCCACGTCCTGCAGGCACTGATGCCAATGCTCGGCGGTCCCAGCGGACAGGGCCTGCACCAGCAGCGGGCGCAGTTCGTCGCGGTGCTCATTGCGGCCAGCCATGGTGGTGAACCGCGGGTCCTCCGCCAGCTCGGGCACGCCGAGGGTGGTGACCAGCCGGCGGAACTGGGAGTCGTTGCCCACGCAGACGATCAGGTCCTTGTCGGCGGCGGGGAAGGGTCCGTAGGGGAAGAGGCTGGGGTGGTCGTTGCCCATCCGCCGCGGGACGTTGCCGGCGGCGGCGTATCCGGCGGTCTGGTTGACCAGCCCGGACAGGGCGGAGGAGAACAGGTCCAGGGCCAGGTGCTGTCCGTGACCGGAGTCGCGCCGTTCCATCAGGGCGCCGAGGATGCCCACGGCGGTGTGCAGCCCGGTGACGACATCGAAGATCGCCACGCCCGCGCGCTGGGGATCTCGGTCGGGGTCGCCGGTGGTGGACATGAACCCGGAGACCGCCTGGGCCAGCAGATCGTAGCCGGGCAGGTTGGCTCCTCCTGCTGTGCCGAACCCGGTGATGGAGGCGTGGATCAGGTCTGGCCAACGGGCGGCCACGGACTCGGCGTCCAGGCCGAAGCGGCGCAGGCCGCCGGGCTTGAAGTTCTCCACGAACACGTCTGCCCGGTCGATGATGGCGTAGGCGGTCTCCAGGTCCTGCGGGTCGGCTAGATCCAGGACGACGGAGTGCTTGTTGCGGTTCACCGAGAGGTAGTAGGTGCTCACGCCGTCCCGGTGCGGGGGGATCCAGGTGCGCGTGTCATCTCCGGCGGGGCTCTCGACCTTGATCACCGTCGCCCCCATGTCAGCCAGCAGCATGGTGGCGTACGGTCCGGCCAGCACGCGGCTGAAGTCAGCGATCACGACTCCGGCGAGCGGTCCGGTCCCGCCGGTCAGGGCATCAGGGGGCGCCGAGCCGGACTGCGGTGAGGGTGCGGTCATGAGGAGTCCTTGCTCGTCAGGAAGAGGTGTGCCTCAGTTCACCCAATCACCAGCATTAGGTGTTGTCCAATACAAACTACTCGACTAACTGATACCTGTGGTGGAATGATCCCATGGACATCCATCAGGCCCAGGCCTTCCTCGTGGTGGCTGAGGAGCTGCACTTCGGTCGCGCCGCCGCCCGGCTGAACATGGCCCAGCCGCCGTTGAGCCGACTCATCAAGCAGCTGGAGCGCTCCCTGGGGGCCGAACTGTTCGAACGCAGCACGCGGCACGTGAGCATCACCGCGGCCGGACGAGCCCTGCTGGAACCTGCCCAGCGGCTGCTGGACGCCTCCCAGGAGGCCCGCGACGCGGTCCAGGATGCCGTGGCCGGACGGATCGGCCGCGTGCGGCTGGGCTTCGCCGGTGCCTCCATCAACCGCAAGGTCGGCGAGCTGGCCCGTCAGGTCCGAGCTCGCCGCCCCGGGGTGGTCCTGGAACTGCACAGCTCGCAGTTCTCCCACCTGGGTCTGGAGCGGGTGCTGGACGGGAGTCTGGACCTGGTGATCGGCCGGTGGGACTATCTGCCGGCGGAGATCGCCTCCCGGGTGATCGCTCGGGAACAGGTCATGGTGGCACTGCCCGCACAGCACCGACTGGCCCAGCGCAGCACCGTCAGCATGAAGGACCTGGCCGAGGAGCAGTGGATCGCCCTGCCGGGGGATTCCGGGTCAGCCCTCTCCAATAGGCTGCGCTCGCTGGCCATGCAGGCCGGATTCGTTCCCCGGGTCACCCAGACGACACCGGACTCCTGGACCCAGGTGGTGCTCGTCGGCGCCCAGATGGGATGCGCCCTGACCATGGACTCGGTGCGGGACAACGTCACCTCGGACGGCGTGGTGTTCCTGCCCATCCAGGGCGCTGACCAGCCCCTGGAGGTGCGGATGATCTGGCGGGCCGGGGAGGAGAATCCGGCCCTGCGGGACGTGGTCGGCATCGTCAGCGGTCTCTTCGCCCCGCTGGAAGGCGCGGCGGCCGCCCCGGAGGCGACGTCGTCGGGACGGATGCCCTCATGACCCCACGCCTCGCTGGACCCTCCGCGGCCCCCGTCCCCCCGCTTCCCCGCGCGTTCTGGATCTGCGCCGCCGTGTCCCTGGTGGCGATGGCGGTGAACATCCTTGGTGAGGCCACCGGCGCCGAGTGGATGCACACGGCCCGGTGGTTCTACACGCCTCCGCTGGTGGTGGGCCTGGTGCTCGCGGGGGGTCTGAGCAGCTGGCGCGGCTGGCTCTGGGCGGCTGGACTGCTGCTCTCCGCGGTGGGCGACACACAGGGTGGGCACGGCTTCCTGATCCTGCTGGGCTCCTTCCTAGTGGCGCACCTGGCGTACATCGCCGCGCTGTGGCCGGACCGCAGGGCCAGCTGGCTGGGGCGTCCGGGCGCACTGATCCACCTGGCGCTGCTGGTGGTGGGGCTGGCCGTGGTGGTGCCCGCCGCCGGTGCCGCGCTGACGGTCCCGGTGATCGTCTACGGCGTGGTGCTCGCGCTGATGGCGGTGCTGGCCACCTCGGGCGGACGGGTGGGCCTGGTGGGCGGGCTGGCGTTCATCGTCTCGGACATGACCCTGGCGATCGCCATGTTCGCCGCCGAGGTCCCCGAACCGGTGCGCACCCTGATCGTGATCGGCACCTATGTGCCCGCCCAGATCCTGCTGACGGTGGCAATGCTGCGGCTGATCCGCCGCCCCGAGGCCCCATTGACCGGCCGCACCCCGCTTTGCCAGGCTCATCAGTGAGCACCGCATCACCTGACCCCCGAGCAGAGGAGCAGCATGAGCAGCATCGATCCCACCGGCATCCAGGGCAACGATCCCTTCGCCCGCCTGAAGGACGTCCCCCAGTTCACCGTCACCTCCACCACCGTCCAGCACGGTCAGGAGTGGCCCGCCGCGCAGTACTCGGAGGGCTCCGGCCATGAGGGTGCCCAGGACGTCTCCCCGCAGCTGTCCTGGTCCGGCGCCCCGGAGGGCACCAAGTCCTACGCGGTGACCGTGGTGGACCCGGACGCCCCCACCATGACCGGTTTCCGCCACTGGTCCGTGGTCAACATCCCCGCGGACGTGACCGAGCTGGCCGAGGGGGCCGGTTCCGCTGACGGCTCGGCTCTGCCGGAGGGTGCCTTCCAGCTGGACCACGACGGCGGCGCCCCCGGCTTCATGGGCGCGGCACCTCCCGCTGGGCACGGGCCGCACCGCTACTTCATCGTGGTCTTCGCCCTGGACACCGAGGACCTGGGGATCGAGAAGGACGCCACGGGCACCTTCTTCGGCTTCAACGTCTTCGGGCACACCATCGGCCGGGCCAGCCTGGTGGTGACGGGCGAGACCAGCGAGTGACAGATGATCCTGGCCCGGTGATCAACCTGCCGCAGGTCACCTGGGCCGGCCTCGGGCTGGGGCTGGCGGCGATCGCCGTCGGCCTCGTCCTCGGCCTGCTCATACGCCTGGCAGTGCTGGGGGTCATGAGGTGGCGGGGCCGAGGCCAGGCTGCGGCAGCGGTCTTCTCCCGCCTGGGCTTCTGGCTGGGTCTCTCCCTGGGCCTGCTCGCGGCCTTGGCGATCGTGTTCCCCTCGGTGCGTCCGGTGGACATCCTGGGCGGAGTCGGAGTCGTGTCCATCGCGGCGGGCATCGCCTTCCAGACCGTGCTGGGGAACATGTTCGCCGGCATCGTGATGCTTGCGCGGGACAAGTTCCGGGTGGGGGACCAGATCCAGGTGGAGGATCATCGGGGGACCATCGTGGCGATGGGGCTGACCTCGACCTCGGTGCGGACGTTCGACGGTCGACTGGTCCTGATCCCGAACGCCGTGCTGCATTCCCAGGTGGTCACCGTCCAGACGGGGTTCGAGCAGGTGCGGACCACCGTGCGAGTGGATGTGGATGATGCCATGGATCTGCCGCGGGCGTGCCGGATCGCCGAGGCCGCGATGCTCGAGGTGGCGTCCGTCCTGCCCGAGCCCGCACCCCGGGCACTGCTGACCGACGTGGGCACCACGACGGTGGGCATCGACCTGCGGTTCTGGTCCGGAGCCACACAGTTGGAGACCAAGGCGGCCACCCATGCGGTCATCGCGGCGGTCTTGAGTGCGTTCCGCAGGAACGGTGTGGACACAGGGTCGGACGTCGTCGTCATTGAACCGGGCCCGCGCATGGTCCAGGTGCTGGAGGAGACCCCTCAGGACCGGGACTGAGTCGCCGTCCGCAGGCGGATGGGTCCACGGGCGGCGGCCGGGTCCACCGGCTGTCCGCCCTGGGTCACCTCGATCACGCCCTCGTCGGCCAGACGCCGGGCGGCGGCGCGCGCCAGGTCCATCAGCTCCCGCCAGGGGGTGCCGTCCTCGGAGGCGGCGGCCGCACGGCGGGCCGCCTCACTGGGGCAGATGCTCGCATCCTCGGCACGCTCCTCCAGCAGCTCCAGGATGGCCTGCTCCAGCTCCTCGATCCGTCCTGCCCAGCATGCCTCGGTCATCCCTCCAGTCTCCCTGCCCGCAGGCCCTTGTCCAGCCCCCGTCCGGGCGCACACCATGGAGGGGTGACCACGCGCGCCGACTGCCCCGACTCCACTGGCCTGCGTCCGTCCCAGGCCGAGTACCTGCTGCGGACCATGATCGCCGGGCGCACCGATGTGGCCGGAGACGTCCAGGAGAAGACCATGTTCGGCCAGCGGGCGTTCATGGTGCGCGGTGCCCTGGCGGTGACCATCGGGACGGACGGGCTGCTGGTCCGGGTGGATCCGGACCGTTCGGCGCTGCTGCAGGGCCGGCCCGGGGCCGAGCCCGCGCGGATGGGCCAGAAGAGCATGGGACCGAGCTGGATCCGGGTGGACACCGCTGTGCTGGACGCCGAGGCCCTGGCAGACTGGCTCTCGGAGGCGATCGACTACAACGACCTCCTCACCCTGCCCTGACGCAGCAGAGGCTGCCGACCCGCTGGAGGACGCCGTGAACGAACCCTCGGACCGCTCAGACCTCGCCGCCGCCTGGACCGCCGCCGCCGAGCCGTTCACCGCGGTCGTCGAGTCCGTCACCGACTGGTCCGCCGCCAGTCCGTGCGAGGGCTGGGGTGCCGCAGACGTGCTGGACCACGTGATGCAGACCCAGCGCGAGTTCGTGGAGCGCCACGGGCGGGAGGTCCCCCTGTGGGACGGCGAGCCGGAGCAGCCCGAGCAGCAGTGGATCAAGCACCAGGCCGCCATGGCCGCGCTGATCGGGGACGAGGACTTCGCCGCGCAGAGCATGGAGACCCCGTTCGGACCCTCCACCGTGGGCCGGACCCTGCTGGGCTTCTACGGCTTCGACCTGATCGTGCACCGCTGGGACATCGCCCGCTCGCAGGGGCGGGATGAGCAGCTGACCGAGGCCGAGCTGGATGCTGTGGAACAGGCGATCGAGGGCTTCGGAGAGCACGCCTACGCGCCGGGGATCTTCAACGACCCGGTCGAGGTACCGGTCGATGCAACGCGTCAGCAGAAGGTCCTGGCTCGGACCGGCCGTTCGGCCTGAGCCCTGGGTCCAGCGGACGACTCAGGTCTCGCCCGCCGCGAACTCCTCGGCCAGCAGCCCGTAGACCAGGGTGTCCGTCCATTCGCCCTTGATCAGCCAGTTCCGGCGCAGGTGAGCCTCCTGCTGCATGCCCAGGCGCTCGCAGAGCCGGGCTGAGGCCTGGTTGCGGGACTCCACCTGGGCCTGGATGCGGTGCATGCCGTAGTGCCTGAAGCCCAGATCCAGCACGGCCCGGGCCATCTCCGTGGCGTAGCCCTGACCGCCGAGCTCCGGGTCCATCACCCAGCTGGCCTCCCCGTGGGAGAGCGAGTCGTCCACCGCCCAGAGGCTGATGTCCCCCACGAGTCGACCGGCCTCGGCACCGTCAGCCAACTCGGCCACCAGCACCGTGGCGAACCCGGCCTGGGTGATGTGCTTCCGTCCGGATCGGTACCGGGCCTGGTCCACGGCGTGCTCGGCATCCCAGGGCCCGTCCAGCAGGTGCCGGGTCACATCCTCCCGGCCGTAGTACCGGCGCAGGCCCTCGGCGTCATCCTCCCGGACGTACCGCAGCACCAATCGCTCCGTGCGCAACGGGACCGGCGGCGGGGGAGCTGCGTGCCCCAGGTCCCCGGCACTGCCCGGCACGCCACTCACGCCGCACCCAGGGCCCGGGTCAGCTCCACCAGTCGGGTCAGCACCGTGCCCAGGGTGCGGTCGTGATGGTCGGTGCGCTCGAAGTGCCCGTCCGGGAAGTCCAGGCGACGGATCAGCGCCACCGAGGCGCCGACGTCGACCATCTCATACGCGGCCGCCACCACGCGCCAGGTCTCCTGGGCGCGCACCCCGCCCGCGCCGCCGTAGGAGACCAGCGCGAAGGGCTTGTGCCGCCACTCGGTGGAGAGCAGGTCGTAGGCGTTCTTGAACGCACCGGGGATGGTCCGGTTGTACTCCGGGGTGATGAAGACGAAGCCGTCGCACGCGGCCACGGCGTCCCGCCAGCGCACCACCTGCTCCGGGGCGTCCGGGCGCTCGGCCCAGTTCTCCACCCGCATGATCGGCAGGTTGAACTCCAGCACGTCCAGCAGCTCGAACTCCACGTCCTCCTGGCCCGCGCCCAGCTCGCCGGCCAGCGCGTCCGCCCGCTCCTTCACCCACGCGCCGATGCCCTCGCCGAAGCGCCCTTCGCGCACCGACCCGATCACGATCCCGATCCTCATGCTGCTCTCCTCATCTCGGCGGTCCCCTGCCCCAGCCTAGGAGCACGGCGCGCAGGACACTTGGCCGAGGTCATACTGGAGCCATGGACAGCAGGGTCACGACGACGGCCGGAGACGAGCGCTCGCACCTCGCCTCGCGCGTGGCGTTCGCGCTCGCCGCCCTGCTGTCCTTCGGCGGCAACGGACTCTCCTTCCACATCGGCTCCTGGAAGGACTCCGACCTGCCACCGAATGCCGGGTTCTCCGGGGTGTTCGAGGCCGGCTGGGAGCACATGGTCAATCAGCCCACTTACTTCACCTTCCTCTCCAACTTCCTGGTGGGGCTGACCTCGCTACTGCTGGCGATCAACCCGCGCCGCACCGCCACCTGGTTCCAGGCGCTGCGGATCGCCGGGGTGGTGTGCATCGTGATCACCGGCGTGGTCTTCAACCTGCTGCTGCGCGGAGAGGAGACGCTGGTGGGGATCGAGCGGTTCAACGACACCCTCCAGCACATCGTCACCCCGGTGCTCACGCCGCTGCTGTGGATCGTGTTCGGTCCGCGCGGTCAGGTCACCTGGCGGGCGATCGGACTCTCCATGGTCCTGCCGCTGGGCTGGCTCGGGTTCACGCTGCTGCGCGGTCCGTGGCTGGACTGGTATCCGTACAGCATCCTGGACGTGCCCCGCATGGGGTACGGCGGGGTGATGGTCTATGTGGGCGCGATCCTCGCGTTCTTCGTGGCCCTGGCCGCCCTGATGTGGTGCGCCGACCGCCTGCTGGACCGGGCCGGCGTCGGGCTCTTCTCTCAGGGTGTCCGGAGGCGGCGAATGATGCCGTGACGTCGCTACCGCGAGGATCAGCACCTGCTCAGCGACAGGACGGCATCACTCGAACACCGGGCAGTGGCTGGCGCTGATCAGCCCGCTCGCTCCACGGTCATCACACCCGGAATCGTCCCCGTGGGCAGGTGCCCGGTGCGTGCGAAGGTGGCCCAGGCGGCACGCATCTGCTGGGCGCGGGACTCGTAGTCGTCCCGGTCCACCTCGCTCAGCGACTCCGCCGCCCCCCAGACCGCCCGGTCCCAGAACAGCATCGGCAGCTCGGCGGCGTGGGAGGAGTCCAGCAGGTGGTCTGAGCCGGTGTCGAACAGGTACTGGTACCCGTTCCCGCGTGCCCGGGCATGCCGAGCCAGGAACGCGCGGACACCCCGGCCGTAGATCGACTCGGTCAGCAGCCGGACGAGCCCCTCATGAGCGGCCCGGCCCACCAGGGGCACGTCCGGCAGGACCTTCACGCCCTGCACGCCGGGGGTGAACAGGGAGGCCTCACGGGCGTTCCAGCCCACCAGCACGTCCACACGCCGGGCCGCCTGAGCCCAGGCCGCATCCAGGTCCGCCGCAGCAGGCAGCGGGTGGTGGCCGTACTCCGGGCCGAAGGGCATGGCCCCGCGCAGCCCGAACCGCAGTGCCGTGCGCTCGATCCGCTCCTGCACCGTGAGCAGCTCCTCCGGCGGGGCGTCGGCGGGGACCTCGGCGGCCACGGCACCCAGGGCGTTGGTCATCGCCTCCCGCCCGCGCATCAGCCCGAACGGCGCGGACTGGATGATCGCCCGGCGGAACAGCCCCTGCGCGCCCTCGGCGATCATCAGGTGCGACACCGCGTCCGCCCCGGCTGACTCGCCCCACGCCGTCACGTTCTGCGGGTCCCCGCCGAACGCCGCGATATTCTCCTGCACCCAGCGCAGCGCCTCGATCAGGTCCAGCAGTCCCAGGTTCGCCGGGATGCCTGCATCCGGCACGCCCAGGAACCCGAACATGCCCAGCCGGTAGGTCACGTTCACCGTGATCACGCGCTGCTCGGCCACCAGGGCGTGGGTGCCGTAGAGAGGCTGGTCCCCGGCGCCGGCCACATAGGACCCGCCGTGGATCCACACCATCACCGGCAGCCGTTCGCCCGGATCGGTGCCCGCCGGGACGGTGACCGAGAGGTGCTGGCAGTGCTCGTCCTGCGTCAGGTCCCCCAGCGGGTTCGCGGGCGCGGCGCCCTCGAGGATGGCCAGGTCACGCTGCGGGCAGGCGGGGGAGAGGGCGGTGGCCTTCAGGGTCCCGACGACGGCCGGTGCCGGTTCCGGAGGGCAGTACCGGTCCGCGTGGGCATAGGGGATCCCGGTGGCCCGCCAGACGGCCGCGGAACTGCTGGTGCGGTGGGAGGCCGAGCGGTCATCGATCCAGCCCTGGACCGTGGTGCCGGAGGGCAGAGTCCATCGTGGGGACGTCGAGGAGGGGGTGGGGGCGTCGGGGGAGGTCACGGTCTCCAGGCTAGAGGTCGGGGCGGTCACAGTTCCGACGCGGGCATCGGAGGGGGGCGACACCCGCGCCGTCACCGTGTAGACAGCCGTGACCGGCTGCCGGAGCGGCGCCGAAGGGGGTGTGCGCCGCTCGGTCCGTGGCCCCGGTGCAGATGGAGATTAGCAGTCTCACAGGGGGGCTTGTCATCTCCCGGTCTCACCATGTCGACACCGCAGGGCGCTCGGATTACTGTCAGAGGGTGTGTCACGGGCCGTGATGCACCGTCAGACACCCCCCGGGCCGCTGAACCACAGTGACTCGACTGATGCATCCAGCGCCCGCCCTGCCGCCTCATCCGGTGCTCAGGGTCGAGCGCAGAGAGGTCGTCCCGTGCGCATCGCCGTGCTCACCCACATGCTCCATCCGATCCGGTCGCCGTTCGCCGGCGGACTGGAGATGCACACCGCCATGACGGTGGAGCACCTGGTCCGGCGTGGACATGAGGTGACCGTCTACGCCCGGGAGGGGACCGAGGTCTCAGCCACGGTGATCCCGGTGCTGGAGGTGCATCCCGAGGGCAGGGAAGACGTCCTGCCGGGGCCGCTCGACGATGAGCTGGACCAGGGTGCCGAACGGGCCTGTCAGATGATCCTGGACAGCGACGCCCAGGTGGTGCTGAACAATTCCCTCTCGGCCGCTCCCTTGCGGCTGCTGCGAGGCCTGCCGATGGTCACCGTGCTGCACACTCCCGCCACCCTGGCCTCGGTGCTCAAGGTCCTGGACGATCCGCAGTGGACAGCCCCGCCCGGGCACCGGTGGCTCTCCGTGTCTGCCTCCAATGCGCTGGCCTGGCGGCATCGACTGCCTCGGATCGCCGTGGTCCCCAATGGCATCGAGCTCGCCCACTGGCACAGCACCGTCGCACCCGTCCCCGGGCGAGCCGTCTGGACCGGACGGATCACCGAGGAGAAAGGGCTGCACGTGGCGATCGAGGCGGCCCGCCTGGCCGGGATGGAGCTGCACTTCGCCGGTCCGGTCTCCGATCCGAGCTACCACCGGGAGCGGATCCAGCCCCTGCTGGGCCCGGACACCGTCTACTGGGGGCATCTGGACCACCAGGGGCTGCCGGACCTGCTGGCCTCCGGCGAGGTCTACCTCTCCACACCGTTGTGGGCCGAGCCGTTCGGGCTGGCCACCGTGGAGGCGATGGCCATGGGGACCCCCGTGGCCGCGCTGCTGGCCGGATCCATGGGAGAGATCGTGGCCCCGCAGGCCGGTGATCTCGCCGTGCACCACTCGGCACGCTCCCTGGCGGACTCGATTGAGGTCGCCCGAACTCGGGAGCGGGCTCAGGTGCGCGCCTGGTCCCGGCGGTTCAGCTCCGACCTGATGGTGGACACCTACCTCGGAGTGCTGCAGGAGGCCGGCGAGAGCGCGGGAATGCTGACCGGCCCCGGTCCCGGCCCGACCTCGTTCACCCAGCGCATGCTGATGGAGACCCGCGAGACGATCGAACCGCACCAGGGGCCCCGAGACGTGGATCCGCCGCGGTACAGCGCGATCCAGACCGCCCAATGACTCGCAGCGCCGTCACCGCCAGACGCCGTGTCCTCTACTACGCCCACCAGCACGGTGCCGGCCATGTCCACCATGCCCGTACCCTGATGGGCGCCGACGCCTTCGACGTCACCGTGGTGACGGCGCACCCACGTGCCGTGGCCATGCTCCCGGACGGGGCCGACGTCGTGCCCCTGCCCTCTGATCTGGTGGACGGCCATCGCCAGCCGGCGAGCTCCGCGCTGCACTGGACCCCGGTGGGACCGCAGATCCAGCAGAGATTCGGCACCCTGCTGGCGGCCTCGCAGCGCGTGCAGCCGGACGTGGTGGTGGTGGACGTGTCCGTGGAGGCCGCCCTGTTCCTGCGGCTGGCCGGCTACCCGGTGATCCACCGGAGGATGCACGGAGACCGCACCGATGCCGCGCACCGGCTGCTGTACGCCGAGGTGGACGCCCTGGTGGCCTACTACGGTGCGGGGCTGGAGGATCCGGGCTGGCTGGAGCAGTACGGCCAGAAGACCGTGAACCTGGGCACCCCGGATGTGACCGGCAGGCTGAGCGAGCGGGCGGGGACGGCGCAGCGGCTGGACTCGGCGGCGGTGCCGCGCATCGCCGTGGTGACCGGGACCGGGGGTGGGG
The DNA here is from genome assembly GCF_900116905.1 of Micrococcus terreus. Classification (GTDB taxonomy): domain Bacteria; phylum Actinomycetota; class Actinomycetes; order Actinomycetales; family Micrococcaceae; genus Citricoccus; species Citricoccus terreus. The sequence goes on along the minus strand of NZ_FPCG01000011.1, from coordinate 23,556 downwards.
GCGTGCGACTCACCGACCTGGCGCGCGCGGCCCAGCAGGTGCCGGCGGCGCAGTGGGAGGTGTACGGTCCGGTGGTCGAGCCGCAGACCGTAGCAACCCCGCCGAACCTGGCCCTGCACGGCTGGACCGACAGCGTGGCCGCCCGGCTCGCCGAGGCCGATCTGGTGGTGGTCTCCGCCGGGCACAACGCCAGCGTGGATGCGGTGCGCAGCGGCCGCCCCCTGGTGCTGGCCCCGGAGGTGCGGCCGTTCGATGAACAGCTCCGCTTCGCCCAGGCCGCCCAGGCCCAGGCCGGTGTGCCGTGGTGTGCCTGGGCGGACCCCGAGGCGGACTGGGCTGGTGCCGTCCGAACTGCGCTCGCCGACCCCGCTGCGGCAGACCGACTGGCCCACCAGCTGCTCACGGAGCCGGCCGAGCACCGACGCCGCTGGGAAGAGCTCGTGGACAGGGTGGCACGGCGCCGCTGACTGGCCCGTCAGACGGCTGCGCCGGTGCCCCCGTGCTCGCGAACGAGAGGTCCCAGGACCACGTGGAGGTGGGACAGGGCGGAGTCCACGCTCTGACCGGACTCGAGCAGCATCACGGTGCTGTGCACCACCGCGTTAATCAGCTCGGCCACCTGCTCGGGGCAGTCCACGTTCAGTGCGGTCAGGGTCTGGACCAGCGGCTCCTGGACCTCGCGGTGCATCCGGGTGGCCTGCTCGTCCAGCTCCTCGCCGGGTGCCAGCGCGGCCAGGGCGCTGCCCACGGCGTGGGCACCGTCGGCCACCAGCCGCACATTGGCCACGGCATAGGCCAGGATCCGGTCGGCCTCGGTGGGGGCGGCGGCCATGGCGGCGGTGATGCCTTCGGTCCACCGGGGGTAGATGTCCCGGACCATGGCCTGGAGCAGGTCCTGTTTGGAGGCGAAGTACTGGTACACGCTGGTCCGAGCCAGGCCGGCCCGCTGGGCCACCTGGGGCAGCCCGGGGGCCTCCCCGGTCTCGAGCAGGATCTCGTGGGCGGCGTCGAGCAGCGCCCGTTCGCGGGCTGCACGGTGCTCGGCCACGGTGGCCTCACTGATGCGGGGCATGGATCTCCTCCTGAGTCGGGGCCATCCTAACCCTGACTGCAGGTCTTTTCGACACGCTGTCGAGACGACGGTACGCTCGAAGGATGGACTTCGTGCACTCCCTTGTTCTCTTCCTCCACTTCGTGGGCACCGCCGCCCTGCTGGGCGGCTGGCTGGCCACTTTCCGCAACCCCACCGTGCTGCAGTGGCAGCACATCGGCGCCTGGATCCAGCTGGTCACCGGCGTCGCGCTGGTCGGCCTGCTGGAGATGGGCGACGGTCAGGTCAACCACATCAAGATCGCCGTCAAGCTCGTCGTGCTGATCGCCGTGCTGGTGGCCGCCATCATCGGTCGCCGCAAGATCGCCAAGGACCAGCCGGTCTCCACCGGCCTGGCCCACGCTGTGGGCGGTCTGACCCTGGTCAACGTCGCCCTCGCCGTCTTCTGGTGATCGACTGACCCCCTGAAGCGTCAACGGCTCGCCCCCACCTGGGGGCGAGCCGTTCTCGTCTGCGGAGCAGATCAGCAGATCACCTCGAGACGGTCAGCACCGTCCGTCCGCGGGAGCGGCCTGCCTCCAGGTCGTCCAGGGTCTGCTGCACGGAGTCCGCAGTCATCGGCGTCTCCTGGACGGGAATGCGAGGAAGACGTCCCTCGCGCGCCAGGGACAGCGCGGTGTGCAGGTGCTGCAGTCCGCCGACGTAGTTGCCGACGATCGACTTCTGAGTCAGCGTGAACAGCACCGTGGGCAGGACGATCTCCCCGCCGAACAGCCCCACGAGGATCACCCGTCCGCTCTTGCGCACGGTGTTGAACGCCAAGGTGGCGGTGGTCCCGGAGTTGACCACGTCGATCACCGCGACGGGGGTGTCTCCCAGCGCCGTCTTGACGTCGTCCGGTGTGGTCTCGTCCTGGACCAGCATCGTCTGACGGGCACCGAGCTCCTGGGCTCGTTCGAAGTTGGCGTCCGATCGGTCCAGCACGGCGATGTTCGTCAGACCCTGGGCGTGCAGGGCGGCGACGCACATCAGTCCCACGCCACCGGCACCGATCACGGCCACCGGCAGATCCTTCTCCAGGGCGGTCATGGACAGCACGTGGTCGGCAGAGGCCACGGCGGTCAGTCCCGAGCAGGCCAGGGTGGCACCCCAGGCCGGATCCACACCGTCCAGGGGTACGCAGTACTTCTCATGCGGGACCGAGACCTGCTCGGCATAACCGCCCGCGCGCATGATCCCGATGATGCGGGAGGCATGCATGCACAGGTTCTCGTGGCCGTCCGCACAGGTCGCGCACTCGCCACAGCCCAGCCAGGGGTAGACGGCGACCTGGTCACCGACCTTGCGGTCCGTGACATCGGGTCCGACGGCACTGATGGTCCCAGCGATCTCGTGGCCCATGACCAAGGGGTGCTTCACACCCCGGTCGGTCATCGACATCCAGCCGGCTGAACCGAGGTCATAGCCACCCTCTCGGACGTGGATGTCCGTGTGGCACACGCCGGCGTGGCTGATGTCCACGACGACCTCATGCCCCTGCGGCTCCGGCACCTCGAGCGAGTGCTCCTGGATGTGGGTGTCCTCAGCCGACAGCTGGGCGAAACTGCGTACGGTCGTCATCGACCGCTCCTCTCGGTGGGGCCAGTGGGGTCGGCGAGGTCGGTGGATGTCACGGGATGCGGATCAGCTTGCGGTTGGCGAACTCCTCGATGCCCAGCTGGCCCAGCTCGCGGCCGAAACCTGAGCGCTTGACGCCGCCGAAGGGCAGCTCCGCGGAGGACTTGGAGGTGCTGTTGACCCACACCATGCCGGTCTCCAGCTGGGCGCCGACCGCCTGGGCCCGTTCGATGTCCGTCGAGTACACGGAGGAGGACAGTCCGTAGGGGGAGTCATTGGCCAGACGGATCGCGGCCTCCTCATCCGGGACGCGGTAGACCACTCCTACGGGCCCGAAGAGCTCCTCCCGGTAGGCACGGGCCTTCTCGGTGACCTCGGAGAGGATGGTCGGCTGGTAGAACGAGCCGGGTCCGTCCACGGGCGCACCGCCGGTGAGCACGGTGGCGCCGTTCTGCACGGCGTCCTCGACCAGCTCGTGCAGCTCGTCCCGGGCGCGTGCGGAGGACAGCGGCCCCACCAGGGTGTCCTCCAGGGTGGGGTCAGCGGGCTGGACAGCGGACATCTTGGCCACGAACTGCTCCACGAAGGCGTCGTACACGGAGTCGACCACGATGAACCGCTTGGAGGAGGTGCAGGTCTGTCCGGTGTTGACCAGGCGGCCCATCACGGCGCCGGTGGTGGCCTCGTCCAGGTCGGCGTCCTCCAGGACGATGAATGGGTCGGATCCGCCCAGCTCCAGCACGGCCTTCTTCACGTGCTTGCCGGCCAGGGCACCGATCTTGGCACCGGCGCCGTCGGAGCCGGTCAGGGAGACGCCCTGGATGCGGTCGTCGGCGATGAGGCTCTCGACCTGGTCATGGGTGGCGAACAGGTTCGTGTACGCGCCCTCCGGCAGGCCGACATCGGCCATCAGCTGGTGGATCGCCTGGGCCGAGGCACCGCAGTTGGCGGCGTGCTTGATGGTGACCACATTGCCCAGCAGGAGGTTGGGCGCTGCGAAGCGAGCGACCTGATAGTGGGGGAAGTTCCAGGGCATGATGCCCAACAGGACGCCGATGGCCTCCCGGCGGATGTAGGCGGATCCGGACCCCTGGACATCGATCTTCTCGTCCTTCAGGAAGCCGGGACCCTGCTCGGCGTAGTAGCGGTAGATCCCGACAACGGTCTTGATCTCACCCCGGGCCGCGGTGATCGGCTTGCCCATCTCCCGCGTGATGGTCTGGGCCAGCTCCTCCGCGCGCTCTTCATACAGGTCGGCGATGCGGGTCAGTGCCTGGGAACGCTCGTCCAGGGGCACCTGACGCCAGGTCCGGCTGGTCTGCACGGCCTGGTCGATCAGTCGCTCGACCTGCTCGTCCGTCAGCGTGTCATAGGTGGCCAGCTGCTCGCCGGTGGCGGGGTTCAGGGTGTGATAGCTGCTCATCTGCTGTCCTTCGGGATGGTGGGTCGGGTCGGCATCAGGTGTGCACGGGCTCGCGCTGGGGCTGCTGGATGCGCTGTCCGGGAAGCGGTCGGCCCCCTGTCTCGTGATACCACACCAGGCAGACCACGAAGCTGAAACCGGTCATCGCGATGACGAAGAACGCCGGGGCCTCGGCGATCCCGGTGACCCCGATCAGCCACTGGGAGACGTAGGCGGCCGGACCCCCGGCGATGATCGAGGAGATGTTGTAGCCCATGGCGATCCCGGACACGCGCAGGGCCGGGGTGAACAGCTCGGTGTAGGCGGCCAGGTAGACGCCCAGGTACGCGGCCTCCAGGATGCCGAAGACCATGTGGCCGGCCATGGCGAAGACGAAGCCCTGCTTCATCAGCAGGAAGAGCGGGTAGGACAGCACCGTCAGCGACGCCGTGGCGAAGAGGAAGATCGGCTTGCGCCCGAAGCGGTCTGACATCCGGCCCCAGAACGGGATGAACACGCCGGCGACGACCAGGGAGGCCACGGAGGACCAGGAGGCCTGTGCGGCGGTCATGATCCCCTGGGTCTGGAAGCACGTGGACATATAGGTGAACACGATGTAGTACGCCGCGAAGGAGCCCAGGTTCAGTCCGGTGACCAGCATGACGCGGCCGGGTGCCTCGCTGAAGGCCTGGAGGATGGGGGCCTTCTTGACCTTGTTGTCCTTCTTGAGGGCATCGAACTCGGGGGACTCCTCCATGAACCTGCGGATGATCATGGCGGCGATGCCGAGCGGCACCGAGAGCAGGAAGGGCACGCGCCAGCCCCACTCGAGCATCTGCTCCTCGCTCAGGCCTGCGTACAGCAGGCCCACGACGACGGCGCCCAGGGCGGTGCCGATCACCAGGCCCAGGTTCACGAAGCTGACGTCGAAGGCGCGACGGCGGGTGTCCGAGGCCTCCGAGGCGTAGGTGGCCGCACTGGCCATCTCGCCGCCGGCGGCGATGCCCTGCAGGGCACGGAGCAGCACCAGCAGGATGGGTGCCACGATCCCGACCGCCAGGTAGGTGGGCAGCAGGCCGATCAGTGCGGAGGCGATGGCCATGCCGATCACCGAGATGGTCAGCGCGGGGCGGCGGCCGAACTTGTCCGCGATGTGGCCGAAGACCACTCCGCCGAGCGGGCGGAACAGGAAGGAGACGCCGAACACGGCCAGGGCCGAGAGCACTGCCGTGGCGGTGTCGGCTGCGGGGAAGAAGACCGCGGCGAGGGTGACGGCGACGAAGGCGTAGGCCATGTAGTCGTACCACTCGATCACCGTTCCCACGCTGGCGGCGAGGATGGTGGTCCGGCGCTGTTGGGGGGTGGGCTGGTTCACCACAGCAGGTGATGCGCTCATCAGGGCTCCTCGGTTCACGGTGCGGAAGACTCTGACGAACGTACAGTGACTCAGCTCACCATGTGTCACCTATGCGCAGATCGAAAGAATGCCCTGCAGCGGTGAGAACAATGCGCTCCGCAGGTTCCCCGAGCCGGTCTGTCGGGCGGTTCCGGTCAGTAGGCGCGCCGGTCATCCCGGGCGGCGGTCAGCTCGGCCTCGGTGGGGGCCCGCAGGAACTCCAGCACCTCACCCTCCCGGTCCCAGCGCACCAGGCCCAGGTCCTCGAACTGCTCCAGCCAGCCCTCCATGGGCCACACGCCGTGCACCTGGCGGAACCGCCGGGCGTTCACCACGATGTCCTGGACATGGTGCAGCGGTGGCCGGTAGACGCCGTGGTGCTGGTGGAAGACCTCTGCACCGCAGTGCCTCAGGGCCAGCCCGGCGTCCCGGGCTCGGAAGGAGTAGTCCGTGTCCTCGGCCCCGTAGCCGCTGAATCCGGTGTCGAATCCGCCCAGGCGTGCGTGGTCCGCCGCGCTGACCGCCAGCACGAGCGTCCAGACCAGGTGCCAGTCCTGCGTGGGACCTTCGGCCAGGTGGGCCCGTGCGGCATGCAGGACGGACAGCTCCCGCAGCAGTGGGTCCGGGTCAGCACCCGGGCCGCTTGCCCCGGACCCGGCACCGCCGACACTCGCCCCGCCGCGCGCCAGCCAGTCCGGCTCCAGGTACCGAGGCGTGCCCATCACCAGCGACCCCGGATGCTCCTGCACCGTCCGGCAGAGTCGCCCGACGGCGTCCTGCGCCGGTATGCAGTCCACGTCCAGGAACACCAGCACCGCCCGGGTGGCCAACTCGGCCGCAGCGTTCCTGGCCTCGGCCAGCGGAAGTCTCCCGCCGCCGTCTGGAGGGTTGACATGGCCGACCACCACGGGCAGGTCCGTCTCCGGGACCTGCCCGTCCGGCTGGTCCATGAACACGACGACGACCTCGGCCGGGCGCGGCACGGCCCGCTCCAGCCCGCGCACCACGCGCTCCAGGTGGGCGTCACGCCCCCCGGTGATGACCAGGACCGAACAGTCCGACCAGTCCGAACAGTCAGCCTCCCCGCCTGAGAGCCTCACCGGGCGGCGGCGCGGGAGCGGGCCACGGCCAGGGCGCGGTTGTAGACCTCGTCATGCACGGCGGCGATCTGCTCGCGCTGCTCGGCACGGGCCTCCCGGGTGGCGGGGTGGATCCGGCCGCGCTGATCCAGCAGTCGGTCGATCGCGGCGGCCATGGACTGCGGGTCCGCCGTGGTGAACACCCCGATCGGCGAGACGGCGTCTGCCGGGGCCCCGGGGGTGGGCGCGGCGGCCTGCTCGGCCACGAAGCCCACGTCATTGACCACCACGGGCACGCCGAGGTCGCGGCAGAGCTCCACCCAGCCGGAGTGGGTGCCGAAGCCGTAGGGCAGGACGGAGACGTCCAGGTTGAGCAGGTCGGCGGCGAGCTCGTCGTCCGAGAGGCGGTTGTGCTCCCAGACCTGGATGTCCCGGGCCGCGGCCTCCTTCTGCAGGATCTCCAGCATGCCGCGGCGCTGCACACCGCGGTGGACGTCGAACCGCACGGTGGCCTCGATCCCCTGGGCCTTCAGCAGGTCCCGGGTGGCCTGGAGTCCGTCCATCACGCTGATCGGATCCACATTGGCCCGCAGGTCCTTGGCATGCACGCCGATCGTGACCGTGTCACCGGAGGTGGGGGCCTGCCGCCGGGCACCCGCGGTGAGGGTGAACGGGAAACCGGACTGGCCGTCATCGTGCCCTTCATCCTCCGGGGTGGCGGCGCGGCGCCGGCCTGTGGACGGGGCGACGGGCAGCTGCTCCAGCGGCAGCACATGCGGGTGCGGGACCACGGTGGCGTGCCGGCCCCAGCGGCGCTGGATCTCCTGGGCGGCGCCCTCGGTCAGGGTGAGCACCTCGTCCGCGGCGGGCACCAGCACCTGCAGCCGGTCCAGGTGGGCCTTCTGCTCGGTCAGATGCGGGTTCTCGAGGTCGTGCACGGTGATCACCAGGGCGGAGCCGGCCTGGCGCAGCACCTCCACGAGACGGCGCAGCTGCAGGGGGGAGTAGTGCTCGAAGCCGAAGTGCACGTGCAGGATGTCCGGCAGGTGGGTGGGGTCCTCGAGCAGCCAGTCGGCGTCCAGCGCGCGCGGCGGCCACCACTGCCCCTCGGGCGCGTCCGGGACCTTCGGGTCCACCAGCACCGTGTAGGAGGGCTCCAGGTCCACCGGCAGGATGTGCTGCGCGTAGGGGTGCCCGGCCGGGACCGGCTGCACGGTGACCTGCGTGGGCAGCTGGGTCACCTGGCCGCCCAGGGCCGGGATGTTCGGATTCACCGGTGCATCCGGCGAGGGGGTGTTCGGGATGGCGGGGTTCATCGGGGCTCCTATCAGAACGCTGATCTCCAGCCTACTGTTGTGGACATGACCACCCACACCCCACCGGTGGACGAGGGCCGGCGACGCCACTACGGACACTTCTACGGGCTCGAGCCACTGCCTGCTGCCCAGTCCAGTGAGTCCGGCGCGTCCGGAGTGCTGATCGTGCTGGGCAACTGCCAGGCCGAGGCGCTGCGCCAGCTGATCACCTCTCGTCCTGATCTCGCCCTGCCCCCCAGCGTGCGCATCCCGCCCGTGTTCGAGATGACCCCGGAGGACCTGCCGCACCTGCAGCGGCTGCTCGCCCAGACCACGGTCCTGGTGGCCCAGCCCGTGGCGGACGACTACCGGGGCATGCCGCTGGGCACCGATCAGCTGGCCCAGCTCCTGCCGGAGGGCGCCCGCCAGGTGCGCATCCCGGTGCTCTACGACTCCGGCCTGTTCCCCTGGCAGGTCACGGTGCGCCACCCGGACCGTCCGGACGAGGATCCGCCCGTGGTGCCGTACCACGACCTGCGCACCCTGGCGCAGGCGGCGGCCGAACTGGGGATGGAGGGCGTGCACGGGTTCGGTGTGCATCAGGGACAGGCGGTTCCCGACGACGGCCCCGCACCTGACGAGGGCGAGGACACCTGGGGTGCCCCACGGCTTCCGCTCACGGCGGGCACCGTTCAGCGCCTGGCGGCCGACTCCCTGGACCGGCTGCGCGCCCGCGAGTCCGCGCACGGCACGTTGACCGTGACCGAGGAGCTGGCGCGTCTGGACGAGCCCGGGTTCCACACCATCAACCACCCGTCCAACACGGTGTTGGCGCTGCTCGCCGGGAAGGTGCGTGCTGAGCTGGGCGCGGACCCGTCCGTGGCGGTGCCGGACCGGGTGATGCTGGGCGATGTGCTGGCCCCGATCGAACAGCAGATCCTGGACGGACTGGGCCTGGAGGGTCCGGCGCGAGAGCACTGGGTGGTGGGCGGACGTGAGGTCCCGGACACCGAGGTCCGTCAGGCCCACCTGGGCTGGTACCGGGAGAACCCGGAGGCCGTGCGAACCGGTGTGCAGCGGCATGCCGAGCTGATGCGGCAGCTGGGACTGATGGCGTGAGCGGTGGGCTGGATGCCGACCCCGGACGAACCGGGCGGACCGATCTGACTGGCCTCGTCTATCTCGCGGTCGGGCCGGAGCGGCACGGCGTGGTGCGGCACGGGCTGGCCACCGCGCGGGAACTGATCCGGCAGGGTGGATCTGTGGACCTGGTCCACCTGCCGGACGCCGAGGGGCTGCGCGAGTGGTCCGCGGGGAACCGTGCAGGCGGTGTGGCGGTGCACCTGGATGTGACCGATTCCCTCTTCGGGGACACTCCCCGGGAGGCCGTCGCCCTGCTGACGGAGGCCCTGGAGGGGAACCGCACCACGCTCACCCTGCATGATGTCCCGCAGCCGGCCGAGGGTGCCGCCCGCTACGCCGCACGGGCAGCCGCCTATGCCGACCTGGCGCAGTGGGCCGCCGGGATCGTGGTCTCCAGCGCGCACGAACGGACCCTGTTGGAGCGGATCCTGACTGAGCACGGTGGCGGCTCGGGCACGGCGGCATCCGGCCCAGCAGCCTCATCGGAGTCGGCCCCGCGGATCACCGTGGTCCCGTTGCCCGTCCCGGACCGGCGTGACCCGGACGCCGTCCACCGAGCCCGCACCGACCCCGCCGCCTGGGCCAGGCAGCTGCCGGAGGAGCTGTCCGGACTGGACCAGGACGTGGTGGTGCTCGGCTTCCTCTACCCCGGCAAGGGCCACGCGGAGGCCCTGCAGGCGCTCGCCGCAGTCCGCTCGCAGCAGTCCCGTCCCGGCTCACCCGCCGAGCTGCCCTCCCGGGTGACCGCCCTGGGCCCGGTCGCCGCCGGTCACGACCACCTCGTGGGAGAGCTCACCGAGCAGGCGGAGGCCCTGGGGCTGTCCTTCCGCGCCACCGGGTTCGTGGCGGACGAGCACCTGGACGCCGCACTGCTGGCCGCCGGCATCCCCGTGGCCGCACACCGCAACGTCTCCGCGTCCGGCTCGCTGGCCAGCTGGATGTCCGTGGGCCGCCGGGCGATCGTCCCCGCCGGGACCTACACCCAGGAGATGGACCGCCTGCGTCCCGGGACGCTCGCCGTGCAGCCCACCGCGGACCCGCTGCCCGCCCTCACCGCTGGCATCGCCGCCGCCACCACCGACCCCGGCCTGACCTGGCTGGACAGCTCGGCCTCGCTCGCTCCCGGTCCGCAGGACTGCGCCGGCGCCCTGCTCCAGTTCCTGACGGAGACCCTGTCATGACCCTCCCGCCCGATTCCCCGTCCCTGCGCGGCCAGCCTGTCCCCGGCAACCGCTGGGACCAGCTCGCCCAGCCCACCCACCTGATCCCCGCGCCCGGTGAGGCACGCGCTCCGGCGATCTCCGTCGTCGTGCCCTTCTACCGGGACCAGGCCGGACTGGACCTGCTCCTCTCCGCCCTCGCCGCGCAGGACCACCCGGCCAGCCGGACGCAGCTGATCATCGCGGACGACGGCTCACCAGACCCGCCGCAGCTGCCCGCGGACCTGCCGTTCCACACGCGCGTGGTCCGTCAGGAGGATCGGGGCTTCCGGGCCTCGGCCGCGCGGGCCCTGGGTGCAGCTGCCGCAGAAGGCGAGGTGCTGGCGTTCCTGGACGGGGACATGATCCCGGCGCCGGACTACCTCACGGCTGCCGCCCGACTTCCCGCGCTCAGCCCGGAGGCGGTGGTGGTCGGCCGCCGTCGGCACCTGGATGAGAGCCTCCTGGACACCGGCTGGCGCCCGGGCGACCCCGTCCCGGACAGCCACGTCCTCACCGAGCCCGAGTGGCTGCGCGAGGCCTACGCGCATACGGGGAACCTGCTGCACGCGGACTCCACCGCCTACCGATTCGTCATCTCCGCGGTGCTGACCATGGCACGCGAGGTCTACGTGGACGCGGGCGGGTTCGACCCCGGGTTCGTGGGCTACGGCGGCGAGGACTGGGAGCTGGCGCATCGGCTATGGCGCGCGGGCGGACTGCTGGCACACGTGCCGGAGGCGGTCTGCTGGCACGTGGGTCCGGACTTCGCCGGCCGCGAGGACCCCGCCGAGGCCCGCCGCGTGAAGAACCGCGAGTCCATGGTCCTGGCCCCGCGCATCTCCGCCCCCACCGCGCGCGGTTCCGCTCTGGGTCTGACCGGTCACCTCAGCCCGGTGGGCGGTGGCATCCAGGGCCCGACGACGGCCCGCGGCCCCCGCGTGGAGGTCACGGTCCCGCTGGGGGAGGGGAGTCAGGCGGCCGGGGTGCTGTGCGTGGACGCGGTGCTGCAGGCGGTGCCCAACGCGGTGGTGTCCGTCCGGAACGCCGATGCTCCGGGTGAGCCGCTCCCGGAGCCGGCCCGCTCCTGCCTGACCGACCCCCGGATCCAGTGGTCCGTGCAGAGGCCACGGACCCTGCGCCCGGACGATGTTGACGATGCGCAGACGCGTCCGGTCGGATCTGTTCCACTGGTCACCGCGGCCGAGCTGGCGCGCGCCGCCGACTGGACCGTGGACCTGCAGGTTCCCGTCCGCCCCGCCGGATCAGGTGTGCGGCCGAATCCTGCTGAGGTCAGCTCGTGGCTGCTCGAGCTGGAGCGCGAGGGCGTGGACCGGGTGGAGGTCGTGGACGGAACGGAGTGTGTAGACGGTTCGGACGGTGCCGACGGCACTGAACCGGTCGCCACCCTGACCAGCTCCCGCGCCTGCTGGCGCCAGGCCCGCTGGGCCACCGCCGACCCCACCCTCACCCGGCACATCGACCTCGCCGAGCTGGGCTGGCAGACCCTGCGCAACGAGCCGGACCTCGAGGCGTGGTGGGGTGGCTGGGGCTGATCAGACCAGATGATCTCGGATGATCTGTGTCGTGTCGTGGAGACCGTAGAGCGAATCGAGTGAATCCAGGATCTCGTGAGGGTCAGCGGTGCATGATTCCGACCGGACCTTGCTGACATGGCTTTGACGGCCGCCAGCCCAAGGTCTGGACGAAGTGAGACTGTCTCGTAGGCGAACTTGGCTGGAGTGACGATCTCAATACCCTGCGGAACCAGGATCGGGGGGAATCTCGAAGATTCTCCGTGACGATGCAGCCAGCCCCTCCGACCACGGCCGCTGCCAGCACGTGCTCGTCGTCTTCGTCGGGAAGGCTGAAGGTTCCCTCCAGGCCTTCCCATCCGGTCACGATCGAGTCCCCGAAGTGCAGACGCATCTGCGGCGCAAGATGTGTGGCACGACTCCGAGACTCTTCTCGTGGACTGCCTCGGTCCATGAGTTTCAGCTCTTCGTTGACCTCCACTTCCAGGAGGATCGCTTCGCTGAACACGAAGCGGTAGGAGCCCTCGAATGCCAAAGACAGAAGGGAGTCTCGCAGAGTGCTCGGCCAGAGGACACAGCTGTCGAGGAGCGCAGTGAACATTGCTGTGTCCGACGCCCGTCAGGCAGAGCGGCGTCGGCGGGCAGCTTCAGCGCGGGCTCTTCTCGTGCGCTCGGTCGCTAGGTGGCGATCCTCATCATCTATCGTGCCGAGCGCGTCGAGGGCACTGTACTGAGCGGCTCGGCGCTTCTCCTTGTACTCCACCACGTCCTCCAACTTGATCCGTCGATGAGTTCCCGGCTTCTCGAAAGGAATGCAGCCTTCATCCAACAGGCGCACCACGGTGGGTCGAGTGACACCCAGGAGTTCTGCCGCCTGCTGGGTGGTGAGTGTCATCGAACTCGGTGTGATGGTGACAGCCATCCCTTTGCGCATGGCGCCCACGGCCTTGACCAGGACCTCGCAGATCTCGGGAGGGAGCTGGACCTGGTCCCCCGGTTCCGGACCCGACAGGAAGAACTGCGGTGCAGGGCGTTCCCCGGTCTTCGCTGCGTGCGCTTCCATGAAGTCGAAGACCTGCCCGGTCTCGGGACTTTCCGGAGCGAAGAACGTCTCCTGAGCGGCCGTGCTGGGGCGCATCGTGGATCCTGCTTTCGGGCTCGAGGGACACCGTAGGGTTTTCGTTTTTTTCGTTTACGTAGTCTAGTGGGGGTTACGGTTCCAGTCCAGGTGCTCAAGGATCTCAGGTGTAGGCGACCTCGAGGAAGGACAGCTCCAGTCCCACCACGTGGCACCACACCTGGGTGAGACGGTCCTGTGCGGCGGGGTCCTACGGGAAGACGCGCTCCAGCTCGTCCACCAGGAACTGCACCCAGGCCCGGAAGTCCTGGCCCCGATGCAGCTCGATCCACTCGGTGTGCACGTACCGCCGGGGCATCTTCACCTCCCGCTCGCCCCAGTCCAGATAGAGCCACTCGGCGATCACCAGCAGCACCAGCAGGTGCGGATAGGACTGGGAGGCGGTGGCCTCGGACATCGCCTGACGGAACGCAGCCGTGGTGTCCGTGAGCTCGGGATTGGTGCGATCGGACTTGGGTACGCCCAGCTCATCGAAAGAATGTTGGAAGTATCCGTCCTCATCAGCGGCGAGCATGCCCAGCTGGCGGGCGAAGCGCAGCTTGGCGGGCACCTGGTCGGCGTGGGCCATACAGCCGCCGAGCATGGAGAGGAAGGTGTCGAAGAACTGGTAGTCCTGCACCAGGTAACCGCGCAGCACCTCGTCCTCCACGGTCCCGGCGAACAGTTCCTGCACGAACCGGTGGTCCACGGCGGCGTCCCAGTCCTGCGCGGCGGACTCCCGCAGCCGGGCCACGTGCCCGCCCGGACGGACGCGGATGCTGGTGGAGGCTGCGGACGTTCAAGGGTCTGCTCGCGCACTCTCAGCCCCCGTTCATGGGGCTCCCCTGTCGTCACGGCCGAGTGTACCCGGCCCCTCCCGGGGCGAGGCTCAGCCCTGCAGGGCGCGGACCTCCACCGGGCTGCCGCACGCCGAGGACGCGGCAGCCGCCAGGTTCACCGCCTCGTCCTGGTCGGCGGCCTCGATGATCCAGAACCCGCCCAGGTGATGGGAGGCCTCGGCGAGGGGACCCTCGGTGGTGACGGGGCCGGCGTCGGGCTGGGTGCCGTCCACCACGGTGGCCTCCTCCGGGGGCGTCAGCCCACCGGCGGTCACCCACGCACCACGGTCCTGGAGCATCTGGTTGAACTGCCCCACCGCGGCGAAGGCGGCCATCATCTCCTCCTCGGAGGCGTAGGCGGTGCCGGCGGCGTGGACACCGGGCTCGTGCCAGACGGTGAGCAGGAACTGGGCCATGGTGGGCTCCTCAGTGCGTGAGAGCGGCGACCCGGGGCGGATCAGGCCGAGCGGAAGGCGTCCGCCAGGGGAGTGTCCCCGTCCACGAACTCGATCTGCTGACCCACAGTCTCCGGCATGGCCAGGGCGGTGACAATGGCCTGGGCGACGTTCCCGCGCGAGGTGTCCCGGGCCTCCTCGCCGCTCTCCGCCTCATTGTCCGAGACCCGGCGGACCTGGGCGGTGGGCTCGTCCAGGGTGAGCTTGCCCGGACCCAGGATGGTCCAGTCCAGGTCCGTGCCGCGCAGGTGCTCGTCGGCGGCGGCCTTGGCCTCGGCGTAGGCGAAGAACGGGTTATCCTCCGGGACCCCGTGGTCCGTGCGCGCGCCCTGGTAGGACACCATGATGTACCGCTTCACCCCGGCCTGGGCGGCGGCGTCCATGGAGCGGATGGCCGCGTCCCGGTCCACTGCGTAGGTGCGCTGCGGGTTGCCTCCGCCGGCGCCGGCCGACCAGACGATCGCGTCCTTGCCCTGGAACGCCGCGGCGAGCTCGTCCTGGGTGGCGGTCTCCACGTCCAGCACCAGTGCGGTGGCACCGGCCTGGGCGACTTCGGCCGTGTGGTCCGGGTTGCGGATGACGGAGGTGACCGTGTGTCCCTGTTCTGCCAGGACGGGGGTGGCCAGCAGGGCGACATTGCCGTGTCCGCCGATGATCAGGATCTCAGCCATGGGGTGCTCCTTCGGGTTGAGGTTGATGGTCTGTCTCCACCTTGGCAGGCGCGGCTGGACGGTGACTGGACGCGGGGGCGAGAATGGAGTCATGACCGTCTCCGCCGCACCACTGACGCCCCGCGCTCGTGGCACCGGACGCGCCCGGCGAACTCCTCTGGCCGCACTCGCTGCCACGGCTGCCCTCACCCTGGCGGCCTGCGCGCCAGCGGAGCAGCCAGCATCCGAACCCTCCGCCGGCCAGGCTGTGACCACCCCAGAACAGGCGCTGACCGAGCTGGGCCTGTCTGCAGACCAGCCGGTGGAGGAGCTGGTCTCCGCACTGGAGGACACCCACCGTGATCGTGAGTTGGGGCTGATGGGCTCGGTCACGCCGGAGTCCGTGCAGCTGACTGTGGGCCAGGAGCAGCTCGCCGTGCCGTTGGCGGAGGACCGCTTCTACCTCTCCGTCGCGCCCTTCGAGACCACCACCCACGAGTGCTTCCTGCACAGCTTGGCCGGCTGCCAGGGGGAACTGGTGGACCAGGAGATGACGGTGACGTTCACCGACGCGCGCGGTGAGGTGCTGGTGGATGAGCAGCGCACCTCCTACACCAACGGCTTCGTGGGCCTCTGGCTGCCGGCGGACACCACCGGCACGCTCACCGTGGAGGTGGACGGACGCTCGGGCAGTCAGCAGGTCTCCACCGGGGCCGAGGACCCCACCTGCCTCACCACTCTGCAGGTGAGCTGATGGGACATCCCGACGGCGGCCACGCACCTTCACCCGACCTACAGATGTGTTCGATGACATGGTGTGGAGTGGACAGAAATGCCCGGAGCCCCCACCCGCTTGGCGCCAACCGGGGGTACAGCTCGCACGGCGGAGGTACCTCTCCAGGGTGCTTCGTATGACGCCCCGTCATCGGGACGGACCACCGGACGGGTCTCATGCCGAGCAGCTGGTTATGCCGAGTGGCGGTCCGGCGGCTCGTCTTGTTGCTGGTCAGAGCGGTGTTCGGGGTGAGCCGCTCGGCATAACGGTCGACTTCGTCGGTGCCTGTTGGTCCGTTTCGTTGATCTCGTCGGGAAGATCGATCAGGGACAAGGGTGAGTGCGCATGGGGATCCCGCGGATTGACGCGCACCGCCTGCGAGAGATGGCGCGCGGGATGATCCCCAGACCGCCTCCTCGCTTTCTCCGGGGCGCCTGGATTATGCCGAGCAGCCCAACACCAAGAACGCCTCTGAGCAGGCACGATGCATCTACTTGTCACCGATCTCGGCATAATCTGCTGCTCGGCATGAGACCGGTTATGCCGAACTCGGCATAACGGGGCCTACGGGACGCTGTCCAAGGCGTGCCGAGGTCGATCAACGTCAACCGACTGAGCGTCCGGTGGGGGTTCCACTTACGGGACGGTCAATGCTCATGCCGCAGACCTCCCCCTCCCGCCGCAGAAGAGGTAACAGCGTTTGCTCCCGAGGACCGCGACGTTCTGTCAGTCGTCGTTGAATTTCCAGTGATGTCGGGCGCCGCGGGCGTGAGCTACAAGCCGAAGGCGCCGCCCTCGAGGAGGATGACGATGCCGAGGCCGATGAGGACCAGCGGGAAGAGGATGTGTTCCCAGCGTTCGAGGATCTCGGCGATGGGCCGGCGGGTGGCGACGTACTTGGCTGCGAGGACGAGGAGGCCGACCAGGGCGAGGAAGACGAGGCAGTAGGCGATGATCGCGGTGGTGGACGCGGTGGCGAAGACGGGGACGTAGACCCCGATGTTGTCTCCGCCATTGGCGAACGTCACGGCGGCCACGGTCAGGACTCCGACCTGCTTGTCGGCGACCTTGGCCTCGTCATCGTCGTCGTCACCGCGGTTGCGCCACGCTCGCCATGCCGCGTAGAGGCCCAGGGCGAGGGGGATGAGCCCGAAGTAGGGCAGGGCGTCCTCGGGCAGGAAGCTGCGGGCCCCGAGGGAGATCACCACGGCGGCGAGCAGGATGCCCCCGAAGCCGAGGTACTGGCCGAGCAGGATCTTGCGGGTGGTGCCCCGCTGGCCGGCGCCGCGGGCGTAGAAGAGGGACAGGACGATGATGTCGTCGATGTTCGTGGCCACGAACAGGCCGATCGCCTGCAGGATCGGGGTGAGCAGTTCCATCGGTGCCTTTCAGGGCGCGCCGGACCGCCGGCGGTGGGTCAGTGGGGCCGCGTTGGTCCGCGGGGGTCAGTGTCCGCGCGTGGGCTGGTGGGTGCGTGCGGCGCGCAGGCCGTTGAGGATGACCAGGACCTCGGCGACTTCGTGGATGAGTACGACGGCGGCCAGGCCCAGGACGCCGGTGATGGCCAGGGGTGGCAGCGCGGCGATGATGAGCAGTGACAGGACGATGTTCTGGTTGACGATGCGCCGTCCGCGTCGGGCGTGGGCGATGGCCTGGGGCAGCAGGCGCAGGTCCTGGCCGGTGAAGGCGATGTCGGCGGACTCGATCGCGGCGTCGGAGCCGGTGGCTCCCATCGCGATCCCGACGTCGGCCGCGGCCAGGGCGGGGGCGTCGTTGATGCCGTCACCGATCATCGCGGTGGGCCGGCGCACGCTGAGCTCGCCCACGGCGGCGGACTTGCCTTCGGGGCGCAGCTCGGCGCGCACGTCGCTGATGCCGGCCTGGGCCGCGAGGGCGCGGGCGGTGCGCTCGTTGTCTCCGGTCAGCATCGTGACGTCGATGCCCTGGCCCGCCAGGGTCGTGATGACCTCGGGGACCTCGGGACGGAGCTCGTCACGCACCCCGATCGCCCCGGCGACCGCGCCGTCGCGGTGGACGACGACGACCGTCATCCCCTGGGCCTCCAGGTCACGGACCCGGTAGGTGAGGTCGCCGGGGTCGACCCAGCGGGGGCTGCCGACCAGCACTACGGCGCCGTCGACGGTGCCGTGGATTCCGTGGCCGGCTTCCTCGGTGGTGCCCTGGGCGGCGGGGATTGTGGGGGCGGCGTGGGTGATGGCGGTGGCGAGGGGGTGGGTGCTGTGCTGCTCGAGCGCGGCGGCCCAGGCCAGGACCTGTTGCTCGGTGACGTCGGCGGCGGGGACGACGGCGGTGACGGTGGGCTGGTTGCGGGTCAGGGTCCCGGTCTTGTCGAAGGCGACGTGCCCGATGTCCCCGAATCGTTCGAAGATGGCACCGCTCTTGATGATGACGCCGAACTTGCTGGCCGAGCCGACCGCGGAGACCACGGTGATCGGCACCGCGATCGCCAGCGCACACGGGGAGGCGGCCACGAGCACCACCAGGGCGCGGGTGATCCAGGTCTGCGGGTCACCGGCGAGTGAGCCGATGAGCGCGACCAGCACGGCCAGGACCAGGACGCCGGGCACGAGCGGACGGGCGATGCGGTCGGCCAGCCGGGCGCGTTGCCCCTTCTCGGCCTGGGCGCGTTCGACCAGGCTCACGATCGTGGTCAGGGAGTTGTCGGTGCCGGGCGCGGTCGCCTCGACCTGCAGGGCTCCGGCGGCGTTGATCGCCCCGGCAGACACCTCATCACCGGGGCCGACCTCGACGGGGATGGACTCACCGGTGATCGCCGAGGTGTCCACGCTGCTGTGCCCGCTGCGGACGATGCCGTCGGTGGCGATGCGCTCACCGGGCCTGATCAGCATGACCTGCCCCGCGGCCAGGTCACGGGCCGGGACGCTCGCGCTATGGCCGTCGGTGAGGACGGTGGCGCTCTGGGGCACGAGCTTGAGCAGCGCGCGCAGCCCGGCACGCGCCCGGTCCATCGCCCGGTCCTCCAAGGCCTCGGCGATGGAGTAGAGGAAGGCCAGGGCCGCGGCCTCCTCCACGTGGCCGAGGATGACCGCGCCGGTGGCGCTCATCGTCATGAGGAGCGCGATGCCGAGCTTGCCCGTGGCGAGCTTGCGCAGCGCACCGGGGACGAACGTGGAGGCCCCGAGCAGCAGACCGACCCAGAACAGCACCAGCGCCGCGCTCTGGGCGCCGGACCACTCACAGGCCAGCCCGGCGACGAACGCGACCCCCGAGGCGATGGGGATCAGGACGGCGCGGTCAGCCCACCACGGGGTCTCGTGCTCGTCGTCGGTCTCGAGCTCCTCGACGGGGGTGTGGGTGGTCGCCCTCATGCCACGGTCCCGCTCGGGCAGCAGCCGGGCACCGTGCAGGTGGCATCCACGCACGGGGCGTTCTCATCGACGGCCAGCGTCACCTCGACCAGCGCGGTCATCGCCGCCCCCAGGTGGGGGTCGGCGATCTCGTACCGCGTCTGGCGCCCCTCGGGCTCGGCCACGACGATGCCGCAGTCCCGCAGGCAGGTGAGGTGGTTCGACACGTTCGACCGGGTCAGGCCTAGGTCGCGGGCGAGTACCGCCGGGTAGCTCGGGCCCTCGAGGAGTGTCATGAAGATGCGGGAGCGGGTCGGGTCGGCCATCGCCCGGCCCAGCCGGTTCATCACGTCCAGCCGCGAAGCAATAGTCAGCATGCGCTGACCATACAGAACCTGCTGACCTCTCGTGTGTGGCTCCCGCTGCTGATATCTGCACATCTGCATTGGTGTATGGTCGTGGCATGAGTGTGACGCCGTTGGATTCGTGTCAGGTCACCGCCGTCCATCCGGAGAAGGTGGCGCTGACCCGGGAGAGGATCCCCGACGAGCGCGAGGCCGGCAGGTTGGCCGGGCTGTTCAAGCTCCTGGGGGACCCGCGCCGTGCCCGGGTGCTGTATGCGTTGCTGGAGGCCGGCGAGCTGTGCGTGTGTGACCTGGCGGCGTCGGTCGATGTCGCGGAGGCGTCGGTGTCCCAGGTGCTGCGGGTGCTGCGTACCGCTGGGGTGGTCGAGAACCGCCGGGAGGGGCGGATGGTGTACTACCGCCTCGCTGACGGGCATGTGCGGATGCTGCTGGACGTCTCCCGTGAGCACGCCCGCCACGAGGGGCAGGGCTGATGGGGGCGGGACACAGCCATGCCCCGGCGACCGGGCATGCCGGTGGCCGCTACCGTCGGCGGCTGGCGGGGGCGTTCGCCCTGACGGCGGGCTTCTTCCTGATCGAGCTGGTCGCGGGGCTGGTGTCGGGGTCGTTGGCGCTGCTGTCGGATGCCGGGCACATGGCTGCCGATGTGGTGGTGCTGGGTGCGGCGCTGCTGGCGACGCGCATCGCGAGCCGGCCGGACTCCACAGGGCGACGCACCTATGGCTCCTACCGGGCCGAGGTGTTCGCCTCGGCGTTGGCGGTGCTGGCGATGCTCGCGGTCGGGGTGTACGTGGTGGTCGAGGCCATCAGCCGGCTGGGCGACGCGCCGGAGGTGGCCTCCGGCGCTATGCTCGCGGTCGGCTTCGCCGGCCTGGTGATCAACATCATCTCCATGCTGCTGCTGCGCAGCGGGGCCAAGGACAGCCTGAACGTCAAGGGCGCCTACTACGAGGTGATCGCCGACGCCGCCGGGTCGGTGGGTGTCATGGTCGCCGGCGTGCTGATCATCCTCACCGGCCAGCCGATCTGGGACGTCGTGGTCGCGGCGCTCATCGCGGTCTTCGTCATCATCCGGGCAGTGGTTCTGGGCAGGCAGGTGATCGCGGTGCTGGGCCAGCACGCCCCGGAAGGGGTGGACCCGGAGGACGTCGCCGGTGACCTGGACGCGGTCGAGGGGGTGGAGGAGGTCCACGACCTGCACCTGTGGACCCTGACGTCGGGGATGAACGTGGCCACGGCCCACCTGGTCGCTGACCAGGGCGCGGACCACGGCGCCGTGCTTGCCGGCGCGCGCCGGGTGCTGCGCGACCGTTACGGTATCGCCCATGCCACCTTGCAGGTGGAGGGCGCCGGCAGCGACGGCTGTCACGACCTGAGCTGGTAGCACTCGGCACGGAAGCCCGCTCGCGAGAGCCGCACATGCTTGAGCAACGTCTTAGGAGCGCGCGATGACCGCGAAGCACGGCAAGGGCCCCGGGCCGGACGAGGGCCAGCGGCCGGCCCGGCGCGGGGTGGTGCTCACCCTGCTGGGGATCGGTCTGGTCGCCGCGGCTTACGTGGTGACGATCGTGGTCATGGTGGTGCGGTGACGCGGCCCAAACGGACCGCGGCCTCATGGCGGCGCCGCAAGGCGGTCATCGCGTCGTCCAGTGCTGTCCTCGTCGGGTCGAGCACGTAGAGGTCGTGAAGACGTCCAGATATAGGCCTGGGACGGGAGTTCTTGCATCGACTGAACTCCCCGGTGGTTGCAGGTCCGATACGCAGGGGTGCCAGTAAGTAGGGCTGATCGGCGCCCATTTTCTTGTCTCGCGCCCCGGGGCGAGGCGGTCCCCTATCGGTGTCCCTGTGTGCGGGGCAGGTTCACGCCGCGCAGCAGGAGAGCTTGGCGATGTCGGTGGTGAAGGCCTGCGCGGTGAGCTTGAGGCCTTCGGCCATGGTCAGGTAGGGGCTCCAGAGGTTGGCGACCTGGCTGGTGGTCATGCCGGCCTCGAGCATGTAGACCCCGGCGGCGGCGAGGTCGCCGGCGTCCTGGGCCAAGGCGGTAATGCCGATGATGCGGCCGGTGTCGGCGTCGGTGACCATCTTGATGAACCCGCGGGTGTCGCGGTTGACGATCGCGCGTGGGACGTGCGCGAGTGACAGGACACGGCTGTCGTAGCGGATCCCGGCAGCGGAGGCCTGCCGTTCGGTCATCCCGACGGCGGCCAGGGCGGGGCTGGTGAACACGACCCGGGGCAGGTGGCGGTAGTCGACCTCGAGGCCGGCGCCGGTGAGGGCGTTGTCGGCGACGAGGGCGCCGTGGGCCGCGGCGACGTACACGAACTGACGGTGGGCGGTGACGTCACCGGCAGCCCAGACGCGCGGGTTGGTGCTGCGCAGATGGCTGTCGACGACCACCTCGCCGTGGTCGCCGGTGCGCACGTCGACGGTGTCGAGACCGAGCGTGGCGGTGACCGGGCGGCGCCCGGTGGCGACGAGTACCTCGGCCGCCCGGAGTTCCTGTGAGCCGTCAGTGGTGGTGGCAGTGACCGTGACCTCGCCGGTGGCCGGGTCGCGGCGGACCGCGCTGGGCACCGCGCCGCGGATGATCTGGATGCCTTCGTCCGTGAAGATCTCATCCAGGGCGGTGGACGCCTCGGGTTCTTCCTGGGACGCCAGCCGTGAGCGGACCAGCATGGTGACCCGGACGCCGAGCCGAGCGAAGAGCTGGGCCTGCTCCATCGCGACGTAGCCGCCGCCGATGACCAGCAGCGACTCCGGGACGTGGTCCAGTTCCATCGCGGTGGTCGAGGTCAGGTAACCGGCCTCCTGCAGGCCGGGGACCGGCGGCGCCCAGGGCCTGGAGCCGGTGGCGATGAGGTAGTGCGCGGCCCGGACCGTCTCCACCGTGCCGTCAGGGCCGGTGACGCGCAGTGCCGGCTCGCTGGGTGTGCCGACGAACGTGGCGTCCCCGGGGTGGAGATCCCATCCGTACTCGGTGGCCAGGTCCAGGTACTTCTCGCCACGCAGTGACCCGACGAGCCGATCCTTGCCGGCGATCAAGGCGGGCATGTCGACCGGCCGGACTTCGGGGAGCGGCAGGCCGGGGAACCGGGAGGCGTCGAGTGTGACGTGGCGGGCCTCGGCGGTCGCGAGCAAGGCCTTAGAGGGCACGCACCCGGTGTTCACGCAGGTACCGCCGACGGTGCCACGCTCGATCATCACCACCCGTCTGCCGAGGTTGGTGGCGCGGATCGCGGCCGCGAACGCCGCCCCACCGGACCCGATCATTGCCAGGTCATACGACCTGCTGTTAGCCGTTGCCGTCATGAACTCCTCCTTCATCGCCCTCAGGATCGACCTTCCAGTGCACTGGAAGGTCAAGGGGGAGAATGAGTGGCATGCGGATCGGTGAGGTGGCTCGGGCGTCGGGCACGACGAGCAAGACCCTGCGGTACTACGAGGAGGTCGGGCTGCTACCCGCCGCGGACCGCACCCCGGCGGGCTACCGGGACTACGGCGCCGAGGTGCTCGACCGGCTGGACTTCATCCGCCGGGGGCAAGCGGCCGGGCTGACCCTGGCCCAGATCGGTCAGGTGCTGGACATCCGCGACCGGGGGCAGGCCCCCTGCCGGCACGTCACCGACCTGCTCGACACCCGCCTTGATGTGATCGACCGGCAACTCGCCGAGCTCGCGCAGCTACGCACCACGATCGCCGACCTGCGCGAGGACGCCGCCGCCGGCGACCCGGCCACGTGCTCCCCCGAGGATGTCTGCCGCTACCTGTGACACCGAAGTTCACGGGCCCGTGGCAGCGCATGGCGGCCCACTCTGTTGCGTTGGGGTGTTAGACCTTTCGCAACGGTTCTGTTGCGCGGGGTGCACCCTATCGCGACGCCTATTCCTCCGGCCTGCCGTCGGCCGCTGTCCCGGTGAAGGATCCCCTTGCGGGCATGCGATCTGGGCTGACGCCTGTGACCGAGTGTTCAGTTCGCGCTGTATAGTTCAGTCCATGCTGACTATTGCTTCGCGTCTCGACGTGATGAACCGCCTGGGTCGTGCACTGGCCGACCCCACTCGATCCCGGATCATCTTGACCCTGCTCGACCATCCCGCTTACCCGGCGGAACTGGCCCGAGATCTGGACCTGACACGCCCGAACGTGTCCAACCACCTGGCATGCCTGCGCGATTGCGGGATCGTCGTCTTCGAGCCCGAGGGTCGTCGGACACGATATGAGATCGCCGATTCGCACCTGGCGCAGGCGCTGACGGCACTGGTCGATGCCACCCTGGCAGTGGACGAAGACGCCCCGTGCATCGATCCCG